>NZ_JAWRWY010000015.1:0-257726 GCF_046535315.1 Paraburkholderia sp. SIMBA_027
AACGTGAACGGTGGCGCGATTGCGATCGGCCATCCGATCGGCGCGTCGGGTTGCCGGATTCTGGTGACGCTGCTGCATGAAATGCAGCGCCGCGACGCGAAGCGCGGTCTGGCATCGCTGTGTATCGGCGGCGGCATGGGCGTGGCGCTCGCAATCGAGCGCGGCTGATCCACCTTTAAGGTTGATGGGGGCCGCGCGGCGCCGGCGTGCCGGCGGCCCCAAAAAGTGTTCGCGCAATATCAGACGTTAGTAAAACCCGCGCGCGCTTGCTTGCAGCGTCCCCACACACACGACGCTTGCCGGGCAACGAACAACGTGACGGACCCTCGAGTGGTGTCACGCCATTATATGAAGTATGACTCTCGCGGATATACAGGATGACTAATCGTATTGCATTGGTAACGGGTGGAATGGGCGGTCTTGGCGAGGCGATCAGCGTGCGCCTGCACGACGCGGGCTACAAGGTCGTCGTCACGCATTCGCCCGATAACGCCGGAGCGAAGGACTGGCTGTCGCGCATGGAGTCGGCGGGCCGCGGATTTCATGCGTATGCGATGGACGTGGCGGATTACGATTCGTGCCAGCGCGGCGCCGACAAGATTCAGAGCGAAATCGGTCCGATCGACATTCTGGTGAACAACGCCGGCATCACGCGCGACATGACGTTCCGCAAACTCGACAAGGTGAACTGGGACGCGGTGCTGCGCACCAATCTCGATTCGATCTTCAATATCTCGAAGCCCTTGTGCGACGGCATGGTGGAGCGCGCGTGGGGGCGCATCATCAATATTTCGTCGGTGAACGGGTCGAAGGGTTCGGTGGGGCAGACCAATTATGCGGCCGCGAAAGCCGGTATGCACGGTTTCACCAAATCGCTCGCGCTGGAAGTGGCGCGCAAGGGCGTGACGGTGAATACGATTTCGCCGGGTTATCTCGCGACGAAAATGGTCACCGCGATTCCGCAGGACATTCTCGATTCGAAGATCCTGCCGCAAATTCCGATGGGCCGTCTCGGCAATCCGGACGAAGTGGCGGCGCTCGTGCTGTTCCTGTGTTCGGACGACGCAGGTTTCGTGACCGGCGCGAATATTCCGATCAACGGCGGCCAGCACATGCAGTGACGCAGTGATGCAGTATTGAAGTGAAGACAACGCGCGCCGTGGTGCGCGCGTTGTCCGTTGCGCCATTATTTCGGCAACAGGCTCTTGCGGCTGCGATTACGCGGCTTGGGCTCGACGCCCACGCGCTCATCGCGCGCGAGCACGAGGGCCGTCAACTCCTCCACGACCGTTTCGAAGGCCGGGTCGGCCTGCGAGATATACAGCCATTTCCCGAGCACGGGATGCGGGCGCAGCGCCGGAATCGCGTCGATCAGCGCCGCGTGACGGTCTTTCGACGTGCACACGAGCATGCCGCTCCAGGGCTCGCCGCGATCGGCGGCAATCAGACAGAGCAGGCCGTCGAGATAGGCGGCGTCGCAGCCGAACATCAGCTTGCGGACGTAATTCGGTTCGCGCTCGAAGGCGTCGAAAATCCAGACCAGCGAATTGCGGATGGAAGACGGCATGGTGTTCGGTTCCTCGACGGTCCCGCCACGCGCGGGACCTCGCGAAACATCATACGTGATCGCGCCGCTCAGGCCGCCTTGCGGTCGAGCGAGAACGACACCATCAACACGGCGATGCCGAGCACCGCGAGAATCGCGCCCACCCAGCCGGTCGCGATCCAGCCGAAACCCATCGCGATCACAATGCCGCCGAGCCACGCGCCGAGCGCATTGGCGATATTGAACGCGCTGTGATTGAGCGCGGCGGCGAGCGATTGCGCGTCCCCGGCCACGTCCATCAGCCGCGACTGGAACGCGGGCGTGCAGGCGGAACCGAAGCCCACGCAGAACAGAATCGGCAGCATCGCCCAGAGATGCGGCGCGGCGACCACGAACACGAGCAGGATGACCGCCGTGAACGCGTACATGCCGAACATGGTGCGCTTGAGCCAGCGGTCGGCGAGCCAGCCGCAGGCCATATTGCCGAGAATCATGCCAACGCCGATCAGCGCAAGCGCCCACGGCACGTGATAGCTGGCGACGTGCGTGACTTCGGTGAGCGTGGACGCCACATAGCTATAAACCGAGAAAATGCCGCCGAAGCCGACCGCCGAGGCGAGCAGCGTGAGCAGCACTTGCGGGCGGCCGAGCGCGCCGAGTTCGGTCAGCGGGCTCGCCTTGTTCGACATCGGCAATGCCGGCACCGACCACGCGATCATGCCCGCCGTGACGAGCGCGATGATCGCCACCGCCGCGAAACACGCCTGCCAGCCGAGGCCCTGACCGAGCCAGGTGGCGACCGGCACGCCAATCACATTCGCGACGCTCAGTCCCAACATGACCTTGCCGATGGCCGCGCCGCGTTTGTGCGGCGGCACGAGCGCGGCGGCGGCGAGCGCGGCGAGGCCGAAATACGCGCCGTGCGGCAGACCGGCAATAAAGCGGCTCACGAGCACGAGCGAGTAGCTGTGGAAAATCGCGCTCGCGCCATTGCCGATCGCGTAAAGCAGCATCAGCAGAATCAGCAGCGCGCGCCGCGGCATTCTCGCGAGCAACACGGTGATCAACGGCGCGCCGACGACCACGCCCGCCGCATACGCGCTGATCATATGGCCCGCTTGCGGAATCGATACGTGCAGATCGCCGGCCATTTCGGGCAGGATGCCCATCGCGGCGAATTCGGCGGTGCCGATGGCGAATCCGCCCAGGGCAAGCGACAGTTCGGCGATGCCGAGCCCATGCGGCGGCTCGATCGGCGCCACGACGCGCTCGACGTGTTCTTCCCGAACAGGGGTTTCTGCAGAGGCACTCATGAATTTTTCTAAAGACTTATTGCGTACTGGATGGGCGATTTGCCCATTTGGCGTGGTGGAAAGCGGGTTGACGGAGGCTGCAGGTTAAATGAACAAAATAAATGCACAAATCAAGTGCAAAAAAGCAAGCAAAAAGGCGGTGTGAAGCGAATGCGCAGACGAAAGCTTTGGGTGCCAGCGAGCGGGCGTTGAGCGGTTCAGTGGGCGTTCTGTCAGTTTGGTTCGGTCGGTGATTTGGCCGGTGATTTGGCCAGTGATGTTGCCGGTGTATTGCCCGGCGGTTTGCCATCTTTCAGATGAGACCGGTTCGCAGCGTATCACCTGTTGCACGTTCGCGCATGACAACGCCGCATCCGCGATCACGAATCAGCGCTCGTTGGCCGACATCTCGGATGTGGGGTGTATCGAGTCCGGCTTCGTTCGCCACCGATATGCAACTGACTATATTGCGCGCAAACGAAACGGCAAATCGCTTTCACACCGAGACGCAGCGTGCGTTCTTGGTGGTGATCGTGCGGCGCGACGCGGCGCTGATCGGCTGTTGCGTGAGCTTGCATTCGGCGATGGAGAGCGTCCGCGAAGGACAGTTCTTCGCGTCATTATATGATTTGTAGACAATGACGATCCCGTTTGCCAAAAAATATGCGCATGAAGCGGTGTGCCTCGATGGGTATTCTGGGCTGGAAGGCGCAGATCTTGCGCCTTCACGTGATCGTCGCTTCACTTTTGCCGCGCGCTATCAGATGAACGGCCAGGCGCACAAGCCGGTGCAAAAACGCGCTTCAATCGCAACCGCTTATCGTGTGCGATGACGATTGCGAAGTCGCGATCGACGGTATCGATCGCTTCAATTCGCCACGCCACGCCACGCCACTCGAACGCGAATCGAATCGCCATGGCGGCCATTGGCGTTCTGGCGGATCATCGTTCTTAAAAGAAAAACACAACCGCAGACATGCGCGACTACCGATAGTCGAAATCACGATGCCGGTCTTGCATGAAAAATGCGGTAAAGACGGCGCAGCACTTTTTTCGCGGCGATAGAAGCCTGCGCAAGCGCATGCACAAGCGTCGTATGTTTCAATTTTTGAAACTGCGGACCGGCTTCATCAAGCGCACGACATGGCATGCGAAGAGAAAAATGACTGGGTATTTCGTTCGCTGTTAGCTTGTGGTGAAAGCGTTCGAAAGATTTTCGTGGCGAAAAAGTCAATTTCAGCCCGTCTATTGATCGAATACGGACACGCAATTTGCATGTGTTGCCGATTTGCCTTCATAATCTGCGTGGCGCAATGATATCGCCACAATGTCTCCGGCCAAACTTCGAGATGCCAAAGAAGTCTTTTTCAGGCAGAGCCGGCAGACGCATTCCTGACAGGGAGGGAAGAATGGTTACGCTCGACTCGATCAACTCGAAAATTGCAAAACTCCAGAAGCAGGCGACCGCCATTGCGGAAAAGCAGACTTCGGTCGGCCTCGCGAAAATTCGCGATCTGATGCACAAGCATGGCTTGAGCCTCGTCGATATCGAAAGCTTTGTCGGGAAAAGGCGCGGTCGCAAGCCGGGCGTCAAGGCCGCGAACGGCGTCGTTAAAACGCGGCGTGCAAGCGCGCCGGTCGCGCCGAAATACGCCGACCCGAAAACGGGCGCAACGTGGACCGGCCGTGGCCGTGCACCGGCCTGGATTCGCGACGTGAAAGACCGCTCGAAATTCCTGATCGCCGGCGCGGTGGAAAGCAAGGCCGCCGCAGCAAAGAAAGCACCAGCAAAACGCGCTGCTGCCAAGAAGCCGGTTGCAGCGAAGAAGGCCGCTGGCCGTCGCGCAGCAGCACCGGCTGGCGCCACGCGCGCACGCAAGACCGTCGCTGCGAAAAAGCGCGGTGCGCCGCGCAAGACGGCTGCAAAGGCGGCAACGACTGCTGCAGCACCGGCAGCGGCTGCAGAATAAAGCCACATGGTGGTCGAATAACCGTGGCTGGCGGAGCGCTGCTTCGCTTTTCGATGGCGCAATGCCGGCTACGGTCGTTAATTCCTTTACCGCTTCACCGCTTGATCGTTTCGACCGCTCAGTTCAACAGCTAACATCAACAGCTAACTTCAACAGCGAGTCGGTTTATCTTCCGCTCCTCCAATCTGCAATCTGCAATCGCGTGGTGCATTCTGCTGCACTGCGCCAATTCCACTCGATTTCCCTACATTTCCAGTTAGCCCTGAATCGCGCGACGAGAAAACTCGCGCGCCAAAAGTTGGGCGACTCGCGGAAGCCGAACCGTTTTTCCCCAGGCGCGTTTTAATTCGCCCGACTTCGGACGAACACGTTTCTGCATCGCCAGTCCGCTGAAGGCGGCACATATTTGATCAGGTTTCCGAACGATTCAAGCGCCTTCGATCGCAAGGCGTTCGCTTTCATGCGCCTGTCGTTAGTCCGGCCGACAGGCGCTCGCCGTGCCCGCCTGATCGTTTTTACCTACGCTTTCGACAGACGATCTCCACCCGGCCGCACGGACACCCGCACGCCCTTCGATCGAATTCAGCGGGTTTCTCCGATTTCATGCCCCCGCGCGGAGCCCGATTGCGAAGTCTTGCAATCCCCATCTGTTTCGTTTATCGACTGGTTCGCGCGCCACTGCGTTCGGGCACCGCGCGGTGATCCGCCGCAAGCCACGCCAGGCCTTATGCGGCTTGGCTTTCAGGCTTGCAAGCCTGGCGCGGAAAGCGTCGCGCTGCCCCTTGCATTCCACGTTCGGCCGCTTGACTTGTGGTTAACCCGTAGTAGCCTCGGGTCGGCGGTCTCCTTATTGTCAGCGCCAATCGACCGGAAAATCCGGCGAGCGCGGCTAGACAAGATGAATTCGCGGTGCGCGTAGCACGAATGTGCGGGCAGCACCGCCATGACAGAGGAGACGAGGCAATGGCGGGGAGCAGGGTTATCGACATCAAGGCCTTCATCGACGAGCAGAAGATTACGGCGTACCAGTGGTTGCTGGTCGCACTGTGTTTTCTCGTGGTGACGGCGGACGGCATGGACGTGGCGATCATGGGTTTCGTCGCGCCGCCGATTCTTCACGAATGGGCGATTTCCCGCCCCGCGTTTGGCCTCGTCATGAGCGCGGCGCCGCTCGGCCTCGTGATTGGCGCGCTGGTGGCGGGTCCGTCGTCGGACCGTTTCGGGCGCAAGGTGGTGTTGCTGTCGTCGATTTTCGTCTTCGGGATCTTCACGATCGCGACAGCGTTCACGAGCACGCCGACTGAAATGGCCGTGCTGCGTCTGCTGACCGGTATCGGTCTCGGCGCGGCGATGCCGAACACGACGACGCTGCTGTCGGAGTACGCGCCGCAACGCAAGCGCGCGCTGATGATCACCATCATGTTCACGGGCTTCAATCTGGGCTCGGCGCTGATTGGTTTCGTCGCGGGCTGGCTGATTCCGACGCACGGCTGGCGTGCGGTGCTGATCGTCGGCGGTGCGTTGCCGCTGGTGATGATCCCGCTGCATCTGTGGCTGCTGCCGGAATCGGCGCGTCTGCTGGCGGTGCGTGGTGCGGCCTCGGCGCGGATCGCGCAGATCCTGAACCGCGTCTGCGAAGGCCGCTTCACGGGTGAGGAGCGCTTCATCTCGAACGAGCCGCCGGTGCCGTCGCGCAAGCCCATCGGCATCCTGTTCTCGCAGGGCTATAGCGCGATGACGCTGCTGTTGTGGGTGACGTATTTCATGGGCCTGCTGGTGATTTATCTGCTGACGGGCTGGCTGCCGACGCTGATCAAGGACGCGGGCCTTTCGGTGACGGTCGCGGCCAACGTGACGGCGATGTTCCAGATCGGCGGCACGATCGGTGCGGTGATCGTCGGCTGGCTGATGGACAAGACGCGTCCCGCGCCGGTGATCAGCGCGGCTTACGTGGGCGGCGGGCTGTGCGTGCTGGCGGTGGCGTCGGTGGGCGCGCTGTCGTCGAGCTTGACGATGCTGGTGTTTGCTGCGGGCTTCTGCATGAGCGGCGCGCAGACGGGGTTGAATGCTTTTGCGCCGGGCCGTTATCCGACCCAGGCGCGCGCCACGGGCGTGAGCTGGATGCTGGGCATGGGCCGTTTCGGCAGCATTTTCGGCTCGGCGATCGGCGGTGCGCTGCTTGGTCTCGGCTGGGGTTTCGAGTCGATTCTCGCGACGCTGGCGGTGCCGGCGGTGCTCGCAGCCATCGCGATCCTGTTCGCGCAGCGTACGAGCGTGGCGGCGGCGAACGCGACGGTGGGCGCCTCGCATTGAACCGTTTCAAGAATTTTTCATGTAGTACGGAATACTGATGATCATTGACATCCACGGTCACTACACGACCGCTCCCAAGGCGCTGGAAACGTGGCGCAACCGCCAGATCGCGGGCATCAACAGCCCGTCGGAGATGCCGTCCGTCTCCGAGCTGAAGATCAGCGACGACGAGCTGCGCGAATCGATCGAGCAGAACCAGTTGCGCCTGATGCGCGAGCGCGGCCTCGACCTCACGGTGTTCAGCCCGCGCGCCAGTTTCATGGCGCACCACATCGGCGATTACGAAGTCTCCGCTACGTGGGCCGCGATCTGCAACGAGCTGTGCTACCGCGTGAGCCAGCTGTTTCCGGAGCATTTCATTCCGGCCGCGATGCTGCCGCAAAGCCCCGGCGTGGATGTCGCCACCTGTATTCCCGAACTCGTGAAGTGCGTGGAGCAGTACGGCAATGTCGCGATCAATCTGAATCCGGATCCCTCGGGCGGCCACTGGACGAGCCCGCCGCTCTCCGACCGCTCGTGGTATCCGATCTATGAAAAGATGGTCGAGTACGACATTCCGGCGATGGTGCACGTGAGCACGAGTTGCAACGCGTGCTTCCACACCACCGGCGCGCATTATCTGAACGCGGACACGACGGCGTTCATGCAATGCCTCACGTCGGATCTGTTCCGCGATTTCCCCACGCTGAAATTCGTGATTCCGCACGGCGGCGGCGCGGTGCCGTATCACTGGGGCCGTTTCCGCGGTCTTGCGCAGGAAATGAAAAAGCCGCTGCTCGAAGAGCATCTGCTGAAAAACATTTTCTTCGACACCTGCGTGTATCACCAGCCGGGCATCGACCTGCTGACGAAGGTGATTCCGGTCGACAACATTCTGTTCGCCAGCGAAATGATCGGCGCGGTGCGCGGCATCGATCCGCAAACGGGCAACTATTTCGACGATACGAAGCGCTACGTGGAAGCCGCGGACATGAACCCGGACCAGCGCTACAAGATTTACGAAGGCAATGCGCGTCGCGTGTATTCGCGCCTCGACGCCACGCTCAAGGCACAAGGACGTTGAACATGACTGAACTCGGAGTGGTGTATCGCAACATCGCCCGCGCGGAACGCCGCGCGGCGGACGAACTCGGCGCGCTGGGCAGCGCGACCGTGCACGAAGCCATGGGCCGCGTCGGCCTGATGAAGCCGTATATGCGGCCGATCTACGCGGGCGCGCCGGTGAGCGGCACGGCCGTGACGGTGCTGCTGCATCCCGGCGACAACTGGATGATGCACGTGGCCGCCGAGCAGATTCAGCCCGGCGACATCGTGGTCGCGGCCATCACGGCCGAATGCACCGACGGTTATTTCGGCGACCTGCTGGCGACCAGCTTCAAGGCGCGCGGCGCGCGTGCGCTGATCATCGACGGCGGCGTGCGCGACGTGAGCGTGCTGCAGGAAATGGGCTTCCCGGTGTGGAGCAAGGCCATTTCGTCGAAGGGCTGCATCAAGGCGACGCTCGGCTCGGTCAACATTCCCGTGGTGTGCGCGGGCGCGCTCGTGAATCCGGGCGACGTGATCGTGGCCGATAACGACGGCGTGGTCGTGGTGCCGTCGGCGAAGGCCGTCGATACGCTCGATAAAGCCATCGCACGCGAATCGTTCGAAGGCGAAAAACGCGCGAAGCTCGCTTCGGGCGTGCTCGGCCTCGACATGTACAAGATGCGCGAGCCGCTCGAAAAGCTCGGGCTGCGCTATATCGACTGAGTGGTTTTCGCTGGGTTGTCGCGGTTGTCGTAGCGCTTCGGCGCATGCAGGCAAGTGAGGCACGGCATCAGGCAGGTGGAAGGAGACAGAGCATGTTCAAGTGGTACACCGAGTTGACGAAGCCGGAGAAGCGCACCTACTGGGCGTGCTTCAGCGGCTGGGGACTCGATGCGATGGATACGCAGATGTATGCCCTCGCGATTCCCACGCTGATCGCCCTCTGGGGCATGACGCGCGGCCAGGCCGGCATTCTGGGCACGACGGTGCTCATCATGGCGTCGCTGGGCGGCTGGATCGCGGGTATTCTCGCCGACCGCTACGGACGCGTGCGCATCCTGCAGATCACCATTCTGTGGTTCTCGGCGTTCACGCTGCTCTCCGCGTTCACCGACTCGTTCTGGCAACTGATGATCACGCGCGGGCTGCAAGGCCTCGGCTTCGGCGGCGAATGGGCCGTGGGCGCGGTGCTCATCAGCGAAACGATCCGTCCGCAAGTGCGCGGCCGCGCGGTCGGCTCGCTTCAGGCGGGCTGGGCCGTGGGCTACGGCGTGGCCGTGCTGCTCTCCACCTTGCTGTTCAACACGCTCGAACCGGCGCTCGCGTGGCGCGTGATGTTCGCCATCGGCCTGCTGCCGACGCTGCTCGTGCTGTGGATTCGCCGACACATCAAGGAAGCGCCGGTGTTCGCGCAGATCCAGCGCGAGCACGCCGAGGACCGCCCGAGCATCTGGGAAGTGTTCGCCGCGCCCACGCGCATGACCACCTTCAAGGCGATCCTGCTGACGTTCGGCATCTACGGCGGCAACTACGTGATGATCACGTGGCTGCCGGCGTATCTGAAACTCGCGCTGCATCTGTCGATCACGAACGTGGGCGGCTATCTCGCGATCAACATTCTCGGTTCGTTCGCGGGCGCGTTCCTGAACGGCTGGATGGCGGATCGCTTCGGCCGCCGTTATACGTTCATCGTGATCGCGTGCCTGCAGGCGATTGCCGTGGCCACGTACACGCTCGTGCACATCACGCTGCCGGTCACGCTGGTGCTCGGCTTCGTGCTGGGCACGCTGCAATCGGGCACGGCGGCGGGCACCGGTGCGTATATCGCCGAACTGTTCCCGACGCGCATCCGTGCATCGGCGCAAGGGCTGTGCGGCAACGCGGGCCGCGCGATCGGCGCGATCATGCCGACGATGGTCGGCGTGCTGAGCGCGAAACTCGAACTCGGCGCGGCGATGGGCATCTGCGCGTGCGTCTCGTATCTGCTCGTGGTGACGGCGGCGCTGATGCTGCCCGAAACGCGCGGCCGCGATCTCTCGCAGGTCGCAACGGACGACGACGCGGAGCGCGCGCAAGACACGCAACCCTCCGACGCGCGTCTGCAACGCGTGAGCGTCACCGAGGACGCAGGCGGCGCGCGCCGCCCGTAAATCAGACGTGATGCAGCAACGGCGCCGCGTGGAGGCTCACGCGGCGCCGTTGTCGTTTCTGCCCGCCGACATGGCGCTCGCGAAGGGATCGCGCCCCGTTCGACACGCGTGAAATCGCGCCATCGCCGCCCTCGCGGATCGTTCCCGCTAGAATTGGCAGCATGGACGCCGCCTGCGCGCATCCGACACTCCCTGCCATTCTCCGATTCGATCCACGCGTGACCACCGCCACCCTCGAACAACTGCGCGCCGGCCGCCTTGCCGGCGCACGACAGCTCAAGCTCGCTTGCGGGTTGACCGAATTCCCGCGCGAGATTTTCGATCTCGCCGACACGCTGGAAGTGCTCGACCTTTCGGGCAACGTGCTGACTTCGCTGCCCGACGACCTGCCGAAGCTGCGCCATCTGCGCATTCTGTTCGCGTCGAATAATCCGTTCACCGAGCTGCCGCCGATGCTCGGCGATTGCGCGTCGCTGAGCATGGTCGGTTTCAAGGCGAACCGCATTCGCCACGTTGCGGCGAGCGCGCTGCCGCCGTCATTGCGCTGGCTGATCCTGACCGACAACAACATCGATGCGTTGCCGCAGGAAATCGGCGAACGTCCGCAATTGCAGAAACTGATGCTGGCGGGCAACCGGCTGCGCGCGCTGCCGGAGACGATGGCGGCCTGCGAGCGGCTCGAACTGCTGCGGGTGTCGGCGAACCGGCTCGACGCGTTGCCGGACTGGCTGTTGCGTCTGCCGCGGCTCGCGTGGCTGGCTTATGCGGGCAATCCGCTGAATGCGACGCGCGAACAGGCTGCGCTCACGGATGCCTCGGTGCCCGATATCGACTGGCATACGCTCGCGCTCGGGCAAACGCTGGGCGAGGGCGCGTCGGGCGTGACGCATCGCGCGACGCGTCTGTTGAAGGACGGGCATCCGGCCGAAGCGGTCGCCGTGAAGCTGTTCAAGGGCGCGGTGACCAGCGACGGATTGCCGGAACTGGAAATGGCGGCGTGTTTGCAGGCGGGGCCGCATCCGAATCTGATTCCCGTGCTGGGCAAGGCCACGGGGCATCCGCTCGGCGAGCATGGGCTCGTGATGGCATTGATCGATCCGGCGTTCGGCAATCTCGCCGGGCCGCCGAGTCTCGATTCGTGCACGCGCGATGTGTACGCCGCCGATACGCTGTTCGACCGGACCGTGGCGCTGCGGATCGCGAGCGGAATGGCGTCGGCGGCGCGGCATCTGCATCGGCGCGGGATCATGCACGGCGATCTGTATGCGCACAATATTCTGCATGACGGCGCGGGGCACGCGTTGCTCGGGGATTTTGGCGCGGCGTCGTTGTTCGACGCGCGCGACGAGTCGCTGGCGCAGTCGCTCGAGCGGATCGAGGTGCGGGCGTTCGGGTGTTTGCTCGAGGAACTGGCGTCTCGCCTGGTGGGGGAGGCTGGCGAGCTGGCTGCGGCGTTTCAGGCACTGGTTACGGATTGTCTGGCCGCAAGCGTCGAGCACAGACCGTCGTTCGACGAGGTCGTGGAGCGCCTGGCGCCGCTATAACGGATATGGCGGCGCGGGCGCGCCGCGAATGCACCGTCTGCGGCACCGTCTGGAACACGTCGGCGAGCAGGAGCAGCGAGCAGGAACAGCGGCGTCACTCCTTCGTGTGCAGACTGTCGAGCGAACGTTTGCGCAGGCGCGTTTCATGAAGCGCGCCTGCGGCGTCGAGCACCGGATACGCCGTCGAGCAGAACAGCGAATTCAGCCGCTTCATATTGCTGATCAGATCGAGGTGCAGCGCGCTGGTTTCCACGCTGCGAAGCGACTGGCCTGCCAGCCGGTCCAGATGCTTGTGGGAATACACGCGCTCCAGATCGCGGAAACGTTCCTTCTCGGCCAGAAGCTGCTCCGCGCAGCGCAGATCGTTGTTCAGGAACACCGACAGGCCTAGCCGCAGATTGCTCACCAGCCGCGCGTGCAGATCGTCGAGTTCACCCAGTCCTTCCTCGGAGAACGCGAGCCGCTGGGAGATCTTTTTCTCTTCGATGTCGCTCACGATGCGCTCGATGATGTCGCCCGCATGTTCGAGATTGATCGTGAGGGAAATGATGTCCGTCCAGCGGCGGCTTTCGGCTTCATCGAGTTGCTCGCGCGAGATCAGCGTCAGATAGCTTTTCACTTCGGCGTAGAGCTGGTCGACGTCGTCGTCCATGCGCATGGTTTCGCGCGCGACGGCGAGATCGTTGCGTCTGAGCAGTTCCGACACGTTCTCCAGCATCACGCCGACGATGTCGCCAATCCGCAGCACTTCGCGCGACGCGTTGGCCAGCGCGAGTCCCGGCGTGGCCAGCCCGGCGGGGTCGAGATGGAGCGGACGCAGTTCGCCGGCCACCTGCGGCCGGTCGGGCAACAAGCGACGGCAGATGGCGGCGACCCGGTCGACCATCGTGAGGCAGGCGCAACACCGCACCGTGTTGTAGATGAGATGGAAGCCGACCACGGCCTCGCGCGGATTCGAAATGATGACCGGCAATGCGCGTGCGAGCAACGAGGCGAACGGCAGGATAATCACCGCGCCGAGCAGCTTGAAGGCGAAACTGCCCACGGCGAGGCGGCGCGCCGCGGCGTTTTGGGGCAATGCGCTCATCAGCGCGAGCAGACCGCTGCCGAGATTCGCGCCGACCACGAGACACAAGGCGACCTTCAACGAAATGACGCCGGAGGAGGCGAGCGTCGCGGTCAAAAGAACGGCGGCGAGGCTCGAATACGAGAGCATCGCGAAGGCCGCGCCGACGAGCGCATCGAGCATCGTGTCGCCGGTCAGGGCGCTGAACATCACCCGGACGCTCGTGCCCTGCATCATCGGTTGCGCCGCTTCCACGATCAGGTGAAGCGCCAGCAGGATCAGACCGAGCCCGATGAGCGTGCGCCCGGTCTGGCCGGCGCGCGTCTGCTTGCGCGTGAGAAACAGCGGTACGCCGGCGAGTATCAGCAGCGGAGACAGCCACGACAGATCGAGTGTCAGCACCCGCGCCATGAGCGCGGTGCCCACGTCGGCGCCCAGCATGATGGTCAGGCCGCTGGCCAGCGACACCATGCCTTGCGCGGCGAACGACGAGATGATGACCGCCGTGGCGTTACTGCTTTGCACGAGGCTGGTGACGCCCAGCCCGGCAAGAAAGGCCTTGAGGCGGCTACCCGTGCTGCGGCCGAGGATCGCGCGAAGATCGGCGCCGAGCACGCGCAGTATGCCGGTGCGAACGATGTGTGTGCCCCACACCAGAAGCGACACACCGGAAAGCAGATTCAGAAGGATCAACACGATAGGCGACGGTTACTGCACGACTTTGGGGCCCCGTTGACGGGGCGCCTTGCGATCGGCGTCTGGATGTAACACTAGTGTCACACAGAATGGCGCGATTCGATGCGATAAAAAACGGCGGCCGTTTTCTTAAAGCAGCCGGGTCCCGATCCACCAGGCCATTGCCGCCATCGCCGCGGAAGCCGGGATGGTGAGCACCCAGGCCCAGATGATATTGCCCGCCACGCCCCAACGCACCGCGGAGAGCTTCTGCGTGGCGCCGACGCCGACGATCGCGCCGGTGATGGTATGCGTCGTCGAAACGGGAATGCCGAGCCCCGAGGCGACGAATAAGGTGAGCGCGCCGCCGAGTTCGGCGCAAAAACCGCCCACCGGCTTGAGCTTCGTGATCTTCTGCCCCATCGTCCGCACGATGCGCCATCCGCCGAAAAGGGTTCCGAGTCCCATCGACGCATAGCATCCGGCGGCCACCCAGAGCGGCGGCGCGACGGCGTTGTGCGATGCATAGCCCGCGGCGATCAGCAGCATCCAGATAATGCCGATGGTCTTCTGCGAGTCGTTGCCGCCGTGCCCGAGGCTGTAAAGGCCCGCCGAGATCAATTGCAGGCTGCGGAACTGGCGATCCACCTTGCTTTGCGGCACGCGGAAATAGAGCCAGGCGATGCCGAGCATGAAGCACGAGCCCAGCACGAAACCCAGCACCGGCGAGATGACGATGAAGGCCACGGTCTTCATGACGCCGTCGAGATTCAGCGCGCCCCAGCCGGATTTGGCCAGCGCCGAGCCGACCAGTCCGCCGATCAGCGCATGCGACGAACTGGAGGGAATGCCGTAGTACCAGGTGATGAAATTCCAGCCGATGGCGCCGATCAGTGCGCCGAACACCACGTACTGATCGACTATCGCGGGATCGATCGTGCCTTTGCCAATGGTGGCGGCCACGCCGAGGTGAAAGACAAAATACGCAACGACGTTGAAGAACGCCGCAAATGCGACCGCCTGCTGCGGCTTCAACACCCCGGTGGACACCACGGTCGCAATGGCGTTGGCGGCGTCGTGAAACCCGTTCATGAAGTCAAACAGGAGGGCGATCGCGACGAGCAGAATGATGGCCCAGAGAGCGAGTTGAATCGGATGCATGGTTGAATTCGCTCAAGCGTTTTCCAGCACAATGCCCTCGATAATGGTTGCGGCGACCTCGCATTTATCGGTAATGGTTTCAAGGAGTTCGTAGACGCTTTTCAGTTTGATGAGCGTCTTGACATCGGCTTCCTCGCGGAATAGCCGCGAGATTGCGATACGCAGCAACCGGTCGACTTCGGATTCGAGTTCGTCGATTTCCTTGCAGCATCGCAGGATCTGATCTGCCTGCTTCATGTCGGAAAGCATGCTGACGGCCTGCTGAACCTGAATGGCTGTCTTCGTGCTCAGCCGCGCGAACTCGATCGCATCGTCGGGCAACGCTTGCACGTCATACAGCGTAATGGTGTTCGCAACATCCTCAATCACGTCGATGATGTCATCCAGCGTGTTGATGAGCTGCTGGATCTGATCGCGATCCAGCGGCGTGATGAAGGTCTTGTGCAGCAGATCGTTGCAGTCGCGAGTCAGTTTATCGGCCGACTTTTCGTTGATCTTGATGTTTCGCCGGTGTCGCTCCGCGTCGTCGAGATTCTCGATCAGCTTTTCGAGAGCATGACTGCCGTCCACGATATATCGGGCATGGGCATTGAAAATCTCGAAAAAATTGCCGTCTCTGGGCATGAATCGGCCGAACATAGGGCATTACCTCGGGTTTGATGGCGCGCCGACCGCGTCATCGAAAAACCGCTCATGATACAGGCATTTGAATTGCGCCTTGTCCGGCCAATATTGGCTGGATTGTGTGCCGCAAACGCGCACACGATCGTACCGGCGACGGCTTGCGGCAAAACGACTGGCATGGGCGTCGGCCGCGGAACGTGGCGTGCTTGCCGACAGGCGAGTGTGTGCTTTTCTGCGGGGGCTAGCTGCCTCTGCTAACCTTTTGCTGCGACCGGCGGCGTGTAGCGAACATCCAGCCGGGACGCGAGCATGACTCAGTCATAACCCAGGGAGGAATCTTTATGTATCGCAAAGCTGTTGCGAGTGCACTTATTTGCTCGTTGTTCGGTGTGTCGGCCGTTGTGTACGCTCAACCGCATCAGGACGGTGGACCCGATGGTCAGGGTCATCCGGGCGCGAGCCACGGCGCGCCGCATGGCGCACCTCACGGCAACCCGGGGCATGGTGCGCCGATGCATGACGCGTCGATTTCCCGTCCGGGCGGTCCGGTGCCGCATAACGACTGGCACAAAGGCGACCGCATTCCGCCGGAATACCGCGATCGCAACTATGTCGTCGACGACTGGCGCGGCCACGGACTCTCCGCGCCGCCGCGCGGCTATCACTGGGTCGGCGTGAACGGCGACTACGTGCTGGCCGCGGTGGCGACCGGCGTGATCGCGAGCGTGCTCGCTTCGCCGCGCTAACGCATCGACGCCACGCGCCGCGTGAGTGCGGCGCGCTGGCGATCCCTTCATGACGGATATGGGCGATGACGTCGACATCCGCACGGATGTGCCGCTGTGTCGCGTGTTTCGCGACGGCGCAATGATCGCGCAATCGCACGACGTGTCTGAATACTGGTGCAAGGCTCTGGTGAGCTTTGTGATCGATTGATCTTTCGCCTTCGAACACGCGCGGGTGGATGCGGGCATCGGCATCCGCCATATCGAGCCTTTGAACGTTGAATGTCCGCGGCTTCGATCGCGAATGAACGGGGCAATTGCAAGGCTTCCACGAACGCGCGCCGCGAACGCTTTGTGCGTGGCGGAGCTGTAACGATCAGAAATATAGACTTATCAATAAGTTCTTAAGAAATCGATGCGGGGGTCGTTGATACAGAATCGAAAACAAAAAATGACCGCATCGAGGAATGACCATGAAAATAACAACCACGCGCTGCGCGGCTTTTGCCGTTTTTTCGCTGCTTGCAGGCTGTGTGACTAACCCTCAGGGGCAACTCGTCGTCGATCCCAACGTGGGCGCGGCGATTCAGAGCGTGCTCGCTCCGCCGCCGCCTGCGCCCGTCGTGGTCGAAGACTACTACGCCCCCATGCCTTATGACGCGTCGATCGCGGTCGTTGCCGATAGCGATGTGGTTTTCATCGGCGGTTCGACCTACATCTGGATTATCGGTCCGGATGGCAGACGCCATCGCCAATTCTATGCACATGGCGATCATCGCGCAGACGTTTTCCATCGACGAGATGAACTGCATAACGTGATGGCGCATCACGAAGGTCATCTGCCGGATCATGCGACGGGCAATCCGCATATGGCGGCTGGAGCCGCGCACACCGGCGCTCAACCCGGCGGCCAGCAACGTGGTGGTAATGCCGTGGCCGCACATGCGCAGGTGACGGCGCAACATGCACCTGCCAAGGCGCCGGCGCATCAGGAAAAGGACAAGAAAAAGTCGTGACTTTAAGGGCGATTCCGATAACCCCGGATCGCAGATCGCAAATGTCGTAGCGAAGTGCATCGCTACGACATTTCAGCCGGCCAATTGCCGGCTGTTTTTTTATCTGCACGCTCCGGTATTGGCACGGCAGCGCTAAAAACCGCGCGGCGTTTTTTGTGCCGGAGAAGTGCGTTGAGTGCGGGTCTATTGGATCTTCGCGTCTTCGCGTTTTGCTTTCTCCATGGCTTCCGGTTCCAGTTCTTCCGCCGACCGATTCAGGTGGACGAACACCCCCCAGGCCGCAAGCAGCAAGGCAGTGGACGCGATCAGCGCCGCCGCAAACCAGAGCTGCGAGGGATCCTGATGTAGCGCCTTGAATGTCGCCACGAGTCCCTCGATGGCAAGCGCGACGACCACAACGACAAGAAACCGGGACATGAAACGTCGTACGCGAGTCGGTCCGCTAACGTCCGCTTCCCGGATGACCTCTTCTTCGACGATCGTCTCGGCAATCTGGATTGCCACAACGGCGCCGGCCAGCAGTCCCAGCGCTTCGATGATCGATAGCGCGGCTGTCTGGTCCCACTGGTGTGTGAACGCTGTCCATCCGGTGTGTGCGGCAATCGCAATCAACATCAGCGCGGCACATGTGAAGAGAGCCGCCATCAGCCCATGGATCAGCGTAAAAAAGCGCCAAAGAGACTTCATTTGCGGCTCCCGAGGGTTGGAGGCAGGTTCTGGGTGATTTTTCTGGCCGGCGTTTCGAAGGGGAATGCGGTTTTTCGGCAATGTTCGAAATCCTCGGGAGTGTCATTGGGTAGGGATGTATGCAGATACATACATACGGATCGCCATCACTCGTCGCGGCATCATTCTGGCTGTATTTTTTGTAATCTATCAAGTGCCCGATTCAACGCGCGTCTGTTGGCCCCGGCGGCGTCGTGCAGCAGCCTCCGCACCGCAAGCCATCTCGCTCGCGCGATCTCGTCTAGTCAACTGTGTGCATGCGCCGCACGGACGCTTTCTATTTGCTGTCGACCCGCACGATTCTGGGGCATGCGTCCGACGAATACGCGCTTCCTGCTGTCTGAAGCGGGCCCAATGTCCAGGGCATACCCTGGAGCGGGTGAATTTCTGAGAATTCCGCTTGCTTCAATTATTTTGTTCCCGCATCTTGTCTAGACAACACGCGAGGCGTCATCGCCTCACGAGCCGTTCCGCTGTTTCGCCAATCAAAGGAGCATCGAGATGCAGTCGAAGTACAGCAAGTTGGCCAAGGGAATGATCGGGGCGGCCATCGGCACGGCCCTGTTCGGCGGCGCCGCGCAGGCGAAGGATGTGACGATCGCGCTTGAAGGCGGCTACGCGCCATGGAACATGACGCTGCCGGGCGGCAAGCTTGGCGGCTTCGAGCCCGAACTCGCCGCGAATCTGTGCGCACGCGCGCAGCTCAAGTGCAATCTCGTGGCGCAGGACTGGGACGGCATGATTCCGGGCCTCCAGGCCGGAAAGTTCGACGTCCTGATGGATGCGATTTCGATCACGCCCGAGCGCGAGAAGATCATCGCGTTCTCGAAGCCGTATGCGTCCACGCCGGCGACCTTCGCCGTGACCGACACGAAGATCCTGCCGAAGGCGGGCCCGACCGCGGCGGCGCTCAAGCTCGACACCGACGCGAAATCGAACGCGCCCGCCGTGCAGGCGCTGCGCACCGCGCTCAAGGGCAAGACCATCGGCATCCAGTCGGGCACGGTGTACACGCGCTTCATCAACGAGAACTTCAAGGACGTTGCTTCGATCCGCGTCTACAAGACCTCGCCGGAACGCGATCTCGACCTGTCCAACGGCCGTATCGATGCCTCCTTCGACGACGTGACTTACTACGCCGCGAACGCCGACAAGAAAGAGGCGGTGCCCACCGTCGCGGCCGGCCCGAAGATCGGCGGCCCGATCTGGGGACCCGGCGAGGGCCTCGCGTTTCGCAAGCAGGACGCGGACCTGAAGGCGAAGTTCGACGCGGCGATCACGGCGGCGATTGCCGACGGCACCGTGAAGAAGCTCTCGGAGAAGTGGTTCAAGACCGACGTGACGCCCTGATTGGCGCGCGTCGCGTGAGCGCGCGCGGCCGCCGGCTCCGGAGCGAGCGGCGGCTGTCGCGCGGTGGGTTTCGCAGGCTTGCTTGAGGTGGCGTGATGGCTCTTTTCCAAATGCTCGGTTTCGGGACCGAAGGCTGGGGCGGCGTGCTCCTGCTCGGCGCGCTCATGACGGTGGTGTTGACGATCGCAGCGCTCGCGATCGGCGCGGTGTTCGGTGCGATGGTGGCGGCCGCCAAGCTCTCGCGCTTTCGCACGGCGCGCGTGATCGGTGACTTCTACACGACGGTGTTTCGCGGCGTGCCGGAACTGCTCGTCATCTATCTGTTTTATTTCGGCGGCTCGTCGCTGGTGTCCTCGATCGGGCAGTGGTTCGGCGCGGACGGCTTTATCGGCGTGCCGCCGTTCGTGATCGGCGCATTCGCCGTCGGCATGATTTCCGGCGCGTATCAGGCCGAGGTCTATCGCGCCGCCGTGCAGGCGGTGTCGCGCGGAGAGCTCGAAGCCGCGCGCGCGATCGGCATGCCCACGCTCACGATGGCGCGCCGCATCCTGATTCCCCAGGTGCTGCGTTTCGCATTGCCCGGTATCGGAAACGTCTGGCAACTGAGCCTGAAAGACTCCGCGCTGATTTCGGTCACCGGTCTCGTCGAATTGCTGCGCGCGAGCCAGGTGGCGGCGGGATCGACGCATCAGTACTTCCTGTTCTTCGTCGTGGGCGGCGCGCTGTATCTCGCGATGACGGGGGTATCGAACCGCGTGTTCGGCCGGGCGGAAGCGATCGTCGGCCGCTCCTTCAAACGCAACTTCGCGCGCAACTGACGCCAGAGCGGCCCCATCATGCAAATCGACTTCGACTTTCTTCTCGACACCACGCGTCAGCTGATCGCGGCGGTGCCGGTCACGCTGGGTCTGTTCTTCGCCTCGCTCGTGATCGGCGGGCTGCTGTCGCTCGTGGTCGTCACGATGCGCGTCTCGCCGCACTGGCTGCCCAATCGCTTTGCGCGCGCGTACATCCTCGTGTTTCGCGGCTCGCCGCTGCTGATCCAGATGTTTCTCGTCTATTACGGTCTCGGCCAGTTCGGCGTGATTCGCGAGAGTTTTCTGTGGCCCGTGCTGCGCGAGCCGTATGTGTGCGCCGTGCTTTCGCTCGCGCTCTGCACGGCGGGCTATACCGCCGAAATTATTCGCGGCGGCTTGATGGCGGTGCCGGTCGGACAGATCGAGGCGGGCTATGCCATCGGCCTTTCGGGCTTCTCGCTGCTGCGCCGCGTCATCGGCCCGATCGCGCTGCGTCAGTGCCTGCCTGCGTATTCGACCGAGGCCGTGCTGCTCGTGAAGTCGACGGCGCTCGCGAGCCTCGTCACCGTGTGGGAAGTCACCGGCGTTGCGCAGCAAATCATTCAGCAAACCTATCGGACCACCGAAGTGTTCGCCTGCGCCGCGCTGATTTATCTGTGCCTGAATTTCCTCGTGGTTCGCCTGATCGGGCTGCTGGAGCGTCGCCTGTCGCGCCATCTGCGCGCCGCGCCCGTGTCAGCGCGCCGTGCTGCCACGCAACTCGAAACCCGCCGCGCCGCTTCGTGAGCCGCGCATCTCCCCGGAGAAACGTATGAACGCATCCGCACCGGTCGCCCTGTCCGTGAAGAACATTCACAAGTCGTTCGGCGACCATCACGTCCTCAAAGGTATTTCGCTCGATGCTCACGAAGGCGATGTGATTTCGATTCTCGGCGCGAGCGGCTCGGGCAAGAGCACCTTTCTGCGTTGCCTGAATCTGCTCGAAATGCCCGATGACGGTTCCGTATCGCTCGGCGGCGAAGCGCTGAAAATGAAGCGCCGCCGCGACGGAAAACTGCAACCGGAGGACCGCCGCCAGGTGGACCGCGTGCGCTCGCAACTGGGCATGGTGTTTCAGAACTTCAATCTCTGGTCGCATATGACCGTGCTCGACAACCTCATCGAAGGGCCGATGCGCGTGCTCAAGCGCACGCGCGCGGAATCGGTCGAGGAAGCCGAAGCGCTGCTCGCCAAGGTCGGTCTCGCCGACAAGCGCGCGCACTATCCCGCGCATCTGTCCGGCGGCCAGCAGCAGCGCGTGGCCATCGCGCGCGCCCTTGCGATGCATCCGAAGGTCATGTTGTTCGACGAGCCGACCTCGGCGCTCGATCCCGAACTCGTGGGCGAAGTGCTGCGCGTGATGCGCGCGCTCGCCGACGAAGGCCGCACGATGCTGGTCGTCACGCATGAAATGGGGTTCGCGAAACATGTGTCGAATCGCGTGATGTTTCTGCATCAAGGCCAGGTCGATTCGGACGGCACGCCCGACGAGGTATTCGGCGAACACAAGTCGGAACGCTTCCGCCAGTTCGTGTCGAGCCACCAGGACCGCAACGCTCACTGATTTCCAGCGCGAGTTCATCATGTCAGTCATCCGTTCCACGCGCCCGCTGGACTGGCGCGAAATCTGCGCCGTCGCCGCGGGCGCGCCGCTCGAACTGGCGCCCGACGCGCGCGAACGCATCGGCGCCGCGCGTGCGCTCGTCGAGCAGATCATTGCCCGCAATATCCGCGCGTACGGCGTGAACACGGGCGTCGGCGCACTGTGCGACGTGGTGGTGTCGCCGGCCGAGCAGCATGCGCTCTCGCACAACATTCTGATGAGCCACGCGGTGGGCGTGGGCGAGCCGCTGGGCGCGCAGGAAACGCGCGCGATCATGGCCGCCGCCATCAACAATTTCGCGCATGGTCATTCGGGTGTGCGCGTCGAACTCGTCGAACGGCTCGTGGCGCTGCTCGAGGCCGATTGCCTGCCCGAAGTGCCCGCGCTCGGTTCGGTCGGTTACCTGAGCCACATGGCGCACATCGCGCTCGTGTGCGTGGGCGCGGGGCACGCGCGCTGGCGCGGCGAACGCATGAGCGGCGCAGACGCGTTGCGGCGACTCGGGCTCGAACCGCTATCGCTGCAAGCAAAGGAAGGCTTGAGCCTCGTGAACGGCACGCCGTGCGTGACGGGGCTCGCGGCGCTCGCGCTCCAGCGCGCGCATTGGCTGCTCGATTGGGCCGATGCCGTCGCCGCGATGAGCTTCGAAAATCTCGGCGGCCAGATGGCGGCGTTCGACGCGGGCTCGCTGGCGTTTCGCGTTTCGCCGGGGCTCGCGCGAGTCGGCGCGCGTATGCGCGCGGCGCTGGCGGGCAGCGGCCTGCTGGCAGCGGCGCTCGGCCGGCGCACTCAGGACCCGCTGAGCATGCGGACGATTCCGCACGTGCACGGCGCGGCGCGCGACGTGCTGGCCGCGACGGCGGAAGTGGTGAATCGCGAACTCGCCTCGACGACCGACAACCCGATTGTCGCCGGGACGCTCGACGAGCCGCGCGTGTATTCGCAGGCGCACGCGGTGGGCGCATCGATCGCGCTGGCGATGGACAGTCTCGCCGCGGCCGTCGCGCAGGTCGCGGCGATGGCGGAGCGACGACTGGACCGCCTCGTGAATCCCCTTGTGAGCGGACTGCCCGCATTCCTCGCACAAGCGAGCGGCACGCGTTCGGGCTTCATGATCGCGCAGTACACGGCGGCGGCGCTGGTCGCGCAGAACCGTCGCGAAGCCGCTCCGGCAAGTCTCGACGGCGGGGTGACGTCCGGCTTGCAGGAAGATCACCTGTGCCACGCGACGCCCGCCGCGCTCAAGGCGCTCGCCGTCATCGAAAACAGCAGTCGCATTGTCGGCATCGAACTGCTGGCGGCGGCGCAGGCCTACGATCTCCAGCCGCTCGCGGCGTCGCGCGCGCCATACACGGAAGCGCTCTATACGCAGGTGCGCGCCGTCCTGCCGACCTATTGCGACGATCGCCCGCTCGCGGAGGACATGACGCTGGCCTTCCACCTGATCGCCGACGGCGGGCCGCCGCCGCTGCCCGATCCGTGCGATTTCCCTTCGACGCTCGAGCGCTGTACGCCCGCGCCGGTGGAGTCCGTGGCGGGTGCGGGTGCAGCGTCGGCCAACGATGCGATGCCGGGCGTGGTCGGCAGCTAAAGCCATTCAAGGCGCAACGAGAACATGACGGACATGAATGCTCCGATGCAGGCCGACAGCGCGATGCGGCGCTCGCTGTCCGCGCCGCGCAAGGTCGCGCCGCCCTACGAGCAGATCAAGCGTTACGTGATGGGGCATATCGCCGACGGCACCTGGAAACCCGGCGATGCAATACCCTCGGAAACCGAGTTCGTGAAGGAGTTCGGGGTGGCGCGCATGACGGTCTCGCGCGCGTTGCGCGAACTGACCGCGGAGCGCGTGCTC
Source organism: Paraburkholderia sp. SIMBA_027 (assembly GCF_046535315.1). Classification (NCBI taxonomy): domain Bacteria; kingdom Pseudomonadati; phylum Pseudomonadota; class Betaproteobacteria; order Burkholderiales; family Burkholderiaceae; genus Paraburkholderia; species Paraburkholderia sp. SIMBA_027. The sequence continues at coordinate 23,479 of NZ_JAWRWY010000015.1, forward strand.
ACGCGCGTGCAGGGATCGGGCACATTCGTCGCGCCGCGCGATTACGAATCGACGGTGCTCGATATCCGCAATATCGCGGATGAAATCGCTTCGCGCGGTCATCGACACGCGGCGCGCGTGATCGCGCTCGAAGCGAGCGGCTGGCCTACGGCGATTGACGAACTCGAATTGGACAGCGGTCCGGTTTTTCATTCCGCCATCATCCATATGGAGGACGATGAACCGATCCAGTTCGAGGATCGCTATGTGAATCCGCGCGTGTTTCCGCACTATCTGGAGCAGGACTTCACGCTGGAAACGCCGAACGTTTACATGGTGCGGGTCGCGCCGATCCAGCGCGCGGAATTCCGCATTTACGCGCGCAAGCCCGATGCGCAGATTCGCCGCCATCTCGCGATGGATATCGGCGAGCCTTGCCTGATGCTATGGCGGCGCACCTGGGTCGGAGACGATGTGGCGACCGCGGTGCAACTCTGGCATCCGGCGTCGCGCTTTCATCTGGCGGGCGCGGTTTGAGTGGATTGGATGGCGTGATCGGGCGGGGGAGTTTGACCTTATGAGTCGGGGGCGGGCTAGCGCTCCAGTATTGCCGTCGCCGGCCCATTTCTCACTGCGCGACAATGGTGATATTCGGCGGTTTGCGATGCCAACAGTTTTACGCCCGCTGTCGAACGACCTTTCGTGGTCGGGTGCCGCTCACGCGTATTGCATGGTGCGGGTGCGGGGCAAGATGAGGGCGGAGTCTGAGTGCGACCCTGAGCGGTCAATCATCCTCCGCTAAGCGGATGCTCGGGCTCTCCGGTGCGTCTCGTGTGCCGAGCTACTCCGTGCGGGACGCCACTGCAGAAGCACGTCGAGCAGCGGGTTTCGAGGCCAATTCATCCACTCCAATGACGAACTCGAAGCCCCTGTCATTCTCTCGCGTTACACGGAATCCAAGCTTGCGATGGAAAGCGATAGACAATCGGTTGGTTTTGTAGACGTGGCTTCTGAACTCACCGATTCCTCGTTCGTTCGCAAGGGCGGCTATCTTTGCGAGTAGCTCGGTCATAACGCCGTACGTTCGGTGCGAAGGGTGCGTGCCAAATGCGCCAACGAACCAGCACTCTCCTGCGTCCGGTCGGAGCATCGCATAGGCAACGAGCCTGCCTTCCCGTCGCACTGAGCATACTTCGTTGACCTCCACAGCCTTTTGCAGTTTCGACCGGTGCTCGTCGATGTCGAAGGCATCGCCCGCCTGTTCTGTGTGGGCACGTAACGTCAGCGAGTCAAGCGCGAGGAGTTCGTCAACCGACGGCAGCATGTTGGTGGATTCAGGCGATAAAGGGACATTCTGAAAACATACATCGAATCAAATTCGTCGCCAATTCCTGTCAGCTCGTACGGTGACCGGTTCTGACCCACAAGCCACGACATCCTCCAGGTCAACCAGTAGCCTGTTGCGAGCATCGTCCTCAAAAAGCAGGATCCGGCACGCCGTATCAGCCATCGTGTACGCCTTTTTCCATCGTCCGGCATACGTCCCTCGCGACTCACCGCGCCGCTTGAGCAGGTATCCGATAGATAACGGACAGATATTTGGGCGTCGCTTTGCGATCTGCGATAACCCCGCCGAGCGCTTCGGCGATGCGTCGGCTCGGATAATTCTCCTCGGCGACTGGGTACGTAAAGCTCTCTATACCGCGCGCGGTGCTAGCCCATTTCGCCACCGCGCCCACCGCCTCGCGGCCGAAACCTCGCGCGTGAAAATCTTCCCGAATCCAGATACCTAATTCCGCGCTTGGATGCCGAACATAGTGAAGACCCGCCAAGCCCATGAAACTGCCGCTGTCCCGTTGACGGACGGTGAATGTGAAATCCGTCCCTTCAACGATCGTCGAAATCCACCCCTGCCAGATTTGATCGAATACGGCTCGGTCGGCGGGTGGTTCCCATGACATGAAACGCGTCAGTGAAGGCGTCATGCAGCCAAACGCGTCCTGAGCGTCGCTGGCGGCGAACGGTCGAATTGAAAGCCGAGGCGATTCGATATGGATATCGTCCGCGCGTAGCGACATGCTTTCCTCATGGTCTGCGGATGTGTGTTGGATTGTCGGCGATCTCCATATCGATGTCGATTGCCGCGCCCCCAGCCCGCCTCAATCCCCCCCACCCCGCGATATATACTCCCCCAATCCCAAAATCCCGCACCACCCCCATGAGCCTCTCCGTCAAAAGCGTGCGTTACTTCATCGCGGTGGCGGAAGCCGAATCCGTGACGGGCGCCACGCAGACACTCAACATCTCGCAGTCGGTCATCACCGAAGCCATCAAAGGCCTCGAAAGCGAACTCGGCGCGCAGCTCTTCGTGCGTCACGCGCGCGGCATGGTGCTCACGCACGCGGGCCACCAGTTCCTGCGTCACGCGCATCAGATCCTCGCCGCCGTCCGCAACGCCCAGCAAGCGCTCTCCGCGCGCCCGGACACCAAGACGGGCCGCTTGAACGTCGGCGTCACGAGTCTGATGACGGGCTACTTTCTGCCTTATCTGCTGGACCACTACAAGCGCGTCTTTCCCAAAGTCGAAGTGCAGGTGGTCGAAGACCAGCGCGATTACATCGAGCATCTGCTCGTCAACGGCGAGCTGGATGTCGCCGTGCTGATCGTCTCGAACGTGCAGAACAGTCAGGCCATCGAAACCGAATCGTTGATCAAAGCCGCGTGGCGTTTGTGGCTGCCGGCCAATCACGCGCTGCGCGGGCTCGGCAGCATCTCGCTTCAGGAGATCGCCAACGAAGGCATGATCATGCTGAAAGTGGACGAGCTGGAAGACAACACCACCGCGTTCTGGCGCGCGGCGGGGCTGCGGCCGAATACGGTGATGCGCACGGCGTCGGTGGAAGCGGTGCGCAGTCTGGTGGCCACCGGCGCGGGCCTGTCGATTCTTCCCGATGTGCTGTACCGCCCGTGGTCGCTCGACGGCGACCGGCTGGAGGTGCGCAAGATTCTCGGCGAGATGCCGACCGTCGATATCGGCATCGCCTGGCGGCGCAGCCTCACGCTGCCGGAGATGGTGCAGCACTTCCTCGTCGTGGCCCGCGAGTATTCGCGCACGCACAGCAAATCGTCGATCTGAATTATCGATATCTTCATCTGATCGTTCGATTTCACCGAAATTAGCGCGATTTTTACGCACTCTCGTTCGGGTTTTCACGGAGTCTGTCCGCGGCAGCGCCGCATCCGTGAAGGCCCGCCCGGCGGCGAATCCACGGCGCTGCGCTGCGCCTGAAAGCTCCGTGTCATGCGGTCGCGCCTCGATTCCCAACCGATTGCTCCGCCGCGTTCGAGCAGGTTTTCGTCGACTTTTGCGGCGATAACGTTCGGCATTACCGATAGCTCGTATCTGGGTTTCGGCCTATCGGTCAAAAAGTACCGGCTCCTAGAATAGGTCCGTCCATCGTCGCATTGCCTCAAACCCCTTGCCCACAGGGCTTTCCGGTACGCCGCCCGGGCCACAACCACGAGGAATCGGAGCATGTCGCACACCCCTTACATGGCTGCCGCCATCGCCCTTGCCGCGCTCGTCAACACGGGGCTGGCCAGCGCGGCCGGCCCGCTCACGCAACTGGGCAAGCCGGAAGGCCAGGTCAACATCATCGCGTGGCCGGGTTACATCGAGCGTGGCGACACCGACAAGAAATACGATTGGGTCACCGGCTTCGAGAAGGAGTCGGGCTGCAAGGTGAACGTGAAGACGGCCGCGACCTCCGACGAAATGGTCTCGCTGATGAACCAGGGTGGCTACGACCTCGTCACCGCATCGGGCGATGCGAGCCTGCGGCTCGTCTACGGCAAGAAGGTGCAGCCGATCAACACGGCGCTGATTCCCGCCTGGAACACGATCGAGCCGCGGCTGCAGAACGCGCCGTGGCACACGGTCAACGGCGTCCATTACGGCGTGCCGTATCAGTGGGGCGCGAATTTCCTCGCGTACAACACGAAGATTTTCCCGAAGGCGCCCACTTCGTGGTCGGTCGTCTTCGAGCAGCAGACGCTGCCGGACGGCAAGAGCAACAAGGGCCGCGTGCAGGCCTATAACGGCGCGATCTATGTGGCCGACGCCGCTGTCTATCTGATGCACAAGAATCCCGCGCTCGGCATCAAGGACCCGTACGAGCTGAACGAAGCGCAATACGCCGAAGTGCTCAAGGTGCTGCGCGCGCAAAAGCCGCTGGTGCATCGTTACTGGCACGACGTCACGGTGCAGATGAACGACTTCAAGAACGAAGGCGTGGCCGTGTCGAGCGCATGGGGTTATGCGGTGAACTCGCTGCAAGCCGAGAAATTCCCGATCGCCGCGACGATTCCGCAGGAAGGCGCGACGGGTTGGGCCGACACCACGATGATGCACGCGGACGCGCCGCATCCGGTCTGCGCCTACAAGTGGATGAACTGGTCGCTGAACCGCAAATTGCAGGCCGATCTGGCCGAATGGTTCGGCTCGAATCCGGTGATCCAGGGCGGTTGCCAGCAGGCGGCGGTGGGCGGTTCGAACTTCTGCGCGGCAAACGGCTATGACCGCTTCGATCAGATTCACTTCTGGAAGACGCCGGTCGCCAATTGCGGTTCGCAGGGCAAGTGCGTGCCGTACAGCCGATGGACCCAGGATTTCATCTCGATCATGGGTGGTCGATAGAGCCACGGGCGCGTCTTCAGCCGCGCCCGGATCGCTTCGCATCACGGCATCGAAAGCAGAAGAATGCAGCCGCAACCGGCAGGAAACATCATGAATAGCGCAGTCGAATTCTCCAGGGTTTCGCGTCACTACGACGGCGTGCGCGCCGTGGATGACGTTTCGCTCGTCGTCCACGACGGCGAATTCTTCTCGATGCTCGGACCGTCGGGGTCGGGCAAGACGACCTGTCTGCGTCTGATCGCGGGCTTCGAGCAGCCGAGCGCGGGCCGCGTCGTCCTGCATGGTCGCGAGGCGACCGGCCTGCCGCCGTATCAGCGCGACGTGAACACCGTGTTCCAGGACTACGCGCTGTTCCCGCACATGAATATTCGCGACAACGTGGCCTATGGACTGCTGGTGAGCGGCGTCGATAAACGCACGCGTCATCGTCAGGCGGAAGAGGCACTCGAACTCGTCGCGCTCGGCGGCTATGGCGCGCGCCGACCCGGCCAGTTGTCGGGCGGCCAGCGGCAGCGCGTGGCGTTGGCGCGCGCGCTGGTGCGGCGTCCGCGCATTCTGTTGCTCGACGAGCCGCTCGGCGCGCTCGATCTCAAGCTGCGCGAGCAGATGCAGATCGAACTCAAGAGCTTGCAGCGCAAGCTCGGCGTGACCTTCATCTACGTCACGCACGATCAGGGCGAGGCGCTGTCGATGTCGGATCGCGTGGCCGTGTTCAACAAAGGCCGCATCGAGCAGGTGGATACGCCCCGCAATCTCTACACGCGTCCGGCCACGCCGTTCGTCGCGGATTTCGTGGGCACCTCGAACGTGATCGCCGACGCGGCCTCGCTGCAACGCCTCGGCGCGGCCCAGCCGTTTGCGATTCGCCCCGAGCACATTCGTTTCGGCGGCGCATCGCCCGCAAACGCCGACGACGTGCAGTTGCCCGGCACGCTGATCGACATCCAGTACTACGGCGCGACGAGCCGCTTCGAGGTGCGTTCGGATGCGGGCCAGCGCCTCGCCGTGACGATCGCGAATCAGGACGATGCGACGACGACGCTGCCCGCGGTCGGCGACGCCGTCACGCTCGCCTGGGCGCGCCGCGCGATGGTGACGCTGGAGCTGCGGGGGTGAGCATGACCACGACTTCGAACGCCGCGGTCCCGCGCGCCGTCCCGCCACGCGACGGCCTGGTACGCCGCGCGAGCGGCTTCCTGCATCGCCACGCGAATCTGTACTTGTTGCTGTTGCTGCTGCCGCCGCTGCTGTGGTTCGGCGTGGTTTATCTGGGCTCGCTGTTCGCGCTGCTGCTGCAAAGCGTCTGGCGCTTCGACGACTTCACGATGGCCGTGAGCCCCGACTTCACGCTCGCGAACTATGTGGCGCTGATCCGCGACCCCGCGAATCTCGACGTGGTCCTGCGCACGACCGGCATGGCCTGTTGCGTGACGATCGCGAGCGCGCTGCTCGCGTTTCCGGTCGCGTACTACATGGCGCGCTACGCGAGGGGCTGGAAAAAGGGCCTGTTTTACGTGGCCGTGATGCTGCCGATGTGGGCCAGCTACATCGTCAAGGTCTACGCGTGGACCGTGATTCTCGCGCAAGGCGGCGTGCTCTACTGGATCATCGACATGCTGCATCTGCGCGCCGCGCTCGATGCGTTGCTGCGCGTGCCCGTGATCGGCGGCGACTCGCTGTCGACCTCGAACATCGGCCGCTTCCTCGTCTTCACGTATATCTGGCTGCCGTTCATGATCCTGCCGATCCAGGCCGCCATCGAGCGCATTCCGGCCAATCTGCTGCAGGCGTCCGCCGACCTCGGCGCGCATCCGCGTCAGACCTTCCGCACGGTGATCCTGCCGCTCGCGTTTCCCGGCATCGCGGCGGGCTCGATCTTCACGTTCTCGCTCACGCTGGGCGACTACATCATTCCGCAACTGGTGGGACCGAGCGGCCTGTTTATCGGCACCATGGTCTACACGATGCAAGGCTCGATCGGCAACGTGCCGATGGCCGCCGCCTTCACGGTCGTGCCGATGGTGCTGATCGGCGTGTATCTCGCCGTCGCCAAACGCCTGGGAGCCTTCGATGCACTCTGACGCCCAACCCTCGCGCCTGCTGCGCTGCGCCGCCTGGGGCGGCCTCGCGTTCCTGCATCTGCCGATTCTCGTGGTCGCGCTCTACGCGTTCAACACCGAAACCAGCGCGTTCAGCTTCCCGCTCAAGGGCTTCACGCTGCACTGGTTCACCGAAGCCTTCGCGCGCGACGACATGCTCGCGGCCGCGTGGCTCTCGGTGAAAGTGGCGGCGCTCGCGACGCTGCTCGCTGTGCTGCTCGGCACGGCGGCGGCGGGCGCGCTGTACCGGCGCAACTTCTTCGGCAAGGAAGCGATTACGTTCGCGCTGATTTTGCCGATCGCGCTGCCCGGCATCATCACCGGCATCGCGCTGCTGTCCGCGTTCAAGACCGCGAATCTCGACCTGGGCTTCTGGACCATCGCGGTCGGGCACGGCACGTTCTGCGTGGTGATGGTCTACAACAACGTGGTCGCGCGGATGCGGCGCATGCCCGCGAGCCTCGTGGAAGCGTCGATGGATCTGGGCGCGGACGGCTGGCAGACCTTCCGCTACGTCGTGCTGCCGCAGATCGCCACGGCGCTGCTGGCGGGCGCGATCCTCGCGTTCGCGCTGAGCTTCGACGAGATCATCGTCACGACGTTCACGGCGGGGCAGGAGCGCACGCTGCCGATCTGGCTGCTGAACCAGCTTTCGCGGCCGCGCGACGTCCCCGTGACCAACGTGGTTGCGCTGATGGTGATGGCCATCACGATGATTCCGATTCTGGGCGCGTGGTATCTCACGCGCGACACCGAAAGCACCGCAGGCAGCAGCCGCTGAACAGCGCGCGGCCATCGCGGACAAGACCGACACTCAAGAGCGTGGGCTCAACGAAGAGAGAGCAAATGGAAAAATCGATGCAAACGAACCTGCTGATCGGCGGTGAATTCGTGCCGGGCCACGGCAGCAAGGAAAACATTTTCAATCCGTCGACGGGCGAAGTGATCGCGCTCGTGGCCGAGGCGTCGCTCGAACAGGTGCAGGCGGCCACGGCCGCCGCGAGCCGCGCGTGGCCCGCGTGGGCGCGCAGCACGCCGAAGGATCGCGCCACGCTGCTGCTCAAGCTCGCCGACGCCATCGAGTCGCGTGCCACCGAATTCGCGCGGCTCGAATCGCTCAATTGCGGCAAGCCGTATCTCGGCGCGCTCAACGACGAAATCCCCGCGGTCGCCGACGTGTTCCGCTTCTTCGCGGGCGCGTGCCGCACGCAGCACGGCCCGGTCGCGGGCGAATATCTGGCGGGCCACACGAGCATGATCCGCCGCGATTCGCTGGGCGTGATCGCCTCGATCGCACCGTGGAACTATCCGCTGATGATGGCCGCGTGGAAGCTCGCGCCCGCCGTCGCGGCGGGCAACACGGTCGTGCTCAAGCCGTCCGAGCAGACGCCGCTTACCACGCTCAAGCTCGCCGAGCTGATCGCGGCGATTTTTCCGGCAGGCGTCATCAACGTGGTGACGGGACGCGGCGACACCGTGGGCGCGCCGCTCATCACGCAGCCGCAAGTGCGCATGATTTCGATCACCGGTGATGTCTCGACGGGCCAGCGCATTCTCGAAGCGGCGTCGCGCACGGTGAAGCGCACGCACCTGGAACTGGGCGGCAAAGCGCCCGTGATCGTGTTCGACGACGCCGATCTCGACGAAGTGGTGGCCGGCCTGCGCACCTTCGGTTACTACAACGCGGGACAGGACTGCACGGCCGCGTGCCGCGTCTACGCGGAAGACAAAATCTACGATCGCCTCGTTGCCGATCTGTCGAGCGCCGTGAGTTCGATCCGCTACGGCGAGCAGCATCTCGAAGGCGTGGAGATGGGACCGCTGATTTCCGAGCGCCAGCGCGGACGCGTGGCGAGTTTCGTCGAGCGCGCGGCGAGCCAGAAGCACATCGAGATCACGACGGGCGGCAAGCTCGCCGATGGCCGCGGCTTCTTCTACGAGCCGACCGTGGTGGCGGGCGCGCGTCAGGACGACGAGATCGTGCGCCGCGAAGTGTTCGGGCCGGTGGTGTCGGTCACGCGTTTCAACGGCGCGGAGCAGGCGATCGACTGGGCCAACGATTCGGACTTCGGCCTCGCGAGTTCGGTCTGGACCCGCGACGTCAACAAGGCCTTCAAGGTGGCCGCGGAACTGCAATACGGCTGCACGTGGATCAACACGCACTTCACGCTCGTGAGCGAAATGCCGCACGGCGGCATGAAGCGTTCGGGCTACGGCAAGGACATGTCGGTGTTCGCGCTGGAAGAGTACACGTGCGCGCGCCACATCATGGCGAAGTTCCCCTGATGCAAACGGCCCGCTAAGGCGGGCCGCGTTTCGCCTCTCTGACTGAACGATCACGCCATAAAAAAGCAGTCCGCAGCACCGGGCGACGCGCAAGTCGTCGCCGCGCAATAAAAATAAGCATCGCTAACTAAAACACGCACGACAACACACCGGCAACGCAGGCAAACCGGCGCGCGCGCCAGGCGCACGCGGGCCGACCCGACCAGGAGATCAGGATGGAACCCACCCCGAAGACGGATGCGGCGGATCACGACGCCAGCATTCTCGGCAGCATGGGCTATACGCAGGAACTCATGCGGCGCATGAGCGGTTTTTCGAATTTCGCCATTTCTTTCGCGATTATCTGCATTCTCGCGGGCGGCATTACGGCGTTTCCGCAGGGACTGAGCGCGGGCGGCGGCGCATCTATCGGCATCGGCTGGCCGGTCGGCGCGCTGTTCGCGCTGGTGGTGGCGCTCTCGATGGCGCAGATCGCCTCGGCGTATCCCACGGCGGGCGGGCTCTATCACTGGAGTTCGATTCTCGGCAACAAGGGCTGGGGCTGGGCCACGGCCTGGTTCAATCTGCTGGGGCTGATCTTCGTGGTCGCCTCGGTGAACTTCGGCGTCTACGATCCGTTCTTCAAGACCTTTATCGCGCCACTGTTCCATATCGATCCGGACAAGCTCACGTTCGCGCATCAAACCGGGTTCATCGTGATCGTGACGACGACGCAGGCGCTGCTCAATCACTATCGCGTGCATCTGACCACGCGTCTCACGGACCTCTCGGGTTATCTGATCCTCGCGATTGCCGTGGTGCTCACGCTCGCTCTGCTGGTGTCGGCGCACGGGCCGCTGGACTTCTCGCGCCTCGTCACGTTCCGCAACTTCACGGGATTCGAGGGCGGCGCGTGGCCGCATCAAGGCGCGGTGGCGGCGTTTCTCTCGGGCCTGCTGCTGACGATCTACACGATCGTGGGTTTCGATGCGTCCGCGCACACCTCGGAGGAAACCCACGACGCGCCGCGCAACGTGCCGCGCGGCATGCTGCGAGCGGTGCTGTGGTCGAGCCTGTTCGGCTATGTGATGGTCTGCACCTTCCTGCTCGTGCTGCCCGACCTCGAAGGCGGCGTGAAGGCGGGCAGCGGCTTTTTCACGATCCTGCTGGGCACCTTGCCGGGCTGGCTGAGCGTGCCGCTGGGCGTGGGCATTTTCCTCGCGAATTATCTGTGCGGGCTGGCCTGCCTGACGTCGTGCTCGCGCATGACCTATGCGTTCGCGCGTGACGGCGGCTTGCCGGCGTCGGCGTGGCTCAAGAAGGTGAATGACTACGGCACGCCGGGCGCGGCCATCTGGGTGTGCTCTGCGCTCGCCATCGCGGTGACGCTTTACGGCGACGCCTTCGCCGTGCTCTCGACGGGCAGCGCCGTCTTCCTGTACGTCTCCTATGTCATGCCGATCGCGGCGGGCCTGAACGCCGAAGGTCGCACGTGGACGCGCAAAGGCCCGTTCAATCTGGGCAAGTGGTCGAAGCCGGTGGCGCTGCTGGCCGTGCTGGGCGGCTCCGTGCTGGTGTACGTGGGTTGCCAGCCGCCGAACGAGAAAGTGCTTTACGTCAGCCTCGGATTGATCGGCGTGATGACGCTGCTGTGGTTCGGTCTGGGTGTGCGCAACCGCTTTGCCGGTCCGCCCGACGTGCGCAGCGCGAGCACGACGCCGGAAGTCGTCACGACTTTCTGACGAGGTAATGAGGGGCGGCGGCCGGATCTGACTCGGGCCGCGCCGCGCTGCAAGAAATTCGCTCTTCGCCTTCAAATAATTAGTCATCCAAATAGATGTTGATAACGACAAAGCCACCTCTCATGAAAAAACACACCATAGCGCGCGCGAGCGCCATTCTCGCTACGGTCTTGCTCGGCGCTACGGCGGCGCATGCGCAGAGCGGCGTGACGCTGTACGGCGCCATCGACGAAGGCGTGAACTTCACCTCCAATGCGGCGGGCCATCATGCCTTCGCGATGGTCAGCGGCGACAGCCAGGAGTCGATGTGGGGCCTCAAGGGCGTCGAGGATCTGGGCGGCGGACTGAGCGCGATCTTCACACTCGAAAACGGCTTCAATGCGTCCACCGGCGCGGCGAATCAGGGCGGCCGCCTGTTCGGTCGTCAGGCTTTCGTGGGCCTCGCCTCGCAACAGGCGGGCACGCTCACGCTTGGCCGCCAGTACGACGCCACCGTCGATCTGTGGAGCCCGTTCACGGCGGCGGGCAGCACGATCGGCGATCTCGCCGCGCACCCGTTCGACAACGACAACGCCGACTACGACACGCGCGTGAACAACGCGGTCAAGTATCTGTCGCCGGTTTTCGGCGGCGCGCAGGTCGAAGCGGTCTACGGCTTCAGCAATTCGACGGGCTTCGCCGACAACCGCAACTACAGCGCGGGCGTGACGTGGTCCGCCGGTTCGCTGAGCGCGGCCGCGGCCTATATGCGCACGAACAATGGCGGCACAACGGCGAACGGCGCGCTGGGCAGCGACGCGGTGTTCACGGCGTCGTCGCAGCAGAATATCAACGCGGGCGTCAAGTGGACCTTCTCCGACGGCTCGAACGTGGGCTTCGCGTATTCGCACGTCGATGTCGATGATCCGACCGCGAACGCCTATGTGAGCGACATCGGCGGCAATGCCTGGAAGTCGTGGAAATTCGATAACTTCGAACTGAACGGCCAGTACTTCATTCAGCCCGATCTCTCGCTGGCGGGCGCGCTTACGTACACGCACGGCTCGTTCAAGGAGGCGCAGGCGAGCACCAGCCCGTACTGGCTGCAATGCGCGCTCGCGCTCAGCTACAGCCTGAGCAAGCGCACCTCGGTGTACACGCAGGGCGCGTGGCAGCACACCAACGGCAGCACGGGAACGGATCTGGACGCGGCGCATATCGTCGGGTCCGCCGATCTGTCGTCGAGCGGCAACCAGATGGTCTGGCGCGTGGGCCTGCTGCACAAGTTCTAAAGCCGCGCGGGCGCGGGCGCGCTCGCCGGGGCCGCACTATACTGCTGGCCTTTGCACCGCTCGTCCGCGCCCATGCCGTCCGCCGCTTCGTCAGGCCGTTCACGCAACGCGCCGTCTTCGTCGCCCTCTTCAAACTTGCCCGCGCGGAGCACGAATCCCGCCGATTATCAGCGCGCGCCCGGTCCCGCTTCGGTGCTCGCGAAGGAATACGCGGACGGCTTCGAGGTCGGCGAGCATCGTCACGCACGCGCGCAACTGATCTACGCGACGCGCGGCGTGCTCGAAGTGACGGTCGCGCACACGCTCTGGCTCGTGCCGCCGCAACGCGCGCTCTGGATGCCCGCCGACACGCCGCACGCCATGCGCGCGCGCGGCGCGGTCTCGCTGCGCAGCCCGTATATCCGCGACGGACATTGCCCGCCGGGTTTTCCGTCGACGCCGCACGCCGTCAACGTCACGCCGTTGCTGCGCGAATTGATCGTGCGCGCGGCATCGATTCCCGTCGACGACGAACCCACGGGCCGCGACGCGCTGGTCATCGCGCATCTGCTCGCCGAAATCGACTGGGTGCCCGGCCATCCGCTGCGTATGCCCGCGGGCGGCGACCGCCGGCTCAAGCACATCTGCGGCGCGATTCTCCGCGCGCCCGGCGATCCGCGCACGCTCGACGCCTGGGCCGCTGAGGCGGGTGCATCCACGCGCACGCTCGCGCGGCTCTTTATCGCCGAAACCGGGCTGTCGTTCGTGCACTGGCGTCAGCTCGTGCGCGTGCAGCACGCGCTGCCGCTGCTCGCGAGCGGCATGCCGGTCGCCGACGTGAGCGCCGCGCTCGGTTACGACACGCCGGGCGCGTTCGCGGCCATGTTCCGCCGCGTGACGGGCGCGACGCCGAGCGCGTATTTCAATGCGGCGGATTGCAAGCTGTCCGATCCGGCGTAGCGGATGTCCGGCCGCGCGACGCAGCGCGTGCCGCGTCTGCGTATCGTCCTGAAACGCTCAACTCAGGAGGAATACGCGATGCAACGTGAAAACGTGGAGTTCGATTCGGAAGGCGCGCGCCTGCGCGGCTGGTTTTACTTGCCGTCGGCGCAAACGGGACCGCATCCGGCCATCGTGATGGCGCACGGCTTTTCGGCGGTCAAGGAGCAATATCTCGACCGTTACGCCGAGGTGTTCGCCGCGGCGGGATTCGCCGTGCTCGTCTACGATCATCGCAATTTCGGCGCAAGCGAAGGTCTGCCGCGCCAGGAAGTCGATCCGGTGTCGCAGAAGCGCGGCTATCGCGACGCGATCAGCTACGTGCAGACGCGCGCCGACGTGCACGCGTCGCGCATCGGCATCTGGGGATCGAGCTTCAGCGGCGGTCACGTGCTCGAAGTCGCCGCGATCGACCGTCGCGTGAAGTGCGTGGTCTCGCAGGTGCCGCAAATCAGCGGCTATCAGTCGGCGTTGCGGCGCACGCGCGCGGATCAGGTGCCCGCGCTGCTGGCGCGCTTCGAAGCGGACCGCGCCCAGCGTTTCGCGGGCGGCGCACCGGCGATGCTGCCCGCCACCAGCGCCGATCCCGCCGAACCTTGCGCGATGGCGGGCGCGGACAGCCACGCGTTCTTCGCGGCAACGGCGGCCTTCGCGCCGGCCTGGCGCAACGAAGTGACCTTGCGCAGCGCCGAACGCTCGCGCGAAAACGAACCGGGCGTGTACATCGCGCGCATCAGCCCGACGCCGCTGCTGATGATCGTCGCCGACGCCGACACGCTGACCGCCACCGACCTCTGCCTGCGCGCCTACGAAGACGCGCTCCAGCCCAAGCAGCTGGAGATGATCGCCGGCGGCCATTTCACGCCCTACGTCGAGCATTTCGACACCACGAGCCAACGCGCGGCGCAGTGGTTCGCGCGCCATCTGTGGCCCGTGGAATAAAGCCTGCGCCGCCATTCGAGGTATTCGTCTAAAGTTTGGCTCAGACTTGCCGATAGAGCGACTGTCGCGGCGCAAAGCACACACCTCCAACATCGATTGCGCCAGAACGGCAAGCTGGGCGGCGGCGCCGGCCATCACAACAACCCTTGGTCTTTAGGGGCGACAGCAAACGGAAGAGACACCTTTTTTCATTTTCGGGGATTGTCTCTCATGCAGCTTTCGCGATTCAACGTAGGGACGCGCCTCTCAGTCGCTTTCGGCGTCCTGCTGGTGCTGTTCGCCATCGTCGTCGGGGCGTCGCTCGTCGTCCTGCATTCGCTCAACACCGTGATCGCCTCGGGGCTCGACTCGGGCTCGGCCAAGATCGGCCTCGTCGGCCGCGCGCTCGGCAAGGCGCAGGGCGCGTCGCTCGCGATGCAACGCCTGATCGTCACGCACGACACCGCCGGCATGGAAGCGCAAAAGCGCAGCGTCGACGAAAAACTCGCGAGCTATCACGACGCCATCACGCAGGTCTCGGCCTTGCTCCAGCAAAGCGACGACACCGACGACCAGGAGCGCGAACTCCTCAATCAGATCAACCAGCTCGCGCAGGCCGCCGAACCGCTCGTGATGAACAACGCGGCGCTTGGCATGAAGGGCGACGCCACGGCCGCCGACATGCTCAACCAGCAGACGTCGCCCGCGCTGCAATCGTGGACCGATGCGATCGGCCGTTTCCGCGACTACGAAGTCGACAAGAACAAGCGCGCCGCCGCGTCGGCGCATTCGACCTATGACGCGGGGCGCGGCACTTTGCTGGCGCTCGCGCTTGCCGGTCTGGTGATCTCGATCGGGCTCTCGATTCTCATCCGGCGCAGCATTCTGAACCAGCTCGGCGGCGAGCCGGCTTACGCGCAGGAAATCGCTCGCAACATCGCGCAAGGCCGTCTCGATCAACGCGTCGAGGTGCAGGGCGACGACACGTCGAGCCTGATCTTTTCGCTGCGCGAGATGCGCGACCAGCTCGAAGGCACCGTGCGCGGCATTCGCGACGCGACCGAGAGCGTGAAGTCGGCGTCGATCGAAATCGCGGCGGGCAATACCGATCTTTCGGCGCGCACGGAGCAGCAGGCCGCGTCGCTCGAAGAGACCGCGTCGAGCATGACGCAGATTACGACGACCGTGCGCCAGAGCGCCGACAACGCGCGCCACGCGAGCGAGCTGACGAGCAACGCGACGCAGGTCGTGGACGGCGGCGCGTCGACCGTCGAGGAGATGGTCGCGACCATGTCGCAGATCAGCGAAAGCTCCAGCAAGATTTCGGAGATCACCACGATCATCGAAGGCATCGCGTTCCAGACCAACATTCTCGCGCTCAACGCGGCCGTGGAAGCGGCGCGCGCGGGCGAACAGGGCCGCGGCTTCGCGGTGGTGGCGAGCGAAGTGCGTTCGCTCGCGCAGCGCTCGGCGGCGGCGGCGAAGGAGATCAAGGAGTTGATCGGTGCGTCGGTGGCGACGATCGAAGGCGGCGCGCATCAGGCTTCGCAGGTCAGCGCGTCGATGTCGCAAATCAAGGACTCGATCCGCCAGGTGTCGGGCATCGTCGGCGAAATCGCGGCGGCCGCCGAGGAGCAGAGCACCGGCATCGAGGAAGTCAATCAGGCCGTCGTGCAGATGGACAACGTTACGCAGCAGAACGCGGCGCTCGTCGAGGAAGCGGCGGCGGCGGCGAAGTCACTTGAGGATCAGGCGCAGCGTCTGCGCGAGGCGGTGTCGGTGTTCCACCTCGCGGGCGGTTCTGGCGCGATGTCGGCGGGCGTCGAGCCGCTGCGCCGTCCCGTGCTGGCGTCGAAGCCGGCGAGCCAGGCCAGCATGAAGCGTGCGGGCAGCGCGGCCAGCGCGAAGCCCGCGCCGAAGCCGAAGCAGATCGAGGCCCGAGCAGAGCCGCGAACCGAGGCGCGAACCGAGCCGCGCGCGCCTGTGCGCGAAGCGGTTGTCGTCGCGAAGGACGACAGCAACGACTGGGAAACGTTCTGATGACGTGAAGCGGCGGAGCAGGGCGGGTATCATGCGTTCACCCGCTTGCCTGCTTTTCCGCCGCTTCTCATGAAAGTCGAAGACCTCGAACGCCTCGTCACCCTCGCCATGCCGTTCGGCAAATACAAAGGTCGGCTCATCGCCGACCTGCCGGGGCACTATCTGAACTGGTTCGCCCGCGAAGGCTTTCCGCCTGGCGAGATCGGCCGTCTGCTTGCGTTGATGCAGGAAATGGACCACAACGGTCTGCGCAGCCTGCTCGATCCGCTGCGCAAACGCGGCTGACGCTGCGCTCTTTACCGTCCTCCTGATGGCCTTTCACGGCTGCGCACAACCTCCGCGCGCAGCCGCCTCACTTCCTTCAGTCTTCGCTCAATAGCGATACCCGAGCGTGAGCATCACCGCGCGGTCGTCGCCGAGCGCCACGGCATTGCTCAAGCCGCCCGTGTAGTAATGCCGGTTGAAGATGTTGCTCAGACGCAGCGCCGCGTGCCAGCGCGGCGCGCTATAGCCCACGCCCACGTCGCTGACCACGAAGCCCGGAATCGTGTAGCCGTACGCGTACATACTGCTCTGGCCGCGCACGCCGCCGTTGATTTCCCAGCGATACAGCTCGCCCGGCAGCTTGTAGCGCGCGAACACGTTGAAGCTGTGACGCGGCACGTTGTTGATGCGCGTGCCGTCGGTCGAAGGCGTCTGGCCGCCGTCGTCGGCGATCACGGCCGAGGTGTACGCATAGCCGCCCGTCACGCTCAGGTGATTGGTCGGCGCGGTGTTGAAGCTGAATTCGAAGCCGCGCGAATGCTCCTCGCCCACGGC
Source organism: Paraburkholderia sp. SIMBA_027 (assembly GCF_046535315.1). Classification (NCBI taxonomy): domain Bacteria; kingdom Pseudomonadati; phylum Pseudomonadota; class Betaproteobacteria; order Burkholderiales; family Burkholderiaceae; genus Paraburkholderia; species Paraburkholderia sp. SIMBA_027. The sequence continues at coordinate 40,289 of NZ_JAWRWY010000015.1, forward strand.
GATGCTGTAGCCGTCGTTGTTCGGATCGTCTTCGAGCACGTTGCGGCGGCGCAGATCGAACGCCGCGACCGTCACGCTCGTGCGGCCTTTTTCGATGTCGAACTTCACGCCCGCTTCCCACTGCTTGCCCGTTTCCGGATCGAACGCGCTGCCGTTCACGTCCGCGCCGCTGTTCGGATAGAACGAAGTCGCGTAGCTCACGTACGGACGCACGCCCGGCAGCAGTTCGTACATCAGCGCGACCGAGCCCGTGGTCGCGCTCGACGGATTGCCGCTGCGCGTGTCCTTGAGTTCGTTGAGCACGTCGCTCGACGCGTTGTCGTAACGCACGCCCGCGAGCACGCGCCAGCGCTGGCCGAGCGCGATCTGGTCGCGCGCGTAGAAGCCGAGATCGCGGATCGTGGTGTACGTATGCGTCTTCGGCGTGGACGGGCAGGTGATCGTGCCCGTGTAAGCCGGGTCGTACATGTTGATGGAACCGACCGTGCAGGTGGTCGAGGCGGCGTCTTCGCGACCGCGCATGTAGTCGATGCCGAAGGTCACTTCGTGGCGGCCGAGCGCGGTATCGAAGGTCTTTTGCGCGTTGTTGTCGAGCGAGATCGTGTCGCCGGACCATTGCGAATCGGTGGCCGTGCGGCTCAGCGTATAGCCGTTCGAGGCGACCTTGCCGTTGGCCACCAGCTGGCCGCCGAGCGAGAACTGCTGCCAGCGGAAGTTCTGGTTGACGGTCCAGCCCGAATCGAAGTGATGGGCGAAGCTGTAGCCCACGCGCGCCTCGTGACCCGAGTACGGCTGCTGGTCGGGCTCGCCCGTGAAGGTGCTGCGCGAGAGGCTGCCGTTCTTGTTCGCGAGCACCGAGCCCGACCACGGCAGGCCTTGCTGGCGGATGTAATTGCGTTCCTGATAGCTGGTCAGGATCGTGAATTCCGTGCGTGGACCGAGATCGAGCGACAGCGACGGCGCGATGTAGCGATTGCGCGACCAGACGTAATCGGTGGCGTCGTTCGAATTCATCGCCAGCGCGTTGATGCGGAACGCGGCCTTGCCGTTCTCCGAGAGCGGCGTGCCCATGTCGACGCTGCCCTGGTAGTAGCCGTGGCTGCCGACGGTGGCGTCCACCTCGGCGAAGGTGTAGTCCACCGGGCGCTTGCTGACTTCGTTGACCATGCCGCCGGGCAGCACGAGGCCCGAGAGCAGCGTGGCCGGACCCTTGAGCACTTCGATCTGCTGCAGGCCGAAGGTCTCTTCGGCGAAACGGTTGTTGATGGCGGCGCGCAGGCCGTCGAGGTAGACCGAATCCGACGCGGTCTGGCCGCGAATGATGAAGTCGTCCCAGCCGCGCCGGCCATAGGTGCCCGAGATCACGCCGGGTACGTCGTGCAGCGCGTCGTTGAGCGTCTGGACCTGCTGCGCGTCCATCAGATCGCGCGTCACCACGCTGATCGACTGCGGCGTTTCCTTCAAGGGCACCGACGACTTCGTCACCTGCGCGGCGGCGGGCATGTCGAAGGCCGCGCGCGGCGCGCCGCTCGCGCTGATCTTGACCGTGGGCAATTCGCCGTTGCCGGCGGAGCTTGCGGGCGCATCCGCGCCAGCTTTCTGCGGGCTTTCTGATGCAGCGCTGGCGGCATCGGCGGAAGCGGCTTGCGCGAGCACGAGCGTTGGGGTGGCGGAGAAGGCGAGCAGCAGTGCAGCGTAGATCTGGCGGTGACGCATTGAAAAGAACCCCAAGCTAAATGCGAATCATTATTAATTGAGTTGCGCATCCTACTACGGGTAATTACCTACAATCAATGCGTGTTGTATCGGTGCAAATATTTACGACAGGGTTGCATTCGGCTGACGAACCGGCTTCGCGGTGCTAACGAGAATGCACACAAAACGGTACCAAAAGGTTCCGTTTTACGCGGATCTCAGGCGCGATCGAGCGTCTTGATCGCCACGCCCGCCGCCGCCGCGCGCGTCTCGACATGCAGCTTGCGGAACAGATGTTCGAGATGCTTGTTCACCGTGCGCGCCGCCATGCCGAGGATGTCGCCGATATCGCGGTTGGTCTTGCCGCGCGAGACCCAGAGCAGCACTTCGGCTTCGCGCGCGGTCAGACCGAAGCGCTCGGCGAGCGCATTGCGATGCACGGTGTCGTCGGTTTCCTTGAGGATGACGATCCACTCGCCCGGTTCCGGTGCGGGCGTCGCGCTGGCCGAGCGCCGCACGTGGCCCGAGGTGAATTCGTGGACGGCGTCGCTTTGCGCGCCGCGCGCGAGCCAGTCGACGAACCAGGTGCGCAGCGACGGCGGCAGCTTCGGCTGCGCATCGTCGCCATCGTCGGCATCGCGGATGGTGGCTGTATCCGTGCGACCGGTGTCGTAGGCCGCGATCTGATGCGCGGCCTGCGGACTCTGCCAGCGGATCGTGCCGTCCGCGCCGACGATCAACGCCGCGCGCGCGTCGAGCGACAGCGCCGCCTGCGCGTAAAGCTGCGCGCGCGAACGCTGCACATGCGCGCCGATGCGCGCGCACAACTCCTCGGGCCGCACCGGCTTGGTCACGTAATCGATGCCGCCCACGCGAAAGCCGCGCACCACGTGCTCGGTCTCGGTCAACGCCGTCATGAAGATCACGGGCAGATGCTCGTGCCGCGCGTCCTGCTTCATGCGGCGACAGGTTTCGAAGCCGTCCATGCCAGGCATCATCGCGTCGAGCAACACCACGTCGGGCGTCACGCGCGCGAGACGCTTGAGGGCGTCCTCGCCCGAGAGCGCGACCAGCACCGCATAGCCGTGCGCCTGCAGCGTATCGGAGAGAAACGCGAGGTTGTCCGGCGTATCGTCGACGATCAGCACCACCGGGCGGTCGCGCAGCCAGACGGCCGCGTCGTCCGTGCGTGGCGTTGGCGCCAGCGCGGCGTGCGCGTCAAGTGGCGCCGCGCGCAAGTCGGTCGAGTTCATGCTCGAGTTCCCTTAACTGAAAACGTTCGGCCAATGCGCGCAGCACGTCGATCTGATCCTGCAACGCGGGCCAGGTCGCGTGCGCGGCATTGAGCTGTTCGACCACGCCCTGCACATAGCCGACTTCAAGATGCGCATGCAGATGGTCGATGAGTTCGGGCGGCCACGCGGCAGGCGCGGGCGGCGCGTCCGAAGTCGACAATGCGGGCTTCGCGTGGTCGGCCGCAGTCGCGTCCGGCAGCGCGGGCGCGCTCGTCTCGGACGCGATCCACTCGAACGCGAGCAATTGCGCGAGCTTGTCGAGCAGCAGATTCACCTGCAAGGGCTTCACCAGATAACCCGCGCAACCGGTCGCGCTCGCGCGCTCGCGGTCGTCGGCGAACGCGTTGGCCGAGAGCAGCACGATGGGCGCGTTCGAGAGCTGGTTCTCCGAGATCAGCCGGCTGGTTTCGTAGCCGTCCATCAGCGGCATCGAAATATCCATGATGATCGCGTCCACCGTATGCGTGGCGAGCCAGCGCAGCGCGTCGGTGCCGCTGGCCGCTTCGGCGACGTCGAAGCCGAGCGGCGTGAGCAACTGCACGACGATGCCGCGCTGATCGTCGAGATCGTCGACCACGAGAATCGCGCGGCGCGCGCCCGTGTAGCCGCGTATCGACGCGAGTTCGGTATGCGTGGCAGCGGCGCTGTCGACGGCGGGCGCGAACAGGCGCACCACGAAGCGCGTGCCGCGCCCGACTTCGCTGTCCACTTCGAGACTGCCGCCGAGCGCCTGCGTGAGCAAGCGGCAGATCGTGAGGCCGAGGCCCGCGCCGTGATCGTGCGCGTGCGCCGCCACGCCGCGCTCGAACGGTAAAAACAGGCGCTCCATTTCGGCGGGCGGAATGCCGGGGCCGGTATCGGCGACTTCGAATTTGAGCGTGTCGAGCACGTGGCTCACGCGCAGCGTGACCGTGCCGCTCGACGTAAAGCGAATCGCGTTGCCGATCAGATTGGTGAGGATCTGGCCGACGCATTTCTGGTCGGTGCGCACGGTGGCGGGCAGGCGTCCGACCGTCTGCACGTCGAAGGCAAGCGCTTTTTCGAGCGCCTGCGGACGCAGCATTGACGTCACGTGCGCGACGAAATCCGCGAGCGAGACCTTGGCGATATTCAGTTGCAGCTTGCCCGCTTCGATGCGCGCGACGTCGAGCAAACCGTCGACGAGCGCAAGCAGATGCTCGCCGCTGCGATGGATCGTACGCACCGCGTTGTAGCGCGTGGGCGTGAGTTCGTCTTTCGCCTGTAACAGCAATTGCGCGTAACCGAGAATGCTGTTGAGCGGCGTGCGCAATTCGTGGCTCAGGCCGGACACGTAGCGGCTTTTCGCCTGGTTCGCCGATTCGGCCGCGGCGGTCGCGCGCTTGAGCGCCGCGTCGGTTTTCTGGTGCGCGTCGATTTCGAGCATCAGCAATTCGTTTTGCCGCTGCGATTCTTCCTGCGTGACGCGCCGGCTTTCGCGCTCCAGCACGAACCACCACGCGGCGATGCAGCCGACCAGCGAGAGCGCGAGAAAGATCTTCAGAAAGCTGCTCGCAATCGCGTGGCCGATGGCAGGGCCGACGATCGAATCGGCTGCGGCCACTGAAGTCGCGCTCTGCGACCAGATCAGATAGAGCACGCTGCCGAGCACGGCGAGCATCGCGAATACGAGGCTCGCGTAATGAATCAGACGCAGCGCGGCGGGACCGAGCCGCGCGCCGGGCAGCACGCGATGCAGCGCGCGGTCGGCCTGCGAGGCGAAGCGCGCGTGCGGTTTGCAGCGGTCGTGGCAGCGCGAATCGAGCGAGCAGCACAGCGAGCAGATCGTGCCGCCGTAGGCGGGGCAGTACGCCGTGTCGTCGGGCTCGAAGCTGTTTTCGCAGATCGCGCAGCGCAGCGAGGTGGCGTCGCCGGTCGGCTGCGCCGCGCGCGCGATGTAGTAGCGTCCGCCCGTGATCACCGCGAGCACGGGCGCGCAGGCGAACGCCACGCCGAACGCGATGAACGACGACATCGCCTTGGCGAGCACGCCGAACAGGCCGCTGTGCGCGAGCATCGCGACGGCGGCCGCGATCAGCATCGCGCCCACGCCCACGGGATTCACATCGTAGAGATGCGCGCGCTTGAACTCGATATGGCGCGGGCTATAACCGAGCGGCTTGTTGATGACGAGATCGGCGAACAGCGCGCCGACCCACGCAATCGCGATGTTCGCGTAGAGCGAGAGCACCTTGCCGATCGCGTCGAACACACCCATTTCCACGAGCAGCAACGCGATCATCACGTTGAACACAAGCCACACCACGCGGCCCGGATGACTGTGCGTGAGCCGCGCGAAAAAATTCGACCACGCGAGCGAGCCCGCATACGCATTGGTCACGTTGATCTTCAACTGCGAGACGATCACGAATAGCGTCATCGCGGGCAGCGCCCAGCTCGCGAGCCCGAACGGATCGAGCAGCAGGTGATAGGCGACGAGATACATCTGCGTGGGCTGCGCCGCGTGGCTCGCATCGACTTCGTACTGCAGCGCGACGAAGGCGAGAAACGCGCCGCCGAGCATCTTGAGCGCGCCCGGCACGATCCAGCCCGGTCCCGCCGAGAGCAGTGCGAGCCACCAGCGCGTGCGGTTTTTCGCGGTCAGCGGCGGCAGAAAGCGCAGATAGTCCACTTGCTCGCCGACCTGCACGATCAGCGCGAACACGACCGTCGACGCCTGACCGAACGCGATCAGACTGAACGCGCGGCCCTGCGGCGCGAAGCCCGCGAAGGTGGTCCATTGCGCGAGCAGATCGGGGTGATGCCAGAGCACGGCGGCGTAGGGCAGCACGAACAGCACGAGCCAGAGCGGCTGCGTCCAGCTTTGCAGGCGGTTGATCAGCGTGATGCCGAACATGACGATCGGGATCACCACGAGCGAACTCACCACGTAGGCAATCGCCAGCGATATGTGGAAATAAAGCTGGAGCGCGAGCGACATGATGGCCGCTTCGAGCGCGAAAAAAATAAACGTGAACACCGCGTAAAGCAGCGAGGTGACCGTCGAGCCGATATAGCCGAAGCCTGCGCCGCGCGTGAGCAGGTCCATGTCCACGCCGTAGCGCGCGGCGTAATAGCTGATGGGCAGGCTCGTCAGCCAGATCAGCACGGAGACCGCGGCGATGGCCCAGAACGCGTTGGTGAAGCCGTAGTTGACCACGAGACTGCCGCCGATCGCCTCCAGCACCAGAAACGACACCGCGCCGATTGCGGTGTTGGCCACGCGCAGCTCCGACCAGCGCCGGAACGAACGCGGCGTGAAGCGCAGCGCGTAGTCCTCGAGGGTTTCGTCGCCGACCCAGGCGTTGTAGTCGCGGCGCACCTTGACGATGCGTTGCGTGCTGGGCGCGCCCAGTGACGGGTGACTCTGGGACATGACGATGTTCCGGATTGGTGCGAAAGCGGCGGAAACCGCGGCGGCGCGCGGGATCGCAGTGCGATGCAAATTACATTCCAGTGCGCGCGCCGGGAATACGTCAATCGACGTATTCCGGTCGTCAATTTGGCTTTCTACATTGCGTCCAACCCTCGACCCAGCCCGCAGCGTTCAGCGCCGGGCACCCGATAAGGAGAACGTGATGTCCGCAGACGATCGATTCGATGACGATGCCCCGATGCCCTCGCCGCTGCGCCGGAAAATGCTCGGCGGCCTGGCCGCCGCGCCGCTGATGGCGATGGGCTTCTCGCGCGGCGCGTTTGCGCAAACGCCGCCCACCGCGAAGGTCAACACCACGGGCCTCGCGGTCACGGACACCACGGTGACGGTCGGCCAGCTGCACTCGGCCACGGGCACGATGGCGATTTCGGAAACCGGCTCGATCCAGGCCGAACGTCTCGCCATCGAGCAGATCAACGCGATGGGCGGCGTGCTGGGCCGCAAGGTGCAGATCATTCAGGAAGACGGCGCGTCCGACTGGCCGACCTTCGCCGAAAAGTCGAAGAAGCTGCTGGAGAACGATCACGTCGCGGCCGTGTTCGGCTGCTGGACCTCGGCTTCGCGCAAGGCGGTGCTGCCGGTCTTCGAGAAGGACAACGGCCTGCTCTATTACCCGACCTTCTACGAAGGCCTCGAACAGTCGAAGAACGTGTTTTACACGGGCCAGGAAGCGACCCAGCAGATTCTCTGGGCGCTCGACTGGGCCTCGAACACCAAGAAAGCGAAGACCTTCTTCCTGATCGGCTCCGACTACATCTGGCCGCGCACGTCGAACAAGATCGCGCGCCGCCATATCGAACAGCATCTGCACGCGAAGGTGGTGGGCGAGGAGTATTACCCGCTCGGCACGACCGAGTTCGCCTCGCTGATGAACAAGATCAAGCTCGCGCGCCCGGACTGCATCTTCGCGACCGTGGTGGGCGGCTCGAACGTGGCGTTCTACAAGCAGCTCAAGGCCGCGGGCATCACGCCGCAGAAGCAGTTCCTGCTGACGCTCTCGGTCACGGAAGACGAAGTGCTCGGCATCGGCGGCGAGAATTTCGCGGGCTTCTTCTCGTCGATGAAGTACTTCCAGTCGCTCGATAACGAGAACAACAAGAAGTTCGTGGCGGCGTTCAAGGCGCGCTATGGCCAGAAGTCGGTGATCGGCGACGTCACGCAGGCCGCCTATCTGGGCCCGTGGATCTGGAAGGCCGCGTGCGAGCGCGCGGGCAGTTTCGACGTCGACAAGGTGGTCGCGCATTCGGCCGGTATCGAAGTGGCGAACGCGCCGCAGGGCTACGCGAAGGTCGATCCGAACCATCACCTGTGGAGCCGTTCGCTGATCGGCGAAGGACAGGCGGACGGCCAGTTCAAGGTCGTGGCGCAGTCGGAGCAGCCGATCCAGCCGAATCCGTTCCCGAAGGGCTACATGTAATCCGTCAACCGCAGCGGCGCGGCGGCGCACGACGCCGCCGCGCGAGGAGCGTTCGATGTCCGCTACCGATATTTTCAACATCACGCTGATGCAGGGCTTCGCCGGTCTGAGCCTCTTCAGCGTCCTGCTCCTGATGGGGCTCGGGCTCGCCGTGATCTTCGGCCAGATGGGCGTCATCAATATGGCGCACGGCGAATTCATGACGATCGGCGCCTATACGGTCTACATGTTTTCGTGGTTCTCGCAGAACGTCTGGCACGCATTCACGCCCGTGTATTTCTTCTTCGCGATTCTCGCGGCGTTCGCGCTGGCGTTCGCGGCGGGCTGGCTCGCCGAATGGGCGCTGATCCGCCATCTCTACAAGCGCCCGCTCGACACGCTGCTCGCCACCTGGGGCCTGAGCCTCGGCATGCAGCAGGTGTTTCGCTCGACCTTCGGGCCGAAGGAAGTGAGCCCGGCGCTGCCCGACTGGCTGATGGGTTCGTGGGAGCCCACGCCCGGCCTCGACATTCCGGTGAGCGGCATGTTCGTGATGTTTCTCGCGTTGCTGATGACGGGCGGCCTGCTGCTCGCGCTTTATCGCTCGCGCTGGGGCCTGCGCGTGCGCGCCACGGTCGCGAACCGGCCGATGGCGAACGCGGCGGGCATCAACACGCGGCGCACCGACCGCATGACCTTCGCGATCGGCTGCGGCATCGCGGGCGTGGCGGGCGCGGCCTTCACGGCGATCGGCTCGACGGGACCGACGAGCGGCTCGCTCTATATCGTCGATTCGTTTCTGGTGGTCACGTTCGGCGGCGCGGCGAGTCTGCTCGGCACCGTGGCGTCGGCGTTCGGCATCGCGCAGATGCAGTCGATCAGCGAGTTCTTTCTCTCGGGCTCGATTGCGCGCGTGCTCACGCTGCTGACCGTCGTGGTGATTCTCATGCTGCGTCCGCAGGGTCTGTTCGCCTCGAAGGTGCGGCGCGTTTAAGCCGCGCAGAAGCCGCGTTAAAGCGTACGTCTTTGCACAAGCCTCATTCACACAGCTTCATTCGTATGGAGATGGACATGGAACCCATCCAACCCACGGCGGGCGGCGTATCCCCGCGATCCGGCCAGGGCGCGCCGCCGGCCGGCTGGCGCGCGCGCCTCGCGTGGCTCGACGCCTCGGGCTACGCGGGCATCGTGCTGCTCGCGCTGGTGATCGTGGTCGTGTTTCCGCTCGCGCTCGACACGTTCCGTCTGAACCTGATGGGCAAGTACCTGACCTACGCGTTCGTGGCGATCGGCCTCGTGATCGCGTGGGGCTACGGCGGCGTGCTCAGTCTCGGCCAGGGCGTGTTCTTCGGCCTCGGCGGCTACGCGATGGCGATGTTTCTCAAACTCGAAGCGTCCGATCCGGCCGCCACGCGCACGCAGACCACGCCCGGCATTCCGGACTTCATGGACTGGAACCAGCTCACCGCGCTGCCCGCGTGGTGGAAGCCGTTTCACTACTTGCCGTTCTCGATACTCGCGGTGCTCGTGGTGCCCACGGCGCTCGCGTTCGTGATCGGCTACGCGATGTTCAAGCGGCGCGTGGGCGGCGTGTACTTCGCGATCATTACGCAGGCCGTCGCGCTGATTCTCTCGGTGCTGATCATCGGCCAGCAAGGTTATACGGGCGGCGTGAACGGCATCACCGACCTGCGCACGCTGCTCGGCTGGGACATTCGCACCGATCACGCGAAGCTGGTGCTGTATTTCGTGAACGCCGCGCTGTTGATCGGCGCGCTGCTCGCCTGCCGCTGGGTCCAGCGCAGCAAGCTCGGCACGCTGCTGCTCGCGATGCGCGACAAGGAAGACCGCGTGCGCTTCTCGGGCTACGACGTCGCCATGTTCAAGGTGTTCGCGTTCTGTCTCGCGGCGATGCTGGCAGCGATCGGCGGCGCGATGTTCACGCTGCAGGTGGGCTTCATGTCGCCGTCGTTCGTGGGCATCGTGCCGTCGATCGAAATGGTGATCTACGCGGCCATCGGCGGGCGCATGTCGCTGGTCGGCGCGGTGTACGGCGCGATTCTCGTCAATCTCGGCAAGAGCTGGTTCTCGGAGAGCTTTCCGAATCTCTGGCTCTATCTGATGGCGGCGATGTTCATCGGCGTGGTGATGGTGTTTCCGAACGGGCTCGCGGGCCTCTACGAAGAGCACGTGCGCCCGCGCGTGCGGCGGCTGCTCGGCGCGGCGAACAAGGAGGCATGAAGCATGAGCAATACCGACTTTCTGCTCGCGATCGAAGACCTGACCGTGTCGTTCGACGGCTTCAAGGCGATCGATTCGCTCAATCTCTATCTCGAACGCGGCGAGCTGCGCGTGGTGATCGGACCGAACGGAGCCGGCAAGACCACGCTGCTCGATCTGATTTGCGGCAAGACGAAGGAAACGGCCGGCAGCATCAAATTCCGCAACGAGGAGATCACGAATCTCGCGGAATTTCGCCGCGTGCGCAAAGGCATCGGCCGCAAGTTCCAGACGCCGTCGATCTACGAAAACCTGAGCGTGGCGCAGAACCTCGAAGTGTCGTTTCCGCGCGGACGCAGCGTGTTTGGCGCGCTCGCCTATCGCGAAGACGCCGAAGTGGCCGACCGCGTGCGTGACGTCGCCGACGAAATCGGTCTGGCCGCCGCGCTCGATATGGAAGCGGGATTGCTCTCGCACGGCCAGAAACAGTGGCTCGAAATCGGCATGCTGCTGATGCAGGATCCCGAACTATTGATGCTCGACGAACCGATCGCGGGCATGAGCGTGCGCGAGCGCGAACTGACCGCCGATCTGCTCGACCGCATCTGCCGCAATCGCTCGATGATCGTGATCGAGCACGACATGGCGTTCGTCGAGCGCATCGCGCACAAGGTCACGGTCATGCATCAGGGAAAGATTCTCGCGGAAGGGCCGATGGCGCAGGTGCAGGCCGATCCGCGCGTGATCGACGTCTATCTGGGCCACTGATCTGGCCACCGAGTTGGCCACCGAGTCGGCAAACGAACGACAACACGGAGAACACATCATGCTGGAAGTCGACGATCTCGTCGTCAGCTACGGCCAGAGCGAAGTGCTGCACGGCATCGGCTTTTCCGTTTCGCAAGGCGAAAGCGTGGCCGTGATGGGCCGCAACGGTATGGGCAAGACCACGCTGTTCAAGGCGCTGATCGGCATGCTGCCCGCCAATCGCGGCACGGTGCGCGTGGGCGGCGCCGACGTCTCGAAGGACGAGAGTTACCGCCGCGTGTCGAAAGGCATCGCCTACGTGCCGCAAGGCCGGCAGATTTTCGCCTCGCTGAGCGTCGAGGAAAACATTCAGACGGGTCTCGAAAACGCGCAGAGTCAGCGCGTGCCCGACGAACTTTACGCGCTGTTTCCCGTGCTGTTCGACATGCGCAAGCGCAAGGGCGGCAATCTTTCGGGCGGCCAGCAGCAGCAACTCGCGATTGCACGCGCGCTCGCGACCGACCCGAAAGTGCTGCTGCTCGATGAGCCGACCGAAGGCATCCAGCCTTCGGTCATCAAGGACATCGCCAAGGCGCTCAATCAGATTCGCACGAGCCGCAACATCGCCATCGTCGTGTCGGAGCAGGTGTTGAGCTTCGCGCTCGACGTGGCCGACCGGCTCTTCGTGATCGAAGGCGGGCGCTTCGTGCACCAAAGCACGCGCGATGCGGGCGACACCGACCGCATCCGCGAATACCTCTCCGTCTGAGCGCGGCGCGGCGTTCGCGCGCCGCGCCGTATGTCAATCCGCGAACCCAGGAGCGAACGCAATGCCCGACACTCTCATCAAGGTCGATCTGAACCAGTCGGCCTACGAAAACGAACAGGTGCACAACCGCTGGCACCCCGACATTCCGATGGCCTGCTGGGTGAAGCCCGGCGACGACTTCATCCTCGAAACCTACGACTGGACCGGCGGCTTCATCAAGAACGACGACAGCGCCGACGACGTGCGCGACATCGACCTGTCGATCGTGCACTTTCTCTCCGGCCCGGTGGGCGTGCACGGCGCGGAGCCGGGCGACCTGCTCGTGGTGGATCTGCTCGACATCGGCGCGAAAGCGGACAGCCAGTGGGGTTTCAACGGCTTCTTTTCGAAGACGAACGGCGGCGGCTTTCTGACCGATCATTTCCCGAGCGCGCAAAAGTCGATCTGGGATTTTCACGGTGTCTACACGAGTTCGCGCCATATTCCGGGCGTGAATTTCGCGGGCCTGATTCACCCGGGCCTGATCGGCTGCCTGCCCGATCCGAAACTGCTGGAAACGTGGAACGCACGCGAAACCGGTCTGATCGCCACCGATCCGGAACGCGTGCCGCCGCTTGCGAATCCGCCGTTCGCGGCCACCGCGCACATGGGCAAGCTCGCGGGCGAAGCACGCGACAAAGCCGCCGCGCAGGGCGCGCGCACGGTGCCGCCGCGCGAGCACGGCGGCAATTGCGACATCAAGGATCTGTCGCGCGGCTCGAAGGTGTTTTTCCCGGTCTACGTGGATGGCGCGGGCCTTTCGGTCGGCGATCTGCACTTCAGCCAGGGCGACGGCGAAATCACGTTCTGCGGCGCGATCGAAATGGCGGGCTGGGTGCATATGCGCGTGAACGTCATCAAGGGCGGCATGGCGAAATACGGCATTCGCAATCCCGTGTTCCAGCCGAGCCCGATCACGCCCAATTACAACGATTACCTCATTTTTGAAGGCATTTCCGTCGACGAGCAGGGCGGCCAGCATTATCTCGACGTGACCACCGCGTATCGCCAGGCGTGTCTGAACGCGATCGAATATCTGAAGAAGTTCGGCTATTCCGGCGCGCAGGCGTATTCGCTGCTCGGTTGCGCGCCGGTGCAGGGGCATATCAGCGGCGTGGTCGATATTCCGAATGCGTGCGCGACCTTGTGGCTGCCCACGCAGATCTTCGATTTCGACATTCGTCCGAACGCCGACGGCCCGATCCAGCACATTCAGGGCGGCGTGGATCTGCCGTGTTCGCCGGATCTCGTGAAGGCCTGATTCCGGATTCTCGCCGACGTCATTCAAAGGAAGCTGTCATGCCGATCTACGACTTCGAGTGCGCAAGCTGCGGGCCGTTCTCCGTCATGCGCCGCATTGCGGACCGCGAAAAACCGTGCCGTTGTCCCGACTGCGGCGCGGAAGGCGGACGCGTCATCAGTGCGCCTTCGCTGGCGCTGATGGCGAACACGCGCCGCGCGGCGCACGCGACCAACGAACGCGCCGCGCACGCGCCGCGTCAGTCCGGCGACGGTCCGCCACTGCGTCATCGCGCGGGCTGCAGTTGCTGCTCGGGCGGCGCGGCGAAGCTCGCGGGCGCGGCGTCGGACGGTCTCAAACGGCCGGCGGGACGGCCCTGGATGATCAGCCACTAAGGTGTGCCGCGCGCGAACCGCTGCCCGCAAGCGGCGGCCTTCGCGCGCGGCATCAACGCATTCAAGGAGGAAGCATCATGCGACATGGTGATATTTCGAGCAGCCGCGATTGTGTGGGCGTTGCGGTGGTCAACTACAAGATGCCGCGTCTGCACACGAAGGCGGAGGTGCTCGACAACGCGCGCCGTATCGCCGATATGGTGGTCGGCATGAAGCAGGGTTTGCCGGGCATGGACCTCGTGGTATTTCCCGAGTATTCCACGCACGGCATCATGTACGACCGCCAGGAGATGTTCGATACGGCGTCGACGATTCCCGGCGAAGAGACCGATATTTTCGCGGCGGCGTGCCGCAAGGCCAATGTGTGGGGCGTGTTCTCGATCACGGGCGAACGTCACGAGGAGCATCCGCGCAAGGTGCCGTACAACACGCTCGTGCTGATCGACAATCGCGGCGAGATCGTGCAGAAGTACCGCAAGATCATGCCGTGGACGCCGATCGAAGGCTGGTATCCGGGCGATCGCACGTATGTGTCGGACGGTCCGAAAGGCCTGAAAATCAGCCTGATTATTTGCGACGACGGCAATTATCCGGAGATCTGGCGCGACTGCGCGATGAACGGCGCGGAGTTGATCGTGCGCTGCCAGGGCTATATGTATCCGGCGAAAGAGCAGCAGGTGATGGTCGCGAAAGCGATGGCGTGGATGAACAACACCTATGTGGCGGTCGCGAACGCCACGGGCTGGGACGGCGTGTATTCGTACTTCGGCCACTCGGCGATCGTGGGCTTCGACGGGCGCACGCTCGGCGAATGCGGCGAAGAGGAAATGGGGGTGCAATACGCGGAACTGTCGCTCGGCATGATCCGCGACGCGCGCCGCAACATGCAGTCGCAGAACCATCTGTACAAGCTGCTGCATCGCGGCTATACCGGCACGATCCATTCCGGCGACGGCGCGAACGGCGTGGCGGATTGCCCGTTCGGTTTCTATCGCGATTGGGTGGCCGACCCCGAGGCCACGCGCCGACGCGTGGAAGCGCTCACGCGCAGCACGCCCGGCACGGCGGAGTGCCCGATCGACGGGATTCCACACGAAGACTGAGCGCTGTCGAGGCTTTGTCCACGACGCGCATTGTTCGGCAAATGCGGCCACTCCATTCGTCGCCAGGCCCTTTTTCGCTGCACTGTCACCCTCTACATTGTGGTTCGGCACCGACGCAAGCCGCAGCGCGGCGAGCGAACGGTTCAACCCACATTGGAGGTTTGTCATGGCCAGGCTCGAAGGAAAGGTCGCGCTCGTTACGGGCGCATCGAAGGGAATCGGCGCGGCGATCGCCCGCGCGCTCGCGAAAGAGGGCGCGTCGGTCGTGGTGACGTATGCGAGCAGCCAATCCGGCGCGCTGGCGGTCGTCGAGCAGATTCAGGCTGCGGGCGGCAAGGCGACGGCGGCAGGCGGCGACGTCTCGCAGCCCGCCGACGCCGCGAAGCTCGTGCAAACGGCCATCGACGCGTTCGGCCGCCTCGATATCGTCGTGAACAATTCGGGCGTGTATGCGTTCTCGCCGGTCGAGGACATCACCGCCGAGGAGTTCCATCGCCAGTTCGACACCAACGTGCTCGGGCCGCTGCTCGTCACCCAGGCGGCCGTGAAGCATCTGGGCGAAGGCGCAAGCATCATCAATATCAGTTCGGGCGTCACGCGCATCACGCCGCCCGCGAGCGCGATCTACACCGGCACCAAAGGCGCGCTCGACGCGATCACGAACGTATTGGCGCTGGAGCTTGCCCCGCGTAAGATCCGCGTGAACGCGATCAATCCCGGCTACGTCGAAACCGAAGGCACGCACAGCGCGGGCATCACCGGCTCGGACATGGCCGCGGACTTCATCGCGAAGACGCCGCTCGGCCGCGCGGGTCAGCCGCAGGATATCGCCGATGTGGCGGTGTTCCTCGCTTCCGACGAAGCGCGCTGGCTAACCGGCGAGCATCTGCTGGCGGCGGGCGGTATCCGTTAATCGTCGATTCCGGCAGTAAGACGCGCCGCCGGCGATCTCGCTGGCGGCGTTTCTATTTTGATTTCGCTAGTCTCGTTGTTTGCACGCGGTTTCTTTTTCGAAGCGCGCCTCCTGTTCACACGCCTCCCCGAAAAACGCACCATCGCACGGCGTTTGCACGCCGCTCTGGTGCGATTCGCGCCCGCGAATCCGCATTGACGCACCATCATCGAGCAGGTGAATTCCCGATTGCGCGGAATTTATTTTTTCACTTGCGTCGTGGTTTTTTGACTGTGCACTATGTGTTGTGCACAGCACAAACGTACGCCACGTACCGATGAGGATGTCCATGAGTGTCTCAGCCATTGCAACCCCGCACGCGGGGAACATCGCTTCGACGCATGCGTCGGGTACGGACCGCCTGAAGGTCCAGCAACTCAGTCACGCATTTCGGACTGCCGATGGTGTCGACGTGCCGATCTTCGAACGGCTCGATTTCAGCGTGCGCAGCGGCGAGATCGTCTCGATTGTCGGCCGCAGCGGCGCGGGCAAGAGCACGCTGTTCAATCTCGTCTCGGGGCTCATCAAGCCGCAGTCGGGGCAGATCAGCGTGGGCAAGCGCGACGACGGCAGCGCCGGGCGCATCGCCTACATGCTGCAAAAAGACCTGCTGATGCCGTGGCGCACGGTGCTGCAAAACGCCGTGCTCGGCATCGAGCTGTATCGCAGGGTCAAGCGCGCCGACCTCGAACGCGCGCGCCAGATGCTCGCGCGTTACGGCCTCGGCGCGGTGGCCGACGCGTATCCGCATTCGCTCTCGGGCGGCATGCGCCAGCGCGTGGCGCTCACGCGCACGCTGCTGGTCGATCCCACGCTGGTGCTGCTCGACGAACCGTTTTCCGCGCTCGACTACGAGACGCGTCTCGCGCTCGAAGACGATGTGATGGCGTTGCGCCAGCAGAGCGGCACGAGCGTCGTGCTCGTCACGCATGACATCGAGGAAGCGATTGCGATGAGCGACCGCGTGATCCTGCTGGGCGGCCGCCCGGCGCGTATCGAAGACGACATCGACGTGCGCCTGACCACGCAGGGCGCGCGCACAGCGGTCTCGGCGCGCGAGGCGCCCGAGTTCCGCACCTACCATTCGCGCGTCTGGAACGGACTGCGCAGCCATACCATCCAGCACGCGGGAGCCACGGCATGAGCGATATTGCGATCTCCTCCAACGGGCCCGCACGGCGGCGCGCGAAGCCGCGCCGCGCGGCGAAGCTCGGCACCACGGGCGCGGTCGCGCTCATCGTCGTGGCGCTGATCGCGCTGTGGCAGGTGGCGGTCACGGCGGGCTGGATCAACGGCAAGCTGCTCGGCTCGCCCGCGGGCATCTGGCAGGCCGCGCAACAAGGCCTGAACGGCGGCACGCTGATACCCGACACGCTCGTCACGCTCTACGAAACGGTGGTGGGCCTCGTGGTGGGCAGCGGGCTCGGGATCGGCCTCGGGCTGCTGCTGTGGTTCGTGCCGCGAGTGTCAGGCGTCGCTGAAGGATTATCAGTCATCCTGAACAGTATTCCGAAGATCGCGCTCGGTCCGCTGATCGTCATCTGGTTCGGCTCGGACATGACGTCGAAAGTCTGGCTCGCGGGCATTTCCACCTTCGCCGTGGCGATGATCTCGTCGTGTGCGGCGGCGCGCGAAGTCGACAAGGATCTGCTCAACCTGTTCCGCTCGTTCAACGCGAAGCCTTCGATGATCTTCACGAAGCTGATCGTGCCGGGCGCGCTGCCGTGGGTGTTCTCGACGCTGCGCGTGAACATCGGCTTCGCGCTGATCGGCGCGGTGGTGGGCGAGTACATCGCTTCGCAGGCAGGACTCGGGCATGAGGTGTTCGTCGCCGGATCGCTGTTCGATCTGAATACGGTGTGGCTCGGCATTATCGTGCTCACGCTGATGGCGACGCTGCTGGGCTGGATCGTTCAATTCACGGAAGCAAAGGTCATTTCATGGAAGTCAACACGATGAAACGAGTAAGCGCGATTGCCATTGCGGCGGCAGTGACGGGGTTGAGCGTTCAGGTGTCCGCGCGGGCGGCGGAACCGGTTACGGTGTATCAGGCTTTTCAGTCGATTCAGTATCTGCCGCTTTACGTGGCGATCGACAAGGGGATCTTCGCGAAGAACGGTCTCGACGTGAAGAAGGTCACGGCGGGCAGCGGCGCGGCGGGCGTGGCGGCGGTGATCGGCGGCCATGCGGACTTCTCGCTGCAGGATCCGATGACGGCCGTGCTCGCGAACCTCAAGGGCGCGAACGTGATGGCCGTCGCGAACGTGGTGGCGGGCGTGCCGGTGTGGGTGATCGCGCCGCCGGACGCGGGCGTGCATCAGCCCGGCGACATGTCGAGCAAGAGCGTCGCCACGGCGTTGCCGCCGTCGACCAGCACGTATCTGCTGCAACGGCTCATCAAGGATCAGAAGATCGAGAAGGTGTCGCTGAACACGGTGCAACTGGGCACCGAACTCGCGCCCGTGAGCGCGGGCCGCAGCCAGGCGGCGGCAGTCTACGAACCGCAGGCGGACACCGGCATCGCGCAGGGCTACAAGGTCGTGTACGGTTTCCCGAAGGCCTATCCGGGCGGCTATGCGTTCTCGACCATCGACACGGCGGCGTCGACCATCAAGGACAAGCCGCAGATGGTGGCGGCGTTCGTGAAGTCGATCGGCGAGGCCGAGGCGCTGATTCATCAATCGCCGGACACGGCGAAGGCGGTCGCGAAGACGGAATTTCCCTCGCTCGACGCGAAGATCGTCGACGCGGCCGTGGGCCGCCTGATCGATCAAAACATTTACGCGCCGACGCCCGAGATTTCCGAGCAGGCGTTTCGCAATGCGCTCGATCTGCAGGAGTCGATCGGCAATATCAAGCCTGGCAGCGTGAGCTATGCAAGTGCCGTCGACAATTCGTTTGCCGCGGCCGCCGCGAAGAAGTAAGCGTCGCGACGCCCGTTATCGCGTCGGCGCGCTGCGCCGACGCTTCGAATGGAAGGACAGGATGAACGAAGCCAATCCGTCGTTCGTGACGGCGCTGATCGCGCAGCGCGGCAATCCGGCCGCGAGTCGCGCGCGGCTCGACGAAGCCGTGGCGCGCGCCGAGGCGCTCGAATCGCTGCACGTTTTCACGCATCGTCCGGATGCGTACGTCGAGCCCGACGCGTATGCGCCGCTCGCGGGTCTGCCCGTGGGCGTGAAGGACCTGATCGACACCGTCGATATGCCGACGTGCTACGGCTCGCCGATCTGGCGCGGCCATCGTCCGCAAGCCGATGCGCCGATCGTGACGCAACTGCGCGAACTCGGCGCGCTGGTGTTCGGCAAGACCGTGACGACCGAATTCGCCTGGCGTCAGCCGGGGCCGACCGTGAATCCGTGGCGTCGCGATCATACGCCCGGCGGATCATCGAGCGGATCGGCGGCGGCTGTGGGCGCGGGCATCGTGCCGCTTGCGCTCGGCACGCAGACGGTGGGATCGGTGATCCGGCCCGCCGCGTACTGTGGCGTGGTGGGCTACAAGCCGAGCTACGGCACGATCTCGCGCGAGGGCGTGCATGCGCTCGCCGCGTCGCTCGATCACATCGGCTTCTTCGCGCGCGACGTGGAAGTGGCGGCGCTCGCGCACGCGCTGTTCGTCGCGCAGCGCGTGGAAGCGATCGACAGCGTCGACGCCTGGCAGGCGTGGTTCGCGCCGCTCGCTGCGCCGCCGCGTCTGGGCGTAGTGCGCACGCCGTTCGACGCGCGTTTGCAGGACATGCAGAAAGTGAATTTCGACGCCGCGCTCGCGCAGTTGCGCGCGGCGGGCGCGGAGATCGTCGAGATCGAATTCGAGGCCGATCTCGAACAGATCGTCGACGCGTTGCAGGTGATTCTGCGCGTGGAAGCGTGGCACGCGGTCGGGCCCGAGGCGCGCGCGCATCGCGAGCAGTTGAGTGAGCATATGCGTGCGCTCGTCGATGAAGGCGCGGCGATGCCCGAGGCGCGTTATCAGGCCGCGCTCGAATTGCAGGCGCAATGGCGCGCGCGCTCGGCGCAACTGCTCGCGGGCTGCGATGCACTCGTGAGCGTGCCCGCCACGGGCGTCGCGCCGCAAGGTCTCGACGACACCGGCGACCCCACGTTCTGCGCGCCGTGGAGTCTGCTCGGCATGCCGGCCGTGACGGTGCCGTCGGGTTGGACCGATGCGGGTTTGCCGCTGGGTTTTCAGACCATCGGCGCGTTCGGCGAGGATCTTGAGACGCTGCGCGTGGCGGCGTGGATCGAGCAGGTGATCGGCGCGCGGCGCGAGCTTGAGCTTGCCGCGGCGAGCACCGAGGCGATCGCGTAACACCGACCAAAGCGACCAGGGAGACAGCATGGGCAAGCCGTATCGCACGATTCAGGAATACGTACTCGGCACGCTGCGCGCGGAGATTTTGCAGGGCGTCTACAAGGCGGGCACGCGCATGCGCCAGGAGGAAGTGGCAAAGCGGCTCGGCGTGAGCACGACGCCCGTGCGCGAAGCGTTCCGCGATCTGCGCGCCGAAGGGCTGGTGGCGATCGATCCGAACAAGGGCGTGGAAGTGCGCGGCCTCACCGCCGACGACGTCAGCGAAATCTACGAGTTGCGCATGCTGCTCGAACCGATGCTTGCCGCGCGTGCGTGTCTGCGCGCGAGCGCCGCGCAACTCGACGCGGCGCAGGCGAGCCACGATGCCATGAGCCAGGCCGCGCCCAGTTCCGAGCAATGGGCCTTGCTCAACGAGGATTTTCATCAGCATCTGATGCAGTGCGAGGCGCACACGCGGCTGTTCGAAGTCGTGCGCGGGCTGTCGCTGCTCGCGCGTCCGTATGTGTCGCTGTCGATGTACGTGCAGCCGGATATCATGGCGAGCAATAACGACGAGCACGCGCATCTGCTCGCGGCCTGGCGCGCGCGCGACGCCGCCGCCGTGCAGGAGCAGACGCGCGTGCATCTGCTCAACACGCGCGATGCGATCGTCGCCTGCGTCGATCAATCGGCGCGCGCGCTGGCGGCTTGATGGAAGGTTCGAATGTCTGTTTCACTGGCTGATTTATCCGCCGTCGACGCGCGGCGTCTGATCGGCAACGGCGAGCTGTCGCCGGTCGAATTGCTCGATGCGTGTCTCGCGCGCATCGAATCGATCGAGCCTGCCGTCAACGCGCTCGCGGCCACGGCGTTCGAACGCGCGCGCGACGAAGCGCGTCGCGCGGAACAGGCTGTCGCGCGTGGCGAAGCGCTGGGCGTGCTGCACGGTTTGCCGATCGGTGTGAAGGATCTCGAAGAGACGGGCGGCTTGCTGACCACTTACGGCTCGCCGCTGTATCGCGATCATGTGCCGGTTAGCGATAACGCTTTCGTTGCTCGCTTGCGCGCGGCGGGCGCCATCGTCGCGGCCAAAACCAATGTGCCGGAAATGGGCGCGGGCGCGAACACGCGCAACGCGGTCTGGGGCGCGACGGGCAATCCGTTCGACACGCGGCTGAACGCGGGCGGGTCGTCGGGCGGCTCGGCGGTCGCGCTCGCCACCGGCATGGTGCCGCTCGCCACGGGTTCGGATCTCGGCGGCTCGCTGCGCATTCCGGCCGCGCTCTGCGGCGTGGTGGGCTATCGCGCGTCGCCGGGACTCGTGCCGTCCGAACGCCGCGTGCTGGGCTGGGCGCCGAACTGGGTCAGCGGGCCGATGGGGCGCAACGTCGCCGACGTGCGGCTGCAACTGGCCGCCGTGGCCGGTCACGCGAGCGCCGATCCGCTCAGCTATCCCGCGACGCTCGACGCCTTCGCGCGCGAGCCGCGCCTCGATCTTTCGGCGCTGCGCATCGGCTATACCGAAGATTTTGGCGCGTGCGCCGTCGATGCGTCGATTCGCGCCACGTTCCGCGCGAAGATCGAGCGCCTCTCGCGCATCGTGGCGCAGTGCGAGCCGATCGACATTGACTTGCGCGAAGCGCATCGCGTGTTCGACGTCGTGCGCGCGCAGGAATTCGTTGCGAGCCTGCGCGAAACCTACGAGCGCGATCCGTCGCTGCTCGGCGCGAATACGCGCGCGAACTACGAAATGGGCGGGGCGCTCACGCTCGCCGACGTCGCGCGCGCCGAGACGCAGCGCACGGCGTTGTATCGGCAGTTTCAGGCGCATTTCTCGCGCTACGACGTGATTGTTTCGCCGGTCTCGCCGGTCACGCCGTTTGCGTGGACGACCTCGCATTGCGAGTCGATCGACGGCACGCCGCTCGAAAATTATTATCGATGGGTCGCGCTCACTTATGTTGTGACGGTGTTGACGAATCCATCGATGTCGCTGCCTTGCGGCATCGATCACGCGGGCATGCCGTTCGGTCTGCAACTGATCGGGCCGATGCGCGGCGACGCGCGCCTGCTCGACGCGGCGCAGGCGCTCGAAGCCGCGTTCGCGCGCGAACCCGCGCTCGCGCGCCCGGTGCCGGATCTCGCCGCGTTGCGCGGCACGCCCCATCAGGCGCGCGCCGCGCTGCGTTCGATCGTCACCGATCCGCCTCGCTTGCGCGACGCGTCGCTCAGCCTTTGAACTCGACCGAGACGAACACTTTGCGGCACGGCTCGACCACTTCCCACGTCCCCTGAAAACCGGCGGGTATCAGGAAGCGGTCGCCCGCGCGCACGGTTTTTTCCGCACCCGATTCATCGCGCAGCACCGAGACGCCTTCGAGAATTTCGCAATACTCGTTCTCCGTGAAATTCACGCGCCAGCAACCGCGTTCGCTGGTCCAGATGCCCGTCGACAATTGTCCGCACGGGCTCGTGAAATGCATGTCGGCCGATTGACGCGGTCGGCCGGAAAGCACGACTTCGGGCTTCGGCTCCCATTCGAGCGTTTCTTTCGCGGGTTGCGAGTAATCGACGATATCCAGAATGCGCATGATGTTGGCAATAAAAAGGTGAGAGAAACAAAGCGGCGCGCGGCGGCGAATCAAGCCCTTACGTGCCCGATTTCAATTGCGCCCACAAACGGTTTTGCAGCCGCATGATCGCTGCCGGTTGCGGACGCATGACGGTCATCTTGTCGATGACTTCGTCGGAAGGAAACGTGCTGGCGTCTTTCATGATCGCCGTTTGAACCAGCGGATACGACGCACGATTCGCGGTCGGATAAAACACTTCGTTGGTGATGCCGGCGCTCGTTTTCGGATCTTCGATGTAATTGATCCATTTGAGCGCCGCTTCGGGATGCGGCGCGTCTTTCGGAATCGCCATCATGTCGAACCAGAGCAGACCGCCTTCCTGCGGATTCACGAACTGAATCTGATAGTGGCGCTTCGCCTCGATGGCGCGCCGACGTGCGATACCGGCATCGCCCGAATATGCCACGGCGATGCACACGTCGTTATTCGCGAGGTCGTTGATATAGCCCGACGAATTGAACTGCGTGATATAGGGGCGCACTTTCTTCAGCACTTCGTAGGCCGCGGTGTAATCGGCGGGATTCGTGCTGTTCGGATTGCGATGCAGATATTGCAGCACGGCGGGAAATACGTCCGATGCCGAATCGAGAAACGACACGCCACAGCTTTTGAGTTTCGAGAGATTCTCGGGATCGAAAACCAGCGCCCATGAATCGGGCGGCGTCGCGCCGCCGAACGCCTTTTGCACTTCCTGTGCGTTGTACGCGACGCCGTCCGTGCCCCACGCCCACGGCACGCCGTATTGATTGCCGGGGTCGGCGTCGCTGACCATTTTCATCAGATGCGGGTCGAGATTCGCGAGATTCGGCAATTGCGATTTATCGAGCTTCTGATACACGCCGGCCTCGATCTGCCGCGCCATATACGCCGACGATGGCACGACCACGTCGTAACCGGAACTGCCGGCGAGCAGTTTGGCTTGCAGCGTGTCGTCGCTATCGTAGCTGTCGTAACGCACCTTGATGCCGGTCTGCTTCTCGAACGTGGGCACCGTGTCCTGCGCAATGTAGTCGGACCAGTTGTAGACGTTGACCTGTGCGTCGTCCGCGATGGCGGGTTGGGCGGCGACGGCGGCGAGCGCGAGCATCGTGGCGGCGCACGTCACGGGGACGGTGCGTTGGAGCGTGTCGTGAAGTTTCATCCTGCTTCCCTGGAGTTGATTCGAAGACGGTATGCGCGTCTTCGCGCCCGGCATCCGCGTGAACGGACGAGGCGTACGTGATGACCGACATCGCGTGCGATTGTGCGCAATAGGCGTCGTGCAATAGCGTCTTGCAATAGCGTGGCGCGCAGCAAAGCCGCACGACGCAACACAACGCACCATCACGCGAAGCGGCGCGATATCAGACGAACGGGGCGGACAGCAGGCTAGGGCTTGGGCAGCAGGGAGGCGATTTCGTCTTTACGAACGCCGATGAAATCGCAGCTCATGGCCGAATGATGGCGGCGCACGGAGCGAATGGAGATGACCGTGTCGATCGAGCAATAGCTGCACGGCCGGGCGACGTGGCTGGCGCCTGAAACAATCGTGCTGCGCATGGCGAGAAAGCCGCCACGTCCTCGATCGTACTGTATCAAGGGGCCACGAATTTTCATGATCTAAGGCGCACGGGTCGAAGCACAGGAGCGTCGGACTGTTGAGCGGATGCCGGTTGAATAGCGAAGCGGTGGCCTGGAAATGCGCAGCGCCACGCACGCTTTAACCGGTGGATTCATGGTACCCGCGCCAAAAAGCGTGTCAATGGGGATGTGCGCGGGGATGAGCGCGAGGATGTCCATCACAGCGTTGCACGACGAAATGCATCACATCCGTGCGTCCTTCGTCGAACGCGGCTTCGCAATAGCCGAAATAGAGCGTCCAGATGCGAATGAACGCATCGTCGAAACCGAGCGCGCGCAGGGTGTCGAGTCGGCTTTCGAAACTTGCGCGCCACAGACGCAAGGTCTGCGCATAATCGCGTCCGAATGCAAAGACGGCGCGTGCTTCGAGCTGCGCCTGCTGCGCGGCGCGCACGAATTGCTGCGGACCGGGCAACATGCCGCCCGGAAAAATCATCTCGCGGATAAAGTCGCTCGACGTGCGATAACGTTCGACATGCGCATCGTCGATGGTGATGGTTTGCACGAGCGCCCGCGCGCCCGGTTTCAGCAGACGCGAAAGCGTGTCGAAATA
Organism: Paraburkholderia sp. SIMBA_027; assembly: GCF_046535315.1. NCBI lineage: Bacteria > Pseudomonadati > Pseudomonadota > Betaproteobacteria > Burkholderiales > Burkholderiaceae > Paraburkholderia > Paraburkholderia sp. SIMBA_027. The sequence continues at coordinate 64,693 of NZ_JAWRWY010000015.1, forward strand.
CGTCGGCCACCACGCTTCGCCCACGGCTTCGAACATTTCGATGGAGACGATCGCATCGTACTGGCCGTCGTTTTCGCGAAGATCACGATAATCGCGCAACTCGATCTCCGCGAGATGCGCAAGCTGCGCCGCTTTCACGCGTTCGCTGGCCCACGCGTGTTGTTCCTGCGAAATCGTCACGCCGCGCACATGGATGCCTTGCCGCGCCGCATACAACGCGAAACCGCCCCAGCCGCAGCCGATTTCGAGCACGCGCATGCCGGGCGCGAGCGCGAGCGTATCGATGATGCGCTGATACTTCGCGCACTGCGCTTCGTCGAGCGGACGGTGTGCGTCGTCGTCGAAACAGGCGCTCGAATAGGTCATCGTTTCATCGAGCCACGCCGCGTAGAACGCGTTGCCCAGATCGTAATGCGCGTGGATATTGCGTCGGCTGCCGGCGCGCGTGTTGCGGCGCAGCCGATGGCGCAGCGCGTACCACACGCGCGCGAGCGGGCCGCCGTGCAGGGTCGTGGCGACGGCGTCTTCGTTGCGGATCGCGAGGCGCATCAGCGCGGTGAGATCGGGCGCGTCGAGCCATTGCGCGCGCAACGCCTCGGCGAAACCGATATCGCCCGCGCGAAGGATCGCCCGGCACGCGCGCCAGTCGTGAATGCGCAGCGCGGCGGCCGGGACGTCGCGTGCATCGCCGAACACCTGCTGCGCGCCGTCGGGCGTCGTCAGCGTCAGATGGCCATGACGGATCCTGCGCAGCAAGGCAAGAAAGAGACGGGCCGCAAGCGGCATCGGCGGGTGCGCGGCCGTGGGCAGGCGGAGCAGCGTCATGAGCGGGCCTCGTGATCGGTGGGGCGCAAGGATGCGTCGGATGCGTGGGGTGTAGGCGGGTGTTTGCCGAAAAACGGCACGCGTTTGAGCCAGAGGCGCAGCGCCTGCCAGTGAATCCGCAGCACGACGCCGGGCGTGAGGAGCGGCTGACGCAGGAGCGCGCCGAATGCGCGGCGTGCGTCGAGCGGTTCGGCGCGCATGGCGATGGCGGTGCGCAGCAGCACGCCGAGACTATCGACGTAATCGATCGCGGTGACAAGCCGCGCGCCGTGCTGGCGCACGCGAAACCGATAGTGGCCCTCGACGCGGCAAAACGGCGAAACGTGAAAGGTCTTGCGGCACTGCAGCTCGGTCGTATCGCCGATCGGCGCGTGATCGGGCGCGCTCAATAGATAGCCGTGATGCGCGCCGAAGGTGTTGCGTACGTCGGCGTAGAGCGCGCGCAGGCGGCCCGCGCGGTCGTAGCAATACCAGAAGCTCACCGGATTGAACGCGTGACCGAAGATGCGCGGCAGCGTTTGCAACCAGATCGCGCCATCGGCGGGAATGCCCGCGTCGGCGAGACGCGCGCGCATCCACGGCGCGAGCGCGCGTCCATCGCGCGGACCGTAGTCGCGCGGATCGAGCGAGAACACGCGCCGACGGTCGATGCCGAACCACCCGCATTGCAGCGCGTCGAGGCGGTCGAGATCGCAGCAGATCTGGAACAGCGGATACGCGAACGCGTGATGTGCGGGGCGCAGGCGTTCGTGCACCACGCGGCCCGTGAGCAGACAGGCCGCGTGCGCATCCTCGCCTGGGCGTGCGGCGCGGGCGAACGGCGGCGCGCCGCGCGCGAGATCGGCGCGTGGGCTCATGGGCGGCCCCACGCAGGCATCACGCCGAAGTCGCGCGCCACGCGCAGCGCCGACTTGAGGCCGTCTTCGTGAAAGCCGTAGCCGGTCCACGCGCCCGCGAACCACGTCGCGCGCCGCCCTTGCAGATCGGGCAGGCGCTGTTGCGCGTCGATGGCCGCGAGGTCGAGCAGCGGATGTTCGTAGACGTAGCGGCCGAGCACGGCGTGCGGCGCGGGTTCGCTCACCGGATTGAGCGTGACCACCACGGGCGTGCGAAACGGCAGCGGCTGCAACTGGTTGATGAGGTAGCTCACGCAGACGGGCTGCGCATCGGCGTCGCTGCCCGCATGATGCGCCGACGCACGGCTGAGGTAATTCCACGCCGACCACACGCGTCGGCGGCGCGGCAGCAGCGCCGTGTCGGTGTGTAGCAGCGCCACGTTGCGTTGATAGCGCACGGCCCCGAGCACGTCGCGTTCGGCGTCGTCGGCATCGGCGAGCAAGGCCAGCGTCGTGGGCGCGTGGCTCGCGAGCACGATGGCGTCGAAACGTTCCGCGCCCGCGTCATCGGTCGCGATCATGACGCCCGACGCGTCGCGGCGCACCGCGCGCACGGGCGTGTTCAGGCGCACGTCGTCGAGCGTGGCGAGCAGGCGCGCGACGTATTCGCGCGAGCCGCCCGCCACGGTTTGCCACGGCGGCCGGTTGTTCACCTGTAGCAAGGCGTGATTGAGGCAGAAGCGCAGGAAGGTCGCGGCCGGAAAGCGCAGCACGTCGCGCGCGGCGCTCGACCAGATGGCGGCGGCCATCGGCAACAGATAGTGGCGCTGGAACGGTGCGCCGTAGCCGCCCGCCGTCAGCAGTTCGCCCACCGAAAGCCGCTCGCGCCGCGCTGTTTCCAGATGATGTTCGGCGGCGGCGTTGAAACGCAGAATGTCGCGCAGCATACCGATGAACGTCGGCGAAAAGAGGTTGCGGCGCTGCGCGAACACGGTGTTCAGATTCGTGCCCGCCCACTCCAGCGCGCCGCCGTCCATCGACACCGAAAACGACATCTCGCTGCGATGCACGTGCACGCCGAGTTCGGCGAACAGCGCCACGAGGTTCGGATAGGTGCGCTCGTTGAACACCAGAAAACCGGTGTCGACGGGATGACGCTGTCCGTCGAGCACGACGTCGACGGTATGCGCGTGGCCGCCCGCCGTCGCGGCCGCCTCGAACAGCGTGACGCGATGGCGACGCGCGAGCAGCCACGCGCTCGCCAGCCCGGCGATACCCCCGCCGACGACCGCCACGCGGCGGCCCGGCGGCAAGGCGGCGCTCGTGGCGTCGGCGATCTGGGCGGGTTCCATGCGTTTTTCTCCCTGATTCGTGCGTTGTCGTCATGGAATCGGTGACTGCTGCGTGCAGACTTCCTTGTGTGCAGATACGGACGGAAGGCGCGCGCGGATGCACGCGATGCGCGCGAAAGTCGCGCGAAACTACGGCGAAGCAAATCCCGGCTGACCCAATTGCGCGGGAAACTGCGGCACGCGTCGAAAACGCGTGCTGTCGTAGCCCATCGCATCGAGACGCGCGAGCAGTGCGTGATAGGTCGCGTCGTCCATCTCGGGCTCGCGCGAGAAAATCCAGCCGAGCGATTTGCCCGGATAACCGAGGATCGTCACGCGATAGTCCGGGTCGACATAGAGCGTGAGCTGTGTGACGTGGATCGGCCAGAACAGGCGCACGCGCCAGCGCCCGCCGCCGCTGCCGGGCACGACCGCATCGACGAAGCGGTAGTGCTTTTCGGGCGCGTCGAAGCCGCCTTTGCGGCCGAAGAAGGCGTCGTCGATGCGGCCGTCCGCGCGCAGCGTCCACTCGGCGCGGCTCGCCACGAAACCGCGTTCCGCGAAATACGGAATGTTGGCGATCACGTACCAGCGGCCCATGTAGCGCGGCAGGTCGACGCTGACCGGTTCGAGCGGCTGGTCGGCGCGAGGATTCGGATTGGGCGGCCCGTTCGTGCAGCCGCAGAGCGCGATGCATGCTACGAGCGATAGCGGCGCGAAGAACGTTACACGCCGCAGGGATCGCATGAAATCACGCATGAAATCGCGCCTGAAATCAGGCATGAAAAGCATCGTCGGCATCGCGCTTACTCGCTGGTGCCGGGCCGCGCCGCGCGCTTGCGCAGCAGATAATGCGCAACGCCCCATTCCTCGCCGCGCGCATAGCCGAACAGTTCGGCCACGGCCAGATAGAACATGCGCCAGCGCTGGAACGCGAGACGCGGGTTGCCGCTCGCGTCGAGCAGCGGCAGCGCCTGGGCGCGCGCGGCATCGAGCGCGGCGAGCCACTGGTTCGCGGTGCGCGCGTAATGCGTGCCGTCGATCCACCATTGCCGCTCGACGCGCAGATCGTCCTGAAAACGCAGCAGCAGATGCGCCGAGGGCATCGTGCCGCCCGTGAAGAAATGACGGGACATCCAGTCGCTGCCGTCGCGCACCTCGAAGTGATACGCGAGCAGCCGATGCGCGAACAGATGCACGAAGAGGCGGCCGTCGTCGTCGAGCCAGCGCGCAATCTTCGCGAGCAGCAGGCCGTAGTGCTTCATGTGCTCGAACATTTCGATCGACAGCACGCGGTCGAAACGCGGCTCGCCGGGCGCGAACTCAAAGCGCGCGACATCGCCGGTCACGATGCGCAGATTCGCGAGCCCCAGCTCGTTGGCGCGGCGCTCGATGAACGCGCGCTGCCCGTGCGAATTCGACAGCCCGACGATGCTCGCATGCGGATAACGTTGCGCGAGCCAGAGCGTGAGCGCGCCCCAGCCGCAGCCGAGGTCGAGGATGCGCTGACCGTCGGCGAGTTCCGCGCGCGCTGCATAGAGCGCAAGCATGGCGTCCTCGGCCTGCGCGAGCGTTTCGTTGCCGCGCGGATAGTAGCCGCACGAATACTTCAGGCGCGGCCCGAGATGCGCCGCGAAGAACGCGCCCGGAATCTCGTAGTGCTGCGCGTTGGCGGCCTGCGTTTCGATGGCGATCGGGCTGGCGCGCAGTTCGTCGATCAGCGTTTCGAACGCTTCGGCGCGTCGCGTGCCGTCGTGCGCGTGTTCGTCGGCGAGACGGCGGCGCAGCAGCGTGCGCATGCCCATGCGGATCAACGCATCGGGCAGCCAGCCGCGTTCGCACAGGCGGATCGCAAGCGAGGCGTCGTAAGTGCTCGATGGCGGCGGCGTGTCGTGCGGTGTGTCGTGCGGATGGTCGTGCGAATCCTGCAACGGCGGAACGGTCACGGTCATGATCGCGGGCTCCTCGAAGGGCGATGTGAGGCGTCGTCGGCGTGCGCGTGGCGCGGCGGCCACGGAATGAACGCGTGCGTGGTCGCCATGTAGTCGCGATAGCCGGCGCGCGTCTGCACGAGCCGCGCTTCGAGCAGCGGCACGCCGGAGAGCTTGAGCAGCAGCCACGCCATCGCGAACGGCGGCACGAGCGTCGCCCAACCCCAGGGCTGGCCGATCGACCAGACCGTGTAGGCGCACCAGTGCAGCGATTCGAAGAAGTAATTCGGATGGCGCGAGTAACGCCACCAGCCGCGCGTGCAGACCTGGCCGCGCGCGGCGGGATCGGCGAGATGGCCGCGCAACTGGCGGTCGGCGGCGGCTTCGCCCGCGAGCGCCGCGAAGCCGATGGACAAGGCGATGACGATGGCCGGAATCGACGGCGTGTGCGCCTGCCAGGCGGGCACGAAGAACGCGATCGACAGCAGCAGCGAGATCACTGCCTGGAGCATGAAGAAGCCGAGCATGCGCGCCGGCGCGTGGCGCCCCCAGCGCGTGCGCAGCGCGGCGTAGCGCGGGTCTTCCGGGCCGCGACGGTTGCGTCGCCAGAGATGCGCGCCGAGCCGCAGACCCCACACGCCGCCGCCGAACGCGACCGCCACGCGGTTCAGCGTCGCGCCCGGACCGGCGAGGGCGGCGAAGACGGCCACGGCGCCGAGCGACAGCGCCCAGACCGGGTCGATCATGCCCGCGTTGCCGGTGCGCAATTGCACGAGCCAGACGACGCCGAACGCGACGACGAGCGCGCCAAACGCGGCAAGAACGGCGGTGGTGATCGGCATGGAGACTCCGTGAGGAGGCTGATGCCGGGAGATACGGACGAGCGCGGCGTTTGGATGCAGCGCCAGTGCAGCGGAATCGTCGCGAGGGACGAACGCGCCGCGCCGACGCGCGGCGGGGGGCTCAGGCCGTGGCGTGCATCGTGCCGGTAGCGACGACGGGGCCGGTCGGCTGGCCCGTCGGCGAGCCGCCGGTCGGTTCGATCGAGACGGCCAGCACGGCGCGCGCGCTGAGCTTCGCGACCACGCTGGCGGGCAGGTTCATGTGTGCGGGCGCATCGGCCGGGAACACGCCGAGCGCGACCGGCTTTTCGCCGGGCGCAATCAGCCAGAGTTCGGTGGCGCGTCCGGCCGGCACGGTCGGCTTCACGGCGGGCACGACGACCATTTCGCTGCGGCGCAGATCGACGGTCGCGGTCCAGTGGGCGATGCCGTCGGGGCGGGCGATCGTCGCGACCATATAGGCGCCGCCGGGCGCGACGGCCACCGGCGCCGGGCTCGCGGCCTCGTGTATCGCCTGCATCTCGCGCAGCACGACCACGTTGACCAGCGCGAGCGCGAGCGCCGCGACGCTCGCACCGACGCCCACGAAGCGCCACAGGCGCAAGCTGTTCCACCACGGTCCCGCATCTTGCGTCGGCGTGCGGCGCGGCGGCAGGAAGCCGAGATCGCGCTCGATGCGGGTCCACACGCGCGCGGGCACGGCCAGCGGACGCAGTTCCTCGGCGAGCGGCGCGAGGCGGCGCTGCCAGCGTTCGATGGCGGCGAGCAGGACGGGATCGGTTTCGGCGGCGTGTTCGAGCGCGCGCCGCTCGTTCGCGTCGAGCACGCCGAGCGCGTATTCGGCGCCGAGCAGGTCGGGATCGTGATCGGCGGGCGTGCTCATGATTCCAGACACGATTTGAGTTGCATGAGGCTGCGCCGGATCCAGCTTTTCAGCGTGCCGAGCGGCACGCTCAGACGCTCCGCCAGTTCGCTGTAAGTCGCGCCGCTGAAAAACGCTTCGCGGACCGCGCCGCGCTGCGTGGGTTCGAGTTGCGCCATGCAGCGTTCGAGCCGCTGGCGCTCCTCGCTGGCTTCGGCGCGGGCGGCGGGCGTGGGATCGTCGTCGGCGATGGCGTGCGCGACGGCGTCGTCGAGCGGACTTTCGTGATGCTGGCGCAGGCGGTCGATCGCGCGGTTGCGCGCGAGCGTCACGAGCCAGGTCATCGCGCCGCCGCGCGCGGCATCGAACGTATCGGCGCGACGCCATGCGGCCGTGAACACTTCCTGAAGCAGATCTTCGGCTTCGGCGCGGTCGTGAACCATGCGCACGAGCACGGCGAAGACATGGCCGGAGGCGAGCCGGTAAAGCTCGGCGAAAGCGCGCTGCTCGCCGCGCGCCGTGGCGTCGAGCAACTGGTTCAGACGCGCGCGGCGCGCCGCGTCGGACGCCTCGGCGCGTGCGGATGGCGAGGCTGCGTTGTCGTCGAGGCCGCCGGACGGATCACTCATGCGAGGAGGGCGCGCTGGCGCACCCGCTGGAGGACATGGGCCCGAATATAGCATCGACCGCCCGATGCTCGGCGGCGGGCGGTACGGACAACGAGCGTGGCGAAAGTCGGCTGGCGTCATGAGCGTGAAGCGAAGGGTTTCACGATATACGGATGCGCGCTCGCGGCGGACGCGCATTGCATCAGCGCATTCGCGTGCACGAATTGAACCGCCTGGCTTCGATCGTCATTTTTTCAGACGTGACGTGCGATACGATAGGCGTCCCGCATCAAACGGGTGCAGCCCGAGCGGCAGATGTCGCCGCGCGGGTTTTAAACAGCTTTTAAAAAGATTTCGATTGTCTTTCGCGATCCGGCATAACACATGGTTTTCCCTGATCGCTTTTTCCTCTGATTTTTATCGCCGCCTGAATTCGTTCTCATGCCCAGCGCTTTCGCTCTTTTGGCGATCCTGATCGTTTCGTGTCTGATGAGCGTGGCCGTGCTGGGTTCGCTCGTGCGCGCGTCGGTGCCGGGCGTGGGCCGCTGGTGCGTGGGTTATGCGCTGCTCGGCGTGGCGGCGACGTGGATTCTGATCGGCGGAATGCAGGCGGGCGCGATGACGATCGTCGGGGTGAGTTCGCTGACGCTGGGCGCGGTGCTGCTGCTCGTGCAGGGCACGCGGCGATTCTTCGACGTGCCGCCCGTGCGTCGCGACGAATGCGCGGCGCTCGTCTTCGCCGTAGCCGCGCTGGTCTACTTCACCCGTGTTGCGCCCAGTGCGAACGCGCGCGGCGTGATCGTCTCGCTGGGTTTCGTGTATGGCCGCTTCGTGGTGGGCAGCCTCGCGTTGCGTCACGCCGCGCGTGACGGCGCGAGCTACGCCTGCCGCCTGATCGCGGTGGCCGCCTGGCTGGGCGCGCTGGTTTATCTCGCGCGTATCGTCGCGATCGTGCTGGGCCTCGCGCCGGCATTGTCGTTTTTGCAACCGTCGCCGTGGAATATCGCGCTGCTCGGGCTCGCAATCGTCTCGCTGCCGTGCATGTCGACGGGCATGGTGATGCTCGCGCACGAACGCATTCTGCGCAGAATGGAAAAGCTCGCCACCGTCGACGAATTGACGGGCGCGCTCACGCGACGCGCATTCATGGAGCGGGCGCAGGCGTTGCTCGCGCACAGGCGCGCGCGCGGCGGCACGATGGCGATCGCCATTCTCGACATCGACAAGTTCAAGACGGTCAACGACAGCTTCGGCCACGCGGCGGGCGACCGGCTGCTCGCGCATATTTCGCGGATCGTCGCTGCGCAGATCCGGCCGTGCGATCTGTTCGGGCGGCTGGGCGGCGAGGAGTTCGCCGTCGCGTTCGTCGATGTCACGAGACGCGAGGCGGAGGCGTCGACCAATGCGCTGAGAGTGGCCGTCGAGTGTTCGTCCACGGACGGCGTGTCCTGCACGCTCAGCGCGGGCGTGGACAGCATCGGCGCAACCGAAAGCCTGGAGAGCGCCATCGCGCGCGTGGACGCCGCGCTTTACGTTGCGAAAGCGGCGGGGCGTAATCGGGTGGCGGTGGCCGCGGGCACGCACGAAGGCAATCGCGAAACCGGTTATCTGGCCGCATTGCGCTGAAAGGATGCGGCTGGATTCATGGCGGCCACATGCCATGGCGGGCAGGTTGGCGCCCGGCGGAAACACTCGATGCGTTATTCCCGATGATTCATGGTCGGCGAATCATGGCGAATGGAGCAATGCTCAATAGACGAAAAAGACAAAAACGAGCGATAAAACCAATCAGCGAAAACCCGCCTGGGGAAAAGCCCAAATACAACCCAAACGCGATTGAACAGCGGCGAATGACAGGGGCGCGCAACATCCCCGCGCGGTGCGATTCAGCGCCGGCGCGGCTCGCTTGCTGATTGACGGTGAATGGGTGATTTACAGGCGTTCGGCGCTGACGGTCGCGAGGCGGCTGCCGGCGAAAGGGTCGTTGGCCCAGTCGACGCGCGGGCGCGGCGCTTCGGCGCGCTCTTCCGGTTTGCGAATGGCGAAGTGCTCCAGCGCCTGACCGGCGCTAGTCACTTGTACGAGCCATTGCGGCATTTCACCCTGACCGTCCCAGGTGTCGCCCGCCGCATTTTGATAACGCGCGGCGCGAATTCGAAGCTGATCGGCAGCGATCGAGGCCGCGATGTCGTCCGGCTCGATGCCGAACTCTTCCATTCTGCGGCGAAGGTAAGCAACGATGCTTTCCCGTTTACGTTCATCCACGTTTAAAAACTCCTTCATGCGAGGGACTGTGCTGCACTTTGCAGGTCGCAAATCGCATGCCGCAACGATAGCACGGCTGCGCGCCCGGGGTGCGGGATGCACGCAGCATTTTTCAATCAGAGAGAGCCGGCGCGAGCAGGCGAGCGCGTCGATTGACCGACATGCGCCAGACCGCCAACTCGCGCCGAACGTTTACTTTAAGACGATTGATCATCCGGCGCGTTTAACTCGCCCAAAGACGATGACGACATCGCGAGCACCAGGCGTTCGAGACCGATGCCGAAACCCGCGCCTTCCCGATACGCGCCACCGCCCGCGATCTGCTGCTGGGCGCCGAGCGCCGCGCAGCGCATTTCAAAACCCTGGCCGCCGAGGTAATAGCTCAAGCCCCGGCGCGCGGCACGGTCGAGATCATATCGGACACCCAATGAATCCAGAAACCCCGTTGCGACATCGACGCTGAATGCCGCCGCGCGTTCAGGTTCCGCGCATAGATATTCAAAGCCGAGTTGCGTAAATTCGCGGTATCGACCGGCTTGCGGCCGCTCGTACCTGTAACACCGTGCAATATAAAAGAGCATCCGTTCGCGCGCACCGCCGAGCAGATTGACCGCCTGTTCCTGAAAGAGCGCGGTGGCTTCCGGAATCAGACAGCATGGCCGACCGGATTTATCGGTGAACGTCCACATCTGCTGGAGGATTTCGCTGCCGCCGGCTTTCTCGACGAAGGTGTCTTGCGACCACAACGCCGGGACGATCGCTTCTTCAGCGCCACGATCAATGAAGGTAGCTCCGGAAGCGGTTTTCGAGCGAGCGCATGACGGCGGCCGACTGGCCGGTGACGAAACGGGTTCCGCGAAGCATAGTCATGTTTTTCTCCGTAGGCAATAAAAAAGGCGCCATCTGGCGCCTGGTTCCTGGTGTCCGAAGCCGGCGGCTTCAGAGCGATGGACGTAACGAACCCCGGCGCAAGGTGTTGCGACCGCGATGATGATGAAACCGGGCGAGTTCGTGACGGAGTTCCATGCTCCGATAATGACACAGCGAATTGCGTCTGTGAATGGCGGCGTTCGTATCCACTTTTTATTACCACTTATTGCCAGCGGTATCGGGTCGTGGGTTTTAGTGGCGCGCCCCGGTATTAATCCGGCAATATTTTCCGATTGATTCGTTTCGGGATTAAAGATGCGCACGTATGGCACATTTTATTGGAGCCGGCATTCTATACGGTAAATATGCCTCATAGAAAAATACAATATTCCGCTAACGTTTGCGCGTTGATTTCACGACGGTTTTTCTGCGGTTTATTCACGCGGACTCAGTAAAATCATATGCTCTGCGCATACGTCTGCCGGGGGCGCAGACGCATATCGTTCCGTTGCGTGAATTGGGCATCGTAAAAGCGACCGTCCGCCTTATTTGCCCCTTCATAGAAATGGAAAACAAAAAATATGAATCTGAATCGATTGTCGGTGAAGGCAAAGCTCACGGGTGCGTTCGGGATTTTGGCCTTTATCGTGTTGATCGTGTCCGCGTTGTCGTTGCACGAATTGAACGCCGCGAATAACCGCTTCGCGGGCTACGTCAGCGGGATCGACGCGCGCGCCAGGGCGGCGGTCGCGGTCCGCACGGCAGTCGACGATCGCGCGATGGCGGTGCGCAATCTGGTGCTGGTCACCACGCCCGAGGACGTCGCGCTCGAAAAAGCCGCGGTCGAGGACGCCGAACGGCGCGTCGAAACCAATCTCGACACCTTCAACGCCCTCGTTGCGAGTGCGTCCGACATGAACGAAAAAGGCCGCCGCCTGGCCGCCGAACTGCCGCGCATCGAAGCGCTGTATCGTCCGGTCGCGCTCGATATCGACCGGCTGGCGCTGAACAATCAACGCGACGCCGCGATCGCCGAAATCGACACGAAATGCCGGCCTTTGCTCGCGGCGCTGATCAAGGCGTCGAACGATTTTGCCGATTTCACCCAGGAGCGCGCGGCGCAACAGGTCCAGGAATCGGCGGAGCAATTCGCGCGGCAACGCATGCTGCTGATCGCGATTTGCCTCGCCGCCGTCGCGCTGGCGGTGCTGGCGGGCGTGCTCATCACGCGCGGGCTGTTGCGCGCGCTGGGCGCCGAACCGGCCGAACTCGGCGAAGTCACGCAGCGCGTGGCGTCGGGCGATCTGCGTCCGGTGCCGGGTGCGCAGCGCGCGCCCGCGGGTAGCGTGCTTGCCTCGATGGGCGAGATGCAGGCGAGCCTCGTGAGCCTGATCGGGCAGGTCCGCACGTCCGCGAACAGCATCGGCACCGGTGCGAGCCAGATTGCGTCGGGCAACACGGAACTGTCGTCGCGCACGGAACAGCAGGCGGCGTCGTTGCAGGAAACCGCGGCGAGCATGGTGGAGTTGACCTCGACCGTGAAGCAGAACGCCGAAAACGCCCAGCAGGCGAGCGCGCTCTCGCACAACGCATCGGAAGTGGCGGGGCGCGGCAATCAGGTGGTCGGCCAGGTGGTCGAGACGATGGGCGAGATCAGCACGAGCTCCACGCGGATCGCCGACATCACCGGCATCATCGAAGGGATCGCGTTCCAGACCAACATTCTCGCGCTGAATGCGGCGGTGGAAGCGGCCCGCGCGGGCGAGCAGGGGCGCGGTTTCGCGGTGGTCGCGAGCGAAGTGCGCAGCCTCGCGCAACGCTCGTCGAGCGCGGCGAAGGAGATCAAGGAACTGATCAACGCGTCGGTGCAGAAGATTCAGGACGGTTCGTCGCTGGCGGATGAGGCGGGCCGGACGATGGCGGAAGTTACGCAGGCCGTCGCGCGCGTGACCGACATCATGGGCGAAATCGCCGCCGCGTCGACCGAGCAGAGCCGCGGGATCGAGCAGGTCAATCAGGCGATCACGCAGATGGACGACGTCACGCAACAGAACGCGGCGCTGGTGGAGGAAGCGGCGGCCGCGTCGAAATCGCTCGAGGATCAGGGCGTGAAGTTGAATCAGGCGATTGCGTTTTTCCATCTGGACGCCGAGGCGGGGTTTCAGGCGGTGAGCGTGGCCGCCGCGCCGGTTCGTGCTGCGGGCGTTGCGCCGCGCAAAGTGAGCACGCGCGCGCCTGCGACGGCGGTGCGCAAGACCGCCGCGCCCGCAAAACCTGCGGCCGCGCCGGCTCCCGCTTCCGCTCCTGCGCTGATCGACAACGACGACTGGGACACGTTCTGATCAAGCCACACGACGCTCACGCGAACGGCAGCGGTCCGTCGAACTGACCGATATAGCAAAGATGCGAGACCGCGCTGCTTTCACCGTCGCGATCGTCGTCGCTCCAGCGATGCAGCATGAAGGCGGGCGGTTCCATGTATGACGCCGGATCGGCGTCGGGTTGGAGCCGCAACGCGATTTGCGTCGTTGTGCTCGGGCACGTCAACACCGGCACGTTGCCAAGACGCGCGTGCATCGAACGATGCACGTGGCCCGCAACGATGCGATCGACGTTGGCGTGACGCGCGACGAGATCGCGCAGCGGCTTCACATTCGTCATGCCGTACAGGTCGAGATAGGGAATGCCGGTCGCGAACGGCGGGTGATGCAACGCGATCATCACGCGCCGCCGCGCATGTTCGACGAGTTCGCGTTCGAGCCAGTCGAGCGACGCCGGACTCAATTCGCCGTGGTGAAAACCGGGCACGGTCGAGTCGAGCGCGAGCAGACGAATCGCGCCTGCGTCGATGCCGAAATGCAGTTCGCCTTCGCGTGGCAGCCACGCGTGATCGGCAAACGCCTCGCGCAGAAACCGGCGATGATCGTGATTGCCCGGCATCACCGCATACGGCAGGCGCAACGGCGCGAGCAATTCGCGCAGCATGGCGTATTCGTCGGGCCGGCCTTCGTCGGTCAGATCGCCGCTGATAAGGACGAAATCGGGCGCGGGATCGAGTCGGTTGAGCGTGGCGACCGCTTGCGCGAACATCGCGTTCGAATCGACGAGATCCTGATAGCGCTGGCCGCGCGGCCGCACATGAATATCCGAAATCTGGGCAATGACGCTCACGCGTTCCTCCTGCCGTATCGGCTCGCGCGTGTTGAACATATCGGCAACGAGACGAGATTAAGCGGCCAAAAAATAAGCGGCCAAAAAAACCGTTGAGTTTGATTGGCCGCTTCTTCCGTGAGCGATCGGGGAGGACGCGCGGCGCGTTAGCGCGGCGGCGGACCGAAGTGCGAATCGGCGCGCGGATCGAAGTTCGGATCAAACCGCGGTTCGACCGGTTGCGGCGTGGCGTCGGGATCGACGACCGCTTCCACGCGCGCGCGCAGAGGCTTGACGCGACCATCCACGGTGAACGGATTCACGCTGGCGATCATGCTCGAACCGTGCTGGTCCGTGAACACCGGGTCCTCGCGCGACGTCGTGCGCCGGATCGAGTGCGCGCGATATGGATCGGTTTGCATCAGCTGCACCATCAGCGCTTCGGGCAGAAAGAGCTGGCCGACGTGCGAGACGTGCGTGCCTTTCGCGTGCTGCGCATCCGGCGTGCGGACCTTGAAGTGGATGTGATTGGTGCGCCCGGGATACACGCCCGGCACGATGGTTTCGAACCTGACCGCGCCGCTGCGGTCGGTGTGCTGCATGCCGCGCAGGAAGGTGAGGTGATCGGTGGGCGGCGGCGGACCGGGCGGCCGGCCGGGCTGACCCTGGAAACCGCCGGGCGGCACGCCGAACGGCATCCCCGCAGGCGGACGGCCCGGCGCGCCCGAGGCGAAATCGGGCGGCGGCGGCATGGCCGCCGTTTTCGTGTAGCCGGAATAGATGCCCATCGCGTCGCATTGCCAGATGTCGACGGCGGCGCCCACGAGCGGCGCGCAGGTGCGCTTGTCGGTCAGCACGATGTCGAGCGTCAGCGCCACGCCGGGCTTGCCTTCGCGGATGTCGCTGCGCATCAGCGCGCCGTCGATCCAGTAAGGACCGACTTCCTGTTCGGGCGTGAGCTGGCAGGGCGCGGGGTTGGCGAGGGCGAGGGAATTCGCGTCGAAGACCGAAGCGGTGGTGCCCACGGCGATGGTCAGTTTGATGAATTCCCGTCGTGACAGGCGTGAGGTCATTATTGTGCTGCAAGGTGCGGAATGTCCGCACTCTACCGGAGCGAAGTCGCCTGGCGATTACATCCGGCATTACGTTTTATTGCTGATTCTTTCTGCCCGGAAAGGTTGGGGTGCGCCCCATATTGGTTGCGCACGCATCGAATTCGCGTGCCGCCCAATCGGCATGGACTTCACGCGCGATTCCTGCGCCACGTCTCGCTCGGCAACTCGCCGAATTGCTCGCGGTATTCACTGGCGAAATTGCCGAAATGCCAGAATCCCCAGCGCGTGGCGACCTCGGTCACCGTGGCCGCATGCACGAGTTCCTTGCGCACGCGCGCAAGACGCACGGCGCGCATATACGCGAGCGGACTGATGCCGGTCGTCTCTTCGAACGCATACTGCACCGTGCGTCGGCTCGCGTGCATACGCGCGCACAGCTCGGCGACGGAGAGCGGGCAATCGGGCGACCCTTCGACGATATCGCGCACGCTGCGCACCAGTTGCCAGTTTCGCGCGATGCGCGCTTCGCCGCGTTCGTGCTGCGCGATATCGGGGAAATCATGCAGTGTTTCGCTCAGACCGAAAATAATGGCCTTTTCCAGCGCGCTCACGCTCTCGCGGTCGTGGAGCAAACGCGGCGCGCGAACCACGTCGTCGAGCAGTACGCTCAACACGTCGCGGAATTGCTGGAGCCGGGCGGGCGCGATATTCACCACGCCCGCCTTCGCGCCGATGCGCGCGATGATCGATTCGAGCTGCGCACGCGTGGCGAAATCCGTCACGGCGGCGGGCTCCATTTCGAGGTTGACGAACACATGGCGGTCCGGCGAGAGAAACTCGAAGCCGTCGCGGCCGGAAAACACGTGCAGCGCGTCGAGGTGACTCGTCTGTCCCGAAAGCAGCGCATGCCCTTCGAGCTGAAACGGAATGCCCAGCGCGAATTTATGGCCGACCACGTCGCCCCGCTGATAAACCGTGCGGTTCAGCCGCTCGACCAGCACTTTCACGCCGCCCGCCATGAACGACGTCACCGAACCGTTGAACGTGCCGCGCGAAAGCTGGCAATAGCTCTGGTTCCATGCGTCGAGCAGCGCCGCCTGTTCGTCGACGCTGTGACAGTTCCGAAACTGGATGGCCTCGTTCGGCGAGTAGCCCGCTTCCATGGAGTCTCCCGGGACGGCCTCGGCTGGCGCCGCAAAATGGCGATCGACCGGAGCAACGCGCGGACGCGGCTGCGCACGATCCGCGCCCGGCGCTCGTGCATCGCAGCAATGCGTTGCCGATCTTCGCGATTCCTGATTTTTACGGCAATTTTATTTTTTTGCCAAATTTGGATAGTGGCCGATTTTCGGTGCACCTAACTTGTGCGTACCGTGAATGCGCATAGGAGCCGGGAATGACGGAAAGGGCAGGAAAGCTGGCGGGCAAGGTGGCCATCGTATCGGGCGGGGCGACGGGCGCGGGCGGCGCGGCGTCGCTGCTGTTTCACCGCGAAGGCGCGCAGGTGGCCGTGGTGGACGTCAATCGCGGCGCGGGCGAGGAAATCGTCGCGCGCATCCGCGCCGAAGGCGGCGTAGCGGAGTTGTTCGTGGCGGACGTTTCGCAGCGCGCCGCCGTGGACGCCGCCGTGGCGGGCGTGATCGGGCGCTTCGGCCGTATCGACACGCTGTTCAACCACGCGGGCAGCATCGTCGTGAAGCCGTTTCTCGACACCAGCGACGACGACTACGACTGGCTCATGAACGTCAACGTGAAAAGCATGTTCATGATGACGCGCGCGGTGCTCCCTCACATGCTCGAAGCGGGCAAGGGCTCGATCGTCTGCACGGCGTCGATCTCGTCGGTCGCGGCCACGCCGCTCGAAGTGCTTTATTGCACGACCAAGGGCGCGTGCGCGATGTTCGCGCGCGCGATTGCGGTCGAGTATCGCGATCGCGGCATCCGCTGCAACGCGGTGTGCCCGGGCTTCATCAACACGCCCCACGGCCAGCGCGAAATCAGCGCACTCGCGCAATATGGTTTCGACGCCAGCGAAGCGGCGCTCTCGCTTCAGCAGGGACGCTTGTGCAAGCCCGAGGAAGTGGCGCAGGCCGCGCTGTTCCTCGCCAGCGACGACGCGAGTTTCATTAACGGCGCGCATCTGTTCGTCGATAACTGTTTTACGGCTGCTTGATACGGAATACGGATTAAATCATCACCAGTTCGACGTTTCCACCCTCTCGCTTGAAGGATCGTCATATGGACGCGAATGCAATCGAACCGGCGGCCGAATCCGCCGATCATGATGTCTCGCTGTTGCACAAGATGGGTTACGCGCAGGAGCTTTCGCGCCGCATGGGCGCGTTTTCCAACTTCGCGGTGTCGTTTTCGCTGATCTGCATTTTGTCCGGCGGCATTACGTCGTTTCAGATGGGATTTTCGGCGGCGGGCGGCGCATCGATCGGGCTCGGCTGGCCGCTCGGCTCGCTGTTCGCGCTGGTCGTGGCGGCGGCGATGGCGCAGATCGCCTCGTCGTATCCCACGGCGGGCGGTCTCTATCACTGGGGCTCGATTCTCGGCGGCAAGACCTGGGGCTGGCTCACCGCGTGGCTGAATCTGCTCGGTCTGGTGTTCGTGGTCGCCGCGATCAATTACGGCACCTACGATCCGTTCTTTCGCACCTTGATTGCGCCAATGTTCGGCGTCAATCCCGATTCGCTCGGCTGGTGGGATCAAACGATTTTCCTCACGCTGATTACCGCTTCGCAGGCGTTTCTGAATCATCGCGGCATTCGCATTACGAGCAAGATTACCGATCTGTCCGGCTACCTGATTTTCGTCGTGACGGTCGTGCTCGTGGTGTCGCTGCTGGCGTATTCGCCGGTCAAGATCGATCTCTCGCGGCTCTATACGTTCACGAATTTCACCGGCACCGACGGCAGCGCGTGGCCGAAACAGACGATCGCGATGGCGTTTCTCTCGGGTCTGCTGCTGACCGCCTATACGATCACGGGCTTCGACGCGTCCGCGCATACGTCCGAAGAAACGCATCAGGCGGCGCGCAACGTGCCGCGCGGTATTGTCGGTTCGGTGTTCTGGTCGACGACGTTCGGCTACGTGATGGTGTGCGCATTCGTGCTCGTGATGCCGAGTCTCGGCGCGGCGGTCAAACAGGGAACGGGCTTTTTCCAGGCCATTCTCGCGCCGATTCCCACGCCGCTGCGCATCAGCATCGAATTGCTGATGTTCTTTATCAACTACGCGTGCGGGCTGGCCGCGGTCACCTCGACCTCGCGCATGATGTTCGCCTTTGCGCGTGACGGCGGTCTGCCGGGATCGAAATGGCTACGCAAGGTCAATCCCGCGCATCGCACGCCGGGCGCGGCGATCTGGACGTCGGCGGTGCTCGCGATTGCCGCGACGCTCTATGGCGACGCCTTCACGGTACTCAGCGCGGGCAGTGCGGTGTTTCTGTTCGTTTCGTATGCGATGCCGATTGCCGCCGGCATTTTCGCCGAAGGCCGCACCTGGACCGAGAAAGGACCGTTTCAACTGGGCAAATTCTCGAAGCCGTTTGCGATTGCGGCGGTGGGCGGCGCGCTGATTCTCGCCTATGTCGGCATTCAACCGCCGAACGAGAAAGTGCTGTATCTGATCGTCAGCCTGTTGCTCGTGCTGCTCGCGATCTGGTATGTGGGAGGCGTGCGTCACCGCTTTTCCGGTCCGCCGATTGCGAAAACCTCGAGCGAGCGCGAACGCGAATTGAGTCTCGCGGAACATGAGATCGGCGCTAAATAAATCGTGAATGACGCTGCATCGCCGAAGTCGTGTGAATGGCGATGCAGCTTATTTTCCGCGCCCGATCAACAGCACGAAAAACGCGCCGCCGAATAATCCCGTCACCACGCCAACCGGCAAATCGTCGGGCGCGATCAGCGTGCGCGCGGTCACGTCGGCCCATACGAGCAGCAACGCGCCGACGAGCGCCGAGGCGGGCAGCACGCGCGCATGATCGGTGCCGACGAGTCGCCGCGCGATATGCGGCGCCACCAGTCCCACGAAGCCAATCGCGCCGCTCACGGCCACCATGGCCGCCGTCAGCAACGAACACACGACGAACAACTCGCGGCGCACGCGCGCCACATTGAGGCCGAGCGTGGCGGCCACGATGTCGCCGCTCATCAGTGCATTGAGTTCGCGACGGCGCGCGATCAGCAGAAGCAGGCCGCCGGCGACGAACGCGGCGGGGATTCCGAGCAGACTCCAGCGCGCGAGGCCGAGGCCGCCGAGCATCCAGAACAGCACCGAGCCGGACGCGCGCTGATCGCCCATATAGAGCAGCAGATTCGCGAGCGCCATCAGCACGAACGACATGGCGACGCCCGCGAGCAGGAGGCGCTGCGCATCGAGCCGCGCGCCGCGCGTGCCGCAACCGATCACAAGCGCAGTAGCCGCGAGCGCGCCGACGAAGGCGCACGCGGGCAAGGTCAGCGCGCCCCATGCCGCGCCGAGCCACAGCGTCGCCGCGACCGCGCCGACGCTTGCCCCCGCGCTCACGCCGAGCAGATGCGGATCGGCGAGACGGTTCGACGTGGCGGCTTGCAGGACCGCGCCGGACAGCGCGAGCGCGGCGCCCACGAGCGCGCCCAGCAGTACGCGCGGCAGGCGGATTTGCCAGACGATATCGTCGATCATCGTGTTGATCTGCGCGCCGCCGCTGATGTGCGAAGCCACCGTGCGCACGACGTCGAGCGGCGCGATGTGCGCCGGCCCGAAGCCGACCGCGAGCACGATGGAAACGGCGAGCGCGCACGCGAGCGACACGATCGCCGTGAACGTCAGCGTCAATGGCGCGGATGTGTGCGAAGGGCGTGCGTTCATGGCGTGCCCGGTGTGTTGTTGTGCGCCGCAAAGGCTTCCGGATGCAAACCGCGCGCGATCGTTTCGACGGCTTGCGCGTTGCGCACGCCCGGCGTTGCCGCGTCGTACGCCACCACGACGAAGCGACGCGCGCGAATCGCCGCGACGTTCGCAAGCGCGGGCGAGCCGAGCAGAAACGCTTCCTTCTGCGCCGCCGTCACCGCGCCGTAATCGACGATTACGATCACCTGCGGATCGCGCGCGACCACGCTTTCCCAACTCACCTGGGTCCAGCTTTGCGCGACGTCGTCCATCACGTTGCGGCCGCCCGCTGCGCGGATCAATGCCGTGGGCATCGCTAGCGCGCCCGCCGTGAAGGGCTTGTCCTCGCCGCTGTCGTAGACGAATACGCGCGGTGTCGTCTGCGTGTTGGCATTCAGCATGCGGCGCACATCGGCGACGCGCGATTGCATCGACGCGATCAGCATCCGTGCGCGCGCCTCGACATCGAAAATCGCGCCGAGGTTGCGCAGGTCGTTATAGACATCGTCGAGCGAAGCGGCCGGTCGCGGCATCACATGCGAGCACGATTCCGTGAGTTCATAGGTGGCGATGTCGAAGCGCGCGAGCGTCTGCGGCGTGATCGGGCCGCCCACGCGCATGCCGTAATTCCAGCCCGCCACGTAGAGATCGGCGTGCGCGGCAGCGAGCGTTTCGAGCGACGGATAGCGGCGCGCGAGTTCGGGCAGACCGAGCAGCGCGGCCTGCAACGCGGGGTCCGCCGTCTTCCAGCCGCTGATGCCGGTAAAGCCCGCCATGCGCGTGCGCAGACCGAGCGCGAGCATCATCTCCGTGAGATTCACGTCGTTGCTCACGGCGCGCGCGGGCATCTGCGTGAACGTCACGTCGCGATTGCAACTGCGCACCGTGACGGGATAGTGGCCCGCGTGCGCGGCCGCGCTCGCGCACGCGAGCAGCAGCGCGACAGCGGCGCGCAAACCTCGGTTCATTTACATGCGTTCGACTCCGAATGCGTGGTGATCAACGTGACGCGCGGCCCGCCCGTCACCGGATGGCGATCGACGATCGCATCGACGCCATAAACGCGCTTGAGCAGCGCTTCGGTCAGCACCTGGTCCGGCGTGCCGCGCGCGACGATCTCGCCCGCGTCGATCACGAACAGCCGGTCGCAGAACGCGGCGGCGAGATTGAGATCGTGGATCGTCGCGAGCGTCGTGATGCACTGACGCTTCACGAGCGCGAGCAAATCGATCTGATGGCGCGGATCGAGATGGTTGGTGGGTTCGTCGAGCATCAGCACGCGCGGCGCCTGTACGAGCGCACGCGCGAGCAGCGCGCGCTGGCGCTCGCCGCCCGACAGCGTGGCGAAGGGCCGTGTGCGTGCGTGGGCGAGCCCGACGTCGAGCAGCGCGCGCTCGATGCGTTCGCGGTCCTCGGCCGTTTCGCCCGCGAGCGCGCGTTGATGCGGCGTGCGTCCCATCGCGACGACTTCCGCGACGCTCAGTCCGAAATCGTCGGGCGCGTCCTGCAGCAGCACCGCGATGCGCTGCGCGCTCCAGCGCGCGCTCTGCGCCCAGACGTCGTCGCCGTCGAGCGTGATCGCGCCGCGCTGCGGCTTCGCGTAACGAAACGCGCAACGCAGCAGGCTGGTTTTGCCGCTGCCGTTCGGCCCGATCAGACCGACGAATTCGCCGGGCTTCACGTCGACGTCGATGGCGTGCAGCAGCGCACGCGCGCCGCGTTCGCTGCGCTCATCGTGTGGCGACCAGTCGAGTCCGTCGATCTGCAATGACGTCATAATTCGGCATCCTGAGGAAATGAATCAGAAACTCAACGTGGCCGTGACCCAGCCCGAACGCGGCGCGCCCAGCAGCCATTCGCCGCCGTCGTTCTGCGTCGTCACCGCGTAGGTGCGGTTCGTGAGATTGCGCAGATAGAGCGCGAGCGTGAGGTTGCGCGTAGCGCGCCACGACGCCGAGGCGTCGATCAGCGTGTAGCTCGGAATCGACACGGTGTTCGCCGTATCGCCGTAACGGCGGCCCACGTAATGCACGCCCGCGCCCGCGCGCCAGCCCGGCATGAAGGCCCAGTCGAGCCACACGTTCGCGGTCTGCTCGGGAATGTTGTACGGCACGTTGCCCGCGCGCGACACGCTCTGGCCATTCACGCTTTCGTTGAAATCGTCGTAACGCGCGCGCAGGAACGAGGCGTTCGCGTCGATCGACCAGCCGCCGCCCAATTGCAGCGCGCCCGTCCATTCCACGCCGCGCGACGACTGCTTGCCGACCTGCTGCGTGAGATCGGGATTCGACGGATCGGTGCTCAGGAGATCGCGCTTGACGATCTGGTAGAACGCGAGCGTCCACGACGCGCGGCCGCCCCATAACTGCTGCTTGACGCCCGCTTCCCATTGTTCGCCGTTGGCGAGCGAGAAGTTGCTGCTCGACTTGGAGAGCGTGACGAGCGAGCCCACGCCCTCGGCGCCCGTGGTGTATTGCGCGTAGACCGAGAGATCCGGCGTGAGCGAGAACACGAGGCCGGTGCGCCAGCCCGCGTGAGCGAAGGTGCGATCGAACGACGACGCGGGACCGCTGACCGTCGCGAAGGTATCGCGGTGATAGTCGATATGGTCGTAGCGCAGGCCCGCGATCCACGCGAGGCGGTCGGTCAGTTCAAGGCGGTTTTCGGCGAACACGGACGCCTGGCGCGTGCTGGTGCGAAATTGCGGCACGGTCGGATCGGGGCTCGAAAACACGCCCGGATCGAAGCCGTATTGCGGCACGATCGACGAGCCGTCGTAGGGCGAATTGCTGGTGTCGAGAAACGAAATCTGATTGAAATCCGCGCCCACGACGAGGCGGTCATGGCGGCCGAGCAGATGGCCGTCGAAGGTCGCATCGAGCGTATCGCCGACCTGCCGTTCGTGATGAAGGATTTCGAGGTAATCGCTGCGCTGCACGTTGCCGTCGCCCATCAGCGTGTAGCTTTCGCTGTCGCGCCAGTGACGGTTCGTGACCAGATAGTAGAGCTGGTTGCGCACCGTGATGCCGGGAGCGGCGCGCCATTGCGTGCTCAGGCGCGTCCACTGATCGAAGTACGCGATCGACGCATTGCCGACGTTGTAATTCTGGCGTTCGAGCGCGGGATCGAGCTGACCGTCCGGCACCGGCACGCCGAAATAACGCGCGGGCATTTGCCGGCCGTAGTCGTAATCGAGCGTGAACGAGAGACGCGGATTCACGTCCAGACGCAGCGCGCCGCCGAGCGCGGTCGTGTGCGATTCGCCGCGCGGCAGCCAGCCGTTGTTGCGGTCGTCGGCGAGATAGAAGCGGTAGGAAAGCATCGGGCCGAGCGCGCCGGTCGTGTCGAGCGCCACGCGTTTTTCACCGTAGCTGCCCGCGCCGAGCTGGATCGTCGTCGCATCGTCGCGTTGCG
The DNA here is from genome assembly GCF_046535315.1 of Paraburkholderia sp. SIMBA_027. Lineage (NCBI taxonomy): Bacteria > Pseudomonadati > Pseudomonadota > Betaproteobacteria > Burkholderiales > Burkholderiaceae > Paraburkholderia > Paraburkholderia sp. SIMBA_027. The sequence goes on from NZ_JAWRWY010000015.1 coordinate 87,563, forward strand.
GCGCTTTGGGCACGACGTTGATCACGCCGCCGATGCCGCCTTCGCCGTAGAGCACGGTGGCCGGGCCGCGCAGCACTTCGAGGCGTTCCGCCGACCACGTGTCGAACGGGAACGACACGGTGCCCGCGCCCGCGTACATGCGCAGGCCGTCGTAAAGCGTGGTCACCGATTCGGGGCCGCTGAAGCCGCGCACCGAGACCGAGGTGCCGCCGTTGCCGGGCGCGGCGTCGGTGGCGAAACCGGCGGCGCGCGTGACGGCCTGGGTCACGTTGTTGTCGCCGCGCGCGCTCAGTTGCGCGCGGCCGATGGCGTCGACGCTCGCGGGCGTGTCGAGGCTGGAAATGCCGAGGCGGCTGCCGGTGGTGAGCGGCGTGGCGAGGTCCGGCTTGCCGGACGACGCGGCTTGCGACGACGCGGCGTTCACGCGCACGGCGAGCAAGGTCGATGACGAAGCGGTTGGAGACGCGGCGTCGGCGGATGAAGCGCTGTCGCCTTGCGCGAAAACGTGAGCGGCGTGAGCGAGGCAGGAGCAGGCGAAGGTGCCGTGCACGGCGAAGCGCCGCGCGCGCGAAAGCGGTGTGGATACGTCCATGCTTATACGGTGTGCGTTGTTGTTATGCGAGGTGTGCGGGGCGCACGGCGTGCGAGCGCGTACGCAGGCCCGCGTCGAGGCGATCGACGCGAAAGCGAGAAACAGTCAGCGAAACGAAGCGCGTCGGCGCGCCGAACGTCTAGCGGATCGACGTCACGCCGACGCCGATGCGCGAACCCAGGCGACACGCGCGCGAATGAACGTTCGAGACGAGGAACGGGCGGCGAGCGAACGCGCGCCGCGAGGTGTCCGGTGCAGACATGCTGATTTCTCCAGGGGTTTCGCGCCCCGAAAATGCGATTGATGTGCGCCGATGCCCAGGTCTGACTTTCGGCGCGAAGGCCGATCACAGTGGCGCGACCGCGCTGGATTTGCACCAGCTTCCGGACATGGCAACGGAATTGTAAGGCACGCGGCCCGCCCGGAGGCCCGATTCCGTCGTTGCTGGCTTCGTTGAGAATGTTATAACATAACATTTATTCGGGCTAGCGCCCCGATCCCCACACTCGTCGAAGGAGTCATCCGATGGATTCACGCTTGCCGGTCACCGTGCTGTCCGGTTTTCTGGGCGCGGGCAAGACCACGCTGCTCAACCACATCCTGAACAACCGCGAAGGGCGGCGCGTCGCGGTCATCGTCAACGATATGAGCGAGGTGAACATCGACGCCGCGCTCGTGCGCAACGGCGGCGCGGAACTCTCGCGTATCGACGAAAAGCTCGTGGAAATGAGCAACGGCTGCATCTGCTGCACGCTGCGCGAGGATCTGCTGCTCGAAGTGAACCGGCTTGCGCGCGAAGGGCGCTTCGATCAGCTCGTGATCGAATCGACGGGGATTTCGGAGCCGCTGCCGGTGGCGGAAACCTTCACGTTCGCGGACGAAAGCGGCCAGAGTCTTTCGGACGTCGCGCGTCTCGACACGATGGTGACGGTGGTCGACGCGTTCAATTTCCTGCGCGACTACGGCTCGCAGGACAGCCTGCAGACGCGCGGCGAATCGCTCGGCGACGAGGACACGCGCACGGTCGTCGATCTGCTGATCGAGCAGGTCGAGTTCTGCGATGCGATCGTGCTCAACAAGGTCGATCTGATCGACGACGCGGGGCTCGAACGGCTGACGGCGATCCTGCGGCGGCTCAATCCGCGTGCGCGCATCGAGGTCGCGGAATTCGGCCGCGTGCCGCTCGATCGCGTGCTCGACACGCGTCTGTTCGATTTCGAGGAAGCGTCGAAAGCGCCGGGCTGGCTCGCGGAGCTGCGCGGCGAGCACACGCCGGAAACCGAGGAATACGGCATCACCAGTTTCGTGTGGCGCGCGCGCAGGCCGCTGCATCCGCAGCGTTTCTGGGCGTTGATCAATTCGGAATGGCCGGGCGTGGTGCGCTCGAAAGGCTTTTTCTGGCTCGCGAGCCGGCCGACGCACGCGGCGTCGTGGTCGCAGGCGGGCGCGGTGTGCCGGCACGGCATGGCAGGGTTGTGGTGGGCCGCGGTGCCGAAGCATCGCTGGCCGACCGACGAGGAGTCGCTCGAATTCATCGAAGGCAACTGGGACGAGACAGTGGGCGACGCGCGCCAGGAACTCGTGCTGATCGGCATGGAGATGGACGAAGCGGGCTTGCGCGCGCGCCTCGATGCCTGTCTGCTCACCGACGCCGAAATGGCCGAAGGGCCGCAGGCGTGGATCGCGTACCGCGATCCGTTCCCGGCGTGGGGCGACGACGACGCCGATGAAGCGGACGCCGCCGACGCCGACGAACTGCACGCGTAGCGCGCGCGTTTCGTTTAACTTTCCGATGCGTCCGTCGAGATCGTCACGCTTTCCCACGCGGCGATCTCCTTTTCGAACGCGGCGAGCTTGCCGCGCACGAGACCGAGCGCGTCGGAGCCCAGCAACAGATGCGCGGGCGGCGTCTCGGACTCGATCGCGACGAGCATCGCACGCGCCGCCTTGCGCGGATCGCCGAGTTGCTTGCCGCTCTTTTCCACGCGCGCCTGGCGGATCGGATCGAAGATCGCGTCGTAATCGGCGATTGCGCGCGGCGTGCGCTGCATCGAGCGGCCCGCCCAATCCGTGCGGAACGAACCCGGCGCGACCGCCGTGACCGCGATGCCGAGCGGCGCGACTTCCTTGCCCAGCGACTCGGAAATGCCTTCGAGCGCGAACTTGCTGCCGCAGTAATAAGTGATGCCCGGCATCGTGATGTGGCCGCCCATCGACGTGATGTTCAGGATGTGGCCGCGGCGACGCGCGCGCATGAAGGGCAGCACCGCCTTCATCATGGCGACCGCGCCGAATACGTTGACGTCGAATTGCTGGCGCATTGCTTCGAGCGACGATTCTTCCATCACGCCCTCGTGGCCGTAACCGGCGTTGTTGACGAGCACGTCGATGGGGCCGACGCCCGATTCGATCTCTGCGACGACGGCGTCGATTGCGTCGAAGTGGGTAACGTCGAGCACGCGCGCCACGGCCCGTGCGTGCAGCGTCTCGAACTCGCTCTGCGCCTGCGCGCTGCGCACCGTGCCGACGACCGTGTGACCCGCCGCGAGCGCCTCTTGCGCGAGGGCGCGACCAAAACCGCTGCTAACGCCCGTGATGAGCAGAATTTTGCTGGATGCCATTTGCGTTTCTCCCGGTTGGTGACTGATGCATGCATACTAGTCTTGATACCGAGACCGGCTAAGGCCCAATTCCAGAATATTCTTGCCTGAAACTATGAATGCCAAGCGCACCCCGTCCCGCAAGACCGAGCCGGTCGGCGCGGCTGAATGCAGCGAGCAACGCACCCAGGAACGCATCCAGAAACGCACGATCGCGTTGCTGCGCGCCCTCGCGCCCGACGAAGGCTACAACCTCACCGCGTTGCCGAGTGTGCGCGTCCTGCGCTCGAACCGGCCGCTCGCGCGCACGCCGGTGCTCTACGATCCGGGTATCGTGATCGTCTGCCAGGGCCGCAAACGCGGCTATTTCGGCGATCAACTTTATCTTTACGACGAACGCCATTACTTGGCCGTCTCCGTGCCGGTGCCGTTCAATATGGAAACCGAGGCGAGCGAGGCGCGCCCGCTGCTCGCGCTGTATCTGCACCTCGACTTCACGCTGGCCGCGGAACTGGCGATGCAGATCGACCGCGCGGGCCCGGCCGAACCGGTGCAGCCGCCGCAAAGCATGATGTCGACGCCGATGGACGATGCGATGCAATCCTCCGTGTTGCGGTTTCTCGAAGCGTTGCATCGTCCGCTCGAAGCCGCCGTGCTGGGGCCGAACCTGTTGCGCGAACTGTATTTCCGCGTGCTCACGGGCGCGCAAGGCAGCTCGATGCGCGAGGCGCTGTCGACGCGCGGGCAGTTCGGGCGCATCGGCAAATCGCTGCGGCTGATCCACGCCGGTTATGCGCAGGACCTCGACGTGACGCAACTGGCCGAGGAAGCGGGCATGAGCGTGCCGAGCTTCCACAGTCACTTCAAGGCCGTCACGCAGGTTTCGCCGATGCAGTATGTGAAGTCGACGCGGCTGCATCAGGCGCGTCTGCTGATGGTGCGCCAGGATCTGACCGCGGAAGCCGCGTGTCATGCGGTCGGTTATACGAGCGCGTCGCAGTTCAGTCGCGAATTCAAGCGCCTGTTTGGTTTGTCGCCGGCCGCGGAAACGAAGCGCATGCGCGAGAGTTTCTCGATTCCCGAGGCGTTCGACGATGCGGTGTTCGTGTCGTCGCATTGAAGCCGACGCACGCAACGGCTTGAACAACGAATCGCCGGACCGGCACAACCGCACCGGTCCGGCGATTCGATTTACGAAGATTTAGCGCGAGAATTACGGCGCCGCGACCCCGAGCATTGTCGGCGTGTACGAGGTGTAGAAGCTCGAACCGGCCCAGCTATGCGTCGGCTCGTTGTAGAGCGCCGCGCCTTGCGTCCAGTTCGCGCCGTTGTGCCAGTCGCCGCTGCCCGCATACTGCGCGACGGCCGGATACGGATACACCGGACGGCTCGCCGTGACCGCGTTCGACGAATCGGTCTGGTACGTCATCACCGCGTTCGGCGCCGTGCCGTGCTCGGCCCAGGCCGTGATCTGCGAAACGAGGTCGATGTTCGGGAAGCCTTCGCCGCCGCCGCAATGACCCACGCCCGGCACCAGATACAGCCGCGCGAAATCGTTCACGGTCGATGCGCCCATCGTGTTCTGCATCGCTTCGTAATACTGGATCGTGAACAGCGGCGAGATATGCTGATCGGCCCAGCCGTGCCACAGAATCAGCTTGCCGCCCGCCTTGTTGAAGGCCGAGAGATCGGGATTCGTCGCGTCGTTCAGCGGGTGATTCGCCTGCAGATAGTTCGTGTAGAAACTCGCGTCCTTGTAGCCGAAGGTGTCGACGGTCGGCATCGTCGGCGAGCCGGTGAAGATCAGGTTGTACGCACCCGAGACGATCATGTAGCTGAAGAGGCTCGTCACGGGCACAGGCGCGTCCGTCGAATTCGTGGTCGGCACTTCGACGCCCACCCAGTTTTCTTCCGAGCCAGGTTGTGGCGATCCGGCCAGCATGCGCTCGCCCGTGGTGGCGTCGACGGGGCCGCCGTAGATCTTGCTCGCGGTGCTCACTTCGGCGGCGGTCAGGCAGTTGCTGGTGCTGGTCGCGCCGCTCGCGCATTGAATCGATGCGGGGTCGAAGTTGCAGGTGCGCGGATCGGCGATCAAGCCGTCGGGCACGCCTGCCTGTCCGCCGCATGCGGCCACGACGGCCTTGTGCAGCACGAGCGCCTTGTCGGCATACAGGATGGCGTTGCCGGTGCTGTCGCCGGTCGTGCTTTGCGACTCCACGCTCCAGCCGTGATACAGCGAATTCTGGATCTGGAAGTGCGCCGCCGGTGCGCCCGCGACGATGCCGTTGTAGTCGGTCGGATAACGTTGGGCGGCCATCAGCGCTTCGCGTCCGCCGTCCGAGCAGCCGATGAAGTACGCGTACTTCTGCGCCTGACCGTAGTAGGCCTTGATCAGCTTTTCAGCGGTGAGCGTGGTGATGTGCTGGCCGCGATAGGCGAAGTCGGCGCGTTGCTGCGCGTTCTGCGTCCACGTCGTGCTGTTGCCCGAGTGGCCCATGTCGGTCGCTGCCGTCACGAAGCCGCCTTCCTGCACGAGCGGGCAGGTGTAGCTGAAGCTGAACGAGCTTTGCTGCGTGGGATCGCTGAGCGTGCCGCAGAGCCCGCCGCAACCCAGTTGCGCGAAACGCTGCGTCCAGCTGCTGACCGGCAACGCGACTTCAAAGCTGTTCGACGGCGCGAGCGTGCCCTTCACGGTGCAGAAGTTGACCTGCGCGCCGTTGATGGTGGCAGTGGTCACGCTTGCCGAGGTAATGGTGCTGCCCGAGCCGCCGATATCGGTGATATCGACTGTGGCGAGTTTGGCGCAATCCGTGACCGGCGCGACGACCGCCAACGGCGCGTTGGCCGTGGCGGTCGAGCCGGTATCGACGTTGCCGCCGCTGCCGCACGCGGCGAGCACAGCCGCGCCGAAGCCGATCGCGATGAGCGTGAGCCAGGACGCGATGCGTGTGCGTGCCTGGTGAAAAGGTTGGAGCAGGCGCTGCCGGTGTCGTGCTCTCATGTTTCGTCTCCTGGTGTTGTCGTCGTTGGATAGTCGGTGTTTGTCTGTTCGTTCTGGAGGCGCGGTCGGGTTCGTTCTATCGATTAGCAATCCTGCTTAAATCGTCTGGAGAGATCGTGTGGCGATGCGCAATGGCGTACGACGTTGCGTCATGCATGCGTCTTCGCAAAACGCGACGGCGCGCGGGATTCGCTGATGGGGCGAACGATAGCGAGAAGCGATGCCCGCAAAAAAGGGTGGGTAAACCATAGAGCCGTGCGCCGCTGCCGGTCTGTAGCGAAGGTCACGACGATGCGCGGCGGCTAGTCGATGCGAAAAAGGGGCGCGCCGCCCCTACGCCACGTGACGCGCGCGACGCCGCGAGCACGCGCGCGAGATCGCGGCGGGCGCGCGGCACGATAAGGAAAGCGGATAGGAAAAGAAAGAACTCGCAAGAAGCTGTGCGGATGAGTGCGACACATACCCACAACGCATATAAGGTCATTTCTATGTACTTTCGAATGTCATTCAAATGACTTCGAGTTACATCGCTTTTTCCTTTCTGTATCTCGCTAACTGATTGATAAATCGTGGATTTACAGGCGGCGCGTCATCCCCGTGCGCGCCTTCGTCGCCATGCGTTTTGCCCACTCAGACCATCCGGGTTTTAAAAAGTAAATGAGAAGTATTCGCATCTAATGTAGGATTGAGCCCGCTTTCGACATGTAAAGAACAACGAAAGCCTCGATTTTGACTACGGGGAAGAACGATGCATTTGAAGCAACGCCTGGTGCGGCGCCTGTTGCCGGCGCTGATCGCCGAGATCTGTGCGATGCACGCCGGCCATGCGCTCGCCGCCGATCCACAGGCGGGCGAGCCCGCCGAGCAGCAGAGCGCGACCACGAATGCCAGCAGGTCCGCGAACGCCGTCGAAAGCGTGAATCCGCAACGCGCGCGCCGCGAAGAGGCGCTCAAGGCCGTTTCCGTGACGGCCACGCGCGGCGGCACGGCGGACCCGAGCCGTACGGCGGCGACCGTCTCGGTGGTCACCAGCGACGACATCGACGAGAACAACGCGAAAGACGTCAAGGACGCGCTCAAGTACGAGCCGGGCGTGGAAGTGCGCCGCTCGGTCTATCGTCCGGCGGGCATCACCGGGTCGACGGGACGCGCGGGCAATGAAGGCATCAATATTCGCGGGCTCGAAGGCAACCAGGTACTGCTGCTCGAAGACGGCGTGCCGCTGCCGCAGTCGTATGCGTTCGGCTCGGGTTCGGCGGGTCGCGGCGATTATCTGAACACGGATCTGTATCAGCGCATCGAAGTGCTGCGCGGCCCGACCTCGGCGCTGTACGGCAGCGACGGTCTCACCGGCGCGGTCAATTTCGTGACCAAGGACCCGAGCGATCTGCTCGCGATCTACAACAAGAAGACGTACTTCTCGTTGAAGGCGGGCTACGACTCGACCGACCGCAGCTGGGGCTCGACGGCCACGGCCGCATTCGGCGGCGACGTCGTGCAGGGCATGATCGCGCTCTCGGGCCGCCACGGTCACGAGACCGATAACAAGGGCGATAGCAACACGCTGGGCGCATCGCGATCCACGCCGGACCCGCTCACGTACAACAACCGCAGCGCGCTCGGCAAGCTCGTTTTCAAATTGACGCCGCACGACACGCTCAAATTGACCGCGGAAACGCTTAGTAATGCGAACTCAAGCGACGGGCTTTCGCAACTGGGCGGCGCGTATACGTGGAGCGGCTACACGGCCAACGGTTACGTCACCGGCAACGAGGTGAACAGCAATCGCGTGCAGCTCGATTACGACCATCGCGACGCGACCAATCCGTACTTCCAGCAACTGCACGCTTCGCTCTATTACCGCAATGCGTCCACGCGCCAGACGCTCGATATTTCCGGCGCGAACGCGAGCGGCGCGACGTCCTCGCGCTCGCGCACCAACGACTACGGCGACAACATTCTCGGCGGCAGCGTGGTGGCGGACAGCGCGTTCAACACCGGCGTGCTGCAACACAAGCTGACCTACGGCTTCGACGCGAGCGTTTCGCACTACAGCACGGCAAGCTCGGCGGGCAGCGAGTGGACGAGCAACGCGGACGGCTATCCCGAGGCGTTCCCGAAGACCACGCAAACTTCGCTCGGCGCGTTCGTCCAGGACGAGATCCGCTGGAACAAGCTGAGCGTCGTGCCGGGCGTGCGCTTCGACTATTACGACATGACGCCGCATCCGGACGCGACCTACGAGTCGATGTCCGCGAGTTCGACCAAGCCGACGTCGACCTCGACGGGCAACGCCGTGTCGCCGCGCCTCGCGATTCTCTACGAGGTCTCGCCCGCATTCGTGCCCTACGTGCAGTACGCGCATGGATTCCGCGCGCCGTCCGCGTATCAGGTCAACAGCTTCTATAACCCGGCGGGTTCGTACGGGCTCTACTACCAGCAGGTCGGAAATCCGAACCTGAAGCCGGAAACGAGCAACTCCGTCGAAGTGGGTCTGCGCGGCAAGCTCGGCGTGGGCCACGGCCAGGTGAACTACAGCGCCGCCGCATTCGCGGGCCGCTACAGCAACTTCATCGACAGCAAGGTGGTGGGCGGCAGCCTCACTTCGGCGACGAATCCGTACACCGTGCAGTACGTGAACTACTCGAAGGCGTCGATCCAGGGCCTCGAAGGCAAGGCCGACTGGTATGTGAACGACGCGCTCGAAGTGAAGGGCGGCTTCGCGTGGATTCACGGCACCGAGACCAAGGACGGCGTGACCAGCGGCCTCGACACCGTGCCGCCGCTGGCGGTCGTGCTCGGCGTGAAATACGCGCCCACCGAACGCTGGTTCGCGAGCGCGGACCTCACCTATAACTCGCGCAAGAGCAAGTCGCAGATGTCCTCGTCGTCGTACTTCGCGACGCCGTCGTACACGATTCTCGACCTGCACGCGGGCGTCAACATCACGCGCCACGTGAGCGTGACGGCGGGCATCAACAACGTGTTCGACCGCAAATACTGGGTCTGGAACGACGTGCGCGGTCTGGCCGACAGCGACGGCGCGGCGAAGATCGACGCCTACACCGCGCCGGGCCGCAACTTCAACGTGGCGATGAAAATCGACTTTTGATAACCGAACAAGGCAACCGAGATCATGAATCAAGCGACGACGCCCACCGCGTCCCATCCCGCGTCGCTCGCGCTGCTGCGCGACGCCTTCAACGAGCTGCGCACAGCGCGCAAGCTGCGTCACCGCGAGGCCGCGGCGGAACTCGGCGTGAGTGAGGCACAAGCGCTGGCGGCTTTCGTCGGCGAGCACGTCGTGCGTCTCGACGATCGCTTCGTCGAGCTGTTCGAAGCGATGCCCACGCTCGGCGAAGTGATGGTGCTGACGCGCAACGAAGCCGCCGTGCACGAGAAAACCGGCCGCTTCGAAAAGATGACGCGCAGCGGTCAGGTCGGGCTCACCGTGGGCCGCGCGATCGATCTGCGGATTTTCTACGGGAAGTGGGCGTCGGCGTTCGCGGTGCGCGAGACCTATGACGACGGCGTGCGCAAGAGTCTGCAATTTTTCGACGCGCAGGGCGTGGCAGTCACGAAGGTGTATCTGCGAGACGCGAGCGATCATGCCGCGTTCGACGCGCTGATCGAGCGCCACACGGCGCAGCCACAAGTCGCGGGGTTGAGCGTCGTGCGCGCGACCGCACGCGCGCCGCAACGCGCCGACGCGCAGATCGACGTGGAAGGCTTTCGCGCCGCCTGGGCCGCGATGCAGGACACGCACGAATTCTTCGATATCCTGAAGAAATTCGGCGTGACGAGAGTGCAGGCCCTGCGTCTCGCCGATCCGCAGTACGCGGAGCCCATCGCGACGGATGCGATCGACGCGCTGTTCGAAAGCGCCGCGCGCACGCGCCTGCCGATCATGGTGTTCGTCGGCAATCACGGGATGATCCAGATTCATAGCGGACCGGTGCAGACGATCCGCAGAATGGGGCCGTGGCTCAACGTGCTCGATCCGGATTTCAGCCTGCATCTGCGCACGAATCTCGTCGCGCAGGCGTGGGTCGTGCGCAAGCCCACGACCGACGGCGTCGTGACTTCGGTCGAACTGTTCGACGCCGATGGCGAGAACGTCGCCATGCTGTTCGGCGCGCGCAAGCCTGGCAATCCGGAACTCGCGGACTGGCGCGACGCGGTGAGCGCGCTCGCAAGCATTGAGCGCAATGAGCGCAACGAGCAAGGCGGTGCAGTATGAGCGACGATCGTTTCGATTTGCAACGCCGACGTCTGCTGATCGGTACCGGCGGTTTGCTGCTCGCAGCGGCGGGCGCGATCCAGGGCGTCACGGTGGCGAAGGCCGCCGCGCCCACGGCGCAACGCGTGGTGGTGATCGGCGGCGCGCTTGCGGAGATCGTCTACGCGCTCGGACGCGCCGACGCGCTGGTGGGCAGCGACACGACCTGCACGTATCCGCGCGAGGCGCAGTCGCTGCCGAAGGTGGGTTATCAGCGCGCGCTCTCCGCCGAAGGTCTGCTGTCGCTCGAACCCACGCTGATTCTCGCCTCGGCGGAAGCCGGGCCGCCTTCCGTGCTGCAACGCGTGGCGGGCGCGGGCGTGAGGCTCGTGAGCTTCGAGGAAGGCCACGACGTGGCGTCGGTGCGCGAGAAGATCATCGGCGTCGCGCGCGCGCTCGATGCGGAGAACGCGGGGCAGACCTTGCTTGCGCGTTTCGACCGTGCGTGGACGGCCACCACGACGCGCATCGCCGCGGCGCAGGACACGTCGAAGCGCGACGCAAAAACGCCGCCGAGCGTGCTGTTCCTGATGAGCCCCACGGGCAACCAGCCGATGGTCGCGGGCCAGCACACGGCCGCCGACGCGATGCTCGCCTACGCGGGCGTGCGCAACGCGATGCAGGGCTTCTCCGGCTATCGCGCGCTCACGCCCGAAGCGCTCGTCGCCGCGCAACCCGACATCGTGCTGACCACCGACGACGCCTTGAAAGCCGCCGGCAGCAAGCGTCATCTGCTCGATTCCGCAGGGTTCTCGCTGACGCCCGCAGGCCGCGCGACGCGCGTGGTCGCGCTCGATGCGCTGTTCCTGCTCGGCTTCGGCCCGCGTTTGCCCGACGCCGTGGATGCGCTCAACCGCAGCCTGGCGCAAGCCTGATCGCCATCGTTTTTTCACTGACTTAAAGCAGCCGTAGCGCGTTACCCGAATCACCCGAATCGTCATGTCCAGGCCGACTTTCCAGACGCTCAGCGTCGCGCCGCCCTCCGCGGGCGCGCATCTTCCCGCGAGCGCGCCGCGCTCGCGCACGCCCTACGTGCTCGGCGCGCTCGCGGCGCTGCTCGCACTCGCCGTGCTCGGCGGCGTGTGCATGGGCGCGTATCCCGTTTCGCCGCAAGCCCTCTGGCACGCGTTTATCAGCGCCGACGTGCCGACGAACGCGCAGACCGATCGCGCCGCGCTCGTGCTGTTCGAACTGCGCTTGCCGCGCGTCGTGCTCGCCTTGCTCGTCGGCGCGGGTTTCGGTGCGACGGGCAGCGCGTTGCAGGCGCTGCTGCGCAACCCGCTGGCCGATCCGGGCCTGATCGGCGTATCGAGCGGCGCGGCGCTCGGCGCGTCGCTGCTGATCGTGTTCGGCGCGGTGCTGATGCCGCATCTCGCCGCGCATCTTGCGCTGCCGCCCGTCATGGCCGAGCTGTTCGGCGCGGATCGCCTCACGGCGTGCGCCGCGTTCGCGGGCGCGCTCGTCGTGACGCTCGCCGTGTACCGGCTCGCCACCTCGAACGGACGCATTGTGCTGCCGATCCTGCTGCTCGCGGGCGTGGCCGCCAACGCGCTCGCGGGCGCGGTGATCGGCACGCTCTCCTATCTCGCGACCGACGCGCAACTGCGTTCGCTGACCTTCTGGAGTCTCGGCAGTCTCGCCGATGCGAAGTGGTCGACGCTCGCGACCATCGCGCCCTTCGTGCTCGCGGGCATGGCGATGATCGCCGCGCACACGCGCTCGCTCAACGCGATGCAACTCGGAGAACTGGAAGCGCATTACCTCGGCGTGCCCGTGCGCCGCGTGAAGCACACGATCCTGCTCGCGAGCGCGCTCGCGGTGGGCGCGCTCGTGTCGACGACGGGGCAGATCGGGTTCATCGGCCTCGTTGCGCCGCATTGCGTGCGCCTCGCATGCGGACCCGATCAGCGCGTGGTGCTGCCGGGCTCGATGCTGCTCGGCGCGCTGCTCACGGTGACCGCCGATCTCGCCGCGCGCACGCTGGTCGCGCCCGCCGAGATTCCGCTCGGCGTGTTGACGGCCTTGCTCGGCGCCCCGTTTTTCATCTTGCTGATCGTGCGCAGCCGCCGTCAGTTCGGCGCGTGAGGGACGCGATGCTTTCGATTCAGAACCTGCATATCGGCTATCGCGGCAAGGGCGGTCAGCCCTTGTTCGAAGATTTTTCGCTGACGGTCGCGCCGGGCGAGTTCGTGGTGGTGCTCGGGCAGAACGGCGTCGGCAAGAGCACCTTGCTCAAGGCGCTCGCGGGCGACTTCACGCTGCACGGTTTCCCCGATTCGCACAGCCGCGCGACGCTCACGCTCAATGGCGAGGACGTGCGCCGCATCGGGCCGCGCCGCCTCGCGCAACTGCGCGCCGTGCTCGCGCAGAGCGTGCCGAACACCTATCCCGTGCCGGTCAGCGACGTGGTGCAGCTCGGCCGTTATCCGCATCTCGACGGCCCGGCGCTGCCGTATTCGCCCGAGGTGCTCGCCTACGACTTGCTCGCGCTCGCGGGCGTCGCGCCGCTCGCGCAGCGCAACGTCACGACGCTGTCGGGCGGCGAATTTGCGCGCGTGCAATTCGCGCGTGCGCTCGCACAGTTGTGGACGCTCGACAGCCACTGGATGCCGCCGCGTTATCTGCTGATGGACGAGCCAACCGCGGCGCTCGATCTCGTGCAGCAGCACCGACTGTTCGCGACGGCGCGCCGTCTCACGCGCGAATGGAATATTGGCGCGCTCGCGATTGCGCATGACTGCAATCTCGCGGCGCGTCATGCCGACCGCCTCGTATTGCTCGCCGATGGACGCGCTATCGCCGACGGCCCGCCGCGCGACGTCATGCGCACCGATCTGCTCGAACGTTGTTACGGTGCGCCGATGCAGGTGTTCGGCACGTTCGACGGCTCGGTGGCGGGGATTTTTCCGGCGTAACGGCGTTATGGGCCGTCTTTCGCGCGGCGATCCCGCCGCTATGCGAAGAAGCGCATGAGTTCCGCGGCGACCGCGACGGGCTGTTCCTCGGGCAGAAAGTGGCCGCATTGCGCGATCATCACGCCTTCCACGGATTCGGCGTACGGGCGCAGCGGCGCGGCCATATCGGCGATCGAACCGTGATCGGCGCTGAGCGCGAGCACGGGCATGCCGAGCTTGCCGCGTGCGCTCAATGCACGGTTCTGCCGCGCCGATTCGGCGGCGGCGCGATAGTAGGCGAGCCCCGCGCGCAAGCCGCCATCTTTCTTGAAGACGCGTTCGTACTCGTCGAGATCGGTGTCGAGGAAGGTTTGCGGATTCGCGGTTTTGCGGCGCAAGAACCAGTCGAGATACGCGCGCTCTTTCCCTTCGATCAGCACTTCGGGCAGGTCTGCCACCGCATGAAATGCGAAATGCCACGTGCGCCACGCACGCTCGGGCGCGAGCGGCAGGGCGTCGGGCAGCGTGATGCCGGGAATGCCCGCATCGAACAGTGTGAGCCGTTTCACTTCGTCGCCGAACAGCGCGGCATACGGATACGCGACCCACGCGCCCACGTCGTGTGCCGCCAGGTCATAGCGCGATACGCCGAGCTTGCCGAGCAACGCGTGCAGCACGGTCGCCAGCGACTGCGTGTCGTAACCGTCGAGCGGGCGATCCGAATCGCCCTGACCGGGCAGATCCGGCGCGATGATGCGATAACGCTCGCCGAGGATCGGCATGACCTTGCGCCACGCGTACCAGCTTTCGGGGAAACCGGCGAGCAGAACCAGCACGTCGCCGTCCGACTTGCCGCCTGTTACGTAGTGAAGACGAATGCCGTCGACAGTCGCGTAACGATGCTCGAAGCCGACGAGCACGGCATCCGGCGATGAAGCGGGACCGGGGTCCACGATGCGCGGCGCGCCGGCGGGCGAGGGTGTAGTCATGATGGCGAGTTTCCCGTTGAGATAATGAAATGAATGGCGATGATCGTCATCGTCTATATTGGAAATAATCGTTTCCTAATTGGCGAAAAAATTTTCAGGTCAGCAGGCGCAGCGCTTCGTCGGCGGCAGAATGCATGTCGTGCGCCGAACGCCCCGATTTGCCGAGCAGACGAAAACCCTGTAAAAGCGCGAGCAGCGTGCGCGCCATGGCCGCGACGTGCAGTTCGCGGCTGATCGAACCGTCTTCCTGCCCTTGTTGCAGGAGACGGCGCAGCATCGCTTCAGTGTGACGAATGGTGGATTCGACGAGCGTGGCCATTTCCTCGTCGAGCGTGGCGAGCGCCGTGGCGCTGGAAATGACGAGGCAGCCGCGCTGTCCTTCGAGGCCATGCGAAGACGCAGCATAGAAGTGCAACACGGCGCGAATCTTTTCGAATCCGCTAGATTGTCGATCCAGCTGTTGACGCAGATCGGCGTTGCGTGTTTGCACGTAGCGTTCGAAGGCCGCGAGAAACACGCCGCGCTTGTCGCCGAAGGCTTTATACAGGCTGCCCGCAGTCAGGCCGGTGGCGTCGCCGAGGTCGCCCACCGAGGTCGCGTGATAGCCGCGCTCGCGAAAAACCCGCACGGCGCCGTCCAGCACGCTGTCCATATCGAATTCGCGCGGGCGGCCGGGGCTGCGCGCCTGGGCTCTGGAAGACGTTTCGGATGTCATGGCGGGAGTATAGGAAATGTTCGTTTCCAAATCAAGCGAAAACCGTGCGCGACATTTGTTGCGACTCGATTCCTTGCGTTTTATGGAATGGTGCTTTCGCGATGGCCCTATTAATTCGCGGCGCGACACCCGCGACAATCGGCGCGATGCACGAGCGCTCGTGCATCTCCAATTACAACGAGTTCCCCGGTGCGCCGCGCGGCGGTGTCATGCGGCGTCCGAACGCAAACAGACCAGCACACGATGAACAAGAAAATCCTGATCGCCTGTCTCGGCGGCCTCAGCGCAGGCGCAGCCCACGCGCAGAGTAGCGTCACGCTCTACGGTCTCGTGGATACTTCGATATCCTACGTAAGCAATCAGCGCACCAATGGCGCGAATTCGCCGGGCAGCGGTGGCGTGCAGATGAATAGCGGCAATCTCAGTGCGTCGCGCTGGGGCCTGCGCGGCGCGGAAGATCTCGGCGGCGGCATGTCGGCGATCTTCATGCTGGAAGGCGGCTTCTCGTCGGTCAACGGCAAGACCAGCAACGGCGGCAAACTGTTCGGCCGTCAATCGTATGTGGGCTTGCGCGCCAATGGTTACGGCACGTTCACGATGGGTCGCCAGTACGACTTCATCCTGACTTTCGTGACGCCGCTGGGCGCGGCGGGTTCGGGCTGGGGCGGCAATCTGGCGATGCACCCGTACGACAACGACGATTCGATCCAGAACATCCGCATCAACAACGCGGTGCGCTACACGAGCGAGACCTATCGCGGTTTCACGGCCGGCGCGATGTACGGCTTCTCGAACACGGCGGGCAGCTTCGGCAATAACGCGGCGTACAGCGCGGGTCTGTCGTATGCGAACGGGCCGTTCAAGGCGGGCGCGGCAATCCTCAAGATCAATCGCGACGGCAACGTGGCGAACGCCGATGGCGCAGTCAGCAGCACCGATGGCTCGGCCACGATCACGGGCGGCGACGAGCTGATCTGGGCGCTGGGCGCGCGCTACGCATTCGGTCCGCACTCGGTGGGCGTGAGCTGGACGCACTCGGCCACCGACGACGTCACGGGCGTGTGGCAAGGCGGCTCGACCACGGCGCTCAAGGGTAACACGCTGATTTTCGATAACTTCTCGATCGACGGCCGCTACGCGGTCACGCCTTCGCTGTACCTGTCGGCGGCTTATACGTACACGCAGGCGCGTTTCGATGCGGGTTCGCGTTCGGCGCGTCCGAAGTGGAATCAGGTGGTGGCGCAGATCGACAAGGTCATCACGCCGCGTACCGATGTCTATCTGGAAGGCGTGTTCCAGAGCGTGAGCGGCGGTCGCGGCAATGCGGCGTTCGATGCGTCGGTCTATACGCTCACGCCGTCGTCGAACAGCAATCAGGTGGTCGTGGCGGCGGGCTTGCGTCACCGCTTCTAAGGTGGGCTTTTAAGTGTGATTCGCGCGGTGCGACACGCCGCGCGAATCCACTCGCTCACATACTCACTCACGCGCGCGCGCCTTCGCTCTCGTCGAGATCGACCTGACGACGCGCCGCGCGCGGCAGACGCATCGTGAACGCGGTGCCGTCCTGCTCGTTCGAGACCACGTTGACGTCGCCGCCATGCGTGCGCGCGATCAGGCGCACGATGTGCAGCCCGAGACCGAGTCCCGAACCCTGATGCCCCGCGCGCGTCGCCGTGCTGAACGCGCAGAACAGCAGCGGCACGACGTCGGCGGGAATCGCGCCGCGATTGTGCACGCTCACGAGCACTTCATGCGGCGACGCGCCGTCCACGCGCACGTGCACCGGCATGCCCGGCTCGCCATGCGTGAGCGCATTGCTGACGAGATTCGACACGGCCTGCGCCACCAGATCCGCATCCCACTGACCGCCGAGATCGCCGTGCGGCGCATAGGCGAGCCGTCCGTTTGCGGCGTGCGGGGAAAACTCTTCGATCACGGCCTGGCAGAGCGCGTCGAGCTGCACGTCGGTGCGCCGTAACGGCAGCCGTCCGCCTTGCAGCCGCGCCAGATTGAGCAGTTGCTCGACCATGCGCGACATGCGCCGTCCGCAATGCTCGATACGCTTGCCCACCGACACGATCTTCTCGTCGCTCGACGCCCGCATCAGATATTCCGCCGAACTCATCACCGCCGACAACGGCGTGCGCAGATCGTGGCTCAGCACAGCCATCAGCATTTCGTTGGCTTCGAGCATCTGGCGCGTGGCCGCGAGCTGATCGGCGAGCTGGCGCTTCTGCAGTTCGATCTGCACGAAGATGCCGACTTTCGACTGCACGATGCGCGGCTCGATCGGCTTGTAGAGAAAGTCCACCGCGCCCGCTTCGTAGCCCTGAAACGTGCGGATCGCGTCCTGCGACGTGGCGGTGAGGAAGATGATCGGCACGTGCGAGGTGCGCGGGCTGCCGCGGATCAGCGAGGCCAGTTCGAAGCCGCTCATGCCCGGCATGTTGACGTCGAGAATCGCCACCGCGACGTCGTGTTCGAGCAGCAGTTCGAGCGCCTCCACACCCGAGCGGGCGACGAGCAGATGCACTTCGGGACGCGCGAGCAGGGCCGCGAGCGCCGTGAGATTGTGCTCGATGTCGTCGACGATCAGAACATTTACGGTAGGCAGGGACATGCGATTCATCCGGGTGAAGCGGGTAACAGCCTCGGCCACGCGGCAAGGCGCGCGCCGAGGGCGGTGGGTGTCAGCGTTTCGTTGACCGCGCCGGCGGCGATGGCCGCCTCCGGCATTTGCGGCGCGTAGGCGGTGTCGGGCGCCTGCGCCCAGGTCGTGCCGCCCGCCGCGCGGATCGCGGCGAGGCCGCGCGCGCCGTCGTCGTTCGCGCCCGAGAGCAGCACGCCGAGCAGCCGCGCGCCGTAGACCGCGGCGGCGGATTCCATCAACACGTCGATCGAGGGGCGTGAAAAACGCACCGGGCCTTCGATCGACAGCGCGACGCTCGCGTCGCTGTCCACGAGCATATGGTAGTCGGGCGGCGCGATATAGACGCGCCCGCCGAGGATCGGTTCGCCCGCGTCGGGCTCGCTCACGGGCAGCGCGCAGCGAACGCCGAGCGCCTGGACCAGAAAGCTCGGCGAGGCGGGCGGCAGATGCAGCACGATCAGCACGGCCGCGCCGAAACGCGCAGGCAGCATCGGCAGCAACTGGCCGAGCACGTCTACGCCGCCCGCCGATGCACCGATGACCACGGCGTCGAATTTCGCATCGGAAGATGCGGGGGGCGATGCGTGGGGCGATGCAGCGCTCGATGCCTGCGCCGTTTGCCCCGAGCGTGCTTTGCCGCCGCGCGTGGCGCGCAGCGCCGCGCTGGCGGCGGCGAGCAGGGCGGATTTAGCGCGTGAGCCTGGCATGGTGGGTGATCCGCTCAACGCTTCTGGTAAATGCGCTCGGCGGCGCGGAATTCCTCGAACGCTTCGTGACGCTTCGAGAAACGCAGATTTTCCTTGCTGCCGAGACCGAGAAAACCACGCCGCACGAGCGCGCGTTCGAACAGGCCGATGGCGCGATCCTGCAACGGGCGATCGAAATAGATCAGCACGTTGCGGCACGACACCAGATGCGCTTCGAGAAACACTTCGTCGGTCGCGAGGCTGTGATCGGCGAACACCACGCGTTCCTTGAGCGCGCTCGACAGACGCGCGCTGCCGTAGGCCGCGTGATAGTAGTCGGAGAGCGTGCGCTTGCCGCCCGCCGCGAGATAGTTCTGGCTGAAGCCTGCGAAGCGGTCCACCGGATAGATCGCGGCTTCGGCGCGTTCGAGCGCTTCGGGGCTGATGTCGGTGGCGTAGAACAGCGTGCGCTCGGCGAGCCCTTCTTCCTCGAACAGAATTTTCAGCGACCACAATTCCTCGCCCGAGCTGCAGCCCGCGACCCAGACCTTGAGCGACGGATAGGTTTGCAGCACCGGCAGCACATGCTGGCGCAGCGCCAGAAAATACTCAGGATCGCGAAACATATCGCTGACCTGGATCGTCATGTAGCCGAACAGGCGCGAGAAGTCGTCGGCGCTGCGCAGCACGCGATCCTGCAACTGGCTCAGCGACGCCACGCCGAAATCCTGGCGCGCCTGTTCGAGCCGGCGCCGCAGCGACGGCAGCGAATAGTGCCGGAAATCGTGCTGATAGCGCAGATAGATCGCTTCGAGCAGCAGGCGCAGTTCGATGTCGAATACGCTGGTCTGCCGGGCGCCGCTGGTCGTGGTGTCGGTCATGGGCTATTTGCGCAACCAGACGCGGCACAGCGACACGAGCTTGTCCACGTCGATGGGTTTGGAAACGTAGTCGTCGGCGCCCGCTTCGAGGCAGCGCATGCGGTCGTCGGCCATCGCCTTCGCGGTGAGCGCGATCACGGGCAGGCGCGCGAGACGCGGATTCGCGCGCAGCGCGCGCATGGCGGCGAGGCCGTCCATCTCGGGCATCATCACGTCCATCAGCACGAGATCGACATCGTCCTTGCCGTCGAGCAGGTCGAGCGCCTCGCGGCCGTTGCGCGCGATCAGCAGCTTCGCGCCGAGCGGTTCGATCACGTGGGAGAGCGCGAAGATGTTGCGCACGTCGTCTTCGGCGAGCAGGATGGTCTTGCCTTCGAAGGTGTCGTCGCGCTGGCGCACGGCGCGCAGCATGCGCTGCTGTTCCGGCGCGAGCGACGACTCCACGCTATGCAGGAACAGCGTCACTTCGTCGAGCAGCCGCTCGGGCGAGCGCGCGCCCTTGATGATGATCGACTTCGAATAGCGGCGCAGGCGCTGCTCGTCGTCGTCGGAGAGCATGCGGCCCGTGTAGACGATCACCGGCAGCGGCGCGACGCCCGCTTCGCCCGCGAGCGTTTCCAGCAGGTCGTAGCCGGTGCCGTCGGGCAGCGTGAGGTCGGTGACGATGCAGTCGAACGCGCCTTGCGCGATCTGCGCGTGCGCGTCGGCAAGTGTGCCCACGGCCACGATCTCCACGCCGTCGCCGACCAGCAGCGCGCGAATGCTTTCGCGCATCGCGTGGTCGTCCTCGATCACCAGCACGCGCTTCACGCGTTGTTCGAGCCGCGACTCCAGCCGGCGAATCGCCGCTTCGAGCGTGCTGCGCGCGGTGGGCTTGAGCGTGTAGCCGATCGCGCCCAGATGCAGCGCCTTGTCGGCGTGGTCGGTGGCCGAGACGATGTGCACGGGAATATGGCGCGTGCCCGGATCGCTCTTGAGCCATTCGAGCACCGAAAGACCCGAGCGGTCGGGCAGGCCCACGTCGAGCAGCACGGCCACGGGCGCCTGATCCTTGACCATCGCGAAGCCGGTGGCCGCGTCGGCGGCGTGCAGGAAATCGAATTGCAGTTCGTGCACGAGGTCGCGCAGGATTTCCGCGAAGGGCAGGTCGTCTTCGATCACGAGGATCGCGCGGCTGCCGTGCGTGCGCTGGTCGCGGTCGTCGTCGATCGGTTGCGCGCCTTCGCCGTGGGACGGCGCCGATGTCGGCGGCGTGGCGGCGCGTGCGTGGACAGGCGCGTGTGCGGGGGCGGTTGTGGTGTAGGTGTCCGCGGTGGTGAGCACGGCGCTGTCGCGGCGCGCCTGCGCGCCCGCTTGCGCCGCCGAGGCGCTCGCGTTGGCCAGCGCCTGCACGGCTTGCGCTTCGCTGTCGACGGCGGCAGTGCTGTCGAGCGGCAGCCACAGCGTGAAGACGCTGCCCACGCCGGGCTCGCTCGCCACGGCGATGCGCCCGCCGAGCAGACGCGCCAGTTCGCGCGAGATCGACAGGCCCAGACCGCTGCCGCCATATTGACGGCTCGTCGAACCATCGGCTTGCTGGAACGCCTCGAAAATCATGTCGAGCTTGTCTTCGGCGATGCCGATGCCGGTGTCGCGCACGTCGATGCGCACGGAGCCCGCATCGACCGGCGACACCGTCAGCGAGACCTCGCCTTGCGACGTGAATTTCAGCGCGTTCGACAGCAGGTTGCGCAGGATTTGCAGCACGCGCTGGCCGTCGGTCGTGAATTGCTCGGCGACGCCGGGCAGACGGTCGATCGAAAGCGCCACGTGCTTTTCGCGCGCGAGCGGCGTGAAGGTTTCGCGCAGCGACGCGAGCAGGCCTTCGAGCGGCACGGTTTCGAGCATGAGCTGAATCTGCCCGGCTTCGACTTTCGACAGATCGAGAATGTCGTTGATGAGCGAGAGCAGGTCGGTATTCGACGCGTGGATCGTGGCCGCGTAACGCACCTGTTCCTCGCTCAGATTGCCGCTGCGATTTTGCTGCAGCAGCTTCGCGAGGATCAGCGAGCTGTTGAGCGGCGTGCGCAATTCGTGCGACATGTTGGCGAGGAATTCCGACTTGTAGCGGCTCGCTTGCGCGAGGCGGTCGGCGTTGCGCTTGAGGTCGCCCTGCGCGCGTTCGAGTTCGCTCTTTTGCGTTTCGAGCCGGCGCGCGTATTCCTCGAGTTGCACGTTGGTCTGTTCGAGTTCGACCTGCTGCGCTTCGAGCCGCGTTTGCGAATCCATCAGCGCGCGGCCGCGTTCTTCGAGCCCTTCGTTCGCGACGCGCAGTTCTTCCTGCTGCACCTGCAATTCGTGATTCAGTTGCTGCGACTGCGAATACGACTCCTGCAGGCGCTCGCGCGACACCGCGCCTTCCACGAGGTCGCCCATCGTGCTGCTCACGCGCGAGAGAAACTCGTTGTCGCGCGGCAGCAGCGCGCGCATGAAGCCGAGTTCGACCACGCCGTTGATGCGGCCCGAGGCGTCGATCGGCGCGATCAGCAGCGAGGCGGGCGTGGTCGAGCCGAGTCCCGATTCGACCTTCAGATAACCGGCCGGCGCTTCTTTCAGTTCGATCACGCGGCGCGAGGCGGCGGCCTGGCCGACGAGCGTCTGCCCGTCCTGCAGCAGCGGCACGTTGTACGCGCTTTCGTCGCCGAAACCGAAGGTGGCCACGCGGCGCAGCGCGCCTTCGCGGGTGTCGCGCACATAGAGCGTCGCGACGCTCGCGCTCAGATAACCGGCGAGGCAATCGAGCATCGCGCCGCCCACTTCGGCGAGCGCTTCCTTGCCCATGCCGCTCTCGGCCAGCAGACGCTGGCCAGAACGCAGCCAGACCTGTTCCGCGAGCGCCTGGGACTGCTCGGCCTGACCGCGCAGGGCGTCGTCGTAAGTCGAGGACAGCGAGGTCATTTCGCGTCGCCCGAGCCAGGCGAGCAGGCCGTTGACGAGCAGCGTGAGCGCCAGAAAGACGGCGACCGTCACGACGGTTAGCTGGCGCGCCGCCGCGGTGCGCTCCTGGCGCAGACGCAGTTCCTCGGTGAGGAAGTCGCTGAATTCGCGGCGGATGGCGTCGGCGCTGGCGTTGCCGCGTTCGTTTTCGACCGTGGCGAGCACGCTGTCGTGGTTGCGGCGCAGACGGATGGCGTCGGCCGTGGACGCGTCCCATTGCGCGGCGATGGCGCGCACGCGGGCGAGCCGCTCGATTTGCGGCGGGTTGTCGATGACGAGCCCGTTCAGCGTCTGCAACTGCGCGGCGAAACGCGGCTTGCCGACCTCGTAGGTCGACAGCGAGGGTTCGTCGCCATTGAGCAGAAAGCCGCGCACGCTCGACTCGCGGTCGGCCTGAATGCGCAGCAGTTCGTAGGCGTCGCCGATCACGCGTTCCGAGTGCTCGGCCCAACTCATCGTCGAAACGAGGTAGACGATCAGCGCCACGAAGGCGACGGCGGTCGCCAGCCCCGCCAATAGTGGCAGCGCGACGTTTCTTTGAATGATGCGTCTGAAGCGCAGCGGGTCGATCGCGTTCACGGCTTGCATTTTTTTCCGATTTTTATGGGCGAAGGCACGGTCGTCGGGTATATCGACCGGCTTTTATGGCGAATTCCGCGCGTGGGAACCCCGCCCCATCGTGGATAAAGAGAAAGTCAAATCGATACAAACGCAATCATACAAAAAGGATGCGGATTGCGTGAATGTCTCGGGAATCCCGAGCGCATGCGGCTCGCGCGGGAGAGCAATCCGCATGCCCGGCGGTGTCCGGCCGGGGCGGCACGGGTTTTCGCCCGGCGGGACGGATCTGCCAGAGCCGCGTTGTAAAAAATATATTTCATTCTGGCCCTTTCGTAATGCGCGGTGGTGCCGATAACCAGGTGGGGCGGCGTATCGCCAGTCGCCCCGACGACGCACACAACAATTCCAGCAAGCACCCCAGCAAGACGAAGAAAGCGTGGCAACCAGAATGATCGAAGGGGCGGGCGAGCGGGCCGCCATCCAGAAGCAAGCCAATACGGACAATCCGGCGGGCCGGCCGGGCAACACCAGAGCGGCGCGCGTGCTCGCGCTGCTGCGCGCCAACAAGCCGCGCGTGATCGTGCTGATGGTGGTGGCCGGTTGCGTCCTGGGGTTCGCGACATGGCTCGACGCGCAATTGCGGCCCGCCGTGGTCGCGCGCGAGCGCCGCGAGATGGATGCCGAAGAACGGCTCGAAGCCACGATGCCCTGCCACGCCGGGCAAAGCCATACCGAATGGTGCGGTGCGATCGCGCTGCCCGTGCGCGCGCCCGCGCTGCCCCTGGTCGATACCCGGCGCGCGCCGCTCGGCTATTGCACGGCGGGCCCGGCGCCTTCGTGCTGAAGTGCCCGGAAGCGCCGCGACATCCGCCACTATGTCTTCGCTTCGTCCATCAGCTTTTGCGCCGCGGGACCCGGGCGGCGGCGTGCTGTCCGGCATCCGCATTTCACCTGCTCAAGTTTCAAATGCGGCTTGCCGTTATCCGGTGTGGCTGTAATGAAAGGAAAGTATTTGAATCGATGAAGCGTCGAGGGCGGCGACCGAATAGATCGCCCTTTCGAAAGTGACTGGCCAGCCTCACAGGCAATTCGTGAATAACGATGGAAGCGCTAATGTACGAGGGCCGCAAGGCCGGAGATCGCGCGTTGCGATATCTGCGTGCATTGCGCGCGCAATCTTTCTTGTTCATCCATCTACGTCTTTCACGGATTTTCTATGCTTATCAAGAATGTCGCTGTGAGCCTTCCGTCACGGGTCGTTTCAAATGAAGAAGTCGTCGATCTGATTCGCTTTCACTCCTCGGGATTCGAAGGCGATGTCGACAGAACGCTGCGGACCATCAAGACGCTGCTCGACCGCAGCGGGCTGGTGAACCGGCGCTGGTGCGGCAAGCACGAGTCGCCGATCGATCATGTGGCGATGGCCACGCGCAAAGCGCTCTCGGAATCGTATCTGCGGCCCGAGCAGATCGAGCTGTTTATTTTCGTCGGCATTGGCCGCGGTTTTCTGGAGCCGGGCAACAGCCACATGATGGCGAGCGCGCTGGGCTTCGTGAATGCGGAATGCTTCGACGTGGTGGATGCCTGCATGAGCTGGACGCGCGCCATGTCGATTGCGGACAGCCTGTTCAAGGCGGGCCAGTATCGCAATGCGATGATCGTCAACGCCGAATTCAACATGCTCGACGGCGGCCCGCTCTATCCCGCCAACTTCGAACTGAAGAACCACGCGCAGGTCGAATATACATTACCATCGTTCACGATAGGCGAAGCCGCCACCGCAACCCTCGTCGTGGCGAAAGAGCCTGATAATTTCCGTTTTGAATTTCGCGGCAAGCCCGAGGTTTCCGACTTGTGCACGATCCCCATTCCCGGCTACGAAGGGTTTTGTCACCCGTCCGAACGGATCGGCAAGAACGGCGACATGCGTTTTACATCGTACGGTCACGATCTGCACAAGAACTCGGACGAACTGATCGACGTGTTCGCGACACTGGCGGTGCCTCGCAAGGACATCGACATCGTGTTTACGCATGCCTCGTCGAAGGCGGCGTGGCACGGTTACGGCGTGAAGGCCGGCATCGACGACAAGATGTATCACGTCTATCCCGACACGGGTAATCTGGTATCCGCTTCCATTCCCGCGGCGATCTCGCTGGCGAAGGAAAGCGGCGCGCTCAAGCGCGGCGACCGCGCGCTCTGCTGGGTGGGCAGCGCGGGCATGTCATTCAATGTCAGCAGCTTCATCTTCTGAGACTGACTGAGCGCATATCGAGAACAATATGAGAGCCATTGCAGGAGGCATCCGCGTGTTGAAGCAGCGGGTGATTGACGCCTACCACGTGTCCGATTACAGCGTGCTGGCCGTTGGCGTGATTGGTGCGCTCGGTCATCCGTTGTACTGGTTCTGGTGGACGTTCGTCGACCCGCAGCCCAACGAGAATCTGCCGATGCGCGTGGTGGGTTCGATCGCGTGCGTGCTGCTGTTGCTGCGCCGCTTCTGGCCCGCCGGCGCCGCGCGTTTCCTGCCGTGGTATTACTTTGCGACGGTAGCCTACACGCTACCGTTTTTCTTCACCTGGTATCTGCTCAGCGGCCATTATTCGATGCTGTGGTCCATGGCCGAAGTGGGCATGGTGTTTTTCCTGATCGCGATTTTTCCGTCGTTCGTCGCGCTGGCGGCGAATCTGGTCATTGGCGTCGGCGTGGCCATTCTGTGCGCGTGGATCGTCGATCCGCGCCTGCTCGCGGTCGATTCGCACATGCTGCTGTTCGTGTATCTGCCGGTGTTCGCGTTCGGTATTTGCGCGGGTGTCACGTTCAGCCACAGCAACATGAAGGGCATCACCGCGCAGGCGAAAAACGAGGCGCTGCGCGCGCTCGCGGGCACCATCGCGCACGAGATGCGCAATCCGCTGAGCCAGTTGCGCTACGTGCTCGACCGCATGGAAGAAGCGCTGCCCACGATGACCGAAACGCGGCCGTCCGCCGTGTCGTCGTCGAGCGGCGTGGGCTCGCTTTCGCAGCATCTCGAACATGGCCAGCTCGCGATCGATCGCGGTCTGCGCATCATCGCCATGACCCTCGACGAAGTGAGCGCCAAGCCCGTGCGTTCCGACAATCTCACCTACGCGAGCGCGGCGGCCGCCACGCGCAAGGCGCTCGACGAATATGGTTTCAGCGACCGCAAGGAGCGCAGCAAAGTGCGGCTCGTGGTGCTGGAGGACTTCACGTTCAAGGTCGATGAAACGGTTTACCTGTTCACGCTGTTCAACCTGATCCGCAACGCGTTGCATCACATGGCGGCGAATCCGTCGGCCACGCTGACGCTGACCGTCGAACGGCAAAAGGTCATCGTGCACGACACGGGGCCGGGCATCGCGCCCGAGATCATGTCGCATCTGTTCGTGCCGTTCCGCACGCACGGCAACCTGGCCGGCACGGGCCTCGGCCTCGCGTATTGTCAGCGCGCCATGCGCTCGTTCGGCGGCAGCATCGGCTGCCGTTCGGAAGTCGGCAAGTTCACGCAGTTCACGCTGGAATTCCCGGTGGTGTCGGAGGCCGAAGTCGCGACGCATCGTCAGCAGGTGCTCGCGCGCGCCACGCAGTTCTTCGCGCACAAGCACATCCTGCTCGTCGACGACGACGCGGGCCAGCGCGCGCGCGTGAGTCAGGCGCTGTCCGGCGTGAGCGCGCAGGTGAGCGAGGCGGAGAGCGGCGTAAAGGCGCTCGCGCTGCTGCAGGACGCCGCGCCGTTCGACCTGATCCTCATGGACATCAACATGCCGGGCCTCGACGGCTATACCACCACCGAGCGCATTCGCGCCGACCGCGCGCATGCGAACTGGAATGCGCTGATCGTGGGCTATACGTCGGAGCCGCATAGCGTCGCGCGGGTGCTGGCGCAGGGCGCGGGCATGGACGAGACGATCGGTAAATCCATCAGCATGGTCGAGCTGATCAGCGCGCTGCAAACGCTGATGGAGAACGTCGATCGCAGCCGCCGCAACCGGCGCTTCGACGGCTTCGCGGGCAAGACGATTCTCGTCGCCGACGACGACACCTATAGCCGCATGGTCGCGAAGAGTTATCTCGAACGCTGCGGCGCGAGCGTGCTCGAAGCGGAGAACGGGCTGGGCGTGCTGGAGCGGCTCAACCAGGGCCTCGCGATCGACGCGCTGGTGATCGACATGAACATGCCGGGCATGGGCGGCGTGGAAACGGCGGCGACCATCCGCGCGCGCAACGACGCGTACGCGAAGGCGCCCATCGTGGCGTTGACGGGCCAGTCCGATATGGAAGCGTTGCGCGCGTGTCTCGACGCGGGCATGAACGAAGTGATGATCAAGCCGGTGCGCGTGGGCGCGCTCTATGCGTGTCTCGCGCGGCAGTTCGCGCAGACGCCCGCCGCGAGTGCGCACGAACACGCGGAAACGCCGCGCACGCCGGTTGCGCGTGCGCGTCTTGCGTCGAGCAGCGCGGTGGGCCATGCAGCGAGCCGTGCAGCGGATAACGCATCCGGCCGCGCATCGACCCCGGCCACGTCGCCGTCCGTTGCGATCGATACCGAACTGCTCGACGAGGCGCATCTGGAAGAACTGGCGTCGCTCGACATGCTCGATCAGACCTTCCTCAAAGGCATCGCGCAGATCCGCACCTTGATCGGTCAACTGGCCGACAGCGCGCAGGCCGGCGATGTGAAGGCGGCGCATTTCACGCTGCATCTGCTGCTGGGCATCAGCGGGAACATCGGCGCGAAGGCGCTGCACGTGTACGTGCGGCAGATTTATCCGCGTGTGCTCGACGGACAGTGGCCCACGGAAGCCGACTGGCTCGCGCAGGTCACGACACTCTGCAACCGGTCGGCGGATGCGTTGCAGCGCTATTTCGTGGCGTCGGCGTCGGCGAACGGGTATCGCGATGCGTTGAACGACGAGTGACGCTTCGGCCGCGCGAATACAGAGAACGGCGATCGCGACGCGGCAATCAGTGGATTTCGCTGGGCTTGTGCGGGTTGCCGAAACCCATCGTGACGGTGGTGCCCTCGCCCCAGTCGGAGTCGATGCGCAGGCTGCCGCCGAACGAACGCATGATGCGATTGCAGAAGATCATGCCCATGCCGTGACCGCCGTCTTCGGCGTGCGTGGTGACGGGGTCCTGCAGCAGACGCGCCTTGACGTCGGGCGCGATGCCCGTGCCGTTGTCGCGCACGCGAATCTCATGCTCGCTGTTCCTGAGCACTTCGATATGCAGCGCGGGCTCGGTGGCGTTCGTGAGCGCGCGCAACGCGTTCGACAGCAGCGAGGAAAGTACGAGCGCGACGCAATTGGGCATCGCGCGCACGACGAAGTCCTGCTGCACGTCCACGGTGATCCAGTCGCGCTGGGCGGCGGCGAACGGATAGGTGTCGAGCAGCGTGGCGATCAGGCGCGTGGCGCTCACTTCGCGCGTGCCGTCGCGCGAGAGCGAGGGCGATCCGCTGTTCTTGTGCAGCGTGGCCCAGAACGACGAGATCAGCGAGAGGCAATACTGCGTGTTGTTGAGCATCGACGATGCCGCGCTCGCGATGCGGGTTTGCGAGTCGGGGTCGAATTCGCCCGACACATCGTTTTCGATGGTGCGCGCGAACAGCGCGATGGTCGCCAGCGGCGTGTTCAGTTCATGCGCGAGAAACGCCAGTGTTTCATCCATTGCCAGCAGCCGCTGCTGACGCGTTTCGCGTTCGGTATAACGCGCCACCGCCTGTTGCAGCACGTCGCGCACCGCCTCCATGCGCAGCGGCTTTTCGAGGATACGGAACACATTGCCCGTGTTGACCGTGTTCAGCAGCATGTCCTTGTCGGCATACGCCGTCACCAGAATGCGCACGATCTGCGGATATTTCTGCGCGACTTCCTCCAGCAACTGGTCGCCGTCGCGCTCGGGCATGCGGAAGTCGGTCACCAGCACCGCGATCTCCGCGCCATGCTGCGCGAGCACGCTCATGGCTTCCTCCGCGCCGCGCGCGACGTGTACCGGATAGAGGCCATGCATGGCGCGCGCGAAGTGCACGCGCGAAATCTCGTCGTCGTCGACGAAGAGAATGGAGAAGGTGGAGTGGAGGGCGGCGCTGGTCATCGCATTCCCGGCAAATGAATCGGGCGTTGATTCTTGTGGAAATGCGATTGTAGTCGAGCCGGGTGACCCGACGCAGCGCCTTTCATTCGTCTTATGCGTAACGGGTCGCAATTCGAGCCGCGACTCAAAACGTGACGCGACTTGCGCCGGATCCTCGCGTCAGATGAAAAGCGAGACGATGCCGCCGACCGTAATGGCCGCCGCGATCCATCGGCCGGTGCTGTAAGCCTGGTTCGGATCGGGCGCCTGGTCCGGGCGTTCGAGGCCGAACGCGCCGTAGACGAGCGATTTGACGGGCTGCGCGTTCGGCGCAGTGTCGCCGCTGCCGTCCGTGGAGCCGTCGGTTTGTGCGCCGTCCGTGCTGTCGATGCCGGTCTCCGAGCCGTCGGCGCCGTCCGCGCTGGCGTCCGCCGTGGCGCTGTCGCCGCTGTCGTCCACGTTGATGTCGTTGCCGTCGTCCGCGATGCTGTCGTCGTTGGCCGCCGCGGCATAGCCGCGCGGCGAGATCCGCACGGCGTCGTCCTGCGACGTGACCGCATCGTCCGTGCTGCCGGTCGACGCGGAGACCTTCACGTCGGGCGTCGCCTGCGCGGCTTGAGCCGCTTGCGCGGCCGCCGCGTCATCCGCGCCGTCGTTGAACCTCTGCGTCGTGGCGCCCCCGCCGGAAAACGACGTCGTACCCCCGAGTTGCATGGTCGGTTCCTTCTATTTTTTTACACGGCAACCATAATCCCACGTTGTCCGCCTGGTGCGGTCCACGAATAACGCGAAGAAATTCGCGGTATTCCGAGACCCCTTGTCCAGCTTGGCCTGTCACAATGTCGTTTGCATGAAACAGCACTCCTTGAGGCGAATGTGGACGAAGCCCTCGCGCAGCGGAACAACGGCAACCCCGACGGGGAGCCCCGTGTGACGCGGCCTTCGCGGCGCATGGTGTTCGAGGCGCTGTACCGCGCGCATTACGTGCGTGCCCATGCACAACAGCCCGACGCGCTCGAACGCGCCCCCAACGACGAATATGCCCAGAGCGGCGCGCAGATTGCCTGGGAAATCTGGCAGGCGGCGCACGAGCATGCGATCGAAGTGGCCGCGCAGTTGTGCGAGAGCCGCCAGGCGCAGCACATTAGTCAGGATGGCAAAGCAGTGTGCCGGCTGTGCGCGAGCGATATTCGCGCGTTGCTGGCGGCGACGGAAAAAGAAGATCTGTAAAGCGGCAAAACGCGCCGGGGGCGCGCTTTTGCGTGGTCCGTTTCGCGAATGCGGCCGGCAGTGCCGGGGCCAAACGCTAGACGGGAATCGACCTGGGCAGGAAGGGGTGGCTGGTCGGCTTGCCCGCTGCGTTGCCCGACGATCCCGCCGCCGCGTTGCGCTTCGGATCGACCGCGCGTTTCACTTCGGCGAGCGTATCGCGCATCGCTTCGGAAATCTCGCTCAGCGGTGACGTGCCCCTGCGTTTGCTCGACGAAGTCGGCGTATCCGGCGTATCGCTCGAATCGGCCGTATCTGCCGCGCCTTGCGCGAGTTCGCGGCTGGCGAGCATTGCGCGCGTGACGCCGGCGCGCGAAGGCGGCGCGCAGATGCAGCAGGTTGCCGGTTTCATCGCATCGCGCGCGTGGCGCACGAAGCGGCCCGAGCAGACCGTGCAGCGCGTGAGCGCGAGCAGACCGCCCTCGAAGAAGCGCAGCAGCGTCCACGCGCGCGTGAAGCTCAGCACGCGTTCGGTTTCAGCGCATTCGCAGTGCTCGATATAGAGGCGGTACGCGCGTGTGAGCGCATCGAGCCGGCTGCATTTCGCTTCGTCTTTCAGGAACAGGAAGATGTTGTAAAAAAGCGAAGCGTGAATATTCGGTAACCACGTGAAATACCAGTCGGCCGAAAACGGAAGCATGCCTTTGGGCGGCGAAGCGCTCTTGAGTTCGCGATAAAGGCGAATCAGACGATTTCTCGAGAGCGTCAGTTCCTTTTCGAGCACCGGCATGCGAGCACCAAGCTGGATCAGCTCGATTGCGCGCAAAACCTCGCGCGCTTCCTCGGTCACACTGCCTTTGTACATGACTTAGAACTCCTGGGCAGTGACTACTGCCGCGACAATCAGGCCTAAATGCCTGAATTCACGGGCGATTATAGGAGCGCGCAAACGAGCGTCAAGAATAATATTTAGAAAGAATTTACAGGATTTAATAAGGAATTACGGGCCGTGACGGGCATTTTCCGGCGAAACCGCCACAGGAATGGGCGCCGCTTCTTATTTTGCTTTCACGATTATAGGGATTGGTAAGTTCTGGAAAGAATCGGGTGAAAAGAACAGATCGACCCCCGTTTTTTATGGCGATTTATGACGCCGCCGCATGCGTGCGACGGCGCATTTATAGTCGCTGCGGTTTCCTACGAATTATTACCGAGTCTTGCGTCGTAACCTTTTCGGGGTCATCTGCCGGTAAACTTCGTTTTTCCGAATGCATGCGACGCCCCGCCGTTGCAGAGGCTGGCCCCGCCCACGCGCGCGAGCCTCATACCTTAGCTGCTAACCGATGATTCTTCGTTTCTCCGCCAGTTCTTCTTCGCGCAAGGAAGCGCGCAAGGGCGTGCCCGCGCCCTTGTCCGGCGACTTCGCGTGCCGGCGCGGGGCCGGGCCTGCCAGTCCGCCGCGCCGCCGGCTGCTCAAGGGCACGATGAGCGTGCTGGCGCTGAGCGGTTGCGGCACCACGCTGCTGAGCGCGTGCGGCGGCGATTACACCGGCGGAGACGGGCCGCAGGACGCGCCCACGCCGGTAATGAATTCGGTGGCGAACTTCCGCGACGTGGGCGGCGCGGCGCCAGGCTACTCGACGAGCGACGGCGCGCATTTTCGCCGCGCCATCCTCTATCGCTCCGACGTGCTGACCGCGAATACGGCCGACACGGCCACGCTCGAAGGCATCGGGCTAGCGGGCATCTACGATCTGCGCACGCCGGTGGAAGCCGACGCTTTGCCGGATACGCCGCTGAGCACCGCGAGCTACGTTTCGCTGAACGTGCTCGGCACGCATGCGCCGCCGTCGTTCGCCGGGATGTCGGGTCCGGAACTCGATTCGGCCATGCAGGCGCACTGGCGCGAATTCGTCATGGGTCACACGCAATGCATGGCGTACGGCGCGCTGCTCGAGCAGATCGCGCAGGCCGGCGGGCCGGTCGTCGTGGTGGGCGGAAAGGGCGTGGACGTGGCGGGTTGGGCGGGCGCGCTGCTGCTGCTGATCGCGAACGTGCCGCTGGAAATCGTCGTGAAGGATTTTCTGCTGACGAACGCGTGGCGCTCGACGGGCGTCGACGAGGACAATCTCGCACCGCCCGTGCAGGCCAGCTATCTGCAAAGCGCGTTCGATGCGCTGCAAAAAGGGTTCGGCGATCTGAACCGCTATCTCAACGCCGGTCTCGGGCTGTCTTCGACGACGGTGGATCTGCTGCGCGGCCGCCTCGTGGTGTAAGCGGCGCGCTTCGCCAGACATAAAAAGAAACGGGCGCCCGCGAGCGCCCGTCACACCTTCCGGGCCGACAAACTCAGGCGGTTGGAAACGCGATCTTGATGCGCAGACCGCCTTCGGGATGGTTCGACACTTCGCAGCGTCCGCCCTGATTGCGCACGAGACGCGTGACGATCGCGAGACCGAGTCCGCAATGCCCTTCGCCGCCGCGCGCTTCGTCCAGCCGCACGAACGGCTTGAGCGCCGCGGCCACGCGTTCGGCGGGAATGCCGGGACCGTGATCGCGGACTTCGATAATCCAGTTCGACCCTTCGCGGCGCGTGCCGATTTCCACCGGCGGTTCGCCGTGTTCGAGCGCATTGTCGACGAGATTCGACACTAGCCGGTCGAGCAGCGTGCGCGGCATGCGAAAGCCCGCACCGGCGCGCAGATCGAGACGGAACAGCGTGTCTTCCTCCTCCGCCGTATCGGATGAAAACTGCTCGCGCAACAGCGAATCCACGTCCACTTCGGGACCGGATTCCGGCCGTTGCCGCGCGAATTCCAGAAACTGCTGCACGATGTCGTTGAGCGAATCGACTTCGCGCGTGAACTGTTCGCGCTCGCGCTCGGACCCCAGCATGCTCGCGCGCAGCTTCAGGCGCGTGAGCGGCGACTTCAGATCGTGCGCCACGCCCGCGAGCATGATGGCCTGATCGTCGTCGGCTTCGTTGAGCTGTTTCATCATGCCGTTGAACGAGCCGATCAGTTCGCGCAGTTCGCGCGGACCGAGTTCGTCGACGGGCGGCGGACGATTGCCCGAGCCGAACGCGCGCGCGGTCTGCGCGACGATCGACAGCGGGCGCTGCATCTGCCACACGGCGAGCAGCGCGAGCAGCAGCGAGACCGCGAGCATCGACGCGAATTGCGGCACCAGATTGGGCGGCGGCGGCAGGTCGATCGGCGCGACGATCCACGTGGGATGGCCGGGAAAGCGCACCCAGAGCGTCGCGCGATTGCGCGTGTCGGCGAGAATTTCGGTGCCGGCGGGCAGGTCGCGCAGCAGTTGCCGGCGCAGGTCCGCGAGCGGTTCGCGCTTCGGCACCTCGAGCTTCACGTCGGCGGGCATGTTCCAGGTGGGCACGAGATGCACGCGCAACGCGGGTGCGAGTTCGAGCTCGTTGGGCGCCGCGCCGGTGGCGGCGTGCAGCATCAGCAGCAGGCCGCGCTCGAAGCCCTCGACTTCATGGCGGCGCGGCTGCGGCGCGAACACGACGAACCAGCACGCCTGAATCGCGAACAGCACGAGCGCCGACATCAGCGCCATGCGCCCGAACAGCGTATTCAACGGATTGTTCATGCATTCACGCGATCATGCGCCGCCGTCGGGATCCTGGGCATCCTCGGCGTCGTGGGCGTCGGTGTCAGCGGTTTCGCCTTCGCGCAGCGGCACGAACACATAGCCCTTGCCGCGTACCGTTTGCACGAAACGCGGTTGCGAGGGATCGTCTTCGATCACGCGGCGCAGGCGCCAGATCGGCACGTCGAGACTGCGCTCGTGGAATTCGAGGCCGTCGGCATGCAGCAGATCGTGAATGAGCACGCGCGAGAGCACGCGGTAAGGGTGTCGCGTGAAGACCTTCAGCAAGGCGAATTCGCCGTCGCGCAGCGCCACGCGCTCGCCGTCGCGCAACAGCGTGCGCGTCTCGAAATCGAGCTCGAAGGGGCCAAAGCGGCAGCGTTCGCGTGCTTCCGGCGCACCCGCGGGTACCGCGCCGCGACGGCGCAGCACGGTCTGGATGCGCAGCAACAGTTCCTGCGGATCGAACGGCTTGGCGACGTAATCGTCCGCACCGAGCGTGAGGCCCGCGATGCGGTCGGCGACCGCGCCGCGTGCGGACGCGAAGATCACCGGAATGTCGTCGCCTTTCGCACGCAGGGCGGCGAGGGCGCGCAGGCCGTCGGTGCCGGGCATCATGACGTCCAGCACGACGACAGCAGGCCGCTCGCGTTCGAGACGCTGACCGAGATGCGTGCCATCGTGCAGGACCGAGGCTTCGAAGCCGTTGGCCCGCAGGAAGCGGGAGAGAAGATCGCGCACGACCGGATCGTCGTCGACGATGAGAACGTGTGGACTCATCGTGAAATTTTAATGCTTATCGACGGCTTACAGAATAGCGGCGTTCTTTCTATTTCTTACTCGGGCTTACCTGGGGTGGGTTTTCGCGGCGCGGGCTTGCGTATCCCATTCGCCGCGAGCGCCCTGTCTTACTTCGCGGCGAGTGCGCTTTCCTGCACCGGCGCTTGAGCGGCTTGCGTCGAATCGGTCGCGGCAGCGGATTTTTCTTCCGACGAATGCGCAGCAGCAGCGGCCGGCTTCGCGGCAGACGGTGCGTCGAGCGAGGCAATGCCCGCGGCCTTCGCGAAGGCCGTGCCCGAACCCGCCATGCTGGCGGCCTTGGCCGAGGTTTCCGCCGTGGCGGCCGGCTTGGCCGACTTCGCCGGCGCGACTTCGTCAGCCGGGATGGCGTGCGTATGTGCATCGGCGAGATGCTTCTGGCGCGCGTCGGCAGCAACGCCGCTCGGCATTTTTTCCAGATGCAGCGAGGCGTCGGTGTGCGCGCCGGCGAGCTTCGCGCCCGTCTTCGGCGCGGCCTTCGAGCCGTCGGCCGTCGGGGCCGGCTTGTCGCTCTGGCCCTTCGGCGCAGCGTCGATGCCCTTCATTTCCAGCACGGCGTCCTGTGCGGAAGGCGCGAGGTGCTGATCGACCACGCCGTCCTTCACGCGTTGCACGCTGGCTTGCTTGCCGTGTTGCAGATCGCCCTGAAGTTCGGCGATGCGGCGGTTATACCAGTCCGTCACGCAAGCCTTGTCCTTGCAGTTGTGCTGGCGCCATTGCCACTGGCTCACGCGGTCGGCTTCGAGCGCCGTCGTGTCGGGCGTCGCGTCGAGCGCGCTGTGATAGAGCGCGGCGAGTTTGTCGTCGAGCGCGGACAGCGTCGGATCGTTGCACACGAGGCGCTCGGATGCCGAGGCGTTGTGCGGGCAGTGAAAGCTCGCCGCCTGAGCGAACGGCGAACCGGCGAGCGACGCGAAGAGCGCGAGCGCAGCGACGTTCAGGCCGCGGCGAAGGGAGTGAGCGCGACGGATTTTCTGTTCTCGATTCATGGCAGGCACGATGTTGTATGAAATAGCGGGGGACGACGGGCGGCTAGTCCGGCGTCGCCACGGCGCGAGGCGCCGCGATGAGAACAATAGCTCAGCGCCTCTGGCGCAAAGCGGCGCTCAACGGGTCGATTGCGTCCACCGCTTACGAAACATTTCATCCATTACGCGTGCGGTAAGTTGTGCGGGTGTTTCGACGGCCTGAACCCGTGCAGCATGCTTTCCGGTCCTTACTTCGCGTGAGATTTGCGAAGAACTGGAAAGCGCTTGTCAACAATGGCCGATGTCCCGCCCATCGTGTGGTGCGCTTTACCTTGATGATGCATGACGAGCCCTGCCGCCTGCATCCCTTCGCATCGCGCGCGCAGCCCATCGACGCGTCATGTCATCGTTCCCATGCCCCATCCTTTTCGCTCCAACGTCCGCCGCGCGGCCCGCCTTGCCGCCGCGCTCGGCGCTGCGCTCGCGCTCAATGGCTGCGCCTGGACGCTGATCACCGCCGCCGATGCAACGGGCTCCGTGATCCAGGCGGGTTATGCGGTCGCGGCGAATTACTCGTCGCCGAGATTCGTGACCGGGCGGCCGGTGAATATCGCGTCGATCTGCATCGAGAACAATCCGATGGTGACGTCGGCCGATTTCGTGCCGTCGCTGCAACTCGTGCTGGCGCAGCGCGGCGTGACTTCGGACGTCTACAGCCCCGGTACCGAGCCGGTTACCTGCGAGGGGCGGCTGGTTTACAACGCGTCGATCGAATACGGCAAGCCGACGTTCAGCGACGACAGCCGCGCGTATCTGTCCACCATCAATCTGACGATCTTCTTGCATAACCATATTGCGGTGACAGCGCGTTACGAAGTGCGCGGGCTCGGCACCGACCGCTTTTCTAGCGCGGCGGTGAAGCTCAAGGGCCTGCTGGACAGCATGGTGGTGGATCAGACGCAACTGGGTTCGACGTTCGAGTCCGCTTCGCGCGGCCTGTAGTCTTTCACGCCGCATATTCAGGAAAGGAATGGAAAGGCGGCGGGCCTATGCCGGTCCGTTTGCGTCCCTTACGATTTGTGCATGGCAAATAATATTTTTCTCGTCGACGACGATCCCGTCGTGCGCGACGTTACCGCCGAATATCTGCAAATGCGCGGCTTCACCGTGACGAAGCTGCCGTCCGCGCGCGCCTTGCAGCAGCAGTTGCGCACCGAGCGGCCGCAGGTCGTGGTGCTCGACATCATGATGCCGGAGCTGGATGGCATCAGCGCCTTGCGCGCGCTGCGCGAAAGCGGCGACGACCTGCCTGTGATCCTGCTCACCGCGCGCAACGAGGTGATCGACCGCGTGCTCGGCCTCGAATTCGGCGCCGACGATTACGTGGGCAAGCCCTTCGATCCAGGCGAGCTGGCCGCGCGTATCCGTACGGTCATGCGCCGCCGCAGCGTGTCGAACTCGACGGGTGCGCCGGAAAGTCGCGCCTCGTTCCGCTTCGGCCCGTACGAACTCGATTTCCGCTCGCGCGAGCTGTATCGCGACGAAGAACGCATTCCGCTGCGGTCGAGCGAATTCGCGTTCCTGAAGCTGTTCGTCAATCACGCGATGACGATTCTGTCGCGCGAACGCATCATCGAAATCGTCTACGGCGAAGCGGGGCGTTATCGCAATCGCAGTCTCGACGTGGCGATCTGGCGTTTGCGCCGGCTGATCGAAACCGATCCGTCCGAGCCGCGTTATCTGCAGACGGTCTGGGGACACGGCTACGTGTTCGTGCCGGACGGCGAAGTCGGTTTCGCCGAGCGCTACAGCGTATACGCGGGTGACATGCCCGACGCCGCGCAGGAAGAGTGAGCGGCGCGGTTCAGTTCAGTTCAGTCGGCGAGCGATGTCGGCCTGACTGAACTTTCGCGATGAAATAAAAACGGCGCGCCATCGAGGCGCGCCGTTTTTGCTTGCCCGATGCTTCAGGCAAGCATCGGAATGCAGCATCAACGCAGCATCAGAACGTGAGCACGCTCAGGAACATGCGCTGCAGCCAGCCGACCGTGGTCGCGTCGTTGAGCATGCCATGGCCCACCTGTTCGATACGCGCGTTGGCGATCTTGCTCGAATCGACGTAGTTGTCCGACTCCACGTCGTTCGGATTGACGATGCCCGAGAGACGCAGACGCTGATGCTCGCCGCTCATCGCAATGATCTTTTCGCCCGACACCACGAGATTGCCCGTCGGCGTCTTGCTGATGACCGTCACGGCCAGCGTGCCCGTCATGTCGCTCGACAGCGTGTGGCTGCCCGTGCCGTTGAACGTCGTCGACGCCGAGCCGATATTGAACAGGCGCGCGAGACGTGCTGCCGCGCCCGTCGATTGATCGGCGGCGGTGGCGGTGATGGTGCTGTCGCGTTTCGCGGAAGCGGCCGCGGTGTCGGCGCCGTTGTAAGTTTCGGAGAGGCGGATCGTGAGCACGTCGCCGATACGCTGCGCGCGCGGCGTTTCATACAGCGCGATGGCGGTGCCTTGCTGATAGATCGAGCCGCCCGTGTTGACGTTCAGCGGCGGTTCGGCGAGCGGCGGCGTCATCGGCGTGTTGACGATCGATTCGGGCGAGGTCGCGCACCCCGAGAACGCAGCGAATGCCGATGCGCACAGCAGCACACGCGGCAGCGCAAAAGAAAGGCGCGCGAAGTGCTTGCAGGAAGGTAAGGAGTGCGATTGATTGGAAAGCATAAGTAAGAAGCGCTCGCGTGAAGGCGTCGTCGGGTCAGTGGGCGTGCGTGGCGATCAGCCTTCGTCGAACTGGCTGATCTTGAGCGCGCGTTCGATGCCCTTCGCGCGCGGACTCGCGGGTTTAAGCAGGTAAGTCAGGGTGGCGTGACCGCCGTTCGGCATCAGACAGATCGTGATCGTGCTCGACGCGTTGTCCCATTCGAGCAGTGGCAGCGACGGATCGCCGGCCATGCGCGGCGCGCCGTAACGCGAGGCCAGCAGATCGCGCAGGTCGAATGCGGTCGCGGCATCGACGACAAACGACATTTCATAGAGACGTAGCGGCTCGCCCGCGGATTCGTGCGCGAAACGCAGCACGTGATCGCTCGCCGGCACGCCATCCACGACGGCATGCGAAGGCGTCCAGCCTTGCGGCGTGCGATGCGCCCAGCGGCACGCGATCGTCAGGCTCGCATAGCTCTTGAACGGCATGCCGATGTCGCCGCCGGCCACGTCGGTTTCGCAAACCAGCGCGCTTTCGTGCGGCGTGGCGCGGACCGTGTTGGCCTCGCGCAATTCAGTCAGCGTGACGCCGAGCGCAATGCCGCGAAACGAGAACGGCGTGTCGTCCAGGGCGACGGCGCGTGAACGCGCCGCCGCGGTGACGGGCGTCGGACGACGCTTCTTGACCTTGTTGCGCGGCGCCTGTGCGCTGGCCGTCTTTTGCGGCGCGGGCGCAGGCGCGGATGCGGCGTTCGCCTGCACGATGGCAGGCGCGCTGGCAGGCGCAACGACAGGTGCGCTGACGACGGGCGTCGGAAGCGGCGTGATGCGCCCTTCGAAGCTCGTGTCGGCGCTCGCCGGTGCGGCCAGCGTGCCGGCAAGCGCTGCAGCGGCAGCGCAGGTCAGGAAAGCAGTCAGAGACGCCCGTTTCATCGAGTGGACCTCGATCAGTCAATAGCCGCCGCGCACGCGTCGAACGGCACGGCTGCGGGATGCCCAACCACCGGCACGATCTTCACCGTCGCCGAGACGAGCCGGCAAGGTAATGCCGCTACCGCACAACCTTCGAGCGGCAGGGTGAGGCAGGCGAGTGCAATCACCGCAGCGGCGCGCAGCCCATGCAATGCCGCACGCGACAGGTGATGTGCGCGCTTTGCCTTCAGCGGCGCCTCTTGCGACAGCGAATTCGTCATGCGGTGGTATTGATGTTGTGGCCGAGCGGACCGACCGGCGTGCCGGGATGCACGGTTTCCGGTTGGGCGGAATGGTTGCCGGCGGAGCCTGCGCTGCCGGAGTTCTTGTTGCGGTTAGGGTCGAACGTCGTCAAGGGCGACGAGTGGCCGACGCTGCTGGAGCCGATAGGGCTGGTCATGATGGGCCTCCTGGGCGGATTGACACAAAAAGGAGGGGGCGCACGTAGAGGGGTGCGCGCCCCCGCGTTACGCCGATAGGGGAAGTAGTCGACGAGCGGCGATAGCATCTTCGCGTCTACGTCTGTTGCGTGAAGCAATAATCAATGGGGCCTTTGATTCAAGCCTTACGAGTCCTTCCGGTCGTATACAAATGCGCAAGAAGCGGAAGGAAAACGGGCGCGGGCGAGCGCGAAAAACGCGGGTTGAAATCGGCTGGACGAGGGCGGGCGCGAGACGGTGTAGTGTTCGATGCAAGCCTTGTCGGATCTGGCGTTGCGCGAGGCGGCGCGGGCGCGCGAATGCGGGTGGAACGAAGCGCGAGGCGAGCGTTTTTCGCGACGAGACTGACGCGTGAAAAGTCGCTGAAAGCGGCCTTTCACGGTAATGATTTCGGATTTGGCGTGTTGCGGTGCTGGAAAGTTGTGCGCGAAAGGTCTTTGGACGTTGCGTGAAGCGGTGCTTTTCCAGTGCGTGTTGATCGACTGGAAAGCCTGTCAATCAAGGGGTTTCGGCGCGAATCGCGAGGTCGCGCGAGCGGATGCATTGGCCGGGCTTTGTCGTCCGGAAAAGGTTTTCTGTTGATGTGAAGCGCGGCATTGCAGTCCGCGTGAATGAAATTTCTCGCGATTTTCCTTGTTATGTCTTACCTGCGAGGAAGGTTTGTAATGGGCGTTTTCCTTCGAAATCCCGCATCTCACGCACGCGTGGCGCTCGTCACTCGGACCTGTTTCTCCAGGCCCGCCATGCGCGCCACGAGCGGTTTCGCGCACGCGTTCCAATCTATTGCGTCCGTATTGCGTCCACATTGCGCCCGAGCGCGGCGCCCGGAAAGGAAGCGAAAGGAAAACGCTGGTATATTTCCCGTCCCATCGGCGCAACGCCGGAACCCCATTCCCGAGGCCCTGGAGATGACCCGTAAATTCATCCTCAAAGACGACAAGACCGACCACAACGGCGTCGTGATGGACGGTATCGAAGGATCGTCGTATCACGGACGTCCGCTCGCCTATATCGGCGCGCCGGTGATGTGCCAGACCTGCTCGAAGCAGGGTGTGATCGTCTCCGATGGCGGTCCGCACACGATGACCGTGATGGGCAAGGTGGTCGCGCTCGAAAACGACCTCTGCCAGTGCGAGTGCCAGCCGCAGCCGAAGCTCGTGGCGTCGATGGCTACGGGCACGCTGGCCGGCAGCTAAGCCTCCGTTTTCGTGCTGCTTGAGCTGATTACGCCGACCGCGCTTATACGCCGACCGGATCGGCCCGCACGTCGACGGCCACGTCGACGCGATGCGCGCCGCCGCCCAGAATGACCCCGCGCAGCAGCGACACGTCGCTGTAATCGCGTCCGACCGCGAGCGTCACGTGGCCCTGATCGGCGAGCACGTCGTTGGTCGGATCGAGATCGATCCAGCCCGCTTGCGGCACGTGCAGCGACACCCACGCATGCGAGGCATCCGCGCCGATCATCGGCGTCGCGCCCTCGGGCGGATCGTTGCGCAGATAACCGCTCACATAGCGCGCCGCGAGACCCAGCGAGCGCAGCCCGCCGATCATCACCTGCGCGAAATCCTGACACACGCCGTGACGCAGTTCGAAGGCGCGCGCGGCCGGTGTGTCGAAGGCCGTCGCCGCCGGACGATAGTCGAAATCGCGATGCATGCGGTGCATCAGGTCGATGGCCGCCGCCAGCACCGGCGCGCCCGGCGTGAAACTCTCCAGCGCATACGCGCGTAACGCGGGCGAAAGCGCGATATTCGGCGACGCACAGCAAAACTCCGACTCCGCATGAAACGCGCCGCCCGCCGTGTAGCGCAGCGCGTTCGCCACGTCT
The DNA here is from genome assembly GCF_046535315.1 of Paraburkholderia sp. SIMBA_027. Classification (NCBI taxonomy): domain Bacteria; kingdom Pseudomonadati; phylum Pseudomonadota; class Betaproteobacteria; order Burkholderiales; family Burkholderiaceae; genus Paraburkholderia; species Paraburkholderia sp. SIMBA_027. The sequence goes on from NZ_JAWRWY010000015.1 coordinate 129,044, forward strand.
TCCCACGCGGGCGTGGCGTCGGCGTCGAGCGCGTCGTAGCGCGGCGCGAGCAGCACGCTCGTTTCCATCGTCATCTGCAGATAGTCGTGCGGGGCGTCGAACGAAAAATACAGCACGTCGTTGCCGAATGCGTCGCGTCGGCTCGTCTGATACGAGGGCGCGGGCTCGATGCGCTCGCGGTGTTCGAGCACGCGCTGCCACGGCAGTTCGAGCGGACGGATGGTCGCGAGATGCTGCGCCGTTTCGACCAGCGTCGAATAGCGATAGGTCGTGCGATGCGTGACGGACAGGCGCGTGCCGCTCATGACCACACCTGCGCGGCGAGCGGCATCGCGTGGCTGAACCAGCGCGCGCTGATTTCGTTCGAGGCGGCCGCCATGCGTGCGGCGAGCGCGTCGCACAGCGCGGTGAGCGCGGGATAGCGGCCGTCCTCGCCGGGGTCGCAAATCGCTTCGAGATCGGGCAGCGCGTCGACGGGCGCGAGCTGCGCGGCGAACGGCTCGCGGCGCGGGCCGCCCGCCGCCTGGGCGATTTCGTCGAGACGCGTGCGCAGGCGGTCGTACACGCCGTAGAGGCCGCGCGGATTGGTCGGATCGGTGACGATCAGGTCGAGCAGCGCGGGCACTTCGAGTCGTCCCGGATACAGCGTGCGATAGGTCAGCGTGCTGTCGAACAGTTGCAGCAGCACGTCGAAACCGGCGGGCGTGGCGAGCGTGCGTTCGTGCGCCGCGATGCGCAGCACGCCCGCCATCGCCGCCACGCGCTCGATATGGCGGCCCGCGAACAGCAGACGCCAGGCCTCGTCGCGCGTCATGCGGTCGCCCTGGCAGCCGCTGATCGCGCTCAGTTGCGTGGCGAGCGCGTCGAGCGCGCGGATCAGCGCCATGCGGTCGTACGGCGTGGGCTGGCGGAATTCGAGCAGCACGCCCTGGCGCGCGGGCGCGGGGGCGAGCGAGAGCGCCTGCAGCGCGTCGCGGAAGTCGTTGCGCGCGGCGAGCACGGTGCGCCAGTGATCGCTCGACAGACGCCCGCGTATTTCGCCGCACGCGTAGGCCTGGCTCGCGAGCATCTGGCCGATGCTGGGGGCGCGCGCGCTTTCGTGCAGATTGGCGACCAGCTCGCGCTCGAAGCCGTCGAGGCCGCGGCGGCGACCGGCGAGGGGTTCCTCGGTGTTCGCCGGAGTCGTCGCGCCCGCGCCCGTCACCAGGCCGCTCGCGGCGGCCAGTTCGGTGAAGGTGCCGAACAGTTCCTCGGCGTCGCTGCCTTCGAGCGAGCCGAGAATCAGGCGGCACAGGCGCACGGCGTTTTCGGCGCGCTCGCCGTATCGGCCTGCCCAGAAGAGGTTTTCGGCGGCGCGGCTCGACACGCGGCGATGCTCGCGGCGCAGATCGGAGGGCTTCATCGGAGTCGGCAGCAGCGAAAACGCCGTGCCGGGCTGGCTCGACAGCACCCAGGTATCGACGCTGCTGCCGCCCACCTGCATCGATACGGATTCCTGATGTTCGGCCGCGAGGCGCGTGAAGCCGCCCGGCAGCACGCGCCAGCCGCATGTCTGGTCGGCGATGGCGTAGACGCGCAGCACCGCGGGCCGCGCGCCAAGCATGGGCGCGCCGCCGGAGGCGTCGGCGCGGTCCTGGTCGGCGGCGTTGTCGTAGCGCGGCGTGTAGCTGTAGTTCAACGGCTGCTGGACCGTGAAGGCGTCGGGCAGTTGCTCGATGCGCGCGCGCCAGTCGGCGAGCAATTGCGGGCCTGCCGCGAGGCCCGGCGGCGTGGCGCGCTTGCTGTCCCTGGCGTGCGCGCCGCCGGGCCAGGTCGGCACCAGTAGCGCTTCGGGCAATTGCGTGAGCGCGTCGCGCCACGCCGCGTCCTCGCCGCACCACCACGTCGGCACGCCGGGCAGCACGAGCGGCTCGCCGAGCAGCGCCTGCGCGATGCCGGGCATGAAGCCGTGCAGCGCGGGCGACTCCACGAAGCCGGCGCCCGGCACGTTCGAGACCATCACGTTGCCCGCGCGCATCACCTGGAGCAGTCCGGGCACGCCGATGGTCGAGTCGGCGCGCAGTTCGACCGGGTCGCAGAACGTATCGTCGAGACGGCGCAGCACGGCATGCACGCGCTCCAGGCCGCCGAGCGTCTTCAGGTAGAGCATGTCGTCGCGCACCGTGAGGTCCTTGCCCTCGACCAGCGTGAGGCCGAGATAGCGCGCGAGAAACACATGCTCGAAATAGGTCTCGCTGAACGGCCCAGGCGTCAGCAGCACGATATGCGGCGAGCCGCCGCGCGCGCTGTGCTCGTCGGCGCGCATGATCGCGCGCGCGGCGTCCGCGAGCGTGGCGATCAGTTGCGAATACGAGGGCGCGAGCCGGTGCACGCGCATCGCGCGAAACGGCTCGGCGAACAGGCTGGACACGATCAGGCGGTTTTCGAGCAGATAGCCGAGCCCGGACGGCGCCTCGGTGCGATGCGAGACCACGGTCCACTGGCCGTCGGGCGCGCGCGCGAGGTCGAGCGCGACGATCTGCAGATACTGCCGATCCGGCGGCGTGTAGCCTTTCACTGCGCGCAGATAGCCGGGGTGGCCGAACACCAGCGCGCCCGGCAGCAGGCCGCGTGCGAGCAGCGTCTGCGGCCCGTAGATATCGGCGACGATCTCGTTGAGCAGCCGCGCGCGCTGCGCCACGCCGCGCTCGATCAGCGCCCATTCGTCTTCGTCGATCAACAGCGGCAGCAGGTCGAGCGACCACGGACGCGGGCCGCCGCGATCGGCGTAGACGTTATAGGTGATGTCGTTTTCGCGCACCTGGCGCGCGACCGAGGCCGCCGCGCCGTCGAGCCCCGCCGCGCCCGCCTTGCCGAGCAGCGCGAAAAACTGGCGCCACGGTTCGCGCAAGGCGCCGTCCGGCGCGCGCAGTTCGTCCCAGTGGCCCTCGCGCACGGGAAGCGAGCGCAGCGGCGCTAGCGCGAGGGCTTCGTCGGCGGCGGAATCGAACGGCAGGGTGGATTGAGTCGGCAAGATCGTCGCTGCTGCGCCTGGGCGCGAATGGCGACGCGCCCCGGCAAGCGGGGCGCGTCTTCGGTTGGGGCTTGGGTTGGCGTGTCAGTCAACCGTGTTATCGGCAGAAATCAGCCACGCCGCAGATCCAGCGTAAACGGAAACTCAAGGCTGCGCGAGGGCGGCGCGGCCTCGAACGGCCCGGGCGTGTGCCCGGTCGTGAAGAAGCGCGCGCGCCGCCGGCTCTCCGCCTCGTACGCGTTGACCGGAAACGTCTGATAATTGCGACCGCCCGGATGCGCAACATGATACTGGCATCCGCCGATGGCGCGGCCGCTCCACGTATCGACGATATCGATCGTGAGCGGCGCATGCACGCCGATGGTCGGATGCAGCGACGCCGCCTGGCGCCACGCGCGAAAGCGCACGCCCGCCACGCTTTCGCTGACGCGTCCGGTCGGCTGGAGCGGCAGCGCGTGGCCATTGACGGTCACGAGATGGCGGCTTTCGTTCAGGCCCAGCACGCGCACTTCCAGACGTTCCACCGACGAATCCACGTAACGCACCGTGCCACCCGGCGCGCCTTCCTCGCCCATTACGTGCCACGGTTCGAGCGCGTTGCGCAGCGTGAGCGCGATGCCGCTCGTCTGCAATTCGCCCACCACCGGGAAGCGGAATTCGAAGTGCGGCGCGAACCAGCCGGCGTCGAGCGCGAAGCCCGCGTCGCGCAGCTCGGCCAGCACGTCGTCGAAATCCATCTGCACGAAAGTCGAGAGCATGAAGCGGTCGTGCAGCTCGGTGCCCCAGCGCGTCAGGCGCTGCGTGTACGGCGTGCGCCAGAAGCGCGCCACCAGCGCGCGCAGCAGCAGTTGCTGCGCGAGGCTCATGCGCGCGTGCGGCGGCATTTCGAAACCGCGCAGTTCCAGCAGGCCAAGGCGGCCGGTGGGGCCGTCGGGCGAATAGAGCTTGTCGATGCAGAACTCGGCGCGGTGCGTGTTGCCGGTCACGTCGATCAGGATGTTGCGCAGCGCGCGATCGATCAGCCAGGGCGGCACGGGCGCGCCGCTTCCGCCATTCATGCTGGCGTCCCCGAAACCGCGCAGCAGATCGACTTGCCGCTGGATCTCCGCGAAGGCGATTTCGAGCTCGTAGACCTGGTCGTTGCGCGCTTCGTCGACGCGCGGCGCCTGGCTCGTCGGCCCGATAAAGAGGCCCGAAAACAGATACGACAGCGACGGATGGTTGTGCCAGTACGCGATCAGGCTCGCGAGCAGGTCGGGACGGCGCAGGAACGGGCTGTCGGCGGGCGTGGCGCCGCCGAGCACGAGGTGATTGCCGCCGCCGGTGCCGGTGTGGCGGCCGTCGAGCATGAACTTCTCGGACGAGAGCGCGGTTTCGTGCGCGGCGCGGTAGAGGAATTCGGTGCGCTCGACCAGTTCTTCCCAGTTCGACGACGGGTGGATGTTCACCTCGATCACGCCGGGGTCGGGCGTGACCTGGAGCATTTTCAGGCGCGCGTCGCGCGGCGGCGGATAGCCTTCGACCACGACGGGCAACGCGAGGTCGCCGGCGGTGGCTTCGACGGCGGCGAGCAGGTCGAGATAGTCGTCGAGTTCGGTGAGCGGCGGCATGAAGACGTGCAACTGGCCTTGTCCGCTGCCGAACGCGTCGGCTTCGGCTTTCGGACCGGCGGCGCGCGCCGGGTCGCGGGCTTCGACGCACAGCGCCGTGCGGCGGATCCAGGCGGCGGATTCGCCGCGTTGCGGGTAGCGATCGGTGAAGTTGGCGTGGGCGGCCCGGTCGTCGGCGAGGCCGCGCGGGCTTTCATCATCGCCACTGCCGTCAGCGCAAGCATCAGCACCCACCGCGCCGCCTGCATCGCCATATGCCTGCGCGCCCAGCTCAAAACCTTCGCGATACTGCATGCGCAATTCGGCGGCGCTGCGCAGCGGCTCGGCGGGCGCGAACGGATCGTGCGTGTGCTGCCACGGATAGTCGGCCGCCGCCACCCACGGCAGCGAGTCGAGCGGCAGGCGATAGCCCATCGGCGAGTCGCCCGGCATCAGATACATGCGCTCGTCGCGGAAGAACCACGGGCCGCTGACCCAGCGCGGCGACTGCAGCGCCGGCAGCGCGGACGACGCGCGCTCGCGCACCAGCGGCAGCACGTAGCCGGTCACGGCGTCGAGCCCCGCGTCGAAGACGCGGCGCAGGCGCAGGCGTTCGAGTTCGTCGTCGAGACGCGATTCGAACGGATCGACGTTCACGGGCAGGCGGCGCTCGCGCCACAGGTAATACCAGGTGTCCTCGTAGCCGGGCTGCACGTATTTCGGCTCGACGCCCAGCTTGCCCGCGAGATGCGCGATGAAGCGCTGCGCGTCGGCGGCCGTGTGATGCGTGGGCGTGCGCTCGTCGGCGAACAAGGACGGATCGTGCCAGCACGGCTGGCCGTCGGCGCGCCAGAACAGCGAGAGCGCCCACCGCGGCAACTGCTCGCCCGGATACCACTTGCCCTGGCCGATGTGCAGAAAGCCGCGCGCGCCGTACTGCGCGCGCAGTTTGTCCATCAGCGCGATGGCGTAGCGGCGTTTGGTCGGGCCGAGCGCGTCGGTGTTCCATTCCGGTGCATCGCGGTCGCGCTCGGCCACGAAGGTCGGCTCGCCGCCCATCGTCAGGCGCACGTCCTGGCCGGTCAGCGCGGCGTCCACCTGCGCGCCCATCGCCTGCATCGCCGCCCATTGCTCGTCGGTGTAGGGCTTGGTGACGCGCGGCGTTTCCAGCACGCGCTCGATCGTCATCGAATGCTCGAATTCGACTTCGCAGTCGTCGAGCGCGCCGGAAATGGGCGCGGCGCTGCCCGGTTCAGGCGTGCAGGCGACCGGAATATGGCCTTCGCCCGCGAGCAGGCCCGAAGTCGGATCGAAGCCGATCCAGCCCGCGCCCGGCAGATAGACCTCGCACCACGCGTGCAGGTCGGTGAAGTCGTATTCGGCGCCGACCGGGCCGTCGATCGCCTTCACATCGGGCTTCAACTGCAGCAGATAACCCGACACGAAACGCGCCGCGAGCCCGAGCTGGCGCAGCGTCTGCACCAGCAGCCAGCCGGTGTCGCGGCACGAACCCGAACCCTTCTCCAGCGTTTCCTCGGGTGTCTGCACGCCCGGCTCCATGCGGATCAAATAGCCGATCTCGCTTTGCAGGCGCTGATTGAGCCCGACCAGAAAGTCGATCGTGCGGGTCTCGGCGGACGGCGTGCGGTCGATCGACTCGATGAAGGCGGCGAAACGCGGCGTCGGCTCGCTGCGCACGAGATAGGGCGCGAGTTCGGCGGCCAGCTCGGGCGTGTAGGCGAACGGAAAGTGCTCGGCGCCCGGTTCGAGGAAGAAGTCGAACGGGTTGTAGACGGCCATTTCCGCGACCAGATCGATGGTCACGCGGAACTCGCGCATCGGCTCCGGAAAGGCCAGCCGCGCCTGGTAGTTGGAAAACGGGTCCTGCTGCCAGTTCACGAAGTGATCGGCGGGCTCCACGCGCATCGAATACGAGACGATGGGCGTGCGGCAGTGCGGCGCCGGGCGCAGCCGCACGATGTGGGGCGCGAGATGCACGAGCCGGTCGTAGCGGTACTGCGTGACATGGTTTAACGCGACACGGATGGACACATCCGACTCCTCGATCGACGTGGACGATGAAACAGGGCGCGCGCGCGGCGCGTGGCTATGATGCCGGGACAACGAGTGCGCGATGTGACAGCCGCGCGCGGCACGCCGCGTGCTTCGCGAGGCTGCGCGCGCGCGGCATGCGCCTCGCGCGGCACACTCACCCCGGGACGGCGGCGATGAAAACCTTTCACTGCGATCACTGCAATCAACTGGTGTTTTTCGAGAACGAGCGCTGCGAACGCTGCGACGCGCGGCTCGGCTACGTGCCGCAAAGCGGCGAGATGCACGCGTTCGAGGCGGCGGGCGACGGCTTGTGGCGCATCCAGCGCCAGGCCGCGGCGGCGGAGGGCGAGCAAGCGGCCGCGCTGTTCCGCCAATGTCACAACTACGCGGTCGAAAATATCTGCAACGGCATGATCGCCGCCGATTCGCCCGACACGCTCTGCCGTGCCTGCCAGTTCACGCGCACGATTCCCGATCTCTCGCGGCCCGACAACCGCGTCTACTGGTATCGGCTCGAAACCGCCAAGCGGCGTCTGCTCGCCACGCTGACCTCGCTCGGCCTGCCGCTCGCCACACGCGCGGAAGATCCCGAACACGGCCTGCAATTCGAGTTTCTCGAAGACACCGGCGACGGCCAGCGCGTGCTCACCGGCCACGATCACGGTCTCATCACGATGAACATCGCCGAAGCCGACGACGCTCATCGCGAACGCACGCGCGTCTCGTTGCACGAACCGTATCGCACGCTGCTCGGCCATTTCCGCCACGAAGTCGGCCATTACTATTTCGACCGCCTCGTGATGGAGACGCGCCGCATCGAGCCGTTTCGCACGCTGTTCGGCGACGAGCGCGCCAATTACGCCGATGCGCTCGCCGCGCATTACGCCAACGGTGCCGCGCCCGATTGGGCCGAGCGCTACGTGAGCGCCTACGCGTCCGTGCATCCGTGGGAGGATTGGGCGGAAACGTGGGCGCATTACCTGCATATCGTCGATACGCTCGACACGGCCACCGCCTGCGGGCTCGCGCTGCTGCCCGAGCGCCGCGACGAACCGGTGCTGCTCGACCAGACGCCCGTCGACGAAGCGAGCTTCGATAACCTGATGGCGCGCTGGTTTCCGCTCACCTACGTGCTGAACAGCCTGAACCGCAGCCTCGGCATGCCGGACGGCTATCCGTTCGCGCTGGCCCCGCCGGTCATCGACAAATTGCGGTTCGTTCATCGCGTGATTTCGGCTGCGGCTGCGGCTGCGGCTTCGGGCTCGGCTGCGTCGCAACCGGCATGAGACCGTTTGATCCGGTTTCCTGACCGATTGTGCGGTTGCGCGATTGCGCGATTGCACAGTTCGCGGCTCAGCGTTCGAGCACCCACGTGTCCTTGGTGCCGCCGCCCTGCGAGGAATTGACGACGAGCGAGCCCTCGCGCAGCGCCACGCGCGTGAGGCCGCCCGGCACCATGCGCACTTCCTTGCCCGAGAGCACGAACGGACGCAGATCGATATGGCGCGGCGCGATGCCCGCTTCCACCCACGTCGGGCAGGTCGAGAGCGAGAGCGTCGGCTGCGCGATGTATTTGTCGGGATTCGCGAGCAGCGCCGCGCGGAACGCCTCGATTTCGGCTTTCGTCGACGCCGGGCCGATCAGCATGCCGTAGCCGCCCGCGCCGTGCGTTTCCTTCACGACGAGATCGGCCAGATGATCGAGCACGTACTGGAGATCGTCGGGCTTGCGGCACATCCACGTCGGCACGTTGTTGAGCAGCGGTTCTTCGCCCAGATAGAAGCGCACCATGTCGGGCACGTAGGGGTAGATCGACTTGTCGTCGGCGACGCCCGTGCCCACCGCGTTGCACAGCGTGACGTTGCCCTTGCGGTAGACGTTCATCAGGCCCGCCGCGCCGAGCGTGGAATCGGGACGGAAGACGAGCGGGTCGAGAAAGTCGTCGTCCACGCGGCGGTATATCACGTCGATGCGCTGCGGCCCCTGCGTCGTGCGCATGTACAGATAGTCGTTGTCGACGAACAGGTCCTGACCTTCGACCAGCTCGCAGCCCATCTGCTGCGCGAGGAACGCGTGCTCGAAATACGCCGAGTTGTACATGCCCGGCGTGAGCACGACCACGGTGGGATTGTCGGCGCCCGAGGGCGCGGCGGCGCGCAGCGTGTCGAGCAGCAGGTCGGGATAATGCGCGACGGGCGCGATGCGGTTGCGCACGAACAGATCCGGAAAGAGCCGCATCATCATCTTGCGGTTTTCGAGCATGTACGAGACGCCCGACGGCACGCGCAGATTGTCTTCGAGCACGTAGAACTCGCCCTCGTCGGCGCGCACGATGTCGATGCCCGCGATATGCGCGTAGATGTCGCGCGCGACGTTCACGCCCTGCATTTCCGGGCGATATTGCGCGTTGTTCAGGATCTGGTCGGCGGGCACGATGCCGCGCTTGACGATCTCCTGATCGTGATAAATATCGTGGATAAAGCGGTTCAGCGCATTCACGCGCTGGCGCAGGCCGCGCTCCAGCTTGTTCCATTCGTCGCGCTGGAAAATGCGCGGAATCACGTCGAAGGGAATCGTGCGCTCGGTGCCCGCGCCGGTGACGTCCTTCTCGCCATAGACGGCGAAGGTGATGCCCACGCGCCGGAAGATCGTGTCGGCTTCCGCGCGCTTCTTGTGCATCTGCTGCTCGCTCTGGCCGCGCATCCACGCGAAAAATTCGCGGTAATGCGCGCGCGGTTCGCCCACCTGAGCGAACGCCGTGGCGGCCACGCCCCGAACGTCGAATTGCCCTTGCTCGAACATCTCGTTGAAGAAGGCTTGCGTCATAGATAGTTCTTCCGTCCGCTGCTGGTTCGTTCTAAATACGGTTCTTGCGGTCGCGTGCTTCCGTTTCGGGCCAGAACGCCCGATGCAACTTCCATGCCGACGCGAGCATGGCAAGGCGCGCCGCTCAGAACTCCATGTCGAGCTCGTCGATGTCCTCCGTTTCCGCCTTCGCGGCGGCGATCCATTCGGCCACATACGGTTGTTTGAGCACGCGCATGCAGTACTCGCCGATGTCGGGGTCGATCGGCACGTCGTAGGTGAGCAGACGCGTGACGACGGGGGCGTACATGGCGTCGGCGGCGCCGATCTCGCCGAACAGCCAGGGGCCGCCGTAGCGCTGGAGACAGTCGCGCCAGATCGTCACGATGCGTTCGATGTCGTCGTGCGCGCGCGACCAGATGCGGAACGACGGAAAGTGGCCGCGCAGGTTCATCGGCAGCGCGGAGCGCAGCGCGCCGAAGCCCGAGTGCATTTCGCCGCACACCGAGCGGCAGTGCGCGCGCGCCTTGCGGTCGGCGGGCAGCAGATGCGCCTGCGGGCGGATTTCGTTGAGGTATTCGCAGATGGCGAGCGTGTCCCAGATCTCGTTGCCGTCGTGGCGCAGGCAGGGCACGAGAATCGACGGCGAGAGCAGCAGCAGTTCGGCGCGCGCGGCGGCGTCGTCGATCGGCACGGCGAGCGTTTCGAATTCGAGACCCGCGAGTTTCGCGAGCAGCCAGCCGCGCATCGACCACGACGAATAATTGCGGCTGCTGATCGTCAAGGTCGTATTCGTCTGACTTGTCTGACTAGCCATGCGGCCTCCTCGGGCATCACACCCGCATCACACCAATCTGTAGCGCGGCGCACAGCGTTCGGGCGCGATGCACCGCGAAGGGACGCCGCGCCCGAAAGCGCACGGCTTCGCGGTGCGCGCCTTCACGTGCGCTCACGCGCAGTCACGGGCCGGTCGTACGGATATCACACGAACGTAACAATGCTGTGAAGCCGCGCCGCGCTGTGACGCGCCGCGCATGCGCGAATCCTTCGCCCGTGTGTTCGTCGTCCTTGCGCCGTTTGTCCGTCGAGCCGTCACCGAAAAATTGCAAGCACCGTGCCAATGAGCGCGCACGAGCCTGCCGAACCGCGAGTGGCATAGCTATTGCCTCTCTTGCGCCCATTGCCGCTCATCCCCGATCAGGAGCTTGCGCCCATGAACCTGCTTGCCTATCCGGCCTATCAGGCGTTCGCGGATTTCACGCGCCCGTGGCGCGCCGCCGCCTCGTTCGCGCGCGCGGCGCTCGCTGAGTGGTCCGCTGCGTGGCCCACCGCGTGGCCCACCGCGTGGCCCACCTTCGCGACCGGCATCGACGCGCGTTATCTCGACGCCTGCTGGGAACAGATCGAAATGGCCGGGCTCACGCACGCGCGGCCGCCGTTCGGCATCGACGTCGTGCAGGTGGACGGCGTGCGCACGCCGGTGACGGAGGAGGTCGTCAAGCGCACGCCGTTCGGCTCGCTGCTGCACTTTCGCAAGGACACGCCCGCGCCGCAGCCGCGCGTGCTGCTGGTCGCGCCGATGTCGGGCCACTTCGCGACGCTGCTGCGCGGCACCGTGCGCACCATGCTCGCCGATCACGACGTCTACATCACCGACTGGCACAATCCGCGCGACGTGCCGCTGTCGGCGGGGCGTTTCGGTTTCGACGAATACGTCGAGCACGTGATGGCGTTCATCCGCCGCATCGGGCCGGACGCGCATCTGGTCGCGATCTGCCAGCCGACCGTGGCCGCGCTCGCCGCCGTCTCGCTGATGGCCGCCGACAACGATCCCGCGCAGCCCGCGAGCATGACGCTGATGGCGGGGCCGATCGACTGCCGCGTGAATCCGACCAAGGTCAACGACCTCGCCAACAGCAAGCCGATCGAGTGGTTCGAGCGCAATCTGATCAGCGCCGTGCCGGGCGGTTTTCCCGGCGCGCAGCGGCGCGTCTATCCGGGCTTCGTGCAGTTGAGCGCGTTCATGTCGATGAATCTGGAGCGACATCTGGCCTCGTTCGAGGAGATGCGCCACGAGCGCGCGAAGGGCGACCCCGCGAAAGCCGACGCGGTCCGCGTGTTCTATCGCGAGTATTTCGCTACCACGGACCTGACGGCCGAGTTCTATCTGGAGACGGTCAGCGCGGTGTTCCAGCAGTACGCGCTGCCGCTCGGCAAGCTGAAGGTGGGCGAGCGCCTCGTCGAACCGCATGCGATCCGGCGCACCGCATTGCTCACGATCGAAGGCGAAAAAGACGATATCTGCGCCGTCGGTCAGACGGTGGCCGCGCAGGAGTTGTGCTCCGGCCTGCGTCCTTATATGAAGACGCATCACGTGCAGACCGGCGCGGGGCATTACGGCGTGTTCAACGGACGCCGCTGGGACACGCAGATCTACCCGCTGGTGCGCGCGACGATCCACGATCACGAGCCGCGCGCGCGGCGCATCGGCGCGGCTTCGACGACGTCGGCCACCGCGGACGCGGGTCAGGTCACGCTGGGCGCGCTGCTCGCCGCCGAAGCGCACGCGGAAGCCGTCATCGCGCGCGCCGCGCAGGCCTAGACGTCGATACAAGCGGCGCGACGGCGCGCCGCCGCGTCACGGCGCCGCTGGTGCCGCGTCCTCCTGCCACGGCGTGGGCGCGGGCACCTCGCAGGGCGCGTCCACGTCGATCGACTTGAAGTCGGCGGGGCTCACGATCTCCAGGTACTCCATGTCGGGCGAATAATCGAACAGGAAATGCGCGATGCCCGGCGCCTGATGCACGCAATCGCCCGCCTCGACCAGCGTTTCGCGATCGCCATACATGAAGCGCGCCCAGCCCTTGAGCATGATGACGATATGGAAGTCCGCCTCGTGGCGATGCCAGCCCGTGCCGGCTTCGGGCGCTTCGTTGGCCCTGACGAGCTGCGCGACCACTTTGCCGTGCGTGGCCTCGGTAATGCCGAGGTCGCGATAGACGAAGAAGTCGCGCAGGCCGCCGCCCTTGAAATCCGTGTCCTGCGGTTTGACGTGCGAAAAGCCCGTGGCGAATCCGGTTTGCATGACAGGTCTCCCGATGAAAAAACGCGCGCCGACAATCAAGCATGCTCTGTTCCAGCATGCTTAGAACGCGTCATTTCCACATTAAAGGCGCAGAAAGCAATTCGATTAATTAAATCGCTGGACTTTACGCGCCAATTCAGTGCGGACTTTCCTTTTTTCAATAAATAAAATCCCAAATGCGGGGCGTCGATGCATTAAGACCGGCGGGCAAGACGCGCACGCGACGAAGTCGTCTCAAAATGCGTCCTGCATCGCAAAAAAGCGGTTCCCTGACTTATCGAGACTGCTTCTTACTCAATCTATCGTCTGCCTCTTACGCAATCTTTCTGCGCGAGACGGCATGCGGGCGGCGTTCTCATTCGTTTTGAATACCGTCTGTCCGTCGCGAATTATTCGACGAGATGAATAACGATTCGTCATTACGCGCCACTATTCCCGCCATCGAGATGAATCGTGCTCACATAAGAGCATTCCGCGAGCGGCGAATGGTCCGGCGGCGCGGCGCGATGCCGCACTCCGGATCCGCGCCACACGCCCGTCCGACAGCCGTTCCGGCGAACGATCGTGCGGCATTTTCGTATTACAAAAAAGTGACAGTCGGATGAAAGAATCGGTAACGCCGGCTGTCTCTAAAAGGGGAGCTATCAAGCGTTTGGCAGAAATATCGTCGGATTAACAATATATGCGTGCGTTATACTTCGGCTTCCGAGAAGGCGGTGCTGATTTTGTATGAAACATTTCAAGGCTTAGTCTGAAATGTTGCGATTGCTTATCAGACTGCGCTCGATATTTCAAATAGCTTTCAATGCGCGCGGTAGTCAGGCGGGGGCCTGTGGCACGTCACGTGCGAGCCACGAACGCCGTGTTGCGAAGTGTGCAAAACCTTTGCGTTTCCGACCTGAACTGGACCAGCCTGCCCATGCCGACCGTCGTCGATTTTCTGCTTGAGCAACATCTTTCCCCCCAGTGGCGCGGCCTGTTGCGGGCCCTCGCCGCGGAATTCGAGTCCCAGCTGAGCCCTGACGAACTGCGTCAACTGATGTTCCGCGTCGGCGCGCGTTTCGCCGAAAGCCATGCGTTGCCGCCGTGCGAGTCCACCGACGACCTCGCCGATGCGTTGAATGCGCACTGGTCGGGCATTCAGTGGGGCTACGTGGAACTCGCCGACGAAGGCGACTACCTGCGCATCATCCATTACGGCGCGCCGCTCGCGGCGTTCGGCGGCGCGGCGCTCGCCTGGACGCCCGCCTTCCTGCAAGGCTGCTACCAGGCCTGGCTCGACGCCATGGGCGCGGCCGAACTGGTGGTGGCGCAGGCGGACGTGCCCGACGAAGGTTTCGTCGTCGAATTCCGTCTCGCGCGCGCAACAGCCTGAAGTCGGGCGCCGCGCGTGCCGTTATAGACACCTGTCGCCCGCGCGTTGCTCCGGCGCGCGTCGCCGCGCGATGAACGTGCGGCGCGCGTTTCGGGTTGCCGGTTGTGATCGGCAGCTTTTACCGAGCTTGTGCAATGAGCTCGTACCGTTTTGTCAGTCCTTGATTTTGGCCACGGCCAGTGAGTCGTCTCATGAGCACCTCGCGCGATGTCAAAGCGCTCTTCGACCGGTTCGGCGGAGACGCGAGCAGTTATCGGGAAATCCGTATGGAAAACGAGGCTCGCGATGCGCGCGGCCGCTGGCCGTTGCTCGGCATGATCGATCCGCGTGAGGTCGATCTGTCGGCGGCGGAAGCGAAGCCCGGCGCACCGCAGGCGCCCGAACTGCGCGTGAAGTTGCCGCGCGCCCAGCGCGACGACACCCAGGCGACGCTGCGCCAGTCGGCGCCGCTGTTCACGCGCTCGCCGCGCCGCGACGTGCCGCCGGTCATCCGCAAGGAAAAGCCCGCTGCGCCCACGAGCAGCGCATTCCGTTTTTCGCCGACGCCCGCCTTGCGCGGTGCACAGGACGAAGCGAAAGGCGAAGCGAAAGGCGATGCGAAAGCCGACCCGAACTCGCAAACTGTATCGGCCGCCGATGCGCAAGCCGATGCCGCGCCGCTCGCTTTCGCGATTCCCGCGACCGGCGACGTGACGCCGTCTGGGTCCGCCGCGAATACGTCTGATGTAAGCGCAACGAACGTAAGCGCAACGAATGCGGCGGCGAATGCGGCAGCGAACGAAGCGTCGACGGAAGCGGTGCGCGCTTTGCCTCCGCTCGCGCCGCGCTTTGCGCAACCGGCGTCGGCGCTGGGCGCAGCGGGCGCGCCGGCTTTCGCGTCGATGCAAAAGCCCGCGCCGGTGCAAGCCGCAGCGCCAATGCTCAACCCGTCGCCCGCCATGCCCGCCATTCAAGCCGATGCCGCGCGCGTCTCAGGCACGCCGCGTGCTCTCGCCGCGCGGGGTGCGATCGATGCGATCGATGCGACCACCGCCGTCGACGCCACGCCGCTGAAGAAACTCTTCGGCCGCGTGGGTGCGGGCGAGGGTGGCGCGCGTCCGCACGCACCGGCGCCCGCCGCCGCGCCCGCACGCCTGAACCATCTGTTCGACCGGCTGCGGGGCGGCAACGTCGGCAATATCGGTAAAAACAGCAACACCGGCAACCGTGATGGCAGCAGTGAAGCCGCGCCGCGCCGTCCGTGGTTTCTCAAGGGAGTGAGCGGGCCATGAAAGTGGTGAGTGTGGTGTCGGCGAAAGGCGGCGTCGGCAAGACGACCGTCGCGGCGAATCTCGCCTCGGTGCTCGCGGCGCAGGGCCGCCATGTGGTGGCGGTGGATCTCGACCCGCAGAACTCGCTGCGCCTGTATTTCGGCGTGCCGCTCGACAGCGTCGACGGCCTGTCGCGCGCGGCGCTCACGGGCGCGCCCTGGCAGAGCGCGATGGTCGACGGCAGCGACGGCGTGGTGGTGCTCGCGTTCGGCGCGCTGATCGAAGAAGAACAGCATCTGTTCGAGCGCCATCTCGACGAAAACCCGCAATGGCTGCTGCGCGGTCTGGAGTCGCTGCGCCTCGACGAACCGGACATCGTCGTGATCGACACGCCGCCGGGCTCGTCCGCGTACACGCGCGCCGCGCTCACCGCCGCGCATTTCGCGGTCAACGTCGTGCTCGCGGACGCCGCGTCGTACGCCGCGATCCCGCAGATGCAACGCATGATCGACGCCTACGCCGCGCCGCGCCCCGAGTTTCGCGGCGAGGGCTACGTGGTGAATCAGGTCGATCAGTCGCGCCAGCTCAACAAGGACGTGTTGCGCGTGCTGCGCGACATGCTCGGCGACCACATGTTTCCGGGCGTCGTGCACGACGACGAAGGCGTGAGCGAATCGCTCGCCTGCAACACCACGGTCGTGCGCTACGACCCGCTGTGCCAGGCCGCCGCCGACATGCGCGCGTTCGGCGCATGGCTGTTGAACGCGCTGGAGTCGGATCGCGCGCCGTCGCGCAGGAGCGTGGCATGAGCACGATCGAGTCGGGTCCCGACGCGGGCGCGCAGGAAGACGGCGGCAAGGGCACGTCGCGCCTCGAACGTTTCGCCGACGCGCGCTTCTGGGGCAGCCTGCCGGTGATGGCGCTCCTCACGGTGTTCTCGCTGTGCGCGCTGTTTTTCGTCTTCACGGTGCCGCTGCCTGACCGCGAGCAACTGATCTTCGCGATCTGCTGCTTCGTCTGCGCGCTGTTCTTCCGGCGTTTCGCGGGTCATTACGCCACGCTCGTGATGATCATGCTCTCCGTGATCGCCTCGGGCCGCTACATGTACTGGCGTCTCACGGAAACCACGTACTGGACGCGTCCGCTCGACGCCGTCTGGGGCCTGCTGCTGGTATCCGCCGAAGTCTACGCCGCGCTCGTGCTGATGCTCGGCTACTTCCAGACTGCCTGGCCGCTCAAGCGCAAGCCGGTGCCGCTGCCCGCCTCGCGCGCCGACTGGCCGACCGTCGACATCTTCATTCCGACCTACAACGAACCGCTCTCGGTCGTGAAGCCCACGATCTACGCGGCGCTCGCGCTCGACTATCCGTCCGACAAGCTTTCGATCCACGTGCTCGACGACGGCCGCCGTCCCGACTTCAAGGCCTTCTGCGAAGAAGTGGGCGTGAACTGGACGATCCGCGCGCACAACCGCCACGCCAAGGCGGGCAACATCAACGAAGCGCTCAAGATCACCGACGGCGAATACTTCGCGATCTTCGACTGCGACCACATTCCCACGCGCTCGTTTCTGCAGGTCTGCCTCGGCTGGTTTCTGCGCGACAAGAAGCTGTCGATGCTGCAAACGCCGCACCACTTCTTTTCCGCCGATCCGTTCGAACGCAATCTCGGCACGTTCCGCAAGGTGCCGAACGAAGGCGAGCTGTTCTACGGCCTCGTGCAGGACGGCAACGATCTCTGGAACGCCACGTTCTTCTGCGGCTCGTGCGCGCTGCTGCGCCGCTCGATGGTCGAAGAGATCGGCGGCATTGCCGTGGAAACCGTGACCGAGGACGCGCATACCGCGCTCAAGCTGCATCGGCTCGGCTACACCACGGCGTATCTGGCGATTCCGCAGGCCGCCGGTCTCGCGACCGAAAGCCTCTCGGGCCACATCGGCCAGCGCATTCGCTGGGCGCGCGGCATGACGCAGATTTTCCGCGTCGACAATCCGCTGATGGGCAAGGGCCTCTCGTTCGGCCAGCGCCTGTGCTATCTGAACGCGATGATGCACTTCTTCTACGGCATCCCGCGTCTCGTGTTCCTCACCGCGCCGCTCTCGTTCCTGTTCTTCGGCGCGCACGTGATCCAGGCGTCGGCGGCGACCATCGCGCTGTTCGCGCTGCCGCACATGTTCCATGCGAACGTCACGAACTCGCGCATGCAGAGCCAGTTCCGCCATTCGTTCTGGGCGGAGGTCTACGAGTCGGTGCTCGCGTCGTACATCACCGCGCCCACGCTGCTCGCGCTGATCAACCCGAAGCTCGGCAAGTTCAACGTGACGGCGAAGGGCGGCAAGATCGCCGAGAACTATTTCGACTGGGCGATCTCGCGCCCGTACCTGATTCTGCTGATGCTGAACCTGATCGGCTTCCTGGTCGGGCTCTGGCATATCCACGCGTACTGGCACGTGAAGAGCGTGGTCAACACGACGCTGCTGAACCTCGCGTGGACGGCCTACAACATGCTGATTCTCGGCGCGAGCGTGGCCGCCGCCAACGAGCACAAGCAGGTGCGCGCGGTGCACCGCGTGGCCATGAAGATGCCGGTGATGCTGCGTTTCGGCACGGGCCGCACGCTCGCGTGCGAGACGCTCGATTACTCCGAGGGCGGCGTGGGCGTGGCGCTGCCGCAGAACATTGCGATTCCGCTGCATGAAACGGTGACGGTGTCGCTGTTTCGCGGCGACGAGGAATACGCGTTTCGCGCGACCGTGAGTTTTTCGGCGCCGGGGCGCGCCGGCCTGCAGTTCCTCGAAATGACGAAGGCGCAGGAATTCGATTTCGTGAAGACGACCTTTTCGCGCGCCGATGCGTGGACCGGCTGGGCCGAGGGCCGTCAGGCCGACGCCCCGCTGCGCGCGCTCTCGAACGTGCTCGGAGCGGGCCTCGGCGGTATCGGCGGCCTCTTCCAGCATCTATACGCGGACTTGCGCGCCTGGGGAAAGCGCGGCGGCAAGCGGACCGGACAACAAGACAGCTAAGACACATGAAGAAAGGGAGCGGTTTGTCACGCCCGCACGCGCGTTCGGGCGAGCAGGGGAGCGCGCGTCTCGCGGCGCCTCGCATCGATGCACAGCGCGCGCAGGACTTCGACGCGATGTCGGCAACCGGCGCGCAGCGTTTGCCGCGCCTCGCGCGCGCGCTCGTCTGCGGTCTCGTCGTGCAGCTGTGCGCCGCGCCGTTCATGACGTTCGCGCCGATGGCGATGGCGGCATCGGCCAATACCGCGGCGAATGCCACGAACGCAGCGAACGCCACGAACGCCGCCGCGAAATCCTCCACGCCGAGCGACGCACCGCCGCCGCTGCCGGGCGCGAACCACAGCGCCGCCGACGGCGCGACCTCGGTCGGTTCCGCGCCGCCGCCCGGTCCCGCGCAGACTTTCGATCCGCAAGCGGGCGCGCAGCCCGCGTTCGCCTTGCCGTCGCCGCCGCTGCCGCCCGAGCAGCAGAAGCTGCTGGGCATGCGTCCGCCGACGACCGCGAATCCCGGCACGCTGGTGCCCGGCGGCCGTCGCCAGACGCTCACGTTCGCCGACCTCGGCGCGCTCGATCCGCTGCAACTGCGCGGCACCGACGGCCAGAACGGCGTGCCGTTCTCGGTGCGTAACGACGAAGTCGTGACCGGCGCCACGCTGCATCTGATCTACAGCTATTCGCCCGCGTTGCTGCCCGAGCTTTCGCAGCTCAAGGTGCTGATCAACGGCGAAGTGGCCGCGACGCTGCCGGTGCCGCAATCGCAGGGCGGCACCACCGTCGCGCGCGACGTGCCGCTCGATCCGCGCTTCATCACCGAGTTCAATCACCTGAACGTGCAGCTGATCGGCCATTACACGCGCAGCTGCGAAGATCCCGCGAATTCCGCGCTCTGGGCCACGGTCAGCAACGCGAGTTCGCTCGATCTGACCTACGCCTCGCTGCCGACGAAGCCCGATCTGGGCGCGCTGCCGCAGCCGTTCTTCGACCGCCGCGACGTGCGCCGGCTCGAATTGCCGATGGTGTTCGCGGCGAAGCCCGACGCGGCCACGCTCGAAGCCGCGGGCACGCTGGCTTCGTGGTTCGGCTCGCTGGCGGGTTATCGCGGCGCGGTCTTCCCGGCGCAAGTGGGCAACGCGCCGCTCTCGGGCAACGCGGTGGTGTTCGCGCTCGCCGACTCGCATCTCGACGGCGTGACGCTGCCCGCCATCAGCGGCCCGACCATCGCGGTGGCCGAACGCGCCGCGCCCGCGCGCGGCGAACTGCTGCTCGTGCTCGGCCGCAACGGCGAGGAACTGAAGACCGCGGCCAGCGCGCTCGCGCTCGGCCAGAACACGCTCTCCGGCACCAGCGTGACGATCGGCCAACTGGTGACGCTCAAGCCGCGCACGCCGTACGACGCGCCGAACTGGCTGCCGTCGAATCGTCCGGTGCGCTTCGGCGAACTGGCCGACGAGCGCGCGCTGTCCGTGACCGGCTACGACGCCGGTGCGATCGCGATCAATCTGCACGTGCCGCCCGACATGTTCATGTGGAACACGAAGGGCGCGCCGCTCGACCTGCGTTATCGCTACACGGTGCGTCCGCGTCCGGACCGCTCGTCGCTGAACATCAGCGTCAACAACAGCTTCGTGCAGGCGCTGGAAATTCCGGCCGTCGATCCGTCGCGCTTCAGCCTCGGCCATTTCCTCGGCCGCTTCGGCGCGCAGGCTTACACCACGGGCGTGACGCGCCGCATCGTCTACGTGCCGCCGCTGCTGCTCACGCCGCGCTCGCAACTGCGCCTGCATTACTTCTACGACATCCCGAACACGGGCGAATGCTCGGGCCGCCTGATGCCGAACGTGGAAGGCTCGATCGATCCCGATTCGACCATCGACCTGTCGTCATTCCCGCACTACATGGCGCTGCCCGATCTGGCCGCGTTCGCGAACAGCGGCTTCCCGTTCACGCGCATGGCCGACCTCTCGCAGACGGCCGCGATCCTGCCCGACGATCCCACCTCGGGCGACTACAGCCTGTTCCTGCTGGCGATGGGCCGCATGGGCGAGTCGACGGGTTATCCGGTCACGGGCGTGACGGTGGCCGGTCCCGGCGACATCGACCGTCTCGCCGATAAAGACCTGCTGCTGCTCGGCGGCCCCGGCCGTCAGCCGCTGCTGCAACGCTGGGCGAAGTCGATGCCGTTTTCGAGCGATGGCGACACCAGCACCTTCACGCTCTCGGACATCGGCTTCAAGGTCGAGGACTGGTGGCACGGCTCGCACGGTGCGGAACGCACGCCCGCGCGCGCCGACCTCTCGCTCGTGAGCAACGGCGGCAGCGCGCTGATCGCGGGTTTCGAATCGCCGCTCAAGTCGGGCCGCAGCGTGGTCGCGTTGATCAGCTCGCCGGGCGAGTCGGAAGCCGACATGACCTCGGCGCTGCTCGACGCCGACGTGCTGCCGCAGCTTCAGGGCGCGATGGCCGTCGTGCACGGCCGCTCGGTCACGGTGACGTCGAACGGCGACACCTACTACGTCGGCAAGCTCTCGCCGCTCGAATACGCGCGCTGGGTGCTGTCGTCGCATCCGCTGTTGCTGCTGCTCGCGGGCGTGCTCGCGGCGATCGTGATCGCGGCGCTGTTCTATCGCGTGCTGCGCGGCATCGCCGCGCGCCGCCTCAAGGACTGACATGATGCCGACCCAACCGAGCCCACGAGGCACCGCGCGCCGCGCGCGTTCGCCGCTGGCGGCGTCGGCGCTGGCCGTCGCGCTGCTGTTGTGCGCCACGGCGGCGGGCGCGGCCCGCGCGCAGTCTGCCCCGGCGCCGGCGTGCGGCGACTGGCCGGCGTATCGCGCCTTCATGACGCGCACGGTGCAAGCCGACGGACGCGTGCTCGACGCCACCACGCCGGTCCAGCAGACCACCTCGGAAGGCCAGTCCTACGGCATGTTCTTCGCGCTCGTCGCCAACGACCGCGCGGGCTTCGACCGCATGCTCGGCTGGTTGCGCGCCAATCTCGCGGGCGGCCAGTTCGACGCCGACAACGTGCGTCTGCCCGCGTGGCAGTGGGGCCATAAACCGGACGGCAGCTGGGGCGTGATCGATCCGAATCCGGCTTCCGATTCCGACGTGTGGATCGCCTACGACCTGCTCGAAGCGGGACGCCTGTGGCGCGCGCCCGAATACACGGCGCTCGGCACCGCGCTCGCGGCGCAGATCGCCAAACGCGAAGTGAGCGATTTCGCGGGCCTCGGCCCGATGCTGCTGCCGGGGCCGCAAGGTTTCGTCAACGGCGACGTCACGCGCCTGAATCCGAGCTATTCGCCGCTGCCCGTGCTGCGCGGTCTCGCGAGCGCGCTCAAGGGCGGCCCGTGGAGCGCGCTCGCGCAGAACGGCTACAAGCTCGTTTCCGGCACCGCGCCGCGCGGCTTCGCGCCCGACTGGGCGGCGTGGCACGCGGGGCAGTTCGTCGTCGATCCGAAAACGGGCGACGTCGGCAGCTACGACGCCATCCGCGTCTATCTCTGGGCCGGTCTCGCGAATGCCGCCGACCCGCTCGCGAAGCCCTGGCTGAACGCCGTGCGCGGCATGGCCGATCGCGTCGCGCAAACCGGCGTGCCGCCCGAGAAGGTGGCGGCCGCAACGGGCGCCGGCAGCGGCGAAGGGCCGCTCAGCTACTGGGGCGCGCTCGCGCCGTATTTCGCGGCGCTCGGCGACACGAAAAGCCTCGCGCTCGCCCGCTCGCGTCTTGCCGCGCTCGACGGCGCGACGCCGGGCCGCGAACCGGTGTACTACGACCGCGTGCTCGGCCTGTTCGGCGCGGGCGCGGTGGAAGGCCGCTATCGCTTCGACGCGAACGGGCGGCTCGTGCCCGCGTGGGAGGGCGCATGCCGATGACCCCGCGCTCGATCCGCTCACGCGGCGCGTTGCTGAAGACAAGTAAAACGACAGAACCGATGCAGAAGAAGCCCACCCCGCGCAAGCCGTTCGGCGCTTTGGCGCTCACGCTCGCGCTGGCGGGCGTGGTTGCGTTCTCGCACGCGCCGCTCGCGCACGCCGCCGACGACGCGCTCAAGGCGCTCATCGATCAGGGCAAGTACTGGCAGGCGCATGGCCGCGGCGACCTCGCGGAGCAGGCGTGGGAAAAGGTGCTGCGCCTCGACGCGAAACAGCCCGATGCGCTGCTCGGCATGGGCATGGTGATGGCCGACCGCAAGGACGGCGGCCGCGCCGAGTCCTATCTCGAACAACTGCGCCAGGTCGCGCCGAACTATCCCGGCATCGACGATCTGGGCCGCCGCCTTGGGCAATCGAGCCCGCGCGACCAGACCGTGAACGACGCGCGGCGTCTCGCGCAGATGGGCAAGAGCGCGTCGGCGGTCGAGCAGTATCAGAAGGCGCTCAACGGCGTGCCCGCCACGCCGCAACTGCGGCTCGAGTATTACCAGGCGCTCGCGGCCACGCCCAACGGCTGGGACGAGGCGCGCAAGGGCCTCGACCAGCTCGCGCGCGACAATCCCGACGATCCGCGCTATGCGCTCGCCTACGCGCAGCACCTCACGTATCGCGACACCACGCGCCGCGACGGCATCGCGCGTCTGCAGGTGCTCGCCAACGACAGCAAGGTCGGGCCGCAGGCGCGTCAGAGCTGGCGTCAGGCGCTGTTGTGGCTCGCGGCGCGGCCCTCGGATCAGCCGAGTTTCGACGCCTATCTGAAGCTCTCGCCCGACGATCCCGCCGTGAAGGCGCGCTACGAAAGCATGGTCGTGCAGGATCAGGCCACGCGCGAGCGCGCCGCTCAGGATCAGGCGAACGATGCGCGCGGCCGCGCGGTCGCCGACGGTTTCGCCGCGCTCGACCGCAACGATCTGGCGACGGCGCGCGCACGTTTTTCGGCGATTCTCGCGAACTCGCCCAACGACGCCGACGCGCTCGGCGGCATGGGCGTGGTCGAACTGAAGCAGGAACACTTTCCCGAGGCGCGCAACTACCTCGAACGCGCGTCGCGCGCGGGCAATCCGGCGCGCTGGCGCGAGGCGCTCGCAAGCGCCTCGTACTGGACCTACACCAGCGAGGCGCTGGGCGCGCAGAGCAACGGCGAAGTTGCGAAAGCGAAGTCGCTGTTCGAGCGCGCGATCGCGCTCAATCCTTCGGATGTGACGGCCCAGGTGATGCTCGGCGAGCTGCTGCTGGCCAATCACGATCCGCAGGGCGCGGAGCAGGCGTATCGCATGGCGCTGCGCCGTCAGGCCGACAACCCCGACGCGATTCGCGGGCTCGTCGGCGCGCTCGCGGCGCAAGGGCGCGGCGACGAAGCGCTGCAGTTCGCGAACCAGCTCACGACCGAACAGCAGAGCAAGGCGGGCGGTCTCGACCGTCTGCGCGGCACGGCCGAAGCGGCCCAGGCGCGCGCCGCCGAAGCGCAGGGCGATCTGGGCCGCGCGCGCAGCCTGTTCGAAAGCGCGCTCGTCAGCAATCCTGACGATCCGTGGCTGCGTCTCGACCTCGCGCGCATCTACGTGCGCCAGGGCGCGGTGGGCACCGCGCGCAGCATGATGGACGGCTTGATCGCCGCGCATCCCGACATGGTCGACGCGCTCTATGCGAGCGCGCTGCTCGCCGAGCAGACGCGCGACTACGGCAACGGCCTGCAGATGCTCGACCGCATTCCCGCCGACAAGCGCACGACGGCGATGGCCGAGTTGCAGCATCGGCTGTGGCTCGGTCAGCAAGTCGATCTCGCGACGCAGATGGCGAAGCGCGGGCAGCGTCAGCAGGCGCTCGCGCTGCTGAGCGGCGCGGAACCGGTCGCGCAGGCGAATCCGGCGCTGATCGGCGAACTGGCGGGCGGTTACGTCGCCGCGGGCGCGCCCGACCGCGCGCTGTGGCTCGTGCAAGGCGCGATGTCGGCGGCGCCCGGCGATGCGGGCCTGCAACTGCAGTACGCGGGCATTCTGCTCGCGAGCCATCAGGACGAGATGCTCGGCCAGGTCATGCAGCGCCTGCAGACGATGCAGCTCACGCCCGACCAGCGCACCGACTTCGACAACCTCAATCTCGCGATCGTGGTGCGCCGCGCGGACGCCGTGCGCACGAGCGGCGATCTCGCCGGTGCGTATTCGGTGATCGCGCCGTGGCTCGCGGCGATGCCCGACAACCCCGACTTGCAGGCGTCGCTCGCGCGGCTCTATTCGTCGGCGGGCGATCCGGCCAACGCGCTCAAGTGCTATCGCATCGCGCTGGCGCGCCGCCCCGACGATCACGGCCTGCAACTGGCGGCGCTCTACGCGGCGGCGGGCGCGAAGTCCTGGCACTACGCCGGGCAACTCGCCGATACGGCCTTGCGCAGCGCGCCCGACGATCCCGAAACGCTGGCCGCCGTGGGCCGCATGTATCGCGCGCAGGGCAAGCTCACGCTCGCCGCGCAGTATCTCAAGCAGTCGCTCGTCGCGAGCACGACGCCTGTCGGCGCGCGGCCGGCCGCGACCGGACGCGCCGCCAACGTGCCGCGCGGCTGGGAAGCGCTCAGCCGTCCGCTGGGCGCGAATCCGCTGCCGGGCACCAATCCCTTCGAGGGCAAGACGGCGGTCGATGCCGCCAGCGACGCGAACACGGCGGGCGCGACGAGCGGCGCGAGCGCTTTTGCGACGCCCGCGCCGAGTTCGCCGTCGTGGTCCAAACTTTCGTCTCCTGTACCGACCGTGCCTATTTCCCTGCCTCCGGCGCAGCCCGCGCCGTATGTTGCACCTTATGTGGCGCCGCCCGCCGGCTCCACCTCGGGCTACCAGGCGCCCGCCGGATCGACGGACGGCTATGGGCCGGATACGTCCGGCTCCAGCGCGTCGGGCGGCCCCGCGACGGCGCAGCCGTTGCAGCCGTATGCGCAATACGCGCCGGGCGGGTATCCGCAGGGTGGCTATCCGCAGCAGCAGGCGTATCCGCAGGGCGGCTATCCGCAGCAGCAGGCGTATCCGCAGGGTTATCCGCAGCAGCCGTATGCCGCGACGCCCTGGCCGATGTCGCCCGCCGCTCAGGCCGCGCAAGGCGGTTATGCGCAGCCCGCTGTGCCGTCGTCGCGTACGTCGAAGCGCACGTCGAAGAACAAGCAGGCGAATAACCGCGCCGCGTACGCCCAGCAGCAGGGCTACGCGCAGCCGTATCCGCAGGGTGGGTATCCGCAGCAGGGTTACGCGCAGGGTGGGTATCCGCAGCAGCCGTATCCGCAACAGGGTTACGCGCCGCAGCCGTACGCGCAGGGCGGCTACCCGCAGCAAGGCTACCCGCAGCAAGGCGGCTACATGCCGCAACCGCCGTACGCGCAGCAGCAATACGCCGCGCCGGCCTACATTCCGCAGCCGCCCGCGGGCTACGCGCAGCCGTATGCGCCGCCTGCCGCCGCTGCCGCGAATGCCACGCCCACGCCGCAACAGATCGCGAATTCGCAGACGCTTGGTGTCGCCGACGAACTCGCGCAGATCAACCGCGAGCAGTCGAGCACGATCTCGGGCGGCGTGATCTTCCGCAACCGCACGGGCGAGGACGGCCTCTCGAATCTCACCGATATCGAAGCGCCGATCGAAGGCCGCATCAAGGCGGGCAATGGGCATATCGTCGTGACGGCGACGCCCGTGACGCTCGACGCCGGCACGGCCGCCACCGACCTGCCGACGCTCGCGCGCTTCGGCTCGGGCCTCAGCGGCAGCAAGGCCGGCAGCACCGGCTTCGGCTCGCAGACGGCGAGCGGCGTGGGTCTCTCGATCGGCTATGAAACGAAGTCGGTGAAGGCCGACATCGGCGCGACGCCGGTCGGTTTCCGCTATCAGAACGTGACGGCGGGTGCGGAATACGACGGCGGCATCACCGACAAGGTCTCGTACTCGCTCGCCATCACGCGCCGCGCGGTCACCGACAGTCTCTTGTCCTACGCGGGCGCGCGCGACGCGGGCGCGAACCTCGAATGGGGCGGCGTGATGAAATCGGGCGGCCGCGCCGCGCTGTCGTGGGACGACGGCACGAACGGCCTCTACGTGAACGGCGAGGCCATGTTCTACAACGGCCACCATGTGGAAGACAACGTCGGCGGCAAGGCGGGCGGCGGTTTCTACACGCGCGTCTACAAGGACGCCGACCAGACCTTCACGGTGGGCGTGAACACCACGTGGATGATGTTCGACAAGAACCAGTCGTACTACACCTACGGTCAGGGCGGCTACTTCAGTCCGCAGCAGTACGTGATCCTGAACCTGCCGGTCGAATACGCGGGCCGCAACGGGCCGTTCTCGTTCGATCTGAAGGGCTCGATCGGCGTGCAGCATTATCGCGAGGATGCGGTGCCGTACTTCCCGCTCGATGCCAATCTGCAAGGCGCGGCCAGTAGCAACATGAACAGCGTGAGCTCCGCCGCCGCCACGCTCGACCCGAACGCGACCTATCCGGGGCAGAGCAAGACCGGCTTCGCGTACTCGGTCTACGCGAGCGGCGAGTATCAGCTCGGGCCGCAGCTCGCGGTCGGCGCGATGGCTTCGCTCGGCAACGCGTATCAGTATCGCGAGTGGCTCGCCGCCGTGTATCTGCGCTACAGCTTCTCGCCGCAGTCGGGCTCGCAACCGTTCCCGCCGCGCGCGTTCTCGTCGCCGTTCCTCGCGACATCGGACTGACGCGGACGGTTCGTCGGCTCCAGAATAACGGCCCGATGCGCATCACGCATCGGGCCGTTTTATTTCAGCGCGCGTTCAAGCCGCTTCAAGCCGCCTCGGGCCACGGCAAACCCGGCGTGGCCCAGTCGAGTTCGACGGCGAGCAGCACCTGCATGTCGTTCACACGCAGCGCGATCGACACGATGATGCACAGATTGCTCGTGATCGGCGACAGCATCGGCCCCGAGTAGACGGCGCTGCCGCGCTGGCGCACGGCCTTCCAGAAGAACGCGCGATGGTCCCAGCGTCCGCTCACGACCGCGCTCGTGCGCTTGTCGCCATAGAGATGATTGACGGGCGGCGCATCGGCGGCACCGCGCGCTTCGAACAGCGTCGCGCGGCCGGTCGGACCGAGCGCGAACACACGCAGACACAGCGGACGCGCGAGCAGCGCGGCCAGCGAAACCGGATACGGCACGCCCGATTCGACCTGCCTGCCCGCGTCGGTGAGCGCGTCGAGATACGGGCGGATCGTCGAATCGAACTGGCCCATGCGCGTCGAGCGCGCGAGCGCGACTACGTCGAACGCATGATCGATACGCGTGGGCGCCGCGCCGCCGGGCGCGAGCGACGCGCTCGGCCGTCCGAGCAGATAACCCTGCGCGATATCCACCTTGGCTTCCACGGCGAGCACCAGTTCTTCGGTGGTTTCCACGCCTTCGACCACGACGACGATGTCCGCCTGATGCAGCAGCGTGACGAGGTCGCGCAGCAGCGGACGGCCCGAGCGCCGGTTGCGCGCGCGGATCAATTCGCCGTCGAGCTTCACAAGATCGGGCTGGATGCGCAGCAAGCGGTCGAGGTTCGAATAGCGCGCGCCGAAGTCGTCGACGGCGATCAGGAAACCGCAATCGCGATAGCGGTTCGCGGCGAGCGAGAGTTCGTTCGGATCGGCGTCGTCGGTTTCGAGCAGTTCGAGCACGATGTCGCCGGTGTCGAGGCCCGCGTCGTGCACGAGGCTCGCGAGTTCCAGTTCGTAGCCGGGCCGCACGAAGGTGGAGGGCAGCACGTTCAGGAACAGGCGCGCGCCCTCGGGCAACTGCGCGCCGACGCTGCGCAGATGGCATTGGTGCGCGAGCACGTCGAGCGCCATCAGCTCGTCGGGCGTGAGGCCGCCGAACAGCACGATGGGCGCGACCAGCTGATGGTCGTCGTCCTCGCCGCGCAGCAGCGCTTCCACGCCGATCAACTGCTCGCGCGGCAGGCTCCAGAGCGGCTGAAAATGCGAGACCAGCGTGACGTTGCGCCAGCGCAGATGCGGCATCGCATGGCTCGCAAGGTCGCGCGCGCGCAGCGGCGCGGGCGCGTCGCTCGCGGTGTTGCGCACCGGCACGCGCAGCACGCCGCGCTCGAACGCGACCTGATTGCGGCCGGCCTGCTTGGCGCGGAACAGCGCTTCGTCGGCGCGTTCGAGCAGCGAGGCGACGGTGTCGCCGTGCGCGAGCCGCGCCACGCCGATGCTCGCGGTCACGAAACCTTCCGGTCGCGGCAGGCGGGCGATCTCGGCACGTAGCGATTCTGCGAAGCGTTCAATCGGGCAGTCGGCCTGTTCCGGCATCAGCGCGACGAACTCCTCGCCGCCGATGCGCGCGATCAGCGTGCCGGCGGGCGCGAGCGCGACGATCGTCTGCGCGACGTTCATGAGCGCCTTGTCGCCCGCGCCGTGGCCGAACTGATCGTTGATCGACTTGAACTGGTCGATGTCGACGAAGAGGAGGGCGACGGGCGGGCTGTCGGCCGTGCGCTGCTCGATGGTCTGCGCCGCCGCGTCGAGAAACGCGCGACGGTTCTGCACGCCCGTGAGCGGGTCGGTGGCCGCGAGCGTCGTCAGTTCTTCTTCGAGCCGGAAGTGACGAAAGCGGAAGTGATAGAAGCCGAAATGAAACACCACGGCGGTGCTCAGCGAGATCGTCACCCAGACGCCGAAGATCGCGAGTTGCTCGGGCGAGAGCGTGAGCACGAACGGCAGCGTCGCGATGTAATAGAGCACGTTGCCGACCACGAAATGACGCGGCGTGAGCCACAGCGGCGCGGCGCACAGCGTGATCGCCACCACGGCGGGCAGCATCCACGCGAGCGGCGCGCCGGTGCCGCGCACGAGCGTATTGGCCGCGCACTGCATGATGACCACATAGGCCACGCCGATGAAACCGAACTCGGCGGTCGTGCGCGTGCGCGGAATCGCGAGCACGAGCAGCACGAGACCGATGGCCGCGAGCACGGTGACCCAGAACGGATAGCGCACATCGACGAGCAGCAGCCGCGCGACGGCGAACAACGCGTAAGTGCCGATCGACAGCGCCATCGTCACGAACGAGAGCGGCCGCTGAAGCTCAAGCGAGCGCAGATGGAAGCGCTTCCGTTCGATGGGTGCAACCGGCGAGGGAAATACGGATGACCACATGGCGCGCGCTCCGGCGACTTGTCAGACGAATGTGGCGCCCAGTATAGCGGGCGCCCGTTAATGGAACGTGAGGGAAAGCTCGCGGGCGGCGTGGCCCGCCGACATCATTGCGGTGCGCGTTCGATCGTGGTGCGGTGGATCACGGCGACGGCGCGGCGGTCGGCGTCGTCGATCGTATCGGTCCAGAGCATGCCATAGTCGGGCGGCCGCGCGGCGGGGCGCGTGTCCAGTGCGGCGAGCGTGCGGCGCACGCCGTCGGCGGATAGCGAGGCGAAGTGGCCGGGCGTCGGCGTGATCGGCGCTGGCGGCGGGATTGGCGTGATTGGCGTGATTGGCGTGATCGGCGCGGCAGGCGCCAATTTGTCAGCCACGTCAGTTTGCGTGGCAATGGCCGATGCCGCAGCGGGCGCGAAAAGCGCGCTCTGCGTATTGATGGCGCATGCCGCCGACGTCCCCGTCGATATCCCCAGCGACAGCAAGCTCCCGATTACCCGTTTTTTTGTTGTGTCCAATGCACACCACCGTCATGCGGAATCCACGCCGCGCGCGCTTTTCTGACCGGCGCTTGCACGGCGAACCGCATGGGATATCGGCATCGCGCGGGAATTCTTTAGACAAATAGGACGATGGCTTGCGCTCGCGAAGCAAACAGGCGAGCGCAACGAGGTGTGTCGGCGCGTACGACTGCGACGCGCTTCAATGCGCCACGCGGCTCAACGCGTGACGGTTGCGCGCCGGCGCGAGCGGCGGCAGCGGCTCGACCTTGCCCACCAGAAAGAGATACGACAGCGCGCCCACGAGGCACAGCACGCCCGCCGCGACGAGCGGCACCACGAACGAGCCCCTGGTGATCGTCAGCATCACGCCGGTGAACGTGGTGATGAAGATGCCCGCGAGATTGCCCGCGAAGTTCTGGATGCCGCCGAGCGAGGCCACATGCGCGGGCGTGGGCGCGACTTCGCCGACGAGCGTCCAGACATTCGCGCCTGCGAACGACAGCGCCGCATACGACAGCGCGAACAGCGCGAGACAGAGCCACACGTCCTGCACGAGCGCCGAAAACGCAATCGCCGACGACGCGATCATGCCGCCCACGAGACAGGTCTTGCGCGCGGCCGTGGCGCTCCAGCCGCGTTTGAACAGCGTGTCGGAGACCCAGCCGCCGAGCCAGCCGCCGGGAATCGCGAGCAGCGCGGGCAGCATGCCGAGCGTCCCCAGCGACGCGAGCGAAAAACCGCGCGATTGCAGCAGATAGCTCGGAAACCAGGTGATGAAGAAGTAGATCGCGAAATTCAGGCAGAACAGGCCGATCATCATGCCCCACACCGTGCGGTAGCGGAACAGATCGACCCAGCGCACGCGCGGCGCGTCCGATGCATCCGGTGCGTTGGGGACGCCGCGTTCGGCCAGCAAGGCGGCGACCTGCGCGGGCGCGATGCCGCGAAAACGCTCCGGGTCGCGATAGATGAACCACCACGCGAGCGCCCAGACCACGCCGAGCGCGCCCGTGACCGCGAATGAACCGCGCCAGCCCACGGCGGAGATCAGCCACGCGACGAACGGCAGCGACAGCGCCGAGCCCACGCGCGAGCCGCTATCGAAGATGCTGCTTGCGAGCCCGCGTTCGCGACGCGGAAACCAGTTGAACGCGACCTTCGCAAACGACGGAATCGCGGCGGCTTCGCCCACGCCCAGCATCAGGCGCATGCCGACGAGCTGCGCGAGCCCGCGTGCGGCGCCCGTCGCCACCGTGAACACCGACCACCAGCCCACCGCGAAGGCGAGCGCGAGCCGCACGCCGACCTTGTCGATGAACCAGCCCGCGGGCAATTGCAGGAACGCGTAGGTCCAGAAAAACGCGCTCAGCACGAGGCCCATGCCGACGGCGTCGAGCCCGAGGTCCGTGCGGATGCTGGGCGCCGCGATCGCGAGATTGGCGCGATCGACGAAGTTGATGACGTTGGCGAGGAAACACATGAGGATCATCGCCCATCGGATTCTTGGCATCGAAGGTCTCCGCTTCGTTGGATCGTGGCTGGCGGCCGCGCCTGCGTGGGCGCGGCGTTGTTGTTCGTGCGGCGTCAGGACGCCTTGTCCATCGCTTCCCAGAGCCCGTTCAGATACACGGCGCCGAGCGCGCGATCGTAGAGGCCGTAGCCGGGTTTGCCGGTTTCGCCCCAGATCATGCGGCCGTGGTCGGGGCGCACGTAGCCCGTGAAGCCGGTGTCGTGATACGCCTTCACGATGGCCGCGATGTCGAGCGAGCCGCAGCTCGACAGATGCGCGGATTCCTCGAAATCGCCCTCGGGCGTGATCTTCACGTTGCGGATGTGCGCGAAGTGAATGCGGCCCATCGCGCCGAACTCGCGCACCAGCGCTTCGACGTTGTTCTGCGGGCCCGCGCCGAGCGAACCGGAGCAGAGCGTGAGGCCGTTGGCCGGGTGATCGACGATCTTCACGATGCGCGCGAGGTCGTCGCGATTCTTCACGATGCGCGGCAGACCGAAGATCGGGCGCGGCGGATCGTCGGGATGGATCGCCATCTTGATGCCGCATTCGGCGGCCACGGGCACGATCGCCTTGAGAAAGTATTCGAGGTGCTCCCACAGCCGCGCTTCGTCGATCTCGCGATAGTCCGCGAGCAGCGCCTGCAATTGCTCCGGGCGATAACTCGCGTCCCAGCCCGGCAGCGAAATGCCCTGGCTCGGATCGATGCGCTCCACTTCCGCGGTGCTGAACGCGAGACAGGTCGAACCGTCTTCGAGCGTCTTCGCCAGTTCGGTGCGGGTCCAGTCGAACACCGGCATGAAGTTGTAGCAGATCACCTGCACGCCGGCCGCAGCCAGATGGCGGATGGTCTGCTGATAGTTGGCGATCAGGCGGTCGCGGCCGGGTTTGCCGAGCTTGATGTCCTCGTGCACGGGCACCGACTCGACCACCTCGAAACGCAGGCCCGCGGCTTCGATCGTCGCCTTGAGCGCGGCGATCTTGTGCGGCGGCCAGACCTCGCCGACCGGCTCGTCGTAAATGGCCGACACGATCTGCGTCACGCCCGGAATCTGGCGGATGTACTGGAGCGGGACCGGATCGGACTCGCCATACCAACGGAACGACATTTTCAAAGCGGACTCCTGCGGGATGCGGCGACGGCGAACGCGTGGTCCGTCTGCCTTGGTTCACCAGAAATATAATTGGTCAACCAATGAGGCGGGATAGTGGTTTACCACTGCGGCGCGCCAGCCGACGCCGCGCCCCGTCGCAGATTCCGGCGCGCGAGCCGATGGCCGTGCAAAGTGGTGTACCATTTCGGCCAGCGTGGCCGCGACGGGCGGCCAGCGGTTTTTCGAGAACACTGGATGACCGACGTCTCCCTCACGCCCGCGTCTCGCGTGGCAGACGCCGAAGCGGCCGACCGGTCCTATGTCGGCCTGGCGAAACAGATCTACGAACTCATTGCCGCGGGCGATTTCGGGCCCGGCGCGCGCCTGCCCTCCGAGCGCACGCTGGCGGAACGCTTCGGCGTGAGCCGCACGCAGGTGCGCGAGGCGATCATCGCGCTGGAAGTGCGCGGCGCGGTGGAAGTGCGCGTGGGCTCGGGCATCTACGTGGCGGAGCAGGTCGCGCCGCTGCCGGCGGCGTTCGAATTGCCGCGCGGACCCGGACCGATCGAGACGCTGCGCGCGCGTGCGCTGATCGAAGCGGAGATCGCGGCGCTGGCCGCCACCGAGCGCAAGGACGCCGATCTCGACCGGCTGTTCGCCGCGTTGCGCGCGATGCGCGAGAACATGGACGACAAGGCCGCGAACGAAGCGGCGGACCGCGATTTCCATCTGGCGATCGCCGAGGCGTCGGGCAATGCCGTGCTTCGGCACATGGTGGCGGCGATGTGGGACAGTTCGCGCGCCGATCCGCTATGGCGCAAGATCGAAGAGCACTTTCACACCACGGCCTTGCGCGCGGCGTCGCAGGAGGAGCATCAGCGCATCTTCACGGCGATCATGACGCGCGATGCCGCCGGCGCGCGCGCGGCGATGCAGGCGCATCTGACGCGGGTGATTGGCGAGTTTACGCAGGCGTGGCGTTAAGGCGGTATCGGGCAGGGAACGCTCAGGCCAGTGCCGGGTCGATTTCCTGGCTCGACAAGCCATACGCCGCCATGCGCGCGCGATGATCGTCGCTGCCGAGATACGCGCGTAACTGCGCGTTTACCGCGGCAAGCAACGGCGTGTTATTGCGGTTGAACGAGAATGGGCCGAGCGGCGCGCGGTATGTGTCCGGGCCGGCGCTTGCGCTTGCGTTGGCGTGGTCCACCGCTTCGAAATTCGCATCGCCAATACGCGAAGCAAGGATGCGATTGCCGAGCGCGGTGCTCGCATAAGCGTCGATACGTCCTTCGCGCAGTGCGGAAATTGCTTCGGACTGTTGATCGAATAAGGTGATCTGCCGATCGCGCACGCCAGCCGCAAGCGCCGAGTCGTGCTGCACCTGTCCCGCGATGATGCCGAGCCGCGCATCGTCGCGTCGCGCGACGGCTGCGTAATTCACGAGCGATTTCGGATTGCCCGCGCGCAGCAAAAACCCGTCGCCGATCGCCCAGACCGGCGTGCTGAACGCCACCGTATGCGCACGTTGCGGCGTGACGAAAAGCGGCACATTCATGTCCCAGTCGCCCGCCTGCACGCCGGGCAATAACGCGCTGAAGGTGGTCGCCCGATACGCGATCTGCGTGATGCCGATCGCCGTGAGCACGCATTCGGCGAGTTCGATATCGGCGCCCGTGGCGTGGCCGCTGGCGACATCGGTCCAACCGAACGGCGGTTCTTCGATATACGCGATCGTGACTTTCATGACGCACTCGCGGGAAGGAGAGCGGACATTCTACGCAGGCGATATTTCAGTGCGGCGGCTTTTGTCGCGAAAGAGCCGGAAGTGGTTGTGACAGAACCAAGTACGCGGATCGGCAAATACACTCGATTCAATACGCATCAATGACGTTAAAAGCGGAAATAATAAAGGGCTGAATGTATTTCCCGGAAAATTTTGTAAGATAATGCTGAGCGTTTAAATGGCGACCAGAAAAGGACAGGAATGGGGGCGCAGGATCTCATTGCAGCCATTACCGGGGGCGTGGCGCAAACCGATCGGCTAATCAAGCTCGATACCCCACTCGGCGATAATGTGCTTCTACCGCAACGTGCGGTGGGTCACGCACGTATGGGCCGCGATTACGGCTTTACACTCGATGTCGTTTCCACGAACGAAAACGTCGAGTTGAAGAAACTGATCGCGCAGCCCGTGACGTTGTGGCTGCAACAAGCCGATCAGACCTATCTGCCGCATCACGGCTACGTCCACACGGCCCGCCGGCTGGGCGCGGACGGTGGTTTGACGAGCTATCAGCTCGAATTCGCCTCCTGGCAGCACTTCCTGCTCTATCGCTCGGACGCCCGCATCTGGCAGGATAAAACCGCCGACGCCATCCTCACCGACGTATTCAATGCGCATCCTCAGGCGCGCGGCGCTTTCCGGTTCGCCATTCAACATGTCTTGCCCACGCGTTCGTTTTGCGTGCAATACGAGAGCGACTGGAATTTCTGCCAGCGGATTATGGAATCCGAAGGCCTCTTCAGTTATTTTGAACAGGCCACCGATGGGAAATCGCACACGGTCGTAATTACCGACAATATCGACGCATTGCCCGCTTTAAATCCGCAATCGGTTAATTTTTACCGATCGGGCGTGAATAGCGAAACCAA
Source organism: Paraburkholderia sp. SIMBA_027 (assembly GCF_046535315.1). NCBI lineage: Bacteria > Pseudomonadati > Pseudomonadota > Betaproteobacteria > Burkholderiales > Burkholderiaceae > Paraburkholderia > Paraburkholderia sp. SIMBA_027. The sequence goes on from NZ_JAWRWY010000015.1 coordinate 164,073, forward strand.
TGCGCTGGTGCAATGGAGCGGCACGCGCACTTTGCAAAGCGTGACGCTCACGACGCGCACGTTCGACTACAAATCGCCGGGCACGGTCGCGAATCCGAAGGGCACCTCGGTGCCCACGCACGCGAATCAAGGCGATCTTCCGCAGCAGGCCGAGGTGTATGAGTACACGGGCGCGTACACGTACGGCGATCAGTCGCGCGGCGACACGCTCAGCGAAACGCGCATGGAAGAGTGGGAGTCGCGCTCGAAGCGATTCGAAGGCGCGGGCGCCGTGCGCAATCTCGACGCGGGGCGCTGGTTCGAACTCGACGGCCATCCGGTGCACGACACGGACAGCCAGCAGGACCGGCAATTTGCCGTGATCGAGGCGCGCTGGTTCATCGACAACAATCTGCCCGTTTCGGCCACGCAGACGCAAACGTTCCCGCACAGCCTGCAAGGCGAGCTGGCGGCGATCAAGGCCGCGAATGCGAGCGGCAGCGACGCGCTCGCGGTGAAAGCCACGGACGGCAGCGCGGGTTTTCTGCTCGTGCAGATCGAGGCGCAGCGCAAGGCCGTGCCGTATCGCAGCCCGCTCGAGCATCACAAGCCGAAGATGACCATGCAGACGGCGCTGGTGGTCGGCCCGGAAAACGAAGAGGTCTATACCGATACGCAAAACCGCATCAAGGTCCATTTTCACTGGGACCGTTTGAATGCGGGCGACGAAGCGGCGTCGTGCTGGATACGCGTGGCCATGTCCGATTCGGGCGGCAGTTACGGCAGCGTGCACGTGCCGCGTATCGGCGAAGAAGTGGTCGTGAGCTGGCTCGACGGCGATTGCGATCGACCGATCGTGACGGCGCGCGTCTATAACGGCGACACGAATCCGAACTGGCATTCGAACGGCATTCTCTCCGGCTACAAGTCGATGGAATTCGGCGGCAGCGGCTACAACCAGATGGTGATGGACGATGCGACGGGCCAGAATCGCGCGCAGCTTTACAGCACGAGCGCGAATTCGCAATTGCAGCTCGGCCATCTGATTGCACAGAGCGCCAATTCGCGCGGCGCGTATCTGGGCAGCGGCTTCGATCTGAAATCGGATGCGTTCGGCGCGGTGAATGCGGGGCAAGGGCTCTATGTGAGCACCTATGCGAAGAGCGCGACGAGTCAGCAGCTCGACGTGAGCGAAGCGAAAACGCAGTTGGAAAGCGCGCAGGAAACCATCGACGCGCAGTCGCAGGCGAGCGAGAAGCATCAGGCCGAATCGCTGCAGGACGGCACGCAGGCGCTCAAGACGTTTGCGAGCGCGACGCAATCGACACAATCGACGCAACAAGGCGCGAGCGGCAGCGCATCGGGCGGCAATACCGCGGGCGGCGGAACGGGCAGCGCGAATGCGTTCACCGAGCCGGTGATGCTGATGGCGAGTCCGTCGGGGATTGCGCTTTCTACGCAGGATTCGGCGCATGTCGCTGCTAAAGAGCAGATCACGTTCGTCAGCAAGCAAAGCACGCATGTGGCGGCGGGTAAGTCGCTGCTCGCGAGTATCGGCGAAAAGCTGAGTCTCTTTGCGCAAACGGCGGGCATGAAACTGTTCGCGGGCAAAGGCAAGTTCGAGATTCAGGCGCAGTCGGACAATATCGAGGTGACGGCGCAGAAGACGCTACGGCTGATTTCGGCTTCGGAGCGCATCGAGGTAGCGGCGAATCAGGAAATTCTGCTGACCTGTGGCGGTGCGTATATTCGTATAAAGGACGGCAACATCGAGATTCACGCACCGCGGTACATCGACATCAAGGGCGCGCAGCACGCACTTGACGGCCCCACCAGCAGTCCGTATGACCTGCCCGTGCTCGCGAAGGGCGATCTCCACAACAAGCTTGAGCTCAATCTCACGGACGGCAATCTCAAGCCTGTACCGCAGGCTCCCTACAAAGTGGTGTTCGAGGACGGAACGACCTTGGCTGGCAAACTCGACGGAAGCGGCCACGCCGTCCTGCGGGACGTGCCGGACGGCGCGGCGAAGGTGTTTTTTGGTGAAGATGTTCGGTCTTTTACGCCCCAGTCCGTTCCCGCAGCTCAGGAGATTGCGCAGTCTGACGTTCTCAAGGAACTGCATCAAGCTGGACACCACGGCATTACGGACGAAAACCTATATAGCCTCTTCAACAAATTCTCTGGTCGTCCGGACGTGTCATGAACAAAAACGACCAACAGGCAATAGAGGATGCCGTCAAAGAAATCAGCTTGTCTATGGCAACGAACGCCGTGCCGTTGTTCTATGTTGCACAGAACGTTTACGACACGACCGAGAGCGTCTGGACTGTGTGGAATGCGCGAGCGAGCACAGACGAGATGACGAAAATCGAGGCCGGTATTGACCTTGTATTTTCGGTCGTTGGCTGGGTTCCGGTGGTCGGAGCGGGCGTCAAGCGCACGTTCCGCCTCGTCAATCACAGGTCGGAAATATATGGTCCGTTACTTTTCGATATTCTGCGTCTCGTTCTCCAGCAGGCGCACATTCAGACCAGCCCGGAAACGCTAATCGACAAACTGTTCGACGCAACCGGCGTAAAGAAGTATCTGATTGATGCGCGAGTGCATATTCAGAAGTCGTGGTTGTATCGTGAGATGCCGTCCGGCGTTCAGGTCACTTTCATGCAGGCGCTGGCCTTCGTGGAAACAAACCTGCCTTATTGGCTCGCGCAGTTCGTTCAACGCAAGTTGCTGCATTGGCGCAGGAAGCAGCCAAACTCGTCTGCAATGAGCACTTTGGAAGATCACCGGACCACTGCGAAGCCTGGCGCAAAGGGCGAAGAGGCTAAAGCAGGACACGAGCGGCCGGTCTCGACGCCTTCGCGCGGAGTGGTGAATGCCAGGCTTGCTGTCACCGATATCACGACGAGTATCACCGGTATCCTGGGCGAACACATCGGTGATTACTATTGCTATGAAAAGCTCAATTGGGGTAACGGCTGGAAGGGGCATGACAAGGGGCTGGCCGGCAAATGGACTGAGAAACCGGGCCTTCGCGTCATGGGGAAACTCAACGATTATGGCAAGCTGAACAAGCTGTTCGACCTCAAGGCGCGTGGCCACGGTCTCGATGGGGTCTGGCGTGCCGCGCCGTCCAACAATCAGCTCAAGGACTTTGCTATCGTTGAGATCAAGTCATCAACGACGACCCGGAAGCTCAAGGACCCGAATGCCAAGCCAGGCGTTGCGAGCAAGCTCGGCACGATCAAGGAGGCGGTCCGTCCTCCAGCCCAAGACCTGCTCGAACCTGCGGAAAACGCGGTGCCGACGCCGTCGGCCGCAGGGGGAGGGAAGCCAGGAGGAGGCAAACCTTCGATGGGTAGTGGAAAGCGCGAGCCAGGCGGGTACGTCAGTGGTCCGCAGAGGAAGCAGCAAACCAGTGGCGACCAATCGGCAACCGGAGCGAGCGCGAAGGGCGGGGGAGCGTCATCCGGACCTGGCAGCGCGAAAATTGCTCGGGTCCAGATGAGTCACCAGTGGATTGAAGGAAGACTCCCTGCTGCGGTGCCGAACCAGAGTCTGGTGGAAAGCATACTCAGGTCGGGATACGCGCGACATCTGTTGTATGTCCCGTTCTATCTTCCATCGGCTATCCAGCACGTCGAAGCCCTGGCCACCGGTGCTGAACATGAACATACGGATCACGATCTCCCCGTCACTCACCACTACAAAGAGGGCGAGGTTGACCAGGCGGTTAAACTCAAGGCGAGCCGGATAAAATAGTGTAGTGCTATGAGATTACTGATATGAGCGAAGACTTCGATTCGAAGCGGCGGCAACGCTTTCTTGACGAGGACTATTTCAATTGGCGTTTGGGTCTGTTGAATGACAGCATCGCGTACTGGTCGGAAAATACGGCTCCGACGGGTAGCGATGAGGCGGAGCGAAAAGCGATCACTCAGCGTTATTACGCCGCCGATGTATATCGGCGCTTCCTGCTCATGTACACGGGGGGCGCGGATATTTCAGTGTTACGGGGCGGGCTCGATCTGGTTGTGGATGCGTATGAAAGCTACGCGATTGCCCAACGCTTGAGCTTGCATGACGCGACCGAGCCGCCACTGATATTCGAAGAAATTGGCGAGTATGAAACAGTGATGCAGTTGATTGGCTTTTGCTATCTGCTGCACAGGCGTGATTTGCTTCCTCGGCTAGTCGCCATGTTCGATCCTTCCTATCGGGGCAGGGATACCTTGTATGAGGATCTGCTGGCCTATGAGCTGGAAGGACGGATCAACGTCGACAACTGGTATCACGATGTACCCTATCGGCCACTCGTCTTTAGCTTGTATCGTGAGACCAGCCACGAGCCCGTCAACGATCTGCAGGAGTATCTCGACGCGTGGTATCCAGGAATGGTGGACGCTTCCTGGCATGATGGTCATCTTGACGCCCGAAGGGGGGGCAAGGGTACCTATGTCGGCTACTGGGCCATTGAAGCCGCCGCTGTGGCACTTTTGCTGCAGATGGACGATAGCGCGTTCCGGGATCATCCGTTATATCCCAAAGACCTCGCTGACTTCGCGCGGGATTTTGACGAATCGAATGGCAACGCGCAACCCCTTGATGACATTGGACCCAAGACGGTGCGCACGGGGCAACTCTGCCCTGAAACCGGCATCTGGAAAGCGAAGGGGCACAATGTGCCAGGGGTGATGATGCGTGAAGGCGATCGTATGCCCGAGGTGTTCGGTCCAGACCGCAGCGGCGCACATCGTCCGCAGCCAGCGGTCTGGGAATTCGAGCGCAAGGCATGACGTCGAACGGTTGGCCCGGCGGTCACTGAGCAAGGTAGCGGCGGCCGGCTCAAGCGGAGTCTGCCGAAAACATAGTCAGACGGCAATGCCCGTTGGCTCGCCGACCATGCATCCGCCGACGGGCCTCATGTTCGGGCCTTCGGAGGGCGATCGACCGTCAATTAATACGAAATCGGAATCAATTTTCTCAGCGGCATTTCTTGTCGAAGTTCTTTCCTGGCCTACCGATATATCAAGTCAGTTTTCAGTATGCGGCTATTTGCGTAAGCAGCCTGAAGGCGCTCCTGTTTGGCGCGCCGCTTGATCGACGCGAGCAATCGCTATAGCCGCATTCAACGTTTCTTCGATCCGGTGGGCAATCTCGTGCGCGAGCATCACGCGTACGACGTGTTCGGCGTGTCGCGCAGTTACGTCTGGCATCACAGCTATGACGAACTGGGAAATCGCACGCGCACGGTGCGCCCGGATGGTCATGCGATCGACTGGCTGATGTATGGCTCGGGACACGTGCACGGACTGCTCGTGGATGGCGAAGAGCGCCTGGAAATCGAGCGCGACGACTTGCATCGCGAGATTCGCCGTACGCTGTCGAGCCGTATTGGTCAGAGCACGCTTTATGACCCGGCGGGACGTATCGAAAGGCAGACGGTGCAACGCGAGAAAGCGCCTGCGCCGTTGAGCGCGCGGCGCTATCGCTATGACACGGCGGGAGAACTCACGCAGATCGAGGACAGCCGCAAGGGCGTGACGGATTATCGTTACGATCCGGTGGGGCGTTTGCTGGAAGCGATCGGGCCGGGCGGCAAGGAGCGCTTTGCGTTCGATCCTGCGAGCAATATCGTCGATCCTGTGCAGCCTGATCGTGCACCCGGCTATTCGTTTGCCGCGCGCAGCGAAAGCACGCTGCCGGCTTCGGTGCCGAAGGTGTTGGGCAATCTGCTCAGGGAATATGCGGGCACGCACTTCGATTACGACGCGCAGGGCAATCTTGTGCAGAAGCGTTCGTCGGCTGGCACGCGGCGGTTCGAGTGGGATGCGTATGACCGCTTGAGTGGCGCGAGTGTCGATGCGCCGTCGCGGCATAGCGTGTCGAGTTATTTCTACGATCCGTTTGGGCGACGTATTGCGAAAGTCGTGGACGGCGTGGAGACGGTGTTCGGTTGGGACGGCGAAGCGCTGGCATACGAATCAACCGACGAGCGAAGCACGCATTATGTCTACGAGGCGCGGAGTTTCGTGCCGATGGCGCAGTATGTGGCCGCGCCGGTTGCCGGGATCGAGACGCCGGTGCGTCGTGCGGGCGATCGGTATACGCCGGAGGATGATCCGTTACAGCGTGTGCCGGTAGCGAATGGCGATGCGCGCGTGATGTTCTATCACTGCGATCAGATTGGCACGCCGTTGATGATGACGGATGAAGCCGGCGAGGTGGTGTGGGAAGCGACGTATAAGGCCTGGGGCGAAGCGCCGGAAGTGATCGAGCGTGCGTCTGCTGTGAGCGGCGGCGAGGCAGTGAAGAATCCGCTGAGGTTCCAGGGGCAGTTCGTCGATGAAGAGACGGGGCTGCATTACAATCGGTATCGGTATTATGATCCGGCCACTGGGCGGTTTGTTAGCAAGGATCCGATTGGGTTGGCGGGTGGAATCAACGTCTATCAGTATGCGCCGAATGCGGTGCAGTGGATTGATGCGTTGGGGCTCGCGACTTGCCCCCTCCAGAAGCTTGCAGATCGCGGATTCAGTGGCGTGTCGCGGAACGAAAACGGCGGCCTTGACTATTCCAATAGCAACGCGCTGTACAATAAAAATGGTGCGAATCCGATCCAGGCTATCACGTACACCGGCGATTACGAGACTGATTTTCAAAATGCGTCGATGGCTGCGTTGGGGCAAAAAACGACCCCACGTGGTTACGTGTGGCATCACGTTGACGACTACAACCCTGAGGACAACACTGGGACAATGCAACTCGTAAAGCAAGAGGCGCATAATGGCATTCCTCATGTGGGAGGGGTTAGCCAGTACCAAGCCGCGACCGGTCAAAAATACTCACACCCGTGCAGGAGATAAGAATGCGCTACGAAGACACAGAACAGAGTTTGTCGGCAAACGACCTCGACGCTTTCGAACACGTCACCAAAATTCGTTTGCCGGAAGCGTTCAAGCGTCATTATCTTGGCCATAATGGCGGATACCCGGTAGATGTGGAGAGGGTCGTTGGTCTGGATCATGTATTCCCATTTCACGGCTTCTTTCCGCTGAAATATGGTGCGCTGACGATCGAAATGATGAAAAAGGATTTGGCCGAAGATTTCGGATTGTCGGATGCTATCCCGTTTGCATATGATCAAGGGAGTAATATTTTTTATATCGCGACGACGGGTAATGATTGCGGTGCAGTGCTTCAAATTACTGCGGATACTAAGGATATCTTTTTCGTCTGTAATTCATTTGACCAGTTTTTGAACGGTCTTCAAGTATCGTAGTAGAGCGGAGAGGACGAGGTGATGTCACGTCTAAGGGATAAAGCAGATTCGCCGATTCTAGATGGTCGGATGACGGGTGGCCGCGCGAATCTCCCCTTGATGTATAGGTGCATCACTTCATAGTCCGGATAACTGCGGGCTGCTGATGAAGCGGCCCGTTGGACGGTTCCCCTTGTTAGGAGACCACTCGCACATTCACCGTATCCACGAGTACCTTAGCTTTAAATCCCGCTAGTAAAAAGTTTCTGAAAAGAAAGCAAACGTTTACATCAACGCCCCGAGCAATACTTACCTCGCCTTACCCGCACCGCACGAGCGCTCGAACTCCACGCTCCGCTCAATCAACCGAGCCCCCCCCACTAAAGCTTTCACCCAACCTGCCGATATGCAGATACGGTTATCCAGCGTCCGGCTGAATCCGTATGCCATTTGAAGGCAACGCTGTCTGGCGCGCCGATCGAGGGGCGGGCCGTGTCGTCCACACGCTTGCCGCGCCACGGCGGTTCAATTCGAACTCGAAAGCGAGCATGACGTGCGACGAATCAAGTTTGCCTGCCTGCTGTCCGGTTTGATCTGCACGATGTTTCTGGGCGCCTGTCACTCGCGCGATGCCGCGTCGGTCGCCACGTCGGCCCCAGCGCGCACCAGCATCACCGCGCTCGTCTGGGCGCCGGACTGGCCCGAAGAGATGCTGCGCATCGCCTCCGATTTCAGCAAACAGAATCCGGACGTGCACGTCGACGTTCAGTTCATGGTCGGCAATTCGGTGGAGGAGAACATCAAGCCGCGCATCGCGGCCGGCACCTTGCCCGATCTCGTGAGCGTCAATCCCAACGCGTACGCGGCCGAACTGGCCGATCAGGGCATTCTCGCCGACCTCAGCCACACAGCGGCATGGCAGAGCATGCTCGAACCGCTCAAGCGCGACTGGACGAGTCATCGCGGTAAAGGCTTTGGCATTTCCGGCGGCGTCGCGACCACGATGATTTACTACAACCGCGATATGTTCGCTAAAGCCGGCATCACTGCACCGCCCGCGAATTTCGACGAATTTCTGCAGGACTGTGCGAAACTCAAGCGCGCGGGATTGACGCCTGTCGTCTGGAATGGCGGCTTTCCCAACATGCTCGGCAATGGGCCGTTCAGTTCGGGCTTCGCGAATAATGTCGTCGCGCGCGAGCCCGATTGGCGCAACAAGATGGCCGATGGTTCGCTCGATCTGAATACGCCTGAAGTCGCCGATATCTTCACAAAGATGGCGCTGATTCCCGCGCGCGGTTATGTACAGCCGGATTACATGTCGACGGGTTACGACGAAGGCATGCGGCTTTTCAAGGAAGGCAAGGTCGCCATGGCATTTCAGGGGAATTGGGCCGCCGGCCCCATGCTGCACGGGAACGCATTTCCCGTTGGCCTGTTTATTCCGCCATGGAACGCGCGCGGCGAGAAAGTCGTGCCGGTGCTCGGCAGCGAAACGGGTTTCGCCGTTTGCGAAACGCGCAATAAGGCGGCCGCCATGCGATTCCTCGAATTCATCGCCGCGAAGGGCTTTTCGGTTCTGCAGGCGAAGCGTCATAACATTTCGCCGTTTCAGCACGGCGCGGGCACAGCGGTGAGCGATCCGGAAATTGTCGATTACACGAATGCCGTGAGCCGCTACGCTGTGACGGCGAGTCCGTATTACTCGACGTTGCCGTCGAACACGATCGAATTGCTGCATGAACTGATGCAGGACGTGCTGCTCAAGAAAATGACGCCGAGGCAGGCCGCGCAGCGCCTCGATGCGTCGGTAAAAAACGAAGCGAAGATGCACTACAAATGAACGCCATCCCCGTTTCGCTACGACGCGCTTTCGACTATCTCTCTCAGGATTTGCTGCGACGGGTCGAAATTCGCTATCGCTTGATTGCGGCATTCATCCTGTTGTCGCTGCTGCCCATTTTCGTGTCGGGCTGCATTTCCTATGTGAAATCGATTGCGGCCATCAAGGAGAATGCCGAGATCTTTTCGAAGGAAGTGGTCAAACAGGTCTCGCGCAATATCCAGCTTCGCATGCAGCAGATCGAAACGGAAAGCAATCTGCTCGTGCTGTCCGATCGCGTGCAGGGTGCGCTGGCGCGCGCTTCGAGTGGCCGCCTCAAGGAGCAGAGCGAGGCGCGTCAGGCTATGACGCGGCTGTTGCTGGACCATTACGGTTCGGTCGATTACATCAATCAAAAGTATCTGCTCGACCGCAACAACCAGGTGCTGGATACGCAGGCGTTCGCGCAGCTCACGCAAGGCGTGACGAATCTTGTCGTGCAGGCGCAGGGCGTGAATGAGCGCACATACTGGGGCAGTTACGACAACGGTGTCGGGCAACAGAATCTGGGCATGGTGCGCGTCATTTTCGACAAGACCAATAACCAGAAGATCGGCAATCTGGTGTTGATCGTGCGGCCCGAGTATTTCTCGACGATCTTCAACGACGTGGCCACCGGCAGCGGTACCGAAATCGATATCTTCGACGCGAGCAACAACAAGATCATTCTGCGCGCCGATAACGCGTCCGCGAATGCCGACGCCGCGCCCGATGCCGCGCTGGCCGAAACCATCGCGCGCAGCGCGCAATCGGGCGAGACCAGCAGCGTCGTGATGCTGGCGACGAAGCACGGCGGCCGCTATCTGGCGGCGTTTTCCAAAGTCCCCGGCACGACATGGTATGTGGTCAGCACGATCGCGGAGAAAAAGCTGACTGTCGAGGCGCAGACCGTGCGCAACCAGATCGTGCTCGTCGGTATTTCGGGTTTCCTGCTGTCGATCTTTCTGGCGTATTTCATTTCGCACAGTATTTCCGCGCCGTTGCGTCAATTGGTGCGCAAGATGCACGACTCCGGCGACGACGCGGGCGCGAATGTGGACGACACGCTGCACGCGAGCGATAAAGCCGGCGGGCAGGACGAACTCGGGCGCCTCGCGCTGCGTTTCGAACGCATGCACGACGCGATTCAGCAGAAGATTCAGAAGATCAACGAAATCAATGCGTCGCTTGAGCAGACCGTGGCGGATCGCACGGCGGAGCTCGTCACACGCGAACGCGAGTCGCGCACGCTGATCGAGAATTCGCCCGATACGATCACGCGCTACGACCGCGAGGCGCGGCGCATTTACGCCAATCCGGCATTTTGCGCGTCGGCCGGATGCACGCTGACCGACTCGCTCGGCAAGCGGCCTTCGGAGTTGCCGGGCGGCCCTAACGCGCTGGTTTACGAAAAGAAAATCGGCGAGGTGTTTGCGAGCGGTAAAAGTGCGCAATTCGAACTGCGCTGGGTCGGCAAGGACGGCGAGGAGCAATGCACGCATATTCGCATTACGCCGGAAATCGATCGTGCGGGCGTGGTGAATTCCGTGCTCGCCGTAGGCCGCGATCTGTCCGACCGTATGGCGTTCGAGGCCACCATCTGGAAACAGGCGAATTTCGACGCATTGACCGGCCTGCCCAATCGTCAGATGTTTCTCGATCGACTCGACCGCGAAGCGATGCATTCGCGCCATTCGGGGCAGCGCATCGCGCTCATGCTGATCGATCTCGACCGCTTCAAGGAAGTGAACGATTCGCTCGGCCACGACAGGGGCGACGTATTGCTGATCGAAGCGGGCAAGCGCATTGGCGATTGCGTGCGCGACATCGACACGGTAGCGCGTCTGGGCGGCGACGAATTCACCGTCATTCTGCCGAATTTCGACGATCCCGACAGCGTCGAGCGCATGGCGAAAGCCATCATTGCGCAGCTTGCCGAGCCGTTCAAACTGGGCGCCGACGAAGTCTTTATTTCCGCGAGTATCGGCGTGACGTTTTATCCGGACGACGCGCGCGAACTCGATGTGCTGTTCAAGAACGCCGATCAGGCGATGTACGCCGCAAAGAGCGCGGGCCGCAATCGTTTCAGCTATTTCACGCCCGACATGCAGGTGGAAGCCGAAAAGCGACTGCGGCTCACCAATGATTTGCGCGTCGCGCTGCCGGGCAATCAGTTTCAGGTGTTTTATCAGCCGATTGTCGATCTTGCGACCGGGAAGATTTGCAAGGCGGAAGCGCTGCTGCGCTGGCTGCATCCGGAGCGCGGCATGATCAGTCCGCTCGATTTTATTCCGTTGGCGGAAGATACCGGGCTGATCGTGCCGATTGGCGACTGGGTATTCCGGCAAGCGGTGCAGCAGGTTCGCCAATGGCGCGATCAATATCAGTCGTGTTTCCAGATTGGCGTGAACATGTCGCCGGTTCAGGTGCGCCAGGACAGTCTCGTGTGCTCGCGCTGGTCTGAATATCTCGCGATTGAAGGCGTGCCGGGGCAGAGCGTCGTGGTGGAAATCACCGAAGGTCTGCTGCTTCAGGCGGAATCGAAAATCGACGAGAAACTCGTAAGTTTCCGGCGCGCGGGCATCGGGATTTCGATCGACGATTTCGGCACCGGCTATTCGTCGCTCGCGTATTTGCAGCGTTTCGATATCGATTACCTGAAAATCGACCGTTCGTTCGTTCAGGATCTCAGCGTCAACGAAGACAATCAGGCGCTTTGCGAAGCCATGGTCGTGCTCGCGCACAAACTCGGGCTGCAGGTCATCGCGGAAGGCGTGGAAACCGCCGAGCAGCGCGATTTTCTCAAGGCCGTGGGCTGCGATTTCGCGCAGGGCTTTTATTATTCGGCGCCGGTGCCGCGCGCGCAATTCGAGGCGCTGGTCTGGCCGCTCATCGAAGAAAGCGTAGAGCCGGTACGAAACTGATCGCGAATACGCCGTATTCGTGTTAAAGGTGCGCGGTGCGGCGGTCGTTATCCAGGTGTCGAATCAAGACCTGCGCCGCGCTTCCTTTCGCAAGCCGTTTGTAAAAAGAATGAATAAGTTGATCACTTCTCGGCGTCCGACGCGCCTGCATCGCTGGATTGCCGTGGGCATGGCGCTGTGCATCGGACTGCTGGTCGCGGCGATTCTGCCGCGCGCGGCCACGCCTTTGCCGGCGTGTCTGCCTTTCGTGCCTGTTTTTTGCACGGCGGTCGTGGTGACCGAATCGATTACTGCGCTGCTGATGTGGGTGCGTTACCGCATGGGCAAGTCGCCGCTCGACGCGGCCTTGTCGGCGGCGTACGCGTTCAGCAGCCTGACCTGCGCGGTGCAATTGCTGATTTTCCCCGGCGTGTTCTCGCCTACCGGCCTGCTGGGCGCCGGCAAGCAGACGGCAGTGTGGGTCTGGGTGCTCTGGCACGGCGGCTTTCCGGCGATCGTGCTGATCGGCTTCACGCTGCGCCGTCTCGCGGGCAAGAAGGCGGCGCTGCGCCTTCCGCACGCACGTTCGCTCGTGTGGCTCGCGCTCGGCGCCAGCGCGCTCGGTTGTCTCGTCGCGGTGCGCGCGAGCGACTGGCTGCCCGCGCTGATCCGCGACGGCTCGTATGCCGCGCTTCAGCACAGCCCCGTCACGGCGCTGGTCGTGTTCGTGAGCGTGGCGGCCCTCATCGCGCAACTCGTCTCGGGCCGTCTGCGCACGGTGCTCGACATCTGGCTGACGATTGCGCTGCTCGCCTTTTTCGCCGATGTCGTCCTCACGCTCGCCGGTTCGGCGCGCTACACGATCGGCTGGTATGGCGCGCGCGGGGCGTCGATGATCGCGTCGTCGGCATTGCTGGCTGCGTTGCTGGTCGAGATCGCGATGCTCTATTCGCGGCTCGCGAAGATGAACGAGGATCTCGAACAGAAAGCGAATCGCGACGCCTTGACGGGCCTCTACAACCGCGGCTGGTTCGACGCCGCGTATGCGCGCGAACATCTTTCCGCGCGTCATCGCGCGAGTCCGCTTTCGGTGCTGATGGTCGACGTCGATCACTTCAAGCAATACAACGACGCCTACGGGCACGGTGCGGGCGACGTCTGTCTGCGTTTGATCGCCGATGCGCTGCAAGCCTGTTTGCGGCGCACGGACGACGCCGTGTGCCGCTACGGCGGCGAAGAATTCGTGGTGCTGTTGCCCGGTTGCGCGCGCGACGCGGCCATTGCGATTGGCGAAGCGATGCGCGTGGCCGTGCGCAGTCTCGACATTCGCGCGCGCACGCAGGCGAAGCGCGTGACGGTGTCGATCGGTGCGTTCACCAGCGATTTCGGCGATGAATTCGCTGTCGATCCGCTTAGGGCTGCCGACGAAAATCTCTATCGCGCGAAAGCCGCGGGCCGCGACAAGGTGATGGCGAGCGCGCTGCCGTCGATCGTGCCGCTCGCCTCGTCGGCGGCAACTGTTGAAGGCTGATTCGCCATCGACGGTATAAACGGCGCCGCCGCTTTTATTCGTATCGATTCAACGCAGCGCGGCGCGCAGATCGCGCACGCCGCGCCCGAGACGCTGACGCAATAACGTGCGCAGCGTCGCCCCATCTTCGTAGCCCACTTCGGCGGCAATCGCGTCGATGTCCATACCGCTGCCGTGCAGCAGCGATTGCGCGCGCTCGACGCGCAGATCCTGAAAGTACGCCAGCGGCGATTTCCCCAGCACTTCCTGACAACGCCGTTGCAGCGAACGCGGGCTCGTGGCCAGCGCGCCGGCGGCTTCCTGCAATGAGAAGCCGCGCTTGAGGTGCGTGCGCGACCATTGCTCGAAGCGCTGAATCAGCGGGTCGGCCTGCGCGAGATGATTGGGGATGATGTACGGCGCCTGCGAGCTGCGGATATCGGCGAGCAGATAACGCGACACCACCGTCGCCAGTTCGGGACTCTGCTTGCGGATCAGCCACAGCGCGAGATCGAGATGGCCCATCGCCGCGCCCGCCGTCGCGCCCGCGTCGGTGGCCACGAGCATGCGCGTTTCGTCGAGCCGCACGCGCGGATAGCGCTGCCGGAACAGCGGCGCGAGCGACCAGGTGGTGGTGGCGTCGCGATCGTCGAGCAGACCCGATTCGGCCAGCACGAAGGTGCCGATGCACGACGCCGCCACGAACACGCCTTGATCGCGCCACGCACGCAACTGCGCCTGGGCGTCGCGCACGTCCGCGCGCGCAAGCGCCGGCAGCAGGGTCTCGGGCGTGACGGCCGCGAGCGCGGGCACGACCACCCAGTCGGGCTTCAGGTCGGCCGTGATCGGCTGCACCGGAATCGTGAAGCCGTGGCCCGAACGCACGCGCTTGCGCATGCCCACCACGCTCACCTCGAAACGCGGCGCGCCGCCCGTCACGCGCGCGCCGAGATTGTTGGCGGCCCGCAGCGTGTCGAGCACCACGGCGAGTCCGGTATCGAAGAGTCCGTCGAGGGCGAGCACGGCGATGCGCATGGCGTAAATGACCCTAAAGTTGTCATTTGCGACGATACTGCTTTTCCGGCCGGAACGCTACAGTGATCTCCGTTGCACGTCGCAACGACGCTCGAATACAGGAGATTTCCCATGAAGGTTTTCGCAGTCGGAACGATCGTCAAGCCGCTCACCGATGAAGAGCAGCAACGCATCATGCCGAAGGAAGTGCCGCACACGCTTCAACTCTATCTCGACGGCAAGATCGACCAGTTCTGGTTTCGTCACGACACGCCCGGTGTGATCTTCCTGATGAACGCCGCGACCGTGGAAGAGGCCAAGGCTTCGCTCGACACGCTGCCGCTGGTCGAAAACGGGTTGATGACGTTCGATCTCACGCCGGTGGGTCCGCTCGCGCCGCTCGGTCGTCTGATTCCGCAATAAGGGTGTTGGAAAACATCGAAAAATAATCAGCAATCCGGATTATCAAAGCAGTATTCGCGCGCGTTCGATTTGCATCGAGCGCGCGTAGTTTTTCTACTTAAATCATGTAGTTTTTCTCCATATTGCGCGCGTCCGTTCCCTCATTTCGGACAACCTATCCGGTATTACCCTGGGGCTATTTCTCGTCCGCCAGAACTCTGCTATAAATGCGCTCCCAAGCTGATTACGTTTTAGCACGGTGAAAAATCGCAGGCGCGGATAACGCGCCGAAAGCCGTCGAAAGGAGTGCCATGGCGCGCGTCGTAGTGGTGGGCAGTATCAACATGGACATGGTCGTCGCGACCGAGACGTTTCCCCGCCTGGGCGAGACGCTGTTCGGCACGCGTTTCTCGACGCATCCCGGTGGCAAGGGCGCGAACCAGGCGGTGGCTGCGGCCCGTCTGGGCGCCGACGTGACGATGATCGGTTGCGTGGGCGACGACGCGTTCGGCAACGAGTTGAAGGCAACGCTCGCGCGCGAAGGCGTGGACATCCGCCACGTGAGCACCGGCCGCGAGGCCACCGGCATCGCCTCGATCACGGTGTCGGGCGGCGACAACGCGATCATCGTCGTGCCGGGCGCGAATGACGAACTCACGCCCGCGCATATCGACGCGGCGAGCGACGCCTTCGCACAGGCCGACGTCGTGCTCGCGCAACTCGAAGTGCCGATGGCGACCGTGATCCATGCCGCGCGCCGCGCGCGCGAGCACGGCAAGCCGTTCTTCCTGAATCCCGCGCCCGCCGTGGCGCTCAGCGACGAACTCGTCGAACTGGCCACGCTGCTCACGCCCAACGAACACGAACTCGCGACCGCGCTGCAGCAGCCCGAAGCCGACTGGGCGCGCACGCTGGCAAGCCGTCCGGGCCGCATTGCGATGACGCACGGCAAGGAAGGCGCGTACTTCACGCAGGCCGACGGCACGCTCGCGCATCAGCCGGGTTTCACCGTCGAAGCGGTCGACAGCACCGGCGCGGGCGACACCTTCAACGGCGCGCTGGCGGCCTTCTGGCATCTGGGCATGAGCGAAGCCGTGCGCCGCGCGAACGCGGCGGGCGCGCTCTCCGTCACGCGTGCGGGCGCGCAGGGCGGCATGCCCACGCTCGCCGAACTCGAAGCACTCTTGAAACAGCAGGCGTAATACGCGATGAAAAAACACGGACATTTGAATCGCGACATCGCGCGCGTGCTGGCCGGCATGGGCCATACCGACAGCCTCGTGATCGCCGATTGCGGTCTGCCGATCCCCGAGGGCGTCGAATGCATCGACCTGTCGATGTCGCTCGGCGTGCCGGGCTTCTTCGACGTGCTCGACAGCGTGCTCGCCGACTTCAAGGCCGAGCGCGCGGTGTTCGCGAGCGAGGCGCAGACGCATAACGCCGCCGTGGTCGCACGCGAGCGCGAGCTGGCTGCTGCGCAGGTCGTCATCGAAGAAGTGCCGCACGAAGAATTCAAGCGCCGCTGCCGTGCAGCGAAAGCGGTGATCCGCACCGGCGAATGCAGCCCTTACGCGAATGTGATCCTGCATTCGGGCGTGATCTTCTAGGAGGTCGATGATGCAAGTGAAGATGCAGGGCATCGGCAAGGCGTTCGGCCCCGTGCGGGTGCTCGAAGGCGTCGATTTCCACATCGAGGCGGGTGAGATTCACGCGCTGATGGGCGAGAACGGCGCCGGTAAATCGACGCTCATGAAGATTCTGAGCGGCGTGTATCAGGCCGACGCGGGCGCCGTGCTGATCGACGGTCAAGCCGTGCAGATCCGCAGCACCGTGGACGCCGAACGCGCGGGCATCGCCATCATCCACCAGGAGCTGAATCTGATTCCGCAGCTCACGGTGATGGAGAACCTGTTTCTCGGCCGCGAGCCGAGCCGTTTCGGCATGGTCGATACCGCCGCGATGCGCAAGCAGGCGCGCACGTGGCTCGACATGGTCGGCGCGCAGCGCATCGATCCGCAAACCGAGGCAGGCACGCTGTCGATCGGCCAGCAGCAGCTCGTGGAAATCGCCAAGGCGCTCTCGCTGAACGCGCAGGTGCTGATCATGGACGAGCCCACCGCCGCGCTCACGAACCGCGAAATCGACACGCTGTTCGAGATCATGCAGCAACTGAAGGCGCGCGGCGTGGCGATTGTCTACGTCTCGCACCGCATGGAAGAAATCTTCCGTATCTGCGACAAGATCAGCGTGCTGCGCGACGGCCACTTCGTGGGCGAGCGCGCGATTCCCGACACCAATTTCGACGAGATCGTGCGACTGATGGTGGGCCGTGAACTCGGCGAGCGTTTTCCCAAGCGCAATCACACGCCGGGCGACGTGCGCATGCAGGTCGAGAATCTCGCCGACGACGGCCATATCGAAGGCGTGAGCTTCGAGGTGCGCGCGGGCGAAGTGCTCGGCATCGCAGGTCTGATGGGCGCGGGCCGCAGCGAGATTCTGCGCACACTGTTTGGCGCGAACCGCAAGCGTGCGGGCACCGTGAAGCTCGACGGCAAGCCGCTCGACGTGCGCGACGCCTCGAGCGCGATTGCGGCGGGCATCGGCTTCGTCACCGAAGACCGCAAGCGGCAAGGTCTCGTGCTCGGCATGTCGGTGCGCGAGAACGCGACGCTCGTGCATCTGGACCGTTACGCGAAGCTCGGCTTCGTCAACGACAAGGCCGAACGCGGCGCGGTCGACGGCCTTATCAAGCAGTTGCGCGTGCGCACGCGCGACGCGGAACTCGACGTGAAGTCGCTCTCCGGCGGCAACCAGCAGAAGGTGGTGTTCGCCAAGTGGCTCGCGAAGCCACCCAAGGTGCTGCTGCTCGACGAACCCACGCGCGGCGTGGACGTGGGCGGCAAGGCCGAGATCTACACGATCGTCAACCAGCTCGCGGAGCAGGGCGTGGCGATCGTGATGGTGTCGTCCGAACTGCCCGAGGTGCTGGCGATGAGCGACCGCATTCTCGTGATGCACCAAGGTCGTCAGGCCGGCATTTTCGAGGCGGCGAGCGCCACCCAGGAACAGATCATGACGGCCGCGGCAGGCGGCCATGCGGCGCAGCACGACGCGCCGCAAGCGGCGGCCTGAATCCAGGCCGCGCACTTCAAACACAGCACCTCTACAGCACATTCGCGAGATTCGACATGGCGCAACTGACGATGACTCCCAGCAGCAAGGCGACGCTGCAAAAGCTCGGACCTTTTATCGCGCTGCTGATCATAGCGGTCGCATTGTCGATCGTGAGCCGCGACTTCCTCACGGTCGACAACCTGCTCAACGTGATGCGGCAGGCGTCGATCAACGCGCTGATCGCGTTCGGCATGACGCTCGTGATTCTGCTCGGCGGCATCGATCTTTCGGCGGGCTCGGTGCTGGCGCTGTCGTCGGTGATCATCGCGACGCTGCTCAGCTCGGGGACCAATGCGCTGGTCGCGACCGTGGCGGGCCTCGCGGCGGGCGGCCTGATGGGTCTCGCCAACGGCCTCGTCATCAGCAAGGGCAAGGTGGCGCCGTTCATCGCCACGCTCGGCTCGATGACGGTGTTGCGCGGTCTCGCGCTGGTGGTCTCGAACGGCAGCCCGATCAGCAGCTTCAACAGCGACTTCTTCTCGCTGCTCGGCGGCGGTTATGTCGCGCGTCTGATTCCGATTCCCGTCGTGTTGATGCTCGTGATGTTCGGCGTGTTCTGGGTGTTGCTGCGCAAGACCGTGTTCGGCCGCCATGTCTACGCGACCGGCGGCAACGCGGAATCGGCCAAGCTCTCGGGCGTGAAGGTCGATCGCATTCAACTGTGGGTGTACACGATCTCCGGCGTGATGTCGGCGCTCGCGGGCGTGGTCCTTACGTCGCGCCTGAACTCGGCGCAGCCGACGGCGGGCACGGGCTACGAGCTCGACGCGATCGCCGCCGTGGTGCTGGGCGGCACGAGCCTCACGGGCGGGCGCGGCTGGATCTTCGGCACGCTCGTGGGCGCGCTGCTGATCGGCGTGCTGAACAACGGCCTGAATCTGCTCGACGTGTCGTCGTTCTATCAGCAGGTCATCAAGGGCGGCGTGATCCTGCTCGCCGTGCTGATCGATCGCGGCAACAAGAAGTCGTAAGCGCAGCGTTGTAATTGCAAAGCAATCCTGATTAACCGAATCACCATCGATGCAACTCCACACATAAATACGAGGAGGATGACTATGCAGCAATCGAACACCACCATGAAATCGCCGACGTTCTCGAAACTCTTTGCAGCGCTCGTCGCCGGTTCGCTCGCGCTGGGCCTCGCGGCCTGCTCGAAGGAAGGTCCGGGCTCGTCGGGTTCGTCCGACGCGGGCGCGAGCGGCGCATCGGCGGCGGCGCCCGCTTCGGGCGGCGCGGTCACGATCGGTCTGTCGATCTCCACGCTGAACAATCCGTTCTTCGTCTCGCTCAAAAAGGGCGCCGAGGACGAAGCGAAGAAAGACGGCGTGAACCTCATCACCGTCGATGCGCAGAACGACCCCGCGAAGCAGCAGGCGAGCGTCGAAGACCTGATCGAGAAGAAGGTCAATGTCATCCTGATCAACCCGACCGATTCGTCGGCGGTGGCGAACGTGGTCAAGGAAGCGACCAGCAAGGGCATCAAGGTGATCTCGCTCGACCGTAGCGTGAACGGCGCTGAAGTCAGCTCGCATATCGCCTCGGACAACAAGGCCGGCGGCAAGATGGCGGCCGACTTCCTCGTCGAGAAACTGGGCGGCAAGGGCAATATCGTCGAGCTGCAAGGCATTCCGGGTTCCTCGGCGGCCAACGAGCGCGGCGCGGGCTTCGACGACGAGATCGCCGCGAAGGGCGGCGTGAAGATCGCCACGAAGCAGCCGGCCGACTTCGACCGCGCGAAGGGTCTCTCGGTGATGGAAAACATCATCCAGAGCAACAAGGACATCCAGGGCGTGTTCGCGCAGAACGACGAAATGGCGCTGGGCGCGGTCAAGGCGCTGCAGGCGGCGGGCCTGAAGGACGTGGCCGTGGTGGGCTTCGACGCCACCGACGACGCGATCGCCGCCGTGAAGGCCGGCCAGATGGCCGCGACCGTGCAGCAGCAGCCGGAACTGATCGGCCAGTACGGCGTGCAGACCGCGAAGAAGCTCGTCGACGGCCAGCCGGTCGACAAGTTCATTCCGGTGCCGCTGAATCTCTACAAGCAGTAATTTTCCGTAGTACCATCGGGCGCGAAGACCCGCGCCCGTTGCGTCTCATGCGCCCCGACACGATCGGGGCGCATCTTTCACGCCGTTCTCTCACGCGCGCCGCGCCGGTGCTTTTCACGCAGACGTTGTAAAGCGCGCCGCCGTATCGATTTCACCCACAAGCCAGCAGGAAGCCCGCGTGTCCCAGTTCGAGCGTCTGACCATCGACGACATCGCCCGCCTTGCGGAAGTCTCGCGCACCACGGCCAGCATGGTGCTGAACGGCAACGCCGAGCGTTACCGCATTTCGGCGGCTACCGTCGAGCGCGTGCTCCAGGTGGCGCGGGATCATCATTTCACGCCGTCGCAGTCGGCGCGCGCGCTGCGTTCGCGGCGCAGCAACACGCTCGGCCTCGTGATTCCCGACCTGACCAACTCCGCGCACGCCGCGCTCGCGCAGGCGCTCGAATCGCAGTGCCGCGAGCAGTATCGCTATCAGCTCGTGATCGTGACGAGCGACGAAGACCCCGTGCGCGAGACCGAAGGCATCGCGCATCTGGTTTCGCATCAGGTGGACGGCGTGGTGGTGGTGCCGTGCACGGCCGATGCGCCGCGCTACGAGCAATGGGTCAAGCGTCTGCCGCTGGTGTTCGCCGACCGCCGCGTGGAAACCAGCACGATTCCTTACGTTGTGACCGACGCGGCCGAAACCGTGGCGACGCTGGTGGGCGAAGCGCTCGCGAAGGGCGCGCGCGAAGTGGTGTATTTCGGCGGCCAGCCCGAACTGTCGGCGAGCCGCGACCGTCTGGCGGGCTACCGGCACGCGCTCGCGACGCAAGGCGTGGCCGAACAGGACGACTGGGTGTTCCAGCGCGACTATCAGCGCGAGTCGGGCTATGCGCTGATGAAGGCGTGGTTCGAGACGCACGGCCGCTATCCCGAGGCGCTGTTCGCGGGCTCGATCACGCTGCTGGAAGGCGTGCTGGAGTTTATTAACGAAGCGCACCGGCTCGCGCAGGCGCCGGGCCGCCTGATGACCTTCGACGATCATCAGTTGCTCGACTGCCTGCCGTTGCAGATCGACGCCATCGTGCAGGACAGCGGGCAACTCGCCGAGCACAGCCTGCGCTGCGTGTTCTCGCTGCTCGAAGGCAAGGCCGCGCCCGAGTCGCTGCGCGTGCCCGCGCAGATTCACTATCGGCAGCGGCGCGCCGCGAACCAGTGAACGCCGGGCGGGAAGCTTAAAGCGCGCGCAGACCTTCGAGGTCGTCGATACGAATGAACTTGCCCTGCGTTTCGATCAGACCGCGCTTCTGGAAACGAGACAGAATCCGGCTCACCGTTTCGAGCGTGATGCCGAGATAGCTGCCCATATCTTCGCGCGACATGCGCAGATGGAATTCGGCGTGCGAGTAGCCGCGCTGCGCGTTGCGATCGGACACGTCGAGCAGGAAAGCCGCCACGCGCTCCTCGGCGGAGAGCGAACCGAGCACCATCATCTGCGAGGCTTCGCGGTTGAACTGATCGCCCATCAGGCGGTTCATGCGATCCTGCATCGTGCCGACTTCGCGGCACAGCGTCTTGAGTGCGTCGTAGGGAATGATGCAGATCGAGCTGTCTTCGAGCGCCACCGCGCTGAACGCATGCACGTCGGTGGCGATGCCGTCGAGACCGAGCGCTTCGCCCGCGAGGCGCAGGCCGGTGATCTGCTCGCGGCCGTCGCGGTGGACGATGGTGGTCTTGAGCGAGCCGGAGCGCACGGCGTAGAGATTGTCGAAACGTTCGCCCGAACGGTAGAGCGACTCGCCGCGGCGCACACGGCGCGCGCTGCAGATGACCGCTTCGAGTTTGGGCATGTCGTCCGATGCCATGCCTTGGGGCACGCAAAGGTGGCGCATCGCACATCCCGAGCATCGTGCGGATGCCGAAACGGCGGGTGCCGTAGGGGTACGTCCGATACGACGTACAACGATGTCGGATACCGCGGCGGGTGACAGCATCGGATGACTCCTTGGTTCGTTTCGAGCATTGTCACACCAGGGACTGATGGGTCGCGGGCGGCAAAATGACGCGCATTCGTAGCGACGGGGTTTGCGGCTTATCAGCGTCTGTTTTTTGAGACTTTGCCTCTAAATACCCGAGTGGGTTTGTCCGGCATTGCGGCCACGCGCGCTTCTCTGTGCCTGCACGCCCGGCTTCTCGCGCCAGCGGCCTGTCTGTATCCGCCACGCTGGCGGAATCCTCCGATTGATCTTGCCCACGAAGTGGCCCATATTGAGGCGGCCCCTTATGGCGACGGGCGTTCAGGCGATTTTCGACGATCTTCCTTCCATCGTTTAGTACTTCCCATGTTCAGCGAACCTGGTCGAAGCGACACCGCCGTTCAGCAAGGCGAGCAGTGCGAGCGCTGCGGCGCCGCCTTTCACGCGCCATTGATTTTCTGCCCGCGATGCGGCGTGAATAGACTGGCTGCGCCGGTTGTGCAGACGCGCAAAGGCGGCGCGCAAACGTTGTCGTCGGTGACAATGGGTTCGACGGGCGCGCTTGCACCGCTTGGCGTGGCCGCGTCGACCGCACTATCGCCGACACGGCAGCCGGGCGCGCGCGTCGCGCCCGCCCGCATGCCGGGCGTCGAAACACCGATCCGGACGTTTGAATACGAATCACACGATGAAGCCGATTTCGCGCGTCGCAAGCGCGTGCCGCTCGTGGCGTGCGCGAGCCTGACGGCGCTCGCGGTGCTGGCGGCGTTTCTGATCGGCCATCGCGGCGACGACGGCGCGCGGGCTTCCGCGGCGCAGGTGGCCGAGGGCGCGGTAATCGGTCGGTCGCCGCCCGCCGACGCGCGTTCCGGCGCACAGCCGGCTGTGGCCGCAGCCACCGCCACGGCTGCCACAGCGGTGCCTGCGCCGCGGTCCGGCAGCAAGCCGCCGATCACGTCGACCTCCGCGGCCGCCACCGGTGCGCGGACGTCGTCGGCGTCGAAATCGGCAGCGGGCGCGCGGTCCGACGTGACCGCCAATCTCGCCAGCGCCCGCGCGTACCTCGACCAGAACCGCCTCGCGGCGGCGCACGCCGCGCTCTCCCGCGCGCTGGCCGCGCAGCCCGACAACGACGCCGCCCAGCGCATGCGCGCCGAACTGACGACCCGCGAGCAGGATCGCGACACCTTGCTCGCCTACGCGCATCGCTGCGGGCGCGCAGGCCAGTGGGGCTGCGTGCGTCACGACGCGGCGCGCGCGCTGGCGATCGACGCATCGAGCCGCGAGGCCAGGTGGTGGCTCGCGCGCGCCGCGAACGAGCGCAGCGCGCGCTATGAGAACGCCTCATCGGAGCGCGATCAGCAGGACGCCGGCATGATGCCGCGCGAACTGCCGGTATGGAGTCATCACTGAGCGTCCCGGCTCAACCGAGCTTGCCGAGCATCGCGCCGAAGGCGTCCTTGTCGAACGCGCGCAACGTTTGCGTGCGGATGTTCCCCGCCGAGCCGAGCGCGAGACCGAACGCCATGAAGCCCGCTTCGTCTTCGGCTTCCACGATCGTGACCAGATCGTACTGGCCGAGCGTCCAGTAGATCTGCTTCATTTCGCACTTGAACGTGCGGGCCAGTTCGGCGGCCTGACCGGCGCGCTGCGCACTGTTCTTGACCGTGCGGATGCCTTGATCGGTGAATTGCGCGAGCACCACATAAGTCAGCATGACGATTCTCCTGAGGATTGCCAGGTGTGTTCGAACCCGGCGAACGTGGATAACGATCCGCACATCAGGTGTTGGCGGCAGGCGCGATGTTCTGATTGCGGTTGAAGAGGTTGTGCGGGTCGTAGCGCGTCTTCACGGCGATCAGCCGTTCCATGTTCGGCCCGTAGGCGTCGCTCACGCGCGCGCGTTCGTCGTCGGTGAGGAAGTTCACGTAGACGCTGCCGAGCGCATACGGCGCCGAAGCTTCGAAGAAGTCGCGCGCCCAGCCGATGCAGCGGGCGTCGTCGTCGGGTTCGGTCCAGCGGCCGTGCACGTTCATCACAAAGAGCGCGTCGCGATTCGGATACGCGGTGGCGTCCGGCGGCACGCTCGTGGTGGCGCCGCCGATCTGGCCGAAAAAGATTTCGCACTGCGGCGAAGGCAGCGTGTCGATGGCGGCGGTGAGCGTATCGATGAGGCCGTCCGGCAATTGCGCGAGATTGTGCGACTTCCAGTAATTGCGCGCGCCGGGTGTCAGCAGTGGATCGAAGGCCTGCTGCCACGCCGTATAGGGCATCGGCCCGAGATGTTCGCCGCACGCGGTGCCGAATTGCCGGACCGGTTCGACGGCCGCCGCCGCGTTCTCGGGCGGCCCCGAATAGCAGATGGCGAACACGATCACGGGCTTGCCGTGCACGTCCTCGGGCAGGAAGGGCAGCGGCGGCGCGAAGCGCAGCACGCTCCAGACGGTGAGATCGCGAGGCATCGCCACGGCGGCTTCGCGGTAGCGTTGCAGCGCTTCCTTTGCGGCGGCGATGGGCAGCACCACCAGTCCGCCATAGACTTCCGGTCCCACGGCGTGCAGCGCGAATTCGAACATCGTCACCACGCCGAAATTGCCGCCGCCGCCGCGAATCGCCCAGAAGAGGTCGGGGTGCTCGGTGGCGCTCGCGCGCAGCAGATTGCCGTCGGCGGTCACCACGTCGGCGGCCACGAGATTGTCGACCGTCATGCCGAAGCGACGGCTCAGCCAGCCGAAGCCGCCGCCCAGCGTGAGTCCGGCCACGCCCGTGGTGGAGTTGATGCCGAGCGGCGTGGCGAGGCCGAAGGCCTGCGCTTCGTGGTCGAAGTCGGCGAGCGTCGCGCCGGGCTCGACAAACGCGCGGCGCGTGGCCGGCTCGACGCGCACCGATTTCATCGCCGACAGGTCGATCACGAGGCCGTCGTCGCACATCGCGCTACCCGCGATGTTGTGTGCGCCGCCGCGCACGGCGAGCGCGAGCCCGGACTCGCGCGCGAACGCGACGGCCTGGCGCACGTCGGCGCAACCCTGGCAGCGCACGATCAAGGCGGGACGCCGGTCGATCATCGCGTTCCAGAGCTGGCGGGCTGCGTCGTAGCCCGCGTCGTCCGGTTGCAGCACCTGACCGCGCAGCGCGCGTTTGAATGTTTCGATGGAATCGCTCGACAAGCTGGACATTGCACACCTCTCATTCGGCAGTTCGCGAATCCGCATGGCGCGACGGGCGTGGCGAATGCGTGCGAGCGGCGGCGCGTGGCGAAGCATGCGGAAGGAGTCTTGAGTGGGACGCAGCGTGCGTCCCGTGGGGAAAGCCGGAAATGCCGTGCTTTCGGGAAGGCAGCAGGCGCACGAAGGAGGCGAGGCCGCGCAGTCCGGCCGGGGCGCGTTTTGTGAACGCAGCCGGATTGAATTCAGGTAGCCGGACACGCCGCCTGATTGATTAGATAACCTGACTAATAATGTAAAGCGTCCGTTTGATAACGCACGCTGCGCTTGTTTTTAAGTGCGTGCGCAGCGTCGTCTTCTGCTTATTTTAGCAACTGGAATGCTGAGAACCTATAATTTTGTCGCATGACCGCAGCGTTGTGCAGGCATGCATCGGACTGGAGTTAATTGATTAACGAGGAGTCGTGCCATGACTCGCAAGTATATAGATTGCCGGGAATTTCCCAGCGAAATGCACTGCTCGGTGGCCATCTCGGCGGATTCCGATCAGGAACTGCTCGAAGCCGCCGTGCAGCATGCGGTCACTGTTCACCATCATGCCGATTCGCCGGAATTGCGCACGCAACTCGCGGGTCTGTTCCATGACGGCTCGCCGCCCGTTGCATCGCCGCGTGCGGCGTGAGCGCGGGGCATGGCATTCAATCTGATCGAACCCGGGCGAATCGAATCATCCGAAGATACGCACCCAGACCGTGCGGATGCGGCGCGCGCGGTCCTCGAACAGATACGATGCGGCGAGCGCGAACAGCCCCGAGATCGCGCCCGTGACGAGGTGCTCCAGAACAGGAATGCGGTAGTGGCTCGTGTGCGAATACGCGTCGCCGATCGTGGTCAGGCAACCGACCAGCAGCGCGTTGCCATATCGATTCGCGAAGAGTCTGGCCGCCGGCGTGAAGGTAAGCAGCAGCGCCAGCACGCCGGTGAGCAGACCGGTCTTGAAGGCGATCGCCCAATGCGCGAGGCTCATGACGTTGGCCCAACTGCCCGGCATGCAGGTCATGCACGCGCTGGTCGGCTGCCAGAAACGCTGGACGAACAAGGTGATGCGGCGTTGCCACGACACTTTCATGGCGCGTTCCCCGAACGAGGCCGCAGCACATGCGGCTCATTCGCATCGTACACCGCGCGCGCGAGGCGTC
The DNA here is from genome assembly GCF_046535315.1 of Paraburkholderia sp. SIMBA_027. Lineage (NCBI taxonomy): Bacteria > Pseudomonadati > Pseudomonadota > Betaproteobacteria > Burkholderiales > Burkholderiaceae > Paraburkholderia > Paraburkholderia sp. SIMBA_027. Next base: position 190,552 of record NZ_JAWRWY010000015.1, read on the forward strand.
CGGTGCGGGGAAACGCTAGCTGCAAAACAGATTGAATAACGCGCGCGTGAAGAAATGGGATTTAACGCCGCGCGTCGGCGCGTTGCAACTCAATGAAGCGCGCCGCGAAGAGCGCGTAGAGAAATTGTCGAAATCGCGTTGCTCGGCTCATGCGGATTCCCGTGGATGATTCGGATTGAACGCTGTGCTGCGAGCAACAGCCATGCCAATCGCGCAGCGTCCTTGTCATGCGCGTATCAACGCATTGAACGTGCGGAGAGAAAGAAAACGTCCGCACAGAAAATGTGCCGCGCGCAAATCGGCGTCGCGCCGATCACCATGTTGGGGCAAGCGAGCGCCGCTTCGCGGTGCAACGCGCCATTCGCCCAACGCGTTTTCACGCGGATCGAATCGCCTGAAAAGCGCCGCCGCATAAGGCACTTCACGCCACGCCAAGAACATTGGCACGGATCTCGCTACATCAGCCTGCGAGAGGTGCGAAGCAATTTGCATCATCTTAGGATCGCTAGGGTTCCGGTCGGCGCGCAGTTTGTGGAGTGTGCCGATGCCTGGTCCGAGAGCAATCCGGTCTCGTCTCCCACCTTGCACGCAAGGCGGCGATGAGGCTCCACGGAGGGATAAAAGCCCGGGAGGTCGCGATGTCGTTCGGTCGCCCTCTCACGCTTATTCCCTTCGCCACCCGGAGCCTCCATGCCGTCCAGCCTCCTCACTGAACTCGACGATTTCAACGACCTCGCGCCGGTCGCCGCGCCGCTTTGGGAAGCCGTGATTCCCGCGGGCACGCACTGGTCCGGCATTCTGCGTCGCGGCCTCGCGCTGCGGATCGTCGATATCGAAGGCGGCGCGAATCTCGCCGCCGTGTTTCATCGCCAGGAAGATCCGCTCGAACGCTACAACATGGCCGACACGCTGAAGGCGCAGCACACGGCCCACCTCACGCGCGGCCACGCACTGCATACCGACATGGGCCGCGTCGTCGCCTCGATTACGGGCGATACGCTGGGCTGGCACGATCCGCTCGGCGGTGTCGGCGACGCGGCGCTGTTCGCGCGCAAATACGGCGAGCGCCGCTATCAGGCGCATCGCGACGAGATGATCCGCAATGGCCGCGACAGCCTCGTGCTCGAACTCGCGAAGTACGGCCTCGGGCCGCGCGATCTTGCGGCGAACGTGAACTTCTTCAGCAAGGTCGCCGTGGGCGACGACGGCGCGCTCAGCTATGTGAGCGGCCATTCGCGCGCGGGCGCTGCGCTCGATCTGCGCTTCGAGATGAACACGCTGGCGGCGTTTTCCACGGCGCCGCATCCGCTCGATCCGCAACGCGAGTACACGCCGAAACCGGTGAAGCTGATTGCATGGCGCGCCTATCCCGCGGAGTCCTCCGCGCCCGCCGACGATCCGTGCCGCAACGCGTGCGCCGAAAACGGCCGCGCTTTCACCAACACCGACCGCCTGTTCGCCTGAGGAGCCGCCATGCCGATCATCGAAAGCGCGCTCGACGCGCGCACCGCCCGTTACGACTTCACGCTGCCCGCGGGCGAGCCGTGGCTCTACGACATCAAGCGCGGCGAGACGCTGCGTATCGTCGATCTCGAAGGCAATCAGGCCGTCGACACGCTGTTCTATCGCAGCGACGATCCCGCCGAACGTTATAGCGCGCAGGACACCATTCGCACGCAGGGCAATCTGTATCTGAGCGCGGGCAGCGTGCTGATGTCGAATCTCGGCCGCCCGATGCTCACCATCGTCGCCGACACCTGCGGGCGTCACGACACGCTCGGCGGCGCGTGCGCGGCCGAGAGCAACACCGTGCGTTACGCGCTCGACAAGCGCCACATGCACAGCTGTCGCGACAGTTATCTGAACGCGCTCGCGCATTGCTCGTGCGGCGCGGCTTCGCAACTGGGCAAGCGCGATCTCGTCAGCAACATCAACTTCTTCATGAACGTGCCGGTCACGCCGCTCGGCAAACTCACGTTCGAAGACGGCATTTCCGCGCCCGGCAAATACGTGGAAGTGCGCGCCGAAGAAGACGTGACCGTGCTGATTTCGAACTGTCCGCAACTGAACAATCCGTGCAACGGCTATAACCCGACGCCGGTGCGCCTGCTCGTGTGGGAGGCGTGATGGCGTTCGACAAGATCCTCATCGCCAATCGCGGCGAGATTGCGTGCCGCGTGATCCGCACGCTCAAGCGGCTCGGCATCGCGTCGGTGGCGGTGTATTCGGAAGCGGATCGTCACGCGATGCACGTCATGCTCGCCGACGAAGCGGTCTGCATCGGGCCCGCGCCGGTCGCGCAGAGCTATCTGAACGCGGCGGCCATTCTCGACGCGGCGCGCAAGACCGGCGCACAGGCCGTGCATCCCGGTTATGGATTTCTTTCGGAAAATGCCGCGTTCGCGCGCGATTGCGAAGCCGCGGGCATTGCGTTCATTGGCCCGCGCGCGGAGCAGATGACGGCGTTCGGCCTGAAGCACACGGCGCGCGAGATCGCCGAAGCGAATGGCGTGGCGCTGCTGCCCGGCACCGGCTTGCTGGCCGACGTCCAGGCCGCGCTCGATGCGGCGGCTTCGCTCGGCTATCCGGTCATGCTCAAGAGCACGGCGGGCGGCGGCGGTATCGGCATGTCGCTGTGCCGCGACGCCGCGCAACTCGAAGCGGCCTTCGCCTCGGTCGCGCGGCTCGGCCAGAGCAACTTCGCGAACGCGGGCGTGTACCTCGAAAAATTCGTCGAGCACGCGCGCCATATCGAAGTGCAGATTTTCGGCGATGGCAAGGGCGACGTGATCGCGCTCGGCGAACGCGACTGCTCGGTGCAGCGCCGCAATCAGAAAGTGATCGAGGAAACGCCCGCGCCGGGTTTGAGCGAGGCGGAGCGCACCACGCTGCATGAAACCGCCGTGCGTCTCGCGCGCGCCGTGCAGTACGCGAATGCGGGCACGGTGGAGTTCGTGTTCGACGCGCACGCGCGCGCGTTTTATTTCCTCGAAGTGAATACGCGACTGCAGGTGGAGCACGGCGTGACCGAGCAGGTCTACGGCGTGGATCTCGTCGAGTGGATGATTCGTCAGGCGGAGGGCACGCTCGCGCCGCTCGACGCGCTCGCGCAGTCGCTGAGCGGAGGTCCGCGCGGCGCGAGTGTGCAGGTGCGGATCTACGCCGAAGATCCGAATCGCCAGTTTCAGCCGAGTTCGGGGCTGCTCACGCACGTGAGTTTTCCCGACGACGTGCGCGTGGACACCTGGGTCGATGCGGGCACGGAAGTCAGCGCGTTCTACGATCCGCTGATCGCCAAACTCATCGCCAGCGGCGATACGCGCGAAGCGGCGCTCGCCACGCTCGCGAACGCGCTCGACCGCACGCAGCTCTACGGCATCGAAACCAATCTCGACTATCTGCGCGCCGTGGTCGGATCGGCGACCTTTGCGGCGGGCGAGCAGACCACGGCTTTTCTCGGCCGCTTCGTGTTCGCGCCGCACACCGTCGACGTGCTCGACGGCGGCGTGCAGACGACCGTGCAGCAGACACCGGGACGCCTGGGCTACTGGGACGTGGGCGTGCCGCCCTCGGGCCCGATGGACGACCGCTCGTTCACGCTCGCGAACGCTTTGCTCGGCAACGCGGCCGACGCGGCGGGCCTCGAATTCACGATGGTCGGCGCCACGCTGCGCTTTAACTGCGAGACGCTGTTCGTGCTCGGCGGCGCGCCGCTCGCGGCGTCGCTCGACGGCGCGCCCGTGGCGTTCTGGCAAGTCGTGCGCGCGCGCGCCGGCAGCGTGCTCAAGCTTGGCGGCGTGACGGGCGCGGGCGTGCGCGCGTGCCTCGCGGTGCGCGGCGGCCTGCAGGTGCCCGATTATCTCGGCAGCAAGGCGACGTTTACGCTCGGGCAGTTCGGCGGCCACGCGGGCCGCGCATTGCGCAAGGGCGATGTGCTGCATCTCGCGCCGGGCGCGGGCAAGGGCGAGGCGGGCGCGACGCTGCCGCCCGGCGACGTGCCCGCGCTCACGCACGAATGGGCACTCGCGGTGCTCGACGGCCCGCACGGCGCGCCCGATTTCCTCACGCCCGACGACATCGCGATGCTCTACGACGCGCGCTGGACTGTGCATTACAACTCCAGCCGCACGGGCGTGCGCCTGATCGGGCCGAAGCCGCAATGGGCGCGCACGGACGGCGGCGAAGCGGGCCTGCATCCGTCGAATATTCACGACAACGCCTATGCGATCGGCGCGGTCGATTTCACGGGCGACATGCCGGTGATTCTCGGTCCCGATGGCCCGAGTCTCGGCGGCTTCGTATGTCCCGTGACGGTGGTCGGCGACGAGTTGTGGAAGCTCGGCCAGTTGCGTCCCGGCGATACGGTGCGCTTCGTGCCCGCGAAGGAGAACGCGACGCACGAGTGTGTGCTTCATCGCAGCGAAAGCACCGGCGAAAGCGGAGTCGACGTCGTCTATCGCCGCTCGGGCGATCGCAATCTGCTGATCGAATACGGGCCGCCCGTGCTCGACCTCAAGCTGCGTTTTCGCGTGCACGCGCTGATGAACTGGCTCGCTGAGCATCGCCTGCCCGGCATCGTCGATCTCACGCCGGGGATTCGTTCGCTCCAGGTGCATATCGATCCGGGCACGCTCTCGCTCGACGCGCTGCTCGACCATCTCAAGCATGCGGAAACGCAATTGCCCGCCGTCGATGCAATGCGCGTGCCGAACCGCGTCGTGCATCTGCCGCTCTCGTGGGACGACCCGTCGACGCGCGTGGCCATCGAGCGCTATATGCAGAGCGTGCGGCCCGATGCGCCGTGGTGCCCGAGCAATATCGAGTTCATTCGTCGCATCAACGGGCTGAACAGCATCGACGACGTGAAGCGCATTTTGTTCGACGCGCGCTATCTCGTGCTCGGTCTCGGCGACGTCTATCTCGGCGCGCCGGTCGCCACGCCCGTGGATCCGCGTCATCGGCTCGTCACCACGAAGTACAACCCGGCGCGTACGTGGACGCCCGAAAACGCGGTCGGCATCGGCGGCGCGTATCTGTGCGTGTACGGCATGGAAGGCCCCGGCGGTTATCAGTTCGTCGGCCGCACGGTGCAGATGTGGAATCGCTATCGCACCACGAAGGAATTCGAGGCGGGCAAACCGTGGCTGCTGCGTTTCTTCGACGAGATCCGCTTTTACGAAGTGAGCGAGAGCGAACTCGCGCAGTGGCGCAGCGAATTCATCGCGGGGCGGCGCAGTCTGCACATCGAGGAGTCGGTGTTCGACCTCGGCGAATACGAGCGTTTTCTGCGCGATGAAGCCGCGTCGATTGCCGCGTTCAAGGCCACGCAACAAGCGGCGTTCGAAGCGGAACGTGAGCGCTGGCGCGAGGCGGGCCAGGCCGAATACGTGGGCGAACCGGGCGCGGAAGGCGGCGCGAATGCGCAGTCGCAAACCGAACTCGACGACGATTGCCGCGCGATTGGCGCGGACGTATCGGGCAGCGTGTGGAAGCTGCTGGTCGCGCAAGGCGACGTCGTGGAGGAAGGCCAGGACGTGGCGATCCTCGAATCGATGAAGATGGAAGTGACGGTCGCCGCGCCCGCGAGCGGCGTGATCGAAGCGCTCGCCTGCCAGGAAGGCGACGCCGTGACGGCGGGTCAGCGTTTGATGGCGATCCGCGTGAGCGCAACGACAACCGACAGCACGACGACGAGCCCGAGCGGCGAGGAGGCCGCATGCCAATGAATCTGCTTTCCACGACACCGGACGCCGCCGGTCAGCCGATGACGATCGCCGCGTTGCGCGCGCGTTATCTCGACGGCAGCCTCACGCCCGCGCAACTCGTCGAGCGCATCGCGGCGCACACGGCGGGCGACGATCCGCATCGCATCTGGATTCGCGCCCTCACGCGCGACGAGATGATGCGTTACGCCGATGCGCTCGCGAGCCGGGACCCGGCCACGCTGCCGCTCTACGGCATCCCGTTCGCGATCAAGGACAACATCGATCTCGCGGGCGTGCCGACCACGGCGGGATGTCCCGATTACGCTTACTTGCCGGAGAAAAGCGCACCCGTGGTCGAGCGTTTGATTGCGGCGGGCGCGATTCCGGTCGGCAAGACCAATCTCGATCAGTTCGCCACGGGCTTGTCGGGGCAGCGCTCGCCGTATGGCGCGTGCCGCAACGCGCTTGATCCCGAGTATGCGTCGGGCGGATCGAGTTCGGGCTCGGCGGTCTCGGTGGCGATGGGCCTCGCCGCGTTCTCGCTGGGCACCGACACGGCCGGTTCGGGCCGCGTGCCGGCGGCGTTTCATGGTCTCGTCGGGCTCAAGCCGACCAAGGGCGTGCTGAGCACGCTGGGCGTGGTGCCCGCGTGCCGATCGCTCGATTGCGTGTCGATCTTCGCGCATACGGCGGACGACGCGCAGCGCGTGTTCGCAAGCGCGCATGGCGTGGCGCAGAACGATCCGTATGCGCGCGCGTGGCAGGGCGATCCGGGCGCGCACGCCGCGTTTAAGGGCTTGCGCCTTGGCGTGCCGCGTGCGTCGCAACGCGAATTCTATGGCGATGCGTCGTACGCGCAGGCCTTCGACGCCGCGCTCGACGCGCTGCGTGCAGCGGGCGCGCAACTCGTCGAGATCGACTTCGAGCCGTTTCTCGCGACGGCGCGGCTGCTTTACGAAGGGCCGTTCGTCGCCGAGCGCCTTGCCGCGATTCGTCCGTTTTACGAAGCGCATCCCGAGTCGCTGCATCCGGTCACGCGCGCGATCATCGGCGGCGCGGCACGCTGGAGCGCCGCCGATGCATTCGCCGCGCAAGACACGCTCGCCGCGCTGCGGATGCAGGCCGAACGCGTGTGGCCCGAGATCGACGCCATCGTCACGCCGACTTCGCCGACCACCTCCACGGTCGCGGAACTCGAAGCCGATCCGATCGGCGTGAATGCGCGCTTCGGCTATTACACGAATTTCGTGAATCTGCTCGATCTCTCCGCGCTGGCGGTGCCGGCGGGCCGGTGCGAAAGCGGCGCGCACGCGGGCAAACCGTTCGGCATCACCTTCGTCGGACGCGCGCACGAAGACGCGAAGCTGCTCGATATCGCGCGTACGTGGCTGGGCGAAGCGGCGTCGAATGCCACGGTGACGTCGGCCGCGCCTGCAACGGTGCGCGTGGCCGTGGTCGGCGCGCATCTGAGTGGCGAACCGTTGAACGCACAGTTGACGTCGCGCGCCGCGAAGCTCGTTGCCGCGACCACGACATCGAAACACTATCGCCTTTATGCGTTGCCGAAAGCCGCTTCACAAGGCATCGAAAAGCCAGGCCTCGTGCGCGTGGCGCAAGACGGCCACGCAATCGAAGTCGAAGTCTGGGAGATGCCCGTCGAGCACTACGGTTCGTTCGTCGCGCTGATCCCGTCGCCGCTCGGCATCGGCACGCTCGAACTCGCAGATGGCGCCTTCGTACAGGGCTTTTTGTGCGAGAGCCTCGCGCTCGACGGCGCGGAGGATATCAGCGCGTTTGGCGGCTGGCGCGCGTATCGACGCAGCGCGGCGCAACTGGCCTGAACCCGCTTCGTTTCCACCGACAACGACATCATCAACCGAACCCACGCTGCACTTTCACACCTGGAGAACCGCAATGAAGACCAAGCACTTCACGTTCGCATGCATCGCGTCGGGGCTCGCGCTCGCGGCGGGCCTTTTCGCCGCCGGCGCGCAAGCCGCGAACGCCGCGCCGCTGCGCATCGGCTATAGCGACTGGCCGGGCTGGGTCGCCTGGCAGGTCGCGATCGACAAGGGCTGGCTCAAGGAAGCGGGCCTCGACGTCAAGTTCGACTGGTTCGACTACGCCGCGTCGATGGATGCATTCGCGGCCAACAAGCTCGACGCGGTGCTCGTGACCAACGGCGACGCGCTCACGATGGGCGCGAACGGCGCGAAGAACGTGATGGCGCTCATCACCGATTATTCGAACGGCAACGACATGGTCATCGCGAAGCCGCCCGCGCGCAAGATTCAGGACCTCAAGGGCAAGAAGATCGGCGTGGAATTCGGCGTGGTCGATCACCTGCTGCTGCTCGACGCGCTGCAACGCGCGGGCATGAAGGAGAGCGATGTGACGCTCGTGAATGCGAAGACGACCGAGACGCCGCAGGTGCTCGCATCGTCGGATGTGGCGGCGATCGCGGCCTGGCAGCCGAACGCGGGCGAAGCGCAGCGCGCGGTGCCGGGCGCGCGTCCGGTGTTCACGTCCGCCGACGAACCGGGCCTGATCTACGACGTGCTGGCGGTGAATCCGGTGAGCCTCGCCGCGCACAAGGCCGACTACGCGAAGCTCGCGAAGGTCTGGTATCGCGTGGTGCATTACATCGAAGATCCGGCCACGCAGGGCGACGCCGTGAAGATCATGTCGGCGCGCGTGGGCCTCACGCCCGCGCAATATCTGCCGCTGCTCAAGGGCACGAAGCTGCTCACGCTGCCCGAAGCGCAACAGGCTTACGTGAACGCCGATGGCTTCAAGTCGCTGTACGGTTCGAGCCGCGCAGCCGATGCGTTCAACGTGAAGTATCAGGTCTACAAGGCGCCACAGGACGTGAGCGCCTACGTCGATCCGTCGCTCACGAGCAGCCTGAAATAAGCGGCTGAAATAAGCGCTTGAAATAAGAGCGCAAGCGTATTGGCGCGTGACAACCCGCCCCACCAGCAGGAGAGATTCATGGCAGAGATCAGCCAGACCGGAGTGTTTGCAGTGCGCCGCGAGCTGACGCCGCGCGGCAAATGGATGTTGGGACTCGGCTCGTTTGTGCTGCCGCTGCTGGTGTGGTGCGTGGTGAGTTACGCGCCTTTCGTCTGGCATCCGCAGATGTTGATTACGCAGCCCGGCAGCGTCGATTATTTTCAGCCGGGTATGCGGGTCGACAAGGCAATTTTCGCCGATGAACTGACGCACGCGCGCGAAGCGCACACAGCGCTGCCGACGGGCGTGCCCGCCAATCCCGTGTATCTGCCCGCGCCGCATGAAGTGCTGCGTGCGTTCTATACCGCGTTCACGACGCCACCCGCTTCGGCGGACGGCGTGTGGCTGCATCAGAGTTTGTGGCACAGCATCCAGATTATTTTCTGGGGCTTTCTCGTCTCTTCGCTGATCGGCGTGCCGGTCGGCATCGTGTGCGGCACGTATAGCGTGCTCGCGCGCTTGCAGGAACCGTTCTTCGAGTTCTTCCGCTATTTGCCCGCGCCCGCATTCGGCGCGCTGATGGTGGCCGTGCTCGGCATTTACGATGCGCCGAAGATCGCCATTATCGTGATCGGCACGCTGTTCCAGCAGGTGCTGATCATTGCGAACACCACGCGCAAGCTCGAATTCGGCCTGCTCGAAGCGGCCATGACGCTCGGCACGTCGCGTCTGAAACTGCTCACGCATGTGGTGGTGCCGGGCATTTTGCCGGACCTGTATCGCGATCAACGCATTCTGCTCGGCTGGGCGTGGACTTATCTGATCGTGGCGGAACTCGTGGGCACGAGTTCGGGCATCACGTGGTACATCACGCAGCAGGCGCGTTACCAGCATTTCGACAACGTCTATGCCGCGATCATGATGATCGGCATCATCGGGCTTGGCACCGACATCGTGCTCGCGTTCCTCGGACGCAAGCTGTTTCCGTGGGACCGCACGCTGAAGGCCTGATTTTCCAGGCTGACAGTTTCCAGGCTCACAGCACCGCACACCGTTCGCGCACGCATCGCGTTTTCACATCACAGGACGCCGCCATGTTCAATCCGCAGCCCGTTCCCGACTATCTCCTGCAATCCGAGGCCGTGCGCGAGCGTTTCGCGCGCCTGAAGGCACGCGAGCCGATTCTCGAAGTGCGCAATCTCACCAAGCGTTTTTCGACGCCGCAAGGCGAGCACACCGCGCTGTCCAACGTCAGCTTCACCACGCACAGGCGCGAATTCGTCTGCGTGATCGGGCCGTCGGGTTGCGGCAAGTCCACGCTGATCCGTATGCTCGCGGGTCTCGAAACGCAGACCTCGGGCGAAGTGCGCGTGAACGGCAAGGCCGTTCGCGGACCGGGCGCCGATCGCGGCATGGTGTTTCAGGGCTACACGCTGTTTCCCTGGCTGACCGTGAAGAAGAACGTGATGTTCGGACTCCGTATGAATGGTCAGGGCGCGGCGCAGGCGGAGCGCGAAGCGTTGCAATGGCTCGATCTCGTGGGGCTGGAGAAGTTCGCCAATGCGTATCCGCACCAGCTTTCCGGCGGCATGAAGCAGCGCGTGGCGATTGCGCGGGCGCTCGCGAACCGGCCCGGCATCCTGCTGATGGACGAGCCGTTCGGTGCGCTCGATGCGCAGACGCGCGCGAAGATGCAGGCGCATCTGCTCGATATCTGGCGCAATGTCGACATCACGATTTTCTTTATCACGCACGATCTGGACGAAGCGATTTTTCTCGCCGATCGCATTCTGGTGCTCAAGGCGAATCCAGGCGAAGTGCAGGAGCTGATCGAGGTGCCGGTGCCGCGTCCGCGCAGCTATGCGCAGTTCACGTCGCCGGAATTTCTCGCGACGCGCGCGCGGCTCGACGCGCTGATTCATCCGCCCGCGCAAGCCGAATCCGACGACGACGCAAGCGTGAAGCCGCACATGATCCGTCTCACCGATATTCACGACTCGGTGGAATAAGCGTTTGAATAAGCGGTCGAATAACCGAGCCGCGCCATGACCGACGCCGGAATATTCTCCGGCGTCACGACCACGACCGACGAAGACGTCGACACAGCCGAAGCCGGCAGCAGCTTGTGAAACGCCATGACGTGATGGCAGGCCGCGCGCAGATCCTGCCGTAATTCATGATGCAGAACGGCGTGAATCTGGCCATCGCGCAGCAGACGCACGTTGTCGCGGTCGAGATCGTGGCCGATGAAGCAGACCGGATGTTGTTTCCGCTCCGGTTGTCGTTTCGGTTGCCGCTGCGCGAGCGCGCGCAGGATCGCGGGATTGCCGCCGCCCATCGAATAGACCGCGGCGATTTCGCCATGCTGCGCAAGCGCCGCGTGCACGCGCGCTTCGGTGGGCGCGTCGAGTCCGTGGCCGCCGCTCGCATCGACGATCTCCAGATGCGGATAGCGCGCCTCCAGCGCGTGGCGAAAGCCGATTTCGCGTTCTTCCTCGCCGCGAAAGCGCTCGTCGCTCATCGTGACGAGCACGCGGCCCCGCTGTGCGCGCGTCCATTGCCCGATCAGATACGCCGCCGTCGCGCCCGCCACGCGATTGTCCAGACCCGCATAGGCCACGCGGCCCGAATCGGGCAGATCGGTGAAGAGCGTAATGACCGGAATGCCGCGCTGTTGCAGCTCGCCGATGGCGGCCGCAATGGCGGGCACGTCGCGCGCCTTGAGCAGCACGCCGTGACTGCCGCGCCGCGCAATCGCCGCGAGCGTGGCCACGACTTCCTCGGTGCCGATGGTCTCGCGCAGATCGAGGCGCGGCCGGAACACGGCGGGATGCAGGCCGGGCAATTCGGCGTCGAGCGCGTCGCGGATCTCGTTCGCGAAACGCGCGGGCGCTTCGACCACCACATCGACGACGAGCTTGCGGCCCGTGCGCGCCATCTGCAATTGCTGATCTTCCAGCTCGCGTATGGCCTGCTCGACGCGCCGCCGCGTATGGTCGCGCACATGCGCGCGGCCGTTGAGCACGCGATCGACGGTGGCCGGGCCAACGCCGGCCTGAAGCGCGATCTCCTTGACCAGAAAACGGTGCGCCACGAACCTCACCTCGGTCTTGATGGTTTTTTGATGGATTCATGATAGCCCAGCGCCGCCGCGAGCCGCTATGCTGGGTTTCATCACGATAAAAGCCGCAGGAGACGCGATGAATCACCGAGGCATCGAAATGGCCGCGCAGGCGGTGCAAACGGCGCACGCCTACACGGAGCAGGCGTGCTCGCTGGAGGAATTCGCCGCGCTGATCGAACAGCCGGCACACGTCCCCCGTTTCACGAGCGAGATTCAGCAGAAGATTCTGCTCTACGATTGCGCGGCGCTGGCGGCCAGTCTCGCCGATCCAGCGCGCCGCGCCGCGTTGCTGGCCGAGTGGGCGCAGGTGCTCGACGCAGGCGCGGGCGTGTTCGTGTTGCGCGGCGCGTATGTCGATCCCGCGCCCGTCGATGCCGCGACCGCCGTGTTCGAGGCGATCATCGCGAGCGAGCGCACGCAAGGCATTGGTGCGGGCGATCACTTCGCGAAGGCGGGCGCGAACGACCGCATCTGGAATGCGCAGGAGAAACTCTGCGTGCGCGCGCCCGAAGTATTTGTGCGCTATTTCGCCAATCCGATGCTCGCGGCGGCTTCCGAAGCGTGGCTCGGGCCGGGTTATCAGATGACGTCGCAGGTCAACGTCGTGCGTCCGGGCGGCGAAGCGCAGCGCGCGCATCGCGACTATCACCTCGGTTTTTTGAGCGTGGAGGAGGCGCAGCGTTATCCGGCGCACGTGCATCGCGTATCGGCGTATCTCACGTTGCAGGGCGCGGTGGCGCACAGCGACATGCCGGTCGAAAGCGGGCCGACCAGGCTGCTGCCGCATTCGCAACGTTACGCGCCCGGTTATGTCGCGTGGCGGCGGGAGGATTTTCGCGCGTATTTCGAGGCGCATTGCGTGCAGTTGCCGCTTGCGAAAGGCGACGCGCTGTTTTTCAACCCGGCGCTTTTTCACGCGGCGGGCGCGAATCGCACCGCCGACGTGCAGCGCATGGCCAATCTGTTGCAGGTGTCGTCGCCGTTCGGGCGCGCGATGGAAACGGTGAACCGGCGACGCATGAGCGAAGCGGTGTTTCCCGTGTTGCGCGAGGCGCGAGCGAGCGGCGCGTGGTCGGCGGCGGAAATCGCAGCGGTGATCGCGTCGTGCGCCGAGGGCTATCCGTTTCCCACCGATCTCGACCGCGACCCGCCGTTGGGCGGACTCGCGCCGCCGAGCCAGCAAGCTATCGTGCGTCAGGCACTCAAGGAAAACTGGACCGACGCCGTGCTTCGTGACGCGTTGCGCGCTTACGATGCGAAGCGCGGCATGGTGGAAGATTAACCGCGGGACATTAACGCCTCAACGAAACGCCCGCATCTGCGAAGTCATCAATTGCAGCATCTTGTTGGCGGCGACCGAGAGTTTGCGGCCCACGCGCGTGACCATATGCGCTTCGGCGTTCTCCAGAATCGGATGCGCGATGTCGATCGCGAACAGTTCCTTCGCCTGCAATTCGGCGGCCACGGCGAATGACGGCATCACCGCGACGCCCAAACCCGAGCGCACGAATTCCTTCAGGATCGCGAACGAATTGGTTGTGACCGTGGGCGCGAGCTTGACGCGTTCCGCGTATTCGACGGCTTCGAGCATTTGCCGCGTGCCATAGGACGGATGCGTGGCGGCCAGCGGATACGCCGCAATCTGCTGCACCGTGAGCACCTTGTGCGTGCGGCGCGGAAAGTCCGGCCCGACGATCGCCATCATCGGCTGGCGCTTCGAGGCGCGCGAGACGAGCTTGGGCTCGGCGGGCGGATTGTAGACGAGGCCGATTTCGCCTTCGTCGTTCGAAATCTTGCGGATCACGTCATTGGTGCCGCCCACGTCCAGATTCACGCGGATGCCCGGAAACTGGCGGCAGAACTGCTGCATCGGTCCGGCGAGCAGGTCGGAGACGAAGCCTTCGCCCAGCACCACGTTCACTTGCCCCGTTTTCATGCCGCGCAATTCTTCGAGCCGCGAGAGCAGGTCGTCGCGGTGCGCGAGCTGCTCGCGGAAATATTCGATCACGCAGCGCCCGGCCTCGGTGGGCGTGACGCCGCGCGCGTGGCGCTCGATCAGCGCAGCGTCCAGTTCCTGCTCCAGCAGGCCGATCTGGCGGCTCACGGCGGACGGCGCCACGTCCAGCCAGTCGGCGGCCGCGCGGATCGTGCCGCAGCGCACGGCCTCGTAAAAATAGACGATCCGGCTGTCGGTCAGGGTATCGCTCATCGTCGTGCTCGGGGTAAAGGATCGGGCGAGTGTTCTAAAAATTAGAACAAAACCAATATTGGATGAGATTGATTATACGGCTCGCGTCGCCGAACATGAGGTCAATCGAGCGCCGGCGGGGCTTTGCCGCCGGCCGAACCAAGGGTTTTTCTGGAGACGCGCATGAAAACGGTAGGCGTGATTGGTCTGGGCAATATGGGGCGCGGCATGGCCGGCTCGCTGCAACGCGGCGGTTTTAACGTGCTGGGCTTCGACGCGGCGCCGGGCGTGGCCGCCGCGCTGGCGGAGCAGGGCGTGGTGAGCGCGCGCGAGTCGATCGCCGAGATCGCCCGCGACGCCGACGTGCTGTTGCTCTCGCTGCCGACCTCGGCGATCGTCGAGCAAGTGGTGCTCGGCGAACACGGCGTGCTCGCGAATGCGCGCCCCGGCACGATCGTGATCGACACCACCACCGCCGATCCGGACAGCACGCGCCGCGTGGCCGCGGAGCTGGCGGAGCGCGGCATCGGCTTCATCGACGCTCCCGTGAGCGGCGGCCCGAAGGGCGCGGCTACCGCGACCATGACGATGGTGCTCGGCGGCGCGGACGCGCATATCGCAGCCGTCACGCCGATCCTCGAAACCATCAGCGCGAAACGCGTGCACGTCGGGCCGGTCGGCGCGGGTCACGTCACCAAGCTGCTCAACAATCTGCTGACCGGCGTGCATCTGCTGGTCGCGAGCGAAGCGGTGCGCACGGCGCGCGCGGCGGGCGTCGATCCCGAGAAGCTCGTCGATGCGCTCAACGGCGGCTCGGGCCGCAACAGCGCGACGCTCACGAACTACCCGACGTGGATCTTCAATGGCGCGTTCGACTCCGGCTTCACGATGAAGCTGATGCGCAAGGACGTGCGCCTCGCGATGGCGCTGCTCGACAAGATGGACAGCCACGCGCCGGTCGCGCGCGAAGCGGGCCGTCTGTGGGCCGAAAGCGCGGCGTCGATTGGCGACGCGGAGGATTTCAACCGCATCGTCGAGTTCGTCGAAACGGTGGCTCAGGACTGAGCGCCGCCGCTTTTCGCCATCACGCACCCACTCATCAGCACGTAATCAGCACGGAATCACGGACATGACCCAGCACGCAGACCTCTTGCTCGCCGCGTTCGCGCACTTCTTCCCGGGCGCGAAGACGCTCGGTTCGTATATCGACGGAGAACTGGTCGAAGGCCAGGGCGAACCGGTTCAGCTTTACGACGCGGCCACCGGCCTCGCCTCGCTCACCTACCGCGACGCGGGTGCGGCGCTCGTCGATCACGCCGCATCGAGCGCGCGTCGCGCGCAACGCGAATGGTGGGCGCTCACGCACATGGCGCGCGGTCGCGTGATGAACGACGTCGCGCGCGCGATCCGCGCCCAGGTCGAACCGATGGCGCGGCTGGAATCGCTGGGCTCGGGCAAGCCGATCCGCGATTGCCGCGGCGAAGTCGCCAAGGTCTCGGAGATGTTCGAGTACTACGCGGGCTGGACCGACAAGTTCTACGGCAGCGTGATTCCGGTGCCCACTTCGCACCTCAATTACACGCGCCGCGAACCGGCCGGCGTGGTGCTGCAGATCACGCCCTGGAACGCGCCGGTGTTCACCTGCGGCTGGCAGGTCGCGCCCGCCGTCGCGATGGGCAACGGCGTGCTGCTCAAGCCTTCGGAACTGACGCCGTTCACGTCGCTCGCGCTCGCACGCATCGCCGAGCAGGCCGGTCTGCCGCGCGGTCTCGTGAACGTGCTGGCCGGTTTCGGTCACACGGTCGGCCAGGCGGCCATCGCGCATCGCACGGTCAGCAAGGTCGTGTTCGTCGGCTCGCCCGCGACCGGCGCGCGCATCGCCGAAGCGGCCGCGCGCCGCGTGGTGCCGTGCGTGCTCGAACTGGGCGGCAAATCGGCGAATATCGTGTTCGCGGATGCCGACCTCAAGCGCGCGGCGCTGACCGCCCAGGCCGCGATTTTCGCGGGCGCGGGCCAGAGCTGCGTCGCCGGGTCGCGTCTGCTGGTGCAGCGCGCCGTGTACGACGAATTCGTGGCGATGGTGGCCTCGGGCGCGAAGCAGATTCGCGTGGGCGCGCCGCTCGACGACGCGACCGAAGTCGGGCCGATCAACAATCGCAAGCAATACGATCACGTGATGTCGATGATCGCGCGCGGCGTGGCGGACGGCGCGACGCTCGCGGCCGGTTCGGCCGAGCGCGGCGACGGCGGCTATTTCGTCGCGCCGACTGTGCTCGCGGGCGTGACGAACGACATGGACGTGGCGCGCACCGAGATCTTCGGGCCGGTGGTCGCGGCGATTCCGTTCGACACCGAAGAAGAAGCCGTGGCGATTGCCAACGACACCGACTTCGGCCTCGCGGGCGCGGCCTGGACGACCGACGTGGCGCGCGCGCATCGCGTCGCCGCGCAGGTCAACGCGGGCACGTTCTGGGTGAACGGCTACAAGACCATCAACGTGGCGTCGCCGTTCGGCGGCTACGGCCTGAGCGGCTATGGCCGTTCGAGCGGCGTCGAGGCGCTGTACGAGTACACGCAGACCAAGAGCGTGTGGGTCGAGACGGCGGAAGCGCCGCCGACCGCATTCGGCTATCTGTAACACGGGCGCACGCGCGGCCTGGACGAAGGAGACTGAGATGGAGCACACCATGGGGATCGAACGGCAGCAGGCCGGCGGCAGCGGCACGGCCAAGGTCATGCTGTACGCGGCGGGCATTCTGCTGATCGCGGAAGCAATCGGGTCGTTCACGTTCAAGATCGGGCCCGGCAAGGTCGTGCTGCTGCCGATGATCTGGGCGCTGCTGCTGGGCGCGGCGCTCGGCCTCGCGAGCGAGCGCTGGAAAAGCGCGGCGCGTCTCGACACGTCGAATCAGTTTCTCGCGGCGGCCATTCTGCAACCGGCGCTGCTGCTGTTCGTCTCGAAGCTCGGGCTGATGGTCGGCAGCGCATTGCCGAAGCTCGCGGCGGCGGGCTGGGCGCTCGCGTTCCAGGAGTTCGGGCACTTCGTCGGCACGATTTTGCTGGGCTTGCCGCTCGCGCTGCTGCTCGGCATCAAGCGCGAAGCGATCGGCGCGACCTTCTCGGTGGGCCGCGAGCCGAGCCTCGCGATCATCGGCGAGAAGTACGGCATGGATTCCGCCGAAGGGCGCGGCGTGCTGGCCGAATACCTGACCGGCACCGTGTTCGGCGCGGTGTTCATCGCGATCTTCGCGGGCTTCGTCGCGAGCCTCGGCATCTTCGATCCGCTCGCGATGGCGATGGGTTCGGGCGTCGGCTCGGGCAGCATGATGGCGGCCGCGTCGGGCGCGATCGCCGCGCAGCAGGACGCCGAAACCGCGAAGTCGGTGCTCGCGTTCGCGGCGGCCAGCAACCTGATCACGACCACCATCGGCACGTATTTCACGCTGTTCATCTCGCTGCCGCTCGCGGTCTGGGGTTATCGCGTGCTCGAACCGCTGATCGGCCGCACGACGAAGGCGTCGACCCAGGACGACGCGAGCGCGCGTCCGTCGCTCGGCGACGTGCAGACCGAAGCGCCGTCGCTCGGCTACGGCGGCAAGCTGCTCGCGTGGGTCGTGACCGCCGCGATGGCGCTCGTGTGCGACTGGATGGCGCACGGCACCACGCCGCTGGTCGGGCTGCCCGGCATCGCGATCATGGTGGGCGCGACCATCGTCGGCGACGCGCTCGCGCGCGTGACCGGCAGCAAGATTCCGGCCGTCTGCTGGGTCTCGGTGGTGGCGATGTTCCTGACTTCGCCGTGGTGCCCGTGGGGCACGCAGATTTCGGCCCTCAGCGCGCACAACGATTTCCTTGGCGTGACCACGCCGATGCTGGCCTTCGCGGGCCTCTCGATCGCGAAGGACATTCCGGCGTTCCGCCGCCTCGGCTGGCGCATCGTGCTGGTGTCGTTCGTCGCCAACGCGGGTACGTTCATTGGCGCGACGCTCGTCGCCCAGCTCTTCCACATCTGATTTCACGCGCCTGCGCGCCCGTACCGCCTTCGTGCGGCGACGGGCGCGCGGCGCTTTCTTCCGCTTTCCTCCGCATGAAACTGATCGATTCCATTCAGGCGAACGCCGGCGCGTTGCAGGCGATCCGCCGCGATATTCACGCTCATCCCGAGATTGGCTACGACGTGCAGCGCACCGCCGCGCTGGTGGCCGGGCGGCTCGAACAATGGGGCTTCGCGGTCACGCGCGAAGTCGGCAAGACGGGCGTGGTCGGCACGCTCACGCGCGGGTCGAGCACGCGCGCCATCGGTCTGCGCGCCGACATGGACGCGCTGCCGGTGCAGGAGGCCAACACCTTCGCGCATCGTTCGACCGTGGCGGGCGCGATGCACGCGTGCGGCCACGACGGCCACACGGCGATGCTGCTCGGCGCGGCGCAACACCTGGCCGCACACGGCGCGTTCGACGGCACCGTCAACGTGATTTTCCAGCCCGCCGAGGAAGCGGGCGGCGGCGCGCGCGCGATGATCGACGACGGTCTGTTCGAGCGTTTTCCGTGCGATGCCGTGTTTGGCCTGCACAACTGGCCGGGCATTCCGGAGGGCGATTTCGCGGTGCGTCCGGGCGCGCTGATGGCTTCGACGAGCCTCTTTCGCATCACGCTGCGCGGCGCGGGCTGTCACGCGGCCATGCCGCATCTGGGCCGCGATCCGGTGTTCGCGGCGGGGCAGGTGCTGAGCGCGCTGCAGGGCATCGTCACGCGCAACCGCAATCCGATCGACGGCGCGGTGCTCTCCGTCACGCAGATTCACGCGGGCGAGGCGCTCAACGTGGTGCCGACCGACGCGTGGCTGGGCGGCACCGTGCGCACGTTCTCCGACGAAACGCTCGATCTGATCGAGCGCCGCATGAAGGCGGTGGTGGCGGCGACGGCGTCGGCGTTCGACTGCGAGAGCGAGGTCGATTTCGAGCGCCAGTATCCGGCGACGATCAACGATCCCGCGCAGACCGCGCTGGCGGTCGAGGTGATGCGCAACCTGGTCGGCGACGAGCACGTGAACGCCACCGCCGAACCGACGATGGCCGCCGAAGACTTCTCGTTCATGCTGCGCGCGAAGCCGGGCTGCTATGCGTTCATCGGCAACGGCAGCGGCGATCATCGCGCGGTGGGGCATGGCGCGGGTCCGTGTCTGCTGCATAACGCGAGCTACGACTTCAACGATGCGCTGCTGCCGGTCGGCGCGAGTTACTTCGTGAAGCTCGTCGAGCGTTTCCTCGGCTGAGATTCGGCGTTCGACGCTCGACATTCGCCGCGCGCGCCGCGCATCCTCACGGCGCGCTCGTCCTGATTTCGCCGACTTCGCAGGCTTGCGCGTCGCGCCATTCGTCCTGGGCGCGCACGCGCGCGAGGAACGCGAACGCCGCGAGCGCGCAGACCAGCGTGATGCCCGCGAGCACCTGCAACAGCACGCCGAACGCCGTGCGATAGCTCGCTTGCAGCGCCGCGTGCGCGACGCCCGGCAACAGCGCGCTCGCGTTCGCGAGATCGCCGGTGGCAAGGCGCGCGGCTGCGGCGTTGAGCGTCGCCGTATCGGCATGCGTTGTCAGCGCGTGCAGATGCCCTTGCGCGAGCGCCGCGAGCAGCGCGTTCACGACCGCGAGCGCGATGCCTTCGCCCGCCACGCGCGTCGTGCTGAAAATGCCGGTCGCCATGCCCGCGCGCGACTTCGGCACCACGCTCACCGACAAACCGTCCATCAATCCCCACGGCAATCCCGCGCCCACGCCAAGCGCGATCATCGCCCAGGTCGCCCAGCCTGCGCTCGCGGACGTCGCGTCGCCCACGTCGTGCAGCGTGGCGCCGAGCGCGAGCAGACCGGCGGCCGCGATCGTCAAGCCGATACCCGAAATCACGCCCGCCGAGAGCCAGCGCGTGAGCGCCGCGGCGATGAAGGGCATGACGAGCATCGGCGCCGACAAGGCCAGCATCAGCAGGCCCGCGTGCGTTTCGCTTACGCCGTCGATGCCGATGAAGCGCAGCGGCAGCATCACCAGCAGCACGATGTAGCCGTAGCAGGTCGCAATCGGCAGCACCTGCACGCCGACGAAACGCGGATAGCGAAACAGCGAGAGATCGAGCATGGGCCGTGCGACGCGCGTTTCCACCGCCACGAACGCGAGCGCGCACACGGCGCAGGCCGCGAGCAGCGCGAGCACGGGTGCGGAGGTCCAGCCGCGCGTGGGCGCTTCGATCACGCCGCAGGTGAAGGCCGTGAGCGCGGCGGTGAACGTGAGCGTGCCTGCGAGGTCGAGTTGGCGCGCGTGCGGATCGCGCGACTCGCGCATGCGCGGCACGCCGAAGACGAGCGACAGCGCGCCCGCCACGGCGCCCATCGCGAAGATCGCGCGCCAGCCGAACTGCGCGATCAAACCGCCTGCGATCACCGGTCCGAACGCGAGCCCGATGCCGAAGGTCGCGCCGAGCGTGCTGAAGGCGCGCGTGCGGGCGTGGCCGTCGAATTCCTGTGCGAGCGCGGCGGTGCCGCCCGCGAGCGCCGCGGCGGCCGCCATGCCCTGCGCGCCGCGCAACAGATCGACGACGACGATCGACGGCGCGAAGCCGAGCGCGAGCGAACTGAGCGTAAAGCCCGCCACGCCCCAGGCGAAGACGCGCTTGCGTCCGTAGCGGTCGGCGAGCGTGCCCGCCGCCATCAGCAGGCTGCCGAAGGCGAGCATGAACGCGTTGGTGATCCAGTTCATGGCGACGGCGCTGCCGCCCAGATCGCGCCCGATGGCGGGCGTGGCGACCGCGCCGCCCGAAAATGCGAGCGGCATGGCGAGCGCCGCGATACAGACGGCGCCGAGCACGACGAGGCGTCGCGCCGGGTCGCCGGGGTGGGAAGGTTGCATCACGCTCCTCCTGAGTGCTTGAATGCTGGAGCGAGTCACGATAATTCGGATTCAATCGGCGAAAAATAAGGTGCCGTTCCGCAAATTACGGCGCTATATTCCGCAATACGTCGGCAAAGATCGGATCAAATCGGGGTATGGACAATCTCAACGGCATCGTCGCGTTCGTGCGCACGGCGGACACGCTCAGCTTCGTGGCGGCGTCGCGGCATCTGGGCATTTCGGCGTCGGCGGTCGGCAAGACCATTGCGAAGCTCGAACGCTAGCTGGGCGTGCGCCTCTTTCACCGCACCACGCGCCGCGTGACGTTGACCGAGGAAGGGCGGCGCTTTTACGAAAGCTGCCAGCGGATTCTCGACGAACTGCGCGACGCCGAAGCGATGCTTTCGCAGGCCGCGCAGACGCCGCGCGGCCGGCTGCGCGTGAGCCTGCCCGTGATCGGCTACCGCTTTTTGCTGCCGGTCTTGCCCGCGTTCGGCGCGCGGTATCCGGAGATCGAACTCGACCTCGATTTCAACGACCGTCTCGTGGATGTGGTGGACGGCGGTTTCGACGCCGTGATCCGCAGCGGCGCGCTCACCGATTCGAGCCTGATGTCGCGCCGCCTCGGACCGTTTCGCTTCGTGCTGTGCGCGTCGCCCGATTACGCGGCGCGCTTCGGCCTGCCGGGCTCGCTCGCGGACCTCTCGCGGCATCGTTGCGTGCGCTACCGCTTTCCGACCACGGGCAAATTGCAGCCTTGGACGCTCGAAGCCGACGGCACGGAGCCGCCCCACCTCGGCGCGGCGATGACGTGCAACAACATGGAGGCGTTGCGCGGCGCGGTGATCGCGGGCTTCGGCATCGGCTTCATGCCCGACTTTCTCGCGCGCGAGGCGCTCGAATGCGGCTCGCTCGTGACCGTGCTCGACGACCACACGATCGCGCCCGGTCAGTTTTCGATTCTCTGGCCCTCGAACCGGCAACTGATGCCGAAGCTGCGCGTATTTGTCGACTTCATGTGCGAGCAGCTGTTTCGCGAGAGGTGATTCACGCCTCGCGATCCGAGACGATCGCCCAGCGTTCGTGATCGCGCCAGATGCCGCCGATCCGCAGATAGCGCGGCGAAAACCCTTCCTTGCTGAAGCCCACGCGGCGCACCAGCGCGATCGACGCGCTGTTTTCCGGCTGGATATTCGCTTCGAGCCGGTGCAGGCCGAGATCGTCGAAGGCGTAGGCCACGGCGGCGCGCAGTGCTTCGGTCATCCGCCCCGTGCGCGCGAAACGCGCCATGCCGTAGTAGCCCAGATACGCGCTCTGAAACACGCCGGCGACGATCTCGCTGAGATTGATGACGCCGACAATGCCGCCGCTCGCGGCCTCGCGCGCAATCAGGCTCGCGTTCGGGCCGCTCAGACCGCGCCCGAACCAGGCGTCGAAACCCGCCTGATCCGTGAAGGACGTGACCCAGGGCAGATGATGGGACTGGCTTTCGAGGTTCGCGGCAATCAGGTCGGGCGCGTCGGCGCGCGTGACGCGGTTCAGCAGAATGGATCGCATGGGGATCGGGAAATCGGGGCAAAAAGGCGGGAGGGAAAGATAGCAAATTCTCTGGTCGCTCAATAAAAAATGGTGCCGTAATTCTCTAAGGCGGGCTTATTCGGGGCGCTATTCGCATGCGTTATCGACGCTATTCAAATTGCATAAAAAAATCGCCGAAATCCGGGTAGACGAATGATTCGAACGGGCGAGTATCGTCATGCGCCCGAACAGACGGCCACACGCTATGGGTTTTCTCTAGAGTTGAAGGATCGCCGGTCATGCACGAGCGGCGATACCGCGCCGATTTCAGGCGCAACCTCAACCCAAGGAAAATTAGATGAGCACGACTTATCACCACGAACTCGCTGCGGAGTTCAAGCTTGCCGACGTCAACCTGGGCGATGTCCACGCGCCGTTAGCACTCAAACGTACGATTCATCCTGAATCGATCCGCGACAACCTGCCGGCCGGTCAGGGCGGCATTGGCTTTCTTTTTCATGCCACCGACTGGGAGACGCTTTCATTCTCATTCCATAACGTCAAGACGCGTAATGAGGCATTCGAGGAAGAGCTGTGGCGCACGCCGCCTTTCATTGCGTCGCCGATTTATTCGGGCACGCAAATGATCGGCGCGAATATCGCCTGTCCCGTACCGCTTGAAATGTGGCTCGGCAGTCCGCGCGGCATCAAGCGCTTTCGCGAGACGCAATTTTTTCCGGCACTCGAACTGGCGCGCCGCGCGGGTCTGAACATGGTGGCGATGGGCGCGTCCACGCCTTATGCCTGCAATTACGGCGCGCTGCCGCGTCCGATCAAGCCGCCTCATATCACGACCGGTCACGCGGCCACGGCGGCGATGCTCAAGGAATGGGCCATGCACTGCTGCAACGAAGTCGGGCTCGATTTCGGCGAGACACGGCTCGCGTTGTTCGGCGCCGCCGGACGGCTCGGCACGACGGTCGCGCGTTACGCGACGTACAAGGACGCACCGAAGGAGCTGATCCTGATCGATCTGCCCGACAAGGTGAATTTGTTGCACGATCAAGCGAAGGAATTGCTGGCCTCGGATCTGCTGGGGCACACGAAAGTGTCCGTGCATACCTTCAGCCCCGACACGCCGCTGCCACAATTCGACGGCGCCATTCTCGCGAGCAGCACCAGCGTGCCGTATTTGACCGCCGCCGACCTCAAACGCGCGCAGTTCTGGATTGACGATTCGCATCCGCGTGCGGCGAGTGTCGAAGCGGAACTCGCTTCGCGTGGCCATACGCTATATATTGAGTGTTTTGCCCGTGGCCCGGTTGGGCTCGATACGGCATTCCCGTTCCGCTTACCGTCCACTCGCGATTGCTATACCTGCTTTGCCGAAGGTTATGCCGCGTGGCAAGAGGGCATTGCGTCCGATTTCATTATCGGCAGTCCGCCCGTGTGGTCCGTATCCTATACGCATGGACTGGTAAAGAAATACGGTTTTTCAGTCGGGCCATTTCACGGGAAAAATGGCTTGCCGATCGAAATGGATATGCGCCATGACGGCAAACCGGAACTGGTAGGACCATAACGATTAACGGAGGCCCAATCGTGATGTCGCGCGAGCGCATGGGGGAGATGCTGGAACGTAGCCGGCTGGCTATCCGATGGGGAGGCATATTGGGCCTCCTGTGCCACCCCATCTATTACCTGGTCTGGACCTATGTCCTGCCGCAGCCCTACGATAATCTCGCCCTGCGTTTGAGCGCGGCGCTCGTTTGCGTGCCGTTGATCTTCCAGGCGTACTGGCCGCGGCGTTTCAATCATTACCTGCTGCTTTACTGGCACGCCTGCCTGATTTACGTCTTGCCGTTCGTCTGCACGTTTCTGGCTATTCGTAATGGATTTTCGACGATGTGGATGATGACGGAAGTCATGATGATTTTTATCATGGCGCTCTGCATCGACAGTCCGCTTTTACTGATGGCCTGTATTGGTGTCGGCGTGGCAACCAGTTCGGTGGCGGCGGTGGTTACGTCGCCCGTTCCTGTTGTGCTGAGCACGGCCAATCAATCCGATCTCGCCTTGCTGCCCGTGGTGATGTTGTGCAGCATGGCATTCAGTCATGCAATCAGCATTGGGCGTATTTTCGTTGAAAAGAATCGGGTATTGCAGGCGCTTGCAGGATCTATTGCGCATGAAATGCGTAATCCGCTGAGCCAGTTGAAACACGTGCTTGAAAACGTCGAGGAAAATCTGCCCGCGGCCACCGAGCCGAATCGTCCTGCGGTGCTGTCTCACGACAAGGCCGCTGCGCTTTACCGGCATCTCGCACAGGGCAAAACGTCGATCGAGCGCGGTCTGCGCATTATCGCCATGACGCTGGACGAAGTGAGCGCCAAACCCATTCGCTCGGACCGTCTCGCGTATCTGAGCGCGGCGGCCACCACGCGCAAGGCGCTCGAAGAGTTCGGTTTCGACGACGAAGACGAACGCGGCAAAGTCAAACTGCTTGTGCGCGAAGATTTCACCTTCAAGGTCGACGAAACGGTTTATCTGTTCATTCTCTTCAATCTCATGAAGAACGCGCTGCATCACATGGCGGCGCGCGCATCGTCCACGTTGACGCTCACGGTCGAGCGGCAAAGCATTATCGTGCGCGATACCGGTTCCGGTATTGCGCCTGAGATGCTCGCGCATCTATTCGAGCCGTTTCGCACGTCCGGCAATTCGGCGGGAACGGGGCTCGGTCTCGCCTATTGCCAGCGCGCGATGCAGGCGTTTGGCGGCACTATCGCGTGCCGCTCCGAAGTGGACAAATTCACGGAATTCGCGCTGCATTTCCCGGCGATTCCCGATCGTGAAGTGGCCGAATACGAGCGCGAAATGCTCGAT
The DNA here is from genome assembly GCF_046535315.1 of Paraburkholderia sp. SIMBA_027. NCBI lineage: Bacteria > Pseudomonadati > Pseudomonadota > Betaproteobacteria > Burkholderiales > Burkholderiaceae > Paraburkholderia > Paraburkholderia sp. SIMBA_027. The sequence continues at coordinate 215,809 of NZ_JAWRWY010000015.1, forward strand.
CGCGCGCGTCCGGTTTTCGAAGGCAAGCGCATTCTGCTCTGCGACGAGGACGTGTATCAGCGCGCGAAAACGCGTCGCGTGCTGGCGGGCATGGGCGCACAGGTCAGCGAGGCCGACAACGGCCAGCTCGCGCTGGCCATGCTGCGCGAGCGCGGCGGCGAGCATTACGACCTCGTGCTGATCGAAGCGAACATGCCGGCGCTCGACGGCTATGCGGTCGCGGAGCGCATTCGCGCGTCGAATCATCGGGCGATCCAGAACATCCTGATCGCGGGCTTTGCGGCGCAGCCCGGCGGCGTGGCGCAAGTGCTCGCGCGCCGCGCGGGCATGGACGTCATGCTCGGCAAGGCGGGCAGCGTGCTGGAGCTGATCGGCGCGTTGCAGGCGCTGTTCGAAAGCGGCGACCGGCGCGTGGCGCGCAAGGGCGTCGAACGGCTGTCGGGCAAGTCGATCCTCGTCGCCGACGACGATACCTATAGCCGCTCGATCGCCAAAGCCTGGCTCGAACGCAGCGGCGCGCGCGTGATCGAGGCCGAGCACGGCCACGCGGTGCTCGACCATTTGCGCGCGGGCGAGGTCATCGACGCCATTGTCATGGACATGAACATGCCGGGCATGGGCGGCCCCGACACCACGGCGGCGATCCGCGCGCGCACGGACGCGTATGCGAACGTGCCGATCGTCGCGCTCACGGGCCAGTCCGATATGGAGGCGATTCGCGAGTGTCTGAGCGTGGGCATGGACGACGTGCTCGTGAAGCCCGTGCAGGCCGCCGTGCTGTGCGCGGCGGTGTCGACGCAGATTGCGCGGCTCGGCGCGAAGGCGTCGCCCGCGAGCGCGGAACCGGCGCCGTTGCCGCCGATGGTGCACGATCTCACGCTGCCCACCGGCCGCGAGTTGCTCGACGAACTGCAACTGGGCGAATTGACGGCGCTTGGCTTGATCGACCAGACCTTTCTCGACGGCGTGGCGCAGATTCGCGCGCTCGTCGACGAACTCGTGCGCGGCGCGCGCTCGATGGAATCGGAGCCCGCGCACACGGCGCTGCATCGGCTGCTGGGCGTGAGCGGCAATATCGGCGCGAAATCGCTGCATGCGTTCGGGCGCACGATTTATCCGCGTATCGTCGACGGGCAGTGGCCGCTGGAGCCCGACTGGATCGAGCAGATCGCCGCGCTGGGCAAGCGCTCGGCCGACGCACTGGAAACGTATTTCGATTCGGTCACGCCGCTGCGCCATCCCGACCGCGCGACGAACGCAAGCGCGACGCGTTTGCTAACGTTATGAGCCGCCTGCATCGCTCCGGATGATCGCGAAATGCGCCTTGACTTCGATTTAGATGACGACTAGCATCTAAATCATCGAATCACGGAGCAGGCGCATCATGAGGAAATCGAGGGCCGAAACCGCCGAAACGCGCGAGCGCATCGTGGCGGTCGCCGCCGAGGCATTCCGGGCCGACGGCATTCACGCCACCGGCGTCGCCGACGTAATGGCCGCAGCGGGCCTGTCGCACGGCGGCTTCTACCGCCATTTCGAATCGAAGGATCAACTGGTCGCCGAGGCCTGCGAGGCCGGGTTGAGCGGCATCGTCGGCACGCTCGCGGCTGCCGTGCAAGGGCAGGCGGGCGAGGACGCATTCAAGGCCGTGGTCGACGCCTATCTCTCGACCGACCATCGCGACGCGCCCGGGCGCGGTTGCCCGATCGCGGGCATGGGCAGCGAACTGGCGCGCGCGGACGACGCGACGCGTGACGTGGCCGCGCGCGGCATCGACGAACTGGTCGATCTGCTCGTCAGCCCCCGTGAGCGCGCGGGTGAAGGCGATGACGCGCAAGCGGACCGTTCGCGTGCGCTGCTTGCGTTCGCGGCCATGGTGGGCGGGCTCACGCTGTCGCGCATCGTCGCGGACCCGGAGGCTTCGGCCTCGCTGCTGAACACGATCAAACAACAACTCGAAACGATCTGAACGAGCGGTGCGTATCGCGCGTTGCATTTTTTTACTGCCGTATGTGCATATGCACTAATAAGGATATCGAATCGATAGCCGATTCTTTGTCCGCATCTGAACCCAACCTGAACGGAGAGTCATCATGGAAAAGCGCAAATACCTGATTACCGGCGCGACCGGCAAAACCGGCGTCTACACGGTCAACAATCTGCTGGCGGCGGGCCACGAGGTTCGCGCCATGGTTCACGGCGAGGACGCGCGCAGCGCCGCGCTGCGCGAGGCGGGCGCCGAAGTGGTGGTGGGCGATCTGCTCGATCACGACGATCTGCTTCGTGCGACCGATGGCGTGACGGGCGCGTATCTGTGCTACCCGGTGCGTCCGGGCTTCATTCAAGGCACCGCGTATTTCGCAGACGCCGCGCGCCGCGCGGGCCTCGACGTGGTCGTGGAAATGTCACAAATCTCCGCGCGTGAAGATGCGAAAAGCCATGCTGCCCGCGATCACTGGATTGCCGAGCGTGTGCTCGACTGGTCGGGCGTGCCGACGGTTCACATTCGTCCGACGTTCTTTTCGGAATGGCTGATTTTCCCGTGGGTGCGCGACACGATCGTCAAGGAAGGCCAGATCACGCTGCCTTATGGCGAAGGGCGTCACGCACCGATCGCGGCGGAAGATCAGGCGCGCTTCATCACGGCGGTGCTCACGCAGCCGTCCGCGCATATCGGCAAGGCTTACGAGCTGTGCGGGCCGGTCGAACTCGATCATCACGAGATCGCGCAGAAGATCAGCGAAGTCATCGGCCGGAAGATTGTCTATAACCCCTGCACGCTGGACGACTATCGTGCGCATTTGCAACGCTACGATTTGCCGGAGTTTGCGATCCAGCATTTCATTGAAGTGGCCGTCGATTACCGCAATGGTGTGTTTAAAGGCAGCGACCATATTATCGAGCAGGTGACTGGCAAGGCGCCGCAAACCGTTGAAGCATTCGTGCGCGCCAATAGTCAGCTTTTTTCAGGGTGATTCGTGCTGAACGCCCGCTCGCGGATGAGCGGACGTTCGCGTGTTTATCGCTGGCGGCGAATTGCCTTAAAGCGTTCACGTGAACGTCAAATAGCCGTCATGTCCGCGCGCCGGCCTTGAGCCATCGGGGACTCACGCGTGCCGGCGTTCCATATATTGGGGAAACTCCCAAATCGCATCACCCTTCCACGCGGATTTAACAAAGTTAGAATGAAATCTCTAGGTCGCAAATGCAACGGCGGGACGGCGGCCTGAACTGTGTGCGCGAGCGTACATAACGACGACGGCGAAGTAGAGGAGGCGGACATGGAGCAATCCTGGATCGGGCTGGCGGCCGGTGCAATCGTGCTGGCGTTGGTAGCGATGTCCACGCGTGCGCACTATCGCCGGGAACGCCGACGCGCTGACTTGCTGCGTCATCTGGATCATCACGACTGGTGCCGCTGGACGCGAGTACGTCGTTAGTCATCCTGATAGAAATTCAGGGGTGGTTATTGTGCACACAACGGGGGCAATCGTGGGCTATGACTTCGCGGAGAAGGATCTGGCGCACATCCAGAATATCCTGGGCCATCTCGAGCATACGGCCGGGAAAGACAGCGCCGCGGCGACCGGCGCAGGCATCAGCCTGAACTACTGGCGCGCGCGAGTGCGAACCTTGCTGGCCATGCCGCTTTTGCCGATTCACATCGAAAAGCAGGCGAAAGCACTGCTTGCGCGTCTCGATCGTCTCGAAGACTCGCGACGGTGTGCGACGCCGGGTTGACGGGCCGGGCGGGAATCGAAATTGCTGCCTGGTCTTTCGGCCCGTTGAATGGTGTGCATCATGTTGCGCAACTACGAGTACGAAGGTTACGCGTTCGAAGTGTCCGTCGAGTCCGGCGTCATGGTCGGCTCCGTGCCTCATGCGCTCAAGCGTGGGGGCTATGTGGCAGTCGTCACCCTCTATTGGCGGGGCGAGGTAGTCTCAGTGTTTTCTCCATTGAGATTCGGCGATATTGGCGGTCGTCCGTTCGCCACCGATATCGACGCGCTCATGGGCGGTTATAGCGCCGCACGAAAAATCGTCGATGATTTTTTTCTTCACGCGCCCGTTAAAACGCCGAAATAAACCGGGCAAACGTTTGCCAAAACTTGAGGCGTTTGCTCAAGTAAAGCACGACGTCCTTGCTGAATCCATCATTGCGATAAACGAAAAAGTGATTCGGCGACGATGCGCCAATATCACCGTAAAGTTTTCGTGTGGTCTGACGATAAGCACAGGGATAAACAAAAATGACCAGCAGTCTCCATGCTTACTCAGGAAGAGAAAACCGTACTCGATATCATGGGCACGCAGCCGGATCGCGCGTGGCCTTCGAATATTCTTAAGGAAGCGGTGCTGGCGCGGCTGCCGGAGTTGGGCGAGAAGACCGTGCGCCGGTTATTTGTGAAGCTCGAAGAAGATGCATTGATCGAGCGCGACGGCAACGGCCGCAATACCACGTGGATACTGCTCGCGCGCGGGCCGAGCGAAACCATTCGGCCGACCGTCGATATTTCGCTGGCTCTGCTGAAACTGCGTCAACTCGCGCGACACCATTTGCCGCCGGGAAAAATCGGCGACTTCCGGGAATATCTCGCGGGCGCGAATCGCGTGCTCGGTGTGCCGCCGCTCGACTCCCGCACGCGCGACGCACAGGCCTGGATCGGCAAGACCGCGCGCGTCGCGCCCGGTTATCCGGTGCTTGAACCGGAAATCGACGAGACCGTGTTCGATACGGCGTGCGCTGCGCTCTATCGCGACGAAACGCTGCACATCACCTATCGATCCGCCGACGCGAGCGAAGGCGCCACGCGCGATTATCTCGTGCTGCCGTATGCGATCGTCGAGAAAGCGCCGTTCTGGTATCTGGTCGTGAGTCTGCGCCGTTCGAGCGGCGCGCAGGGTGCGCCCTTCCTGCTACGCATGGACCGTGTGCAATCGGTCGCACCGCGCGGCTACGATTTGAAGCGCGATACGAATTTCGATCTCGCCGCGTTCATTCGCAGCGAACGCGTTTTCGAATGGTTTCCGGAAATGCCCGAGCGGTGCGTGTTGCGCGTGACGGAGACGAATGGCATTCCGAGTGCGTTTCGCGCGGCGCGTCTCTCGGACGATCAGGTGATCGAGGAAGTTGCGGGCGGTTTTATTCTCACGGCGACACTCACGCCTTCGCGCGCGTTGCGCAATCTGCTGCTCGAACACGCGCCCACGGTGGAACTGCTTTCGCCAGCGCACCTGCGTGCGGAGATTGCCCAGACGCTGATGGCGGCGGCTACACGCTATGCGACGCCTTATGGGAATTCCGACGTGGACTCCGACGTCGACGCTTACACCGCGCCCTGAGCGCGCTGCACCGCCACGCACTTGATTTCCACGAGCAAGCCTGGATGCGCGAGTTCGGCTACGCCGATCGCCGTCCAGGCGCAGGTTCCGCGCGGGAAAACGCGATTCTTCACCTCGCGAAAGACGGCCATGTGCGCCTGCATCTGAACGTGATATGTCGTCATGTCGACGATATCGTCGAATGTGCAGCCCGCCGCCTCCAGCACGATACGCAGATTGTCCCAGCACGCGCGGAACTGCGCCTCGGGATCGGCGATCACGTCGAGGTCGGCGGTGCGCCCGACTTGTCCGGCGCAATAGACGGTTGCGCCAACCTTCACGGCGGGCGCGTAGCCCGCGCGCTCGACAATGCGCTGCATGGCAGGCGGAATGATGACTTCACGGTCGGTCATGAACCCGATCCTTCGGTAAAAGCAGGCTGGGCGTATTTCAAACCCGCGCGCCAATCGCGCCGCAATCGCCCGTATAGTGCGCTGTCGCTGATATCGTCGCCGACGATCCAGCGTTCGCGCAACAGACCTTCGCGCACGAAATCGAGCCGCTCCAGCACGCGCGCGGAAGCAAGATTGCGCGGATCGATATCGGCTTCGAGGCGATGGAGCTTCGCGATATCGAACGCGTAATCGACGACGGCCGCCGCCGCCTCGCTCATATAGCCTTTGCCCCAATGCCGCCGTTGCAGGCTGAAGCCAATTTCGGCGCGGCGGCATTGTGCGTTCAGATGAAAGAGATCGCAACCGCCGATGACTTCGCCGCTATCCAGCGTCTCAATGGCGCTCACGAACACTTCGCCGTTGGCGGCCGATTGCAGGACTTTCTCGATGCGCGCTTCGGCTTCGTGCGCGTGCTGCATGGGCGCGAACGAAAAATAGCGCATGGCTTGTGCGTCGGACCAGATGGCGAAGAACGCGCGCGTCGGTTTGTTCGAGCGGGCGCACGCGCAGGCGTGCCGTGATCAGCGTGACAGGTTCGAACATGGCGAGCAATATCCGCGTGTGAATGGCGCAGGATATTTCAACCCCTGGCATTTAGCAATTCGCGAACGGGTTGATTGCCAGCATGCGCGCCCGAATGCGCGCGATTCCTTTAGAAGAACCTCGGCAGCAGCCGAAAACGCACGCGCTCGCGATAATCACGGTAGGCGGGATCGTTTGACAACAGCCGCTCTTCGCGCACGATACGGCTGATTTGCAGCGCCCAGAGGCACAGAATCACCGCGAGGTTTCTGATGCCGAAATTCGGCAGCAGAAAGCCAATATCTCGGATGAAATAGCCGAGATAAACCGGATGCCGGACCCATCGATAAGGTCCATTCACGACCACGCCGCGATTGCCCGGCAGCAGCCCGAATGAGCGGCGCAGACAGAGTTTCGCCCAGATCGAAAACAGCACGCCGCCGATTTGCAGCGTGGCGCCCACGGTATCCGGCAGCAGATGAATACCGGGCCGCAACTGGACAAACAGAAAATACCAGCTCGCGCCAAACGTTACGAAGATGCTGAACGGATGCCAGTCGCGCGCACGCGGCAGGCGCGCCATCAACGAGACGGCAATCGTCACGGCTTCGCCAATCGCGAGAATCAGCAAGGTAATGCGCGATTCGTCGAGTCGATACTGTTTCAGCAGCGTGTGGAGAAAGAGGAGCAGCAGGAGTACGCTGCCGGTCCGCAACACGATTTCCAGGGCGATTGCCGATGCCGTTGCGCCGCGCGTAGCCGCAGCGTCCGCCTTGGGCGGATCGGACAGGGTCGCGGGTGCAGGTGGGGACATGGATCGGCGCTCGACAAACTCGGGTTGGCTGCCGCAATAGCGGCGCGATGACGACAGTTCATGCAATAACGGTCGCCGAATTCGATTTCTGTAGGGAATCGTAAGGCGTTGTAGTGAGTTGCGCCATTGATCACCCGTGCCGCATATAGCTATTCCGGCGATGGTCTGGCGTATCGAAGGCGACTGTTCAGTAAGCACTTCGTCGTAAACAGATTGAAAAGCAGCGCGAAGCGTTACGCGCTGTAAGGACACACCGGGGACGTAGAACGGATACGCTTCAGTGATGGCGATCGGCAGCGGGTCGGGCCGCACGAGATACGGCGTGATGCGCGCGCATATCGTCGAAATGAACAGCACGGCGATGCCGCGATGTTTTCCGCCTGTCGATACGCAGTGAATCGGTATCGACGAAACGGTTTGAATTCGCCGCACGGCTATGCGTGCGCGAATTCAATGACGCTCAATGCGCGAGCGCCCAGATCAGCGAACCTGAAAACAAGGCCACGACCACCGACGCACAGCGCTGGATAATCGCGGGCCGCAACAGCGGCAGACGGCCTTCGCGTGGCGCCGCGCCAATGGCAATCCACGCGCAGCCAATTGGAATCAGCAGAATCGCGAATAACGCCATGGCTTCCAGCCAGATTGAAAACGTGGCGAATGCCGCGGGCGGAAAAATCGAACCCGCAAACAGAATGGCTTTCGGATTGAGCACCGTCGCGCTAAACAGCGTGCGCGGGCCAATCACTTTAACGTTCGATGTTTCGATCGAATCGGCCGTGAGCCACAGACGTATTGCAAGCCACGCGAGATACAGGCTGCTGGCCACGCGCAGAATCTTGGGCAACCAGCTCAGCGATTGCGAAGCGTGCGTGAAGCAGAGGCCCCAGACCGTAATCGAGACGAGATAACCGGCCAGTTCGAAAGCGGTCAGATGCGCGGAGCGCCGAAAACCCAGTCTCAAGCCGGCGGCGGCGAGCAGGGTGTTGGTCGGTCCGGGCATGAGCAGCACGATCGCGCAGCCCGACGCCATCAGCGCGGCAGAGGAAAGGGTGAACATGAGGTGAGCACGAGTGACCGATACAAGCGTGCCGGCCCGCATCGAGCGAGCAGCGGGGCGGCAAAAAGGCAGAGTAGCCGCCAGAAGCGCGCAACCTTGCCGTGAGCCCGACATTTTACGACTTTCGCGGCCGCTGCCTGGTTTATTGCCGGGCTTCACGTTTTTGCGCGCAGAGTGCCATGACTATAAAGTTGCTAACGCAGCCATATAAGGGGCGGAACGGAGCGGCGCGCGGATTCAGACTATGCGGAATGAATCGTATTGACGAATTGGGCTATTTCTGCCGTCAATTTGAAGGTGATGTTAAAACATTGTTAAGCCATTGATTTAAAAGTGAGTATTGATTATAGTCGCGGAATTCTAAAATATTTCGGCGATATCCCTAAATAAAGCTCATGAGATGCCGTTAAAGTGAGCGCGAGATCTCGCCCCTGCCTTGACGCGGGGCGGGAACAATAAACATACACCGTTCGGGGCGCGACACACTCGCTTGTGTCGCCAAGACCACCTCCTATGCCTGATTTAGCCTGGACCGTGCCCGTGGCGCGATGGTCCTTCTGGTCTTCCACTTCGGAAAGCCCGCCGGCTGTTGCATTCGTCGACCCGATGATGCGCCGCCGGCTGAGTTCGCTTTCGCGGATGGCCCTGAAAGTGGCGGGCGATTGCGTCGATGCGAGCACGCCGGTGCGCGTGGTGTTCGCGTCGCGGCATGGCGAGTTGCGCCGCACGACCGACATTCTGGGCGACATCGAAGCCAGCAAACCGGTCTCGCCGAATGCGTTCAGTCTTTCGGTGCTCAACGCCATGTCGGGGTTGTTCGGCATCGCGCGCGGCGACCGTTCCGCCGCCACGGCGGTCTCGGCCGGCGCTGAAACGCTGGGCTACGCGCTGCTCGAAGCGCACGCGCAATACGCGAGCGAGCCGGGCGCGCCGGTCCTCGTGATTTACGCCGACGAACCGGCGCACGCGCGTTACGGCGATATCGAACAGGAAGTGCAGGGCGGCGCGTTCGCGTTGCTGCTCGATGCGGGCGAGTCTTCGCAAGGCCGCCTCGCGTGCTCGGTGGCGCCCGATGCTTCTACGCAAACTCATACGCAAAATCCCGCTTCGATCCGCAAATTCGCGACGCAGAGCGAAGCGCTGCATCACTGCCTGAGCGCGGGCGAAAGTGCTGCGTGGGACGGCGCGGGCGGCACATGGCAATGGAGCTGGCATGCCGGCACGGCTTGATTACGGCTGGCGTCTGTTCGCCACGGCGCTCAGTTTCGTGGTGTTCGGCGTGTGCGGGCTGCTGTTTTCGCTGGTCGCGTTTCCGCTTGCGTGCGTCTGGCCGCATCGCGCGTCGCGTCAGCGCGCCATGTCGGCCATCATTCACGCGTTCTTCCGCGCGCTCGTGGCCGCGTTGCAGCGCATGGGCGTCATGAAGCTCGACGTCGAAGGCGTGCAGGCGCTGCGCTCGGGCACGCCCGCCATCGTGGTCGCGAACCATCCCACTTATCTCGACGTGGTCGTGCTGCTTGCGCTGATGCCGTCGGCCTGCTGCGTCGTCAAGAACGCGCACTGGAGCAATCCGTGTCTGTGGGGCATCGTGCGCGCGGCCGAGTACGTGAGCAACGCCGATCCGCAGGGCTTCGTGGAAGACTGCGCGCGCCAGCTCGCGAACGGCTACAGCATGATCATTTTTCCCGAAGGCTCGCGCAGTCCCGCGCCGAATCGTCTGCATGCGTTTTCGCGCGGTTTCGCGCATACGGCGCTGGAGGCCGGCGTGCCGATCCAGCCGGTGCTGATGCACTGCGACCCGCCCGCCTTCACCAAGCAGATGCGCTGGTATCACGTGCCGGAGCGGCCCTTTCGTATGACCGTGAACGTGCTGGCGCCCATCGGCGTGGAGCGGCTCGCGCCGCGCGAGATGCCCTCGGCGCTCGCTGCACGCAACGTCACGCGCGCCATCGAGGCGCACATCACCCAGTACCTGTTCGACTATGGATTCTTTAAAACTGGAAATTAAGCAGCTCCTGATCGAGGCGCTCGATCTGGAGCACCTCACGCCAGCCGATATCGACGACGACGCACCGCTGTTCGATACCGACGGCGTGGGGCTCGATTCGATCGACGCACTGGAGATCGGCATCGTGCTGCGCCAACACTATCAACTGACCATCGCTGCCGACGACGAAAACGTACGCGGCCATTTTCGTTCGATCACCACGCTCGCGGCGCTGGTCGCGGGTCATCGCAACGAAAACGAAACGCTGGAAGCCACTGCAGGCAAGGGGGATTGAATCATGAACGACGCAGAAATTCTCGGGCGCATCCGCGAGATCTTTCAGGAAAATTTCGACATCGAGCCGTCGCGCGTCACGCCTGAAGCGCACCTGTTCGAAGAGCTGGATCTCGACAGCATCGACGCCGTCGATCTGGCGATCAAGCTGCAGGAAATGACGGGCCGCCGCATCAAGCCGGAAGAGTTCAAGTCGGTGCGCACGGTGGGCGACGTGATCGCCGCTGTGGAGTCGCTGCTCGCGACCCAGGCTTGAGGCCGTCCGTGACCGTTCGTTCCGCGCACGCCGACGCGCCGCTCGCGCCCGTCGCCGCGCGTGCGCCGGGCAAGCTGCGGCTGCTCGCCAATCTCGCGTATCCCGTCGTGATTCTGTGCGCGTGGCGCTGGGAGTCGCCGCGTCTCGTCGGGCTGATGCTGCTCGCGCTGCTCTGGCTGCAACGCGTGGCGGGCACCGGCGCGATCGCGGCGCAACTGCGCAAGCTCACGCGCGTGGATTGGGCCGTGGCCATTACGCTGAACCTTGCTTCGGTGGCGATCGTGTTTACCGATAGCGCGCGGATCATGCGTCTGTATCCCGCATTCGTGAATCTCGGGCTGCTCGTCGCGTTCGGTGCGACGCTCGTCAAAGGTCCGTCGATGATCGAGAAGTTCGCGCAGCGGACCTATCCCGAACCGCCCGCGCATATCGTGCGCTATACGCGCCGCGTCACGCAGCTCTGGTGCGTATTCTTCGCCGCGAATGGCGCGTTTTCCGCGTGGACGGCGTTCGCCTGGCCGCCGAAACTGTGGTCGCTCTATAACGGGGCGCTCGCGTATGCGCTGATCGGCCTGCTGATCGTGGGCGAGATCGCGTGGCGCAAATGGATCATGCTGCCGCGCGCGGCGCGACAGGAGGCGCTGTGATCGCGCTGCACGCATTGCTCGCGGCGTCGGCGCGCGAGGCGCAGACGGTGGTCTGCATCGAAGGCGCGAGCGTCACGCGTTTCGCGACGTTTCAGGCGCAGGCGCGTGCGATTGCCGCGCGTTTGCGCGAGCGCGACGCGCGACGCATCGCGCTCTGGAGCGAGGACCCTTACGTGTTCGCGTGCGCGCTGTTCGGCGTGTTCGCGGCGGGCAAGGTGCCGGTGATTCCGGCCAACGCCACGCCCGGTTATCTCGCCGATCTGCGCGACGCTTACGACGCGGTGCTCGACGACAGCGAATTCGCCGCGTGGTGCGCCGATGGCGCTGTTGCCGGATCGCCGTCGCTTGAAGCGAGCGAATCGAGCGAATGGTTTGAAGCGATCGACCCGCAAGCCCCGCTCACGCTGTTCACCTCGGGCAGCAGCGGCACGCCGAAGCCGGTCCACAAGACGCTCGCGCAATTCGACGCCGAGGTGCGCACGCTCGAAGCCGAATGGGGCGCGCTCCTCGGCGACGCGACCGTGCTCGCGAGCGTGCCGCATCACCATATCTACGGGCTGCTGTTCCGCGTGTTCTGGCCGCTGGCGGCGGGGCGGCCGTTCGATCGCGCGACCTGCGCCGATCCCGCGCAATTGCAGTCGCGGATCGCGCAATGCGGCGCGACCGTGGTGGTCTCGACGCCCGCGCAACTTTCGCGTTGGCCCGATTTGCCGGGCTTCGCGACGCTCGCGCCGGTGCCGCGCGCGTTTTTCTCGTCGGGCGGACCGCTCTCCGCCGATGCCGCGCTGCGTTACGCCGCGACGTTCGGCGACGCGCCGCTGGAAATCTACGGCAGCACGGAGACGGGCGGCATTGCGTGGCGCCGACAAAGCGAAACCGACGCCTGGACGCCCATGCACGGCATCGCCGTGCGCGCGGGCGCGGCGCTGGAATCCGGCGAATTCAGCGAAAGCAATGAGGTAAACGATGCGATCCACGGCGGCGCGCTCGAAGTCCGCTCGCCGCATCTGGGCCACGACGACTGGCATCGCACCGACGACCAGGCCGCGTTCGACGAAGCGGGCCGCTTCCGTCTGCGCGGCCGGCTCGACCGCGTGCTCAAGCTCGACGGCAAACGCGTCTCGCTCGGCGAACTGGAGAGTCGTCTGCTGCTGCATCCGGCGATTGCCGAGGTGCGGACCGCGCCGCTTGCGGGCGCGACGCGTCAGCGGATCGGCGCGCTCGTCGTGCTGTCCGTGCAAGGCCGCGAGATCTTGCGCCGCGAAGGTCGCGTGGCGCTCGTGAAGGCGTTGCGTCGTCATCTCGCCGCGTATTTCGATGCGGTCGTGCTGCCGCGTCACTGGCGCATCCGTCGTGCGCTGCCGGTCGATGCGCGCGGCAAGATTCAGGCGCGCGCCGTGGCGCAGGCGTTCGCCGCGCGCGAAGAAGGCTTCGAACTGCTCGCGGAATGGGACGAGACCGACCCCACCCATCAAGCCGATCAACCGCCTGCTTTGCCCGCCCGTGTCTTCGAAATGCGCGTGCCGCTGACGCTCGAACATTTTGCAGGCCACTTTCCCGGCTTGCCGATCCTGCCGGGCGTGGTGCAGGTGGACTGGTCGCTGCGTTTCGCCGACGAATGGGTGCCGGGCGCACGCGCGCTCGCCACGATCGAGCAGCTGAAATTCATGGCGCCGGTGCCGCCGGGCGTTGTGCTCAAGCTCGTGCTCAGGCACGACGCGCCGCGCCGCCGCATCGCGTTCGCGTGGCGCTTCGGCGAGCGAGACTGCGCCTCGGGCGTCGTCGTGTACCGGGAGCCCGCATGAACCTCGCGGCCTGCATCGTCATTCCGATTTACAACCACAAGGACGCGATCGGCGGCACGGTGGCGAATCTGGTCGTGCACGGCCTGCCGTTGTTCGTCGTCGACGATGGCAGCGACGCAGCCACGCAACAGGTGCTCGCCGATCTCGCGCAGCACCACGCGGACCGGCTCACGCTGCTGCGTCTGCCCGTGAACGGCGGCAAGGGCGCGGCGGTGATGGCGGGGCTGCGCGCCGCGCGCGACGCGGGCTACACGCACGCCTTGCAGATCGACGCCGACGGCCAGCACGACGCCGCCGACGTGCCGCGCTTTCTCGCCGCCGCCGCCGCGCATCCGCGCGCGGTCGTGCTCGGCCAGCCCGTCTACGACGAGAGCGTGCCGAAGGCGCGCCTCTACGGCCGCTATCTGACGCATGTGTGGGTGTGGATCGAGACGCTGTCGTTCACGATCCGCGATTCGATGTGCGGCTTCCGGCTTTATCCGCTCGATCTCGCCTGCGCGCTGATCGACAGCGTGAAGCTGCCCGAGCGCATGGACTTCGACATCGAAATTCTGGTGCGGCTGTACTGGCGGCGCGTCGAGTTCGTGTCGATTCCCACGGCCGTGACGTACGCCACCGATGGCGTCTCGCATTTCGACGTGCTCTGGGACAACGTGCGGATCAGCCGCAGCCACACGCGGCTCGTCGCGGGCATGCTCGCGCGTCTGCCGCTGCTGCTTGCGCACAAGGTCTTGCCGCGGCGTCGCGAAAGTGAAAACGAAAACGCAGCCGCAGCCGCAGACGCAAACGCGAGCACCGCGCCCTGGTGGCGGCGCGCCGAGCGCGGCAGCCGTCTCGGCATGAGCCTGCTCGCGCTGAGCTGCCGCCTGTTCGGGCGGCGCTTTACGTCGCTCTGGCTGCATCCTATCGTCGCGTATTTTCTGCTCACGGGCCGTCCGGCGCGCGAGGCGTCGCAGCGCTATTTCGTGCAGCTCGCGCACGCCGCGCCGCAGTCCGGCACGCCGCGCCCCGGCTGGCTCAGTTCGTACCGGCACATGCTCGCGTTTGCGCAATCGGGCTTCGACAAGCTCGCCGCATGGACCGGCCGTGTGGATTTTTCCGACGTCGAAATCGACGACGCCCGCGCGCTCGATGCGCTGCTCGCCAGCGGACGCGGCGCGCTCGTGATCGGCTCGCATCTCGGCAATCTGGAAATGGCGCGCGCGCTCGCCGTGCGCGGCGCGCAGACGAGGGTGACCGCCATCGTCTACACCGAGCACGCGAAGCGCTTCAACAGCGTGCTGGCGGGCGCGAACCGCGATTTCACGCAGCATCTGGTGCCGGTGAGCGACTTCGGGCCGCAGACCGCGCTGATGATGCAGGAGCGCATCGAACGCGGCGAGCTGCTGGTGATCGTCGGCGACCGCACGCCCGCGCACGAAAGCGGACGTCTGACCGAAGCGCAGTTTCTCGGCGCGACCGCGCCGTTCGCGCAAGGGCCGTACGTGCTCGCGCATGCGCTCGCGTGTCCCGTCTATCTGCTGTTCTGCCTGAAGGAGCGCAGCGGCTACCGGCTCTATTTCGAGCCGTTCGCCGAGCGCATCGAGCTGCCGCGACGCGGCCGCGCGGAACATATCGCGGACTGGGCGCAGCGCTTCGCGAGCCGCCTCGAACACCATTGCCGCAAGGCGCCTTATCAATGGTTCAACTTTTACGATTTCTGGGCGCGCCCCAGTGGGAAGACGAATGGCCGAACATGACCTGAGCGCCGACATGAGCCAAGACATGCGCCACGACCGCGTCGCGACCGCCGCCGTGGTGATCGGCGGCCGCCGTCTGACGATCGAGGACGTGGTGGCGGTCGCGCGCGAAGGCGCCGCCGTGCAACTCAGCGGCGACGCTGCCTGGCGCGCGCGCATCGCGCGCGGCGCGGAGTTCCTGCGTCGTCATCTCGATGCGGGCGCAACGGTCTACGGCGTCAACACGGGTTACGGCGACGCCTGCGTGGTCGACGTGCCGATGGCGCTCGTCGAGGCGCTGCCGCTGCAACTCACGCGTTATCACGGCTGCGGCATGGGCGAGTATCTCGACGATGCGTCCGCGCTCGCCGTGATCGCCGCGCGTCTGAATTCGCTCGCGTACGGGCTCTCGGGCGTGCGTCCGGTGCTGCTCGAACGTCTCGCCGATCTCATCAATCATCGCGTGCTGCCGCGCATTCCCGCCGAAGGTTCGGTGGGCGCGAGCGGCGATCTCACGCCGCTGTCGTACGTGGCGGCGGCGCTGGCGGGCGAGCGCGAGGTGCAGTTTCGCGGCGCGTCGTGCAGCGCGCGCGACGCCTGGCAGACGCTCGGCCACGCGCCGCTTACGCTCGCGCCCAAGGAAGGGCTCGCGCTGATGAACGGCACGGCCGTCATGACCGGCCTCGCATGCCTCGCGTTCGCGCGCGCGGCGCAGCTCGCGCGCCTGAGCGCGCGCCTCACCGCGCTCGCGACGGTGGCGCTCGACGGTCGCGCCGCGCATTTCGATCCGCTGATCTTCGAAGCCAAGCCGCATGCCGGGCAGGGCGAGGCGGCCGCGTGGATTCGCGCCGATCTCGCCGGGCGTCCGGACACGCCGGGCCATCGCCTGCAGGACCGCTATTCGATCCGCTGCGCGCCGCACGTGATCGGTGTGCTCGGCGACGCGCTGACGTGGATGCGCCGCGACATCGAAAACGAACTGAACAGCGCCAACGACAATCCGCTGATCGATCCCGACGGCGAGCGCGTGCTGCACGGCGGCAACTTCTACGGCGGCCATATCGCGTTCGCGATGGACGGCCTGAAGAACGCCGTCGCGAATCTCGCCGATCTGATGGATCGCCAGCTCGCGCTGCTCGTCGACGACAAATTCAACAACGGCCTGCCGCGCAACCTCACGGGCGCGAGCGCCGCGCGCGCGCCGATCAATCACGGCTTCAAGGCCGTGCAGATTTCGTCGTCGGCGTGGACGGCGGAAGCGCTCAAGCACACGATGCCCGCGAGCGTGTTTTCGCGTTCGACCGAAGCGCACAACCAGGACAAGGTGAGCATGGGCACGATTGCGGCTCGCGACTGTCTGCGCGTGCTGCAACTGACCGAGCAGGTCGCGGCGGCGCACGCGCTCGCCACCGTGCAGGCCGCGCAATTGCGTCTGCGCGGCAACGCCGCCACCGTGATTCCCGCGCCGCTGCGCGCGTTCATGACGGACGTGGCGACGGTGTCGCCGTTCGTCGACGAAGACCGCGCGCTCGAACACGAACTGCGCGCGATGACGGCGAAAATCGCCGCGGGCGATTTCATCGGCGTTGAGGGCGGCAAGCGTGAAGGAGACGCAGCATGAGCGGGGCGGACAAAGCGGTATTGAGCGCGAGCGCAACGGTTGAAGTGCCGTTCCACGACGTCGATGCAATGAACGTCTGCTGGCACGGCCACTATCTGAAGTACTTCGAATTCGGCCGCGCGGCGCTGCTGCGCAAGTTCGATTACGACTATCGCGAGATGCAGGCCTCAGGCTATGTGTGGCCCGTGGTCGAGGCGCATTTGAAGTACGTGCGTCCGGCCATTTACGGGCAGCAGATCGAGGTCTGCGCACATCTGCTCGAACACGAAAATCGCCTGAAAATAGGCTACGAAATCTTCGATTGCGTCACGCGCGCGCGACTTACCAAGGGCTACACGATTCAGGTTGCGGTGAACGCCGCGACGCAGGAATTGCAGTTCGTTTCACCGCCGTGCGTGCAGGAGAAACTGGAGCGCGCATGGGCACGTTGATTTGCCGTGCGACGCTTGCTGGATTGATGGCGATTCAGGTTGCGTGTCTGCCTGCGTATGCGGCAACATCGGCGCCATCGGCATCGTCGGGTTCAAACGCATCGAACGACGCCGACGCGGCGCTCGTTTCGCAGATCGCGGCACGCCTTGCGCAAGCGAAAGGCGTGCGTGCGCGCTTCACGCAAACGCAGACGCTGGCCGCGCTCAAGACGCCGCTCGTCAGCACGGGATCGCTGCTGTTTTTCCGCGATCGCGGCGTGATCTGGCAAATCGACACGCCCTATAAAAAGACCTGGGTGATGAGCGACGCGGGCATGATCGCGATCGACGCGACCGGTCAGCGCGTGGCGAACAACAGCGCGCAGAGTGCGCGCGGCGCGGCCGAAATCGCGAAGATGATGCGCGCGATGCTCGGCGGCGACCTCAGCGGGCTCTACACGCAATTCGACGTCCAGGCGCGCGGCACGCCCGCGCGCTGGCAGATGCGCCTCGTGCCGCGCCAGCCGCAGATCGCGCAGGCGCTGCGCGGCATCGAAATGGACGGCGGCGAGTTCCTGCAAGGCTTGCGCATCACGCTCGCGAACGGCGACGTCACGCAGTACGCGTTCAGCGGCAGCGCGCCCGTGAGCGAACTCGCGCCCGCCGACCAGAAACTGTTCGGAACGCCGTAGTGACATCGCCCGAGCTTCACACCGCACCCGTCGAACGCACCGCTCGCACCGCGCGCCGGCAGTGGGCGCTGCGCGCCGCCTGGCTGTTGCTTGCCGTGGTCGCCGCGCTCTATTGCGGCTGGCGTTTCGCGGGGCCGTCGCCGTTGCAGACGAATCTGCTCGCGCTGCTGCCCGCGACCGAAGCCGATCCCGTTGCCGAAGAAGCCGTCGATCAACTCGCGAACGTGCTCGGCAATCGCGCGGTGCTGCTGGTTTCCAGCGACGACGACGCGCACGCGAAAGCGGCGGCGCTGGAACTGGGCGCGTCGCTGAGCGCGAGCCACGCCTTCGCTTCGGTGACCGCGCGCATTCCGCCGTTCGACCTCGGACGCATCGCGCGCTTCTACATGCCGTACCGCTTCGGCCTGCTCACGCCCGACGATCGCGCGAGCTTGACGAACGCCACGGGCGGTCAGGCCGCGTTGCTCAACGCGCTGACCGAGCGCCTCTACGGCCTGCCGGGCGCGGGCCTTTCGACCTCGCTCGCCGACGATCCGTTCGGCTGGCTCCAGCACTGGCTGTCGGGCTTGCCGCTCGCGGCGTCGAATCTGACCGTCGAGGACGGCTTGCTGGTCGCGCATCGCGGCGCGACCACGAGCGTGCTGGTGGTCGGCACGCTGACGGGATCGGCGTATGAATCGTCGGTGCAGCAAAACGTGCTGCGCGCCGTGGCGCAAGGCGAAAACGCGCTCAAGTCGGCGTGGCCCGACGTCAGCGTCGCGCGCACGGGCGCGGTGTTCTACGCCGAGTCGGCGCGGCGCGCCTCGGAGCGCGACGTGCACGTGATCGGCATCGTCTCGGCCGTTGGCATTGCGTTGCTGATGCTCTGGATCTTCCGCTCGCCGCGTCTCATCGCGCTGGGTTTCGTGTCGACGGGACTGGGCATTCTGTGCGCGCTCGCGGCGACCCTGCTGATCTTCGGCAAGCTGCATCTGCTCACGCTGGTGTTCGGCGCGAGTCTGATCGGCGAGGCCGTCGATTATTCGATTCAGTATTTCGTCGTCTATCTGGGCGCGCGCGAGCAGTGGAACGCGCGGCGCGGCGCGCGCGAGGTGATGCCCGCGCTGGCGGTCGCGTTCGGCACGAGTCTGCTCGGCTACGCGATCCTGACCTTCGCGCCGTTCCCGGCGCTCAAGCAGATCGCGTGCTTCGCGATCGTCGGCATTTTTACGGCCTTTGCTTCGGTGATCGGCTTGCTGCCGAGCCTGATGACGCGACCCGCGCGCCGCAGTCCGCGCACGCTGTTCGCCGCGGCCGCCGCCGCGCTCGCGCGATGGCAGGCGCTGATCGGCGGGCGTCGCGCATGGTTCGTCGCGCTCGCGCTGGCGATCGTGGCCGCGCCAGGCTGGCTGCAACTGCGCAGCGACGACGACATTCATCTGCTGATTCAGCGCGATGCTTCGCTGGTCGCGCAGGAACGCGTGGTGAGCCGCGCGGTCGGCGTCGACAACAGCGCGCAGTTCTTCGTCGTGCGCGGCGCGTCGCCGGAAGACGTGCTCGAACGCGCCGAAGCGCTGTGCGCGAAGCTGGGCACGCTCACGGGCGCGTCCGCCGTGAGCGGCTGGCAGTCGGTCACGTCGTTCGTGCCGTCCGCCAAACAGCAGCGCGCCGATCGCGCCGTGCTGGCCGCGCACGCTTTCGACGATCCGGCCGCGTTGCGCGCGATGCTGAACGCGGCGGGTTTCCGCGACGAGATCGTGCAGGCATGGCCGCGCGCGTGGGCGCAATCCGATGGCAAAACGCTGAGCGTGGACGCATGGCTCGCCGAGCCGTGGTCGCAACCGTTCCGCCATCTGTGGCTCGGCCGTTCCGCGAGCACGCCGGGCGCGTTCGCGGCAGTCGTGATTCCGCAAGGCGTGTCGAATGCGAACGAACCCGCCTTGCGCGCGCTCGCCCCGACGCTGCCGGGCGTGAGCTTCGTCGACAAGGCGGCGAGCGTCTCGCATCTGTTCGGCGTCTACCGCGAGGACGGCGCGCTGTGGCTCGCGGGCGCGCTCGTGCTGGTGCTCGCGCTGCTGACACTGCGTTACGGCTGGCGCGCGGCGTTCGCGGTCGCGTTGCCGGTGTGGCTCGCGATCGGCGTGACGCTGGCCGTGTTCGGCTATGCGCACGTGCGCATCAACCTCTTTCATATGCTGGCGCTGATGCTCGTGCTCGGCGTCGGCGCGAACTACGCGGTGTTTCTGCGCGAAGGCGCGATGCGCGCGAACGCCGACACGGGCGCGGTCTGGACCGGCGTGCTGCTGTCCGCCGCCACGACGCTGCTGTCGTTCGGCATGCTCGCGATGACCTCGATGCCCGCGCTCAAGAGCTTCGGCGCGACGCTGTCGCTCGGCATCATGGTGTCGGTCCTGCTCGCGCCGGTCGGCATGCCTTCGAATTCACGGAGAACGAATTGATGGCGCAAGCCGCTTTTCAGGCAGCGCATCGGCCAACTTCGCAGCCGGTGTATCTGCACGCGCTCGGCATGGTCAACGCGCTCGGCGACGACGTGAGCGCCATCGCCGCCGCGCTCGCACGCGGCGAAGCGCCCGGCATGGGCCCGATCCGCACGCGCATCGGCGAGGCCTTTGCGGGCCGCGTGCTCGCATCGCTCGATCAGGCCGCGTTCGCGCCGCCCGCCGCGCTCGCGCACTACGACTGCCGCAACAATCGTCTGCTGCTGGCGGCGCTGGCGCAGATCCGGCCCGCCATCGACGCGGCCTGCGAGCGCTTCGGCGCGGGTCGCGTCGGCGTGGTGCTGGGCACGAGCACGTCGGGCATCGGTGCGGTCGAAGCCACTTTCGCCGACGCCGAGGCAAAGAACACGAAGTCCTTCGACTACCGCCAGATGGAAATCGGCTCGGTCGCGCCGTTTGCCGCCGCCGCGCTCGGCCTCGGCGGCCCGGCGTTCACGATCTCCACGGCCTGCACGTCCAGCGCGAAGGCCTTCGCAGCCGCGCGCCGTCTGCTGCGCGCGCAGTTGTGCGACGCGGTGGTGGTTGGCGGCGTCGACACGCTCTGCGAACTCACGCTGCAAGGCTTCGCCTCGCTCGAATCGACGAGCGCCGTGCGCACCAATCCGATGAGCGCAAACCGGCGCGGCATCAATATCGGCGAAGGCGCGGCGGTGTTTCTGATGAGCCGCGAAGAAGGCCCGGTGCGCTTCGCCGGCGCGGGCGAATCGAGCGACGCGCATCACATCTCCGCGCCCGATCCGCAAGGTGCGGGCGGCGAGATCGCGTTGCGCGCGGCGCTGGCGGACGCGGGCATCGACGCGCGCGCGATCGGCTACGTCAACCTGCACGCCACCGCGACGCTCAAGAACGATCAGATGGAAGCGCACCTGATGGCGCGCGTGTTTCCCGACGGCGTGGCCGTGAGCGGCACCAAACCGTTCACGGGCCACACGCTCGGCGCGGCGGGCGCGACCGAAGCGGGTCTTGCGTGGCTGACGCTCGCTCGCGACGACGTCGCGCTGCCGCGTCATCGGTGGGACGGCCAGGCCGACGCGACGCTGCCGCCGCTCGACTTCGTCGAGTCCGCGCGTTATCTGCCGCGCGGCGCGGGCGCGCAAAGCCAATACGTGATGAGCAATTCGTTCGCGTTCGGCGGCAGCAACATTTCCCTGGTGCTCGCACGATGACCGACTCCCTGAACGCCGCGACGGGCGGCGAGATCTTTCCGCCGATCGACGCGATCATTCCACATCGCGGCACGATGCTGCTGCTCGATGCCGTGTGCGCGTGCAGCGACGAATCGCTGAGCGCCGAAGCCAGCGTGCGCGCCGACGCATGGTACGCCGATGCGCAGGGCGCGATGCCCGCGTGGATCGGCATCGAACTGATGGCGCAGGCGATCGCGGCCCACGTGGGCCTGCTGTCGATGCGCGCGGGCGAGGCGGCGCGCCCCGGCGTGCTGCTCGGCACGCGCCGCTTCACGGCGCTGCGCGACGC
Organism: Paraburkholderia sp. SIMBA_027; assembly: GCF_046535315.1. Taxonomy (NCBI): domain Bacteria; kingdom Pseudomonadati; phylum Pseudomonadota; class Betaproteobacteria; order Burkholderiales; family Burkholderiaceae; genus Paraburkholderia; species Paraburkholderia sp. SIMBA_027. The sequence goes on from NZ_JAWRWY010000015.1 coordinate 237,386, forward strand.
GTTCGCGGCCGGCGCGCCGCTGCGCGTGAGCGTGAACGAACTGCTGCGCAGCGACGAAGGCCACGGCGCCTACGGCTGCACCATCGAACAGGATGGCGTGCTGTGCGCCGAGGCCACGATCAAGGTGTATCAGCCGCACGATTTTCAGACTTTCATCGAGGAAAACTCCCGAGCATGAGCCAGACTCCGAGCCCGACCACGATCCGGCGTGTACTCGTGACCGGCGCGAGCCGCGGCATTGGCCGCGCGATCGCCTATCAACTGGCCGCCGACGGCTTCGCCGTCACCGTGCATTGCCGCACGGGCCTGAAAGAAGCGCAGGCGGTGACCGCCGGCATCGCCGCGCAGGGCGGTTCGGCCGGCGTGCTGCAATTCGACGTGCGCGATCGCGCCGCCTGCCGCGCCGCGCTCGAAGCCGATGTGGCCGCGCACGGCGCGTACTACGGCATCGTCTGCTGCGCGGGCGTGACGCGCGACGCCGCCTTCCCCGCACTGACCGACGAAGACTGGGACATCGTGCTGGAAACCGGCCTCGACGCCTTCTACAACGTCGTGCATCCGCTCGTCATGCCGATGGTGCGCGCGCGCAAGGGCGGCCGCATCGTCACGGTGGCGTCGGTGTCGGGCGTCACGGGCAATCGCGGGCAGGTCAACTACAGCGCCGCGAAGGCGGGCCTGATCGGCGCGACCAAGGCGCTCGCTGTCGAGCTGGCCACGCGCAACATCACCGTCAACAGCGTCGCGCCCGGTCTCGTCGATACCGGCATGCTCGACGAGGTGCCGCTCGATCACGCGCTCAAGGCCGTGCCGATGAACCGCGTGGGCCAGCCCGCCGAAGTGGCCGCGGTGGTCGGCTTCCTGATGTCGGATGCGGCGTCCTACGTCACGCGCCAGGTCATCGGCGTGAACGGAGGGATGGTCTGATGAAGCGCGTCGTGGTGACGGGCATGGGCGGCGTGACCGCGCTCGGCGATCGTTGGGAGCAGGTCGAGGCCGCGCTCGAACGCGGCGTGAATGCGGTGCGGCGCGTGCACGACTGGGATTACATCGAGGCGCTGCACACGCGTCTCGCCTCGCCGCTGCCGGCGTTCGAAACGCCCGACTACTATCCGCGCAAGAAGACGCGCTCGATGGGGCCGGTCTCGCTCTACGCGGTGCGCGCGAGCGAATACGCGCTGGCGGACGCGGGCCTGCTCGACGATGCGTCGATCAAGGACGGCCGCATGGGCGTGGCGTACGGTTCGTCCGCGGGCTCGGTGGAACCCGTGCGCGCGTTCGGCAAGATGCTCGAAACCGGCTCGATGAGCGACGTCACGTCGAACAGCTACGTGCAGATGATGCCGCACACCACGGCGGTCAACGTGAGCCTCTTCTGGGACCTGAAAGGCCGCATTGTGCCGACGTCGTGCGCGTGCGCCTCGGGCAGCCAGGCGATCGGCTACGCCTACGAAATGATCGCGAACGGCAAGCAGACGCTGATGCTCGCGGGCGGCGCCGAGGAACTCTCGGGGCCGGGCGTGGCCGTGTTCGACATGCTCTACGCCACGAGCACCCGCAACGACGATCCGCACACCACGCCGCGTCCGTTCGACGCCGCGCGCGACGGCCTCGTGGTTGGCGAAGGCGCGGCCACGCTCGTGCTCGAAGAGTATGAGCACGCGGTGGCGCGCGGCGCGCGCATTCACGCGGAAGTCGTGGGCTTCGGCTGCAACTCGGATGGCGCGCACATCACGCAGCCCACGGCGGCGACGATGGCGGTGGCGATGCGCCAGGCGCTCGCCGACGCGCAACTCGCGCCCGAGGCAATTGCCTACGTGAACGCGCACGGCACCTCGACCGATCGCGGCGACATCGCCGAAAGCCACGCGACCGCGGAGACGTTCGGCGCGCGCATGCCGATCAGTTCGCTCAAGAGCTATATCGGCCATACGCTCGGCGCGTGCGGCGCGATCGAAGCGTGGTGGACGATTGAAATGATGAAGCGCAATCGCTACGCGCCCACGCTGAATCTGCACGAAGTCGATCCGGCCTGCGCGCCGCTCGACTACATCATGGGCGCGCCGCGCGAGATCGACGCCGATTACGTGATGAGCAATAACTTCGCGTTCGGCGGCGTGAACACGTCGTTGATCTTCAAGCGCGTCCGGTGAGCATGCAGGCAAGGTTGGCATCGAACGGATTGCAGCGCGTGGTCGTGACGGGCATGGGCATCGTCTCGTGCCTCGGCAACACGCTCGACGGCGTGTCCGCGCGGCTGCGCGAAGGACGCGGCGGCATCACTCGCATGGCGGCGTGGCGAGAGCGCGGCTTCGGAAGCCAGGTGGCGGCGGTCGCGTCGGTGGACGACGAGACGCCGTTCGCGCGCAAGGCCGAGCGCTTCATGGGCGACACGGCGCGCTTTGCGTGTCACGCGGCGCGCAGCGCCATCGACGACGCAGGGCTCGACGAAGCCGTGTTGCGGCAGCCGCGCGTGGGTGCGGTGGTGGGTTCGGGCGTCGGCACGATGTCGGCCTACGACGCGGCGATGGCGTGCGCGAATTCGCGCGGCGTGGATCGCGTGCCGCCCTATACGGTGCCGCAGGCGATGAGCAGCACGGCGTCGGCGAATCTCGCGCACGTGTTCGGTATGGAAGGCGTGACGTACTCGCCGTCGTCGGCGTGCACGACGTCCGCGCTGGCGATCGGCCAGGCGATGCAACTGATCCAGACCGGCCGCCAGGACATCGTGCTCGCGGGCGGCAGCGAAGCGCTGCACGACAACATGACGCTGATGTTCGACGCGATGGGCGCGCTCTCGCGCGGCTTCAACGACACGCCCGAACGCGCGTCGCGGCCGTACGACACGCAGCGCGACGGCTTCGTGATCGGCTCGGGCGCGGGCGTGCTGGTGCTCGAATCGCTCGAACATGCGCGCTCGCGCGGCGCGCGCATCCACGCGGAGCTGACGGGTTTCGGCCATTGCACGGATGGCGCGCAGATGGTCGCGCCGCAAGCGGGCGGCATCGCGCGCGCGATGCGCGCGGCGCTCGCGGAGTCCGCGTGCCGTCCCGACTACATCAACACGCATGCGCCTTCCACGCCTTCGGGCGATGTCGAGGAACTGCTCGCGCTGCGTGACGTATTCGGCGCGGACGTGCCCGCATTTTCGTCGACGAAAGCGCTCAGCGGTCATCCGCTCGGCGCGTGCGGCGCGCACGAAGCGATCTACACCTTGCTGATGATGCGCGACGGTCATCTCGCGGGCTCAGTGGGGATCGGCGAACTCGATCCGCTGGCCGCGAGCATGCCGCTCGTGCGCGTCACGCGCGAGGCGCGGATCGAATCGGCGATGTCGGTGTCGTTCGGGTTTGGCGGCAGTTGCGCCAGCCTGATGTTTCGCACGCTGAATCTGTCATGAGCGCATCTTGAACGCGTCATGACGTTGCAGGCGCTCCTGAAAACCACGAGGAAAACTATGAGAACACCACGCCTTACGCTCACCGCCGCCACGTTCGCCAGCCTCGCGCTGGCTGCTTGCGGTACGCAGTTGAAGACGCTGCCGATTCAGCCGGCACTGTCCGCGGCGCCGACTGATGCATTTAGTACGGCAGCGGCGGAGCGCGCGAAAGTCGCGGTCTACTTCGGCAAAGAGGCGCACGCGGATGTCGCGCGCCGCGTGGGCGAAGCGTCGCATTCCGTGCGTATCGCGCGTTCCGCCGATGGCGCCGACGTGTCGTGCAACAAGGCGCTCGCCAGCGCGATCGACAAGCTGCGCGACGACGCGCGTGCGAAGGGCGCGAACGCCGTTATCGACGTGACGACGCGCTTTCACGAGAACGAATCGAATTCGTCGACCGACTTCACCTGCGGCGTGAGCCCGAGCGCGGCAGCGATTGCCGTGAAGGGCGACCTCGTGGTGCTGCAGGCCCATTGATCCAACTAGAGAGTCACAATGAACAAGCTGTGGATGACGACCGCGCTCTGCGCGGCTTTGGTGACGACGCACGCCTGGGCGCGCGATACGGTGGACACGTATCCGGTGGCGCAAGCGCTGCAAAGTGAACCGGGAAAAGTGGGCGACGATATTGCGCTGTACTTCGCGGGCCAGAAGCATCCGGCCGTGAAAAAGACGATGGGTACGATCGCGACCAACAAGAAGACGAACGCATTCAACAAGAGCGATGAAGAAGCGTGTCAGCACGTGTTTCTTTCGGCGGTGCGCGAGCTTCAGGAGCGCGCGCGCCAGCAGGGCGGCAACGCGGTCATCAACATCAAGAGCAATTACCGTAACAACCTGACCGAAAGCCCGACGGACTTCACGTGCGGCGCGGGCGCGATGATCGCGGGCGTGGCGCTGGTGGGCGACGTGGTGGCGTTGAAGGGCGCGAAGTAATTATTTTTTAGTTTTTTTCGGGCGGCGGCGCGTGACTGCGCGTGATAATGCGCGCGCCGCACCGAGTCGAGCGGATTACTGCGCCTTCACCGCCGCCACGTTGACGAGCGTTTCGCGACGCTTGCCAGGCTTCGGATGGTGCAGCCCAAGGCGCTCGAACAGGCCGAAGTCCGCCGCGCGGCTCCACCACAAATAAGGGAGCGAGACATTGTGCTCGGCGAAGCGGAAACCTGCGTGGCGTATCATGGCAAGGTAACCGTCGGCGCTCTTTTGCACCTGCATCGGATGGCGGAAAAGCAGACGAATGACCCACGAGCGAATATAGGCTTCGGTGGATTCGGCGAACAGCAGCACGCCGCCGGGCTTGAGCACGCGATGGAATTCCGCGAGCGCGCGTTCCTGTTCGACCAGATGATGAAACGTCTGATGACAGAACACGATGTCCGCGCTGCCCGACGGCAGCGGCAGATTCGCGCAGTCGCCGTGCAGCACGTCGAATTCGATGTGCGCTTGCGACGGTGATGCCGCTCGCTGCTGAACCGCGTGTGCCGCTTGTTGAGCGAGATCGAGCGACGCTTCGCGAAAGTCGATCCCGACGATGCGGCGCGGGCGAAACGCCTCGGCCAGCAAACGGAATGACTTGCCCTGGCCGCAGCCGACGTCGACGATCGTGGGCGCGTGCGGCAGCGGTTGATCGATCAGGCGCTTGAGGTCGTTGATCGCCACGCGCAGGACATGATGCTCCCACGTGTGGGTGCGGAGAAACCAGATGCCGAAGGCCGTCTCCGGCACGAACGGCACAACATTTGATTCGGAAACCGACATATTTTTCCCCGATGCATATTCGGTCGTGAACAAGAACGGGCATTGTAATAGCAAGCGTGGTGTGCGAGGCGATGAACTCGCCAACGAATCCGCATCGCGCAAACCAGGCACAGGAAGGGACGCATGGAACAGAGCCGGGAACAGCGCCGCGAAGCGGCAGTGAACAGTCAATTGGAAGGCTCGGGCCGTAGCGAGCGCGTCGATGTGGCGATCATCGGCGCCGGTCCTTCGGGTGCGGTGGCGGCTGCACTGCTGCGCAAACGCGGGCGTTCGGTGCTGGTGCTCGAACGTCAGCATTTTCCGCGTTTTTCGATCGGCGAGAGCCTGCTGCCGCAGAGCATGGAATACCTCGAAGAAGCGGGCATGTTGCAGGCCGTGGTCGAAGCCGGTTTCCAGTACAAGAACGGCGCGCAGTTCGTGTGGCGCGATCAGGCGACGGCGTACGACTTTCGCGATAAACATTCGCCGGGTTGGGGCACGACGTTTCAGGTGGAGCGCGCGAAGTTCGACGAACTGCTGATCCAGTGTGCGGCAAAACAGGGCGCGGAAGTGCGATTCGGTCACACCGTGCTGGCGATGCATCCGGGCGATGCGCCGGTGCTCGAAGTCATCGACGAAAGCGAAACGCGCTATGAAGTGCACGCGCGTTATGTGCTCGACGCGAGCGGTTTCGGCCGCGTGCTGCCGCGTTTGCTGAATCTCGAAGCGCCGACCGGTTTGCCGACGCGCGCGGCGATTTTCAGCCACGTGCGCGATGGCCTCGCGCTCGACGATTTCGATCGCAACAAGATTTGCGTCGCGACGCATCCGGTGCATCGCGATGTGTGGTTCTGGATGATTCCGCTGGCGGGCGGGCGCTCGTCGGTGGGTTGCGTGGCGGAAGCCGCGTTCTTCGATCTGCCGGAAGCCGAGCGCGAAGCGCGCCTGCGTGCGCTGATTCGCGAGGAACCGACGCTCAATCGTTTGATCGGCGATGCGCCGTTCCTCATGCCGGTGCGCCAGATCGGCGGGTATTCGGCGAATGTCGAGCGTTTGCACGGCGCTGGTTATGCGCTGCTCGGTAATGCGGGCGAGTTCCTCGATCCTGTGTTTTCTTCGGGCGTGACGATCGCGCTGCGTTCCGCGCATATGGCCGCGAAAGTGGTGGATCGCGTGCTGAACGGCGAAACCGTGGATTGGCACGCCGAATACGATGTGCCGCTGCGCAAGGGCATCGACACGTTCCGTGCTTTCGTCGAGCGTTGGTACACGGGCGAATTGCAGGACATTATTTATTATCCACGTCAAACGCCGCTGATTCGCCGCATGATCAGCTCCGTGCTGGCGGGTTATGCGTGGGACGAGAGCAATCCGTATGTGGCGGAACCGGTGCGCCGGCTCAATACGCTGCATGAGGCGTGTTTGCGGATGTGAGGTGGCGGGGAGGGTGCGGGAAGGTCAGGGTTTGATGCGGCAGTTGGGGCGCTTCATGTCCACGCGCGCGAAGAATCTGATTTGCGCAACGAGCCGATGCCGATGCAAATTTTAATAACAGGCATTGCGAATTAAATAGCTCGTTTTCATGTTCCCGGCTTCTGCAAGGTTGTTAAGGTGCGATGGCCGGGCGTGGAGATCAACGTATTGCCGGTTCGTTCTATCCGCCCAACGTTGCAACTAACGGTCAACCGCACCCAACGCCGCCCTTCAAAAGCCACCGCGCTGTGGTTTTGCAGGTCAAGGGCTGCCCGACGCGGAACATTGAAAATAGCTTACAAAACTGGCGCTCTTTCCGTATGAGGGATAATATGGCATCCCAAGTCGGCGAATGGTCGTCGTCCGGCTATTTCTCTCCGTTCACCTTACGCGCCCTATGTCAGATCTAAAAATCGTCCGCGAAACCAAAACCCTTCGGGAACTGACGCTGGATAAGCTGCGCGACGCCATTGTGCAAGGCTATTTCAAGCCGGGCGCGCGTCTTGTCGAACGCACGCTGTGCGATGAACTGGGCGTGAGCCGCACCATCGTGCGCGAGGTTCTGCGGCACCTGGAAACGGAAGGGCTCGTGGAAGTGATCGCGCGTCAGGGGCCGGTCGTCGCGCAGCTCAATCCCGCTCAGGTCAGCGAGATTTACGAGTTGCGCGGCCTGCTCGAGGCGAACGCCGCGCGCGCCTGCGCCGAACAATCCACGCCCGAACTCGTTAAATCGTTGCGCGAGATTCGCAAGGAGATCGAGGCCGCGTTCAAGTCCGGCGATCTGCCGACCGTGCTCGCGCACACCGAGCGCTTCTACGAGGCGCTGTTCGAAGGCGCGAACAAGACGGTGTCGCTCGCCGTGGTCAAGACGCTCAATGCGCGCATCAACCGGCTGCGGGCGCTGACAATCGCCACGCCTGGGCGCAGCGGCGAGTCGAATCGCGAGATGAACAAGATGCTCGACGCAATCGAGCGACGCGATGGCGACGCGGCGTTCGCGGCCTCGATCGCGCACATCAAGCGGACGGCCGAACTCGCGCTGGCCGCCCTGGCTGCGCGCGGCGAAGCCCCCGAAGCCTGATTTCCCGCTAACGCTCCACCTCCTCTGGCTGCCGGCTGACTGTCCGGCGGCCTGTCTTCGCACGTCAGCAGGCGCGGCCAGCGCGCTTTCTGGCGTAGCGGCGCCTGTCTTCCCATCGCCAGCGCTTCCCCATTCGTCGCACCTTTCCTTCGCCGTCGGTCGGCGGCATTCGTGCCAGCCGCGTGCTGCGTCTACTTATGGTATTCCATAATATTTAGGTCCCGTGGTAGTCGATAGTATGGCATACCATAATCTTCCGTATCGACGGGAGGGTGGGCGACGGCGGCAGGGCAAGCCGGTACGCAAGGCATCGCAGCGAAGCTTTTCATTCGCAAAGACAGGAATGGATTCGTCATTCGGTTTAATGCGAATGAACGATTTTTCCGCACCGCCATAAAAGCCGTTTAGCGAATATCTGGAATCGTGGAGAGCATCATGTCTGAGCCGAATATCGAACCGATTTTCGATGTTGCCGAGTTTCGTCGCGCGCTGGGCGCATTCGTCACCGGCGTGACGGTGGTCACCACGATTCAGCCGGACGGTACGCCGCGTGGGTTCACGGCCAATTCGTTCACGTCGGTGTCGCTCGATCCGCCGTTGATTCTCGTGTGCATTGCGAAGACGGCGTCGAGTCACGGTGTGTTCTGCGCCACCGATCACTTCGCGGTCAGCGTGCTTGCGGAAAGCCAGAAGGGCGTGTCCGGCGTATTCGCGTCGAAATCGGCCGACAAATTCGATCAGGTGGACTGGCGCGCCCGCGCGACCGGCGCGCCGGTGATGGACGGCGCGGCGGCAATATTCGATTGCCGCACGCATGAAGTCGTCGACGCGGGCGATCACATCATTCTGATTGGGCGCGTGGTGGATTTCGTGCATACGAATGCTTCGCCGCTTGGTTATTGCCGTGGCGCCTACGTCAATTTCAGTCTCTCGCAGGACGCGCTGGCGGCAACCGGTGCGCGCGCGCAGGTCGGCGCGATCCTCGAACATCGTGACGGTCTGATCCTGCTGGAAACGCCGGACGGATTCCAGTTGCCCACAGGCGTCAAACTCGAACCGGCAAGCGACGCGGCAAGCCTGCGCGGCGTGCTCGCGAAACTCGGCCTCGCGGCGCATCTCGACTTCCTGTTTGCGGTATTCGAATCGGGGCAAGGGCCGTCGTCGAGCGTGCAGGTGTATTACCGCGGCCGCGTGAACAGCAGCGCTGCGGCGATGATGGACAATGCGATTCATATCGTTCCGCTCTCGCAGATTCCGTGGAGCAAACTGCGCGACGAAGCCGTGCGCGCGATGTTGCAGCGCTATGTGCGCGAACGCAGCGAGGACGCTTTCGGTATTTATGTCGGCGATAACGAAGCTGGCACGGTTCAGGCACTTGCCGTGGCTCACTGATCGCGTGCGGCAGTGGAGCGACTAAAACACGGCTGAAAAGCGACCGAAAAGCGGATCGCAAACCGGTATGACAATCAGGATCACGAATTAAAGTAAATGAAGCAAAAAATGAAGCCCACGCGACGTTCGGCGCCGGCCCGACCGTTACACGATTGAGCACCACCGATTCCCAAGGACATGGATATGAACAGCACACGCACCCTCATGATGACGCCGCTGATCGCACTGTGCGCGGCCGCTTTTGCCGCAACGCCCGCTCTCGCCGCGGACCCGGTCGTCTTCACGAGTTGGGGTGGCACCACGCAGTCTTCGCAGCAGAAGGACTGGGCGCAGCCCTTTACGCAATCCAGCAGCGTCAACGTATTGATGGACGGTCCCACCGACTACGGCAAGCTCAAGGCGATGGTGGATAGCGGCAACGTGAACTGGGACGTCGTGGACGTGGAAGGCGACTTCGCCTACGCCGCGCAAAAGGCCGGGCTGATCGAGCCGATCGACTACAACGTTGTCAAGAAGGCCGATCTCGATCCGCGTTTTTCGAGCGGCAGCGCGGTCGGCAGCTTTTATTATTCGTTCGTGCTCGGCTACAACAAATCGAATTTCAAGGGCGCGCAACCGCAAACCTGGGCCGACCTGTTCGATACGAAGAAATTCCCCGGCAAGCGCACGTTCTATAAATGGTCCGCGCCGGGCGTGCTGGAAATCGCTTTGCTCGCCGACGGCGTGCCGCCCAACAAGCTTTATCCGCTCGATCTCGATCGCGCATTCAAGAAACTCGACACCATCAAGAGCAGCATCGTCTGGTGGAGCGGCGGCGCGCAATCACAGCAGTTGCTGGCTTCGGGCGAAGCGCCTATCGGCATGTTCTGGAATGGGCGCTTGCATGCGCTCGAACAGACGGGCGTGCCGGTGGGCGTGTCGTGGAATCAGAACCTGACGGCCGCCGACATGCTCGTGATTCCCAAGGGCGCGAAGCACAAGGCCGAAGCGATGAAGTTTCTCGCTGTAGCGACGAGCCCGCAGGCGCAGGCGAAATTCGCGCAGGACACGGGCTATGCGCCGATCAACGTGAAGTCGGCGGCGATGATGCCGGCAGCGGTCGCGAAGACCTTGCCGGACCAGTACAAGACGTCGCAGATCGATCTCGACATGAAGTATTGGGCCGACAATCGCGACGCGATTGCGAAGCGCTGGTACGCCTGGCAATCGAAATAACGACACGCGCCTGATCGCACCGTATCGCGATTGAATGGCTGCAGGAGACCGCAGGAGACATCATGCCGAACGCTTTGAGTACCGTCGCCCATCCGCCGGCGCGGCCGCCGCGCGCGCGCCGCGACTGGCGCAACATCCGCCTTCTGATTCCGGGGATCGTGCTCCTCGTGATCTTTTTCATGCTGCCGGTGCTGTCGCTGCTGTTGCGCAGCGTGCTGGAGCCCACGCCGGGTCTGCATAACTACGAGCAGTTGCTCGGCTCGTCCACGTATTTGCGCGTATTCGGCAATACCTTTCTCGTCGCGACGGTCGTCACGGTGGTGACAGTGGCGATTGGTTTTCCGACTGCATGGCTGCTCGCCATTGCGCCGCGCAAACTGAGTTCGCTGTTGTTTTCGATTCTGCTGCTTTCGATGTGGACCAATCTGCTCGCCCGCACGTTTGCGTGGATGGTGTTGCTGCAGGCAACGGGGCCGATCAATCGCCTGCTGATGGCGACCGGACTCATCAGCGAACCGCTGGCGCTCGTGAATAATCTCGTCGGCGTGACAATCGGCATGACCTACATTATGTTGCCGTTTCTCGTGATGCCGCTGCACGCCACGCTGCGCAGCATCGATCCGTCCACCTTGCGCGCGGCGGCCGTGTGCGGCGCGAGTCGCTGGCAGGCGTTCTGGCGCATTCTCGTGCCGTTGGCGATGCCCGGCATCGCCTCGGGCGCGCTGATGGTGTTCGTGATGGCGCTCGGCTATTTCGTCACACCGGCGCTGCTCGGCGGCGCGCAATACATGATGCTCGCCGAACTCGTCGCGCAACTGGTACAGGAACTGTTGAACTGGGGACTCGCCGGCGCCGCGGCTTTCGTGCTGCTCGCCGTCACGCTCTCGCTGTACGCCCTGCAATTGCGGTTCACGGGCGGCGCGCGCGCCAACGGAGGGCTCTGACATGTTGCTCGATTTCGACCGTCTGGGCGCGCTGCGTTGGGCGTTGCTCGCGATCGGCGCTGCCGTCGCCCTGTTTCTGTTATTGCCGATCGTGTTTATCGTCGCGCTGTCGTTCGGCGATTCGCAGTGGCTGATTTTTCCGCCGCCGGGCTGGACGCTGGAGTGGTATCGCCAGTTGTTCACCGATCCGGGCTGGCTCGATTCGCTGCTGACGAGCGCGAAGCTCGCGGTGATCGTTACGGTGCTTTCCGTGCTGATCGGTTTTCTCGCTTCGCTTGCCTTGGTGCGCGGAAAATTTCGCGGACGCAGTGCTGTCAAAGCGTTCTTTCTCACGCCGATGGTGTTGCCCGTGGTGGTGCTGGCCGTCGCGCTCTACGCGTTCTTTCTGCGCATTGGCCTGAACGGCACGATGACCGGTTTCGTAATTGGTCACGTGATTATCGCGCTGCCGTTTTCGATTATCTCGATCAGCAATTCGCTGTCGAGTTTCGACACCGCGCTCGAAGATGCCGCGCTCATTTGCGGAGCGTCGCCGCTCGAAGTGAAACTGCGCGTGACCTTGCCCGCCATCCGGCTGGGTCTTTTCGCCGCGGCGATTTTCGCGTTCCTCGCTTCGTGGGACGAAGTGGTGGTGTCCATTTTCATGTCGAGCCCGACCTTGCAGACGCTGCCTGTGCGCATCTGGGCGACGCTGCGCCAGGACCTGACACCCGTCGTGGCGGCAGCGTCTTCGCTGCTCGTCGGACTCACGACGCTTTTGATGTTGGCCGGCGCCGTATTGCGCCGCGCGCGCTAAACCGATCTCGCGAGTACAGAGGTAACCCGCCATGACTTCCGCATTCCTGCAAATCCAGCGCTTGCGCAAGACCTACGACGACGTTGTCGCCATCGATCAGGTTTCGCTCGATGTGCGCAAGGGCGAATTCATGACCTTCCTCGGGCCGTCGGGCTCGGGAAAAAGCACGACGCTTTATATTGTCGCGGGCTTTCAGGAGCCGACCGAAGGCCGCGTGCTGCTCGATGGCAAACCGTTGCTGTCGGTCGCACCGAATAAACGCAATATCGGCATGGTGTTTCAGCGTTATACGCTGTTTCCGCATTTGACGGTCGGTCAAAACGTGGCGTTTCCGCTGCGCGTTCGCCGCCGTCCCGAAGCGGAAATCAAAAAGAAAGTCGAACAGATGCTGGCGCTCGTGCATCTTTCGGAGTTTCGCGATCGTATGCCCGCGCAACTCTCGGGCGGTCAGCAGCAACGCGTGGCCATTGCGCGCGCGCTCGCATACGACCCGCCGGTGCTGCTGATGGACGAACCGCTTTCCGCGCTCGATAAAAAATTGCGTGAAGAGATTCAACTCGAATTGCGCCGCATCCATCAGGAAACCGGCGTGACGATTCTCTACGTGACGCACGATCAGGAAGAGGCATTGCGGCTGTCCGATCGCATTGCCGTCTTCAATAAAGGCTGCATCGAACAATGCGGAACCGGCGAGGAGCTGTATGCGAATCCCGCTTCGCGTTTCGTGGCGAATTTCATCGGCAATTCGAATTTTCTGCCGGTGCGTATCACGGGCCGCGCGGCGGAACAGGCGAGCGCGGTGTTTCCTAGCGGTCACGCTGTCGCGGCGGCCAGCGATATCCCGCTTCCCGTGGGCGGTGATGGCACACTGATGGTGCGCCCCGAGCAGATCCGCATTCGCGCCACAGAAGCCGCGCATCGAGCGACGCAAGCGGCCGGGTTGCCGGTAACGGTGCGTGACATCACCTATCTCGGCGATGCGATGCACTACGCGGTGACCACGCCGTGGGAGCAGGATATGTCGGTGCGTATGCCGGCGGGCGATCATCGCGACAGCGGCATCGTCATCGGCACGCATGCGTGGATCGATTGGGACACGCGCGACGTGCGATTGTTCGCGCAGGCTTAATCGGGAGTCGCGATGCAAGACACGTCAGCGTCCCTGAAGGTCGAGCGCCGGACCATCACGTTGCGGGAACTCGCGCTCGAGAAAATGCGCAGCGCCATTTTCGACGCGCGTTTCCTGCCGGGCGACCGGCTGGTCGAGCGCGCGCTTTGCGAGGAACTCGGCGTGAGCCGCACCGTCGTGCGGGAGGTGCTGCGCCATCTGGAAACGGAAGGGCTCGTCGATATCCTGCCTAACCAGGGGCCGATCGTCGCCGTGCTCGATCTCTCGACGGCGGCCGAAATCTACGAGATTCGCGGCCTGCTCGAAAGCGAAGCGGCTGCGGCCTGCGCGCACTATGCCGACGCCGCGACCATTGCGGAACTCTCTGCACGCGTCGGCGAGATTCAGCAAGCCTTTCACGCGCAGGATCATCGTGCGGTGCGCGCGCTCACGACGGCGTTCTACGAGCGCATGTTCGTCGCCGGACACAAGCTTGTGGCGTGGGAGATCGTGCAATCGCTCACGGCGAGAATCAACCGGCTGCGCGCGCTCACGATTGCATCCGACGATCGCGGCGATCAGGCGGTGCAGGAAATGCATCAGATCCTCGCGGCGATCCGCACTGCCGATATCGAAGCGGCGCGCGGCGCGGCTATCGCCCATGTGCGCCGTGTTGCCGAAATCGCCGAAAAACTGCTGGCAGGCGGACAAGAGCAAGTCTTGTTGAGGCGCGCCAGTTGATCGTATGAACCGGTGCGACTCCTGCTAACGGAGTCGCATCGCGCATCGTCTGATTAATTTGTACTGCAAATAGATCGTCCATCACGTATCGCAACAACCGCGCGTTCGTCCGTTTCGCGGCGGGGTACGCGCGCATTCAACGAGGAGTGAAGAAGGCATGAAAAATCGGGGTAACAGATTATCCGTCGCGTGCGTCGTGGGCGCTAGCGCATTGGTCGCGGCGAATGCGCATGCTCAATCGTCGGTGACGCTTTATGGCGTGATCGACGAAGGGATCGATTATGTGAGCAATAGCGGCGGCCATTCGCTGTGGCGCATGCGCGATGGTACGTACGACGGCGCGTACGGCAGCCGCTGGGGTTTGAAAGGCACCGAGGATCTCGGTGGCGGTTTGAGCGCGCTGTTCAGGCTCGAATCCGGTTTCAGCACGGAGAATGGCCAGATGCGTCAGGGCGGTCGCCTGTTTGGACGCCAGGCGTATGTGGGGCTGTCGGACACGCGCTTCGGCACGGTTACGCTCGGGCGGCAATACGACTCAGTGGTGGATTATCTCCAGCCGCTTACCGCGCCGGGCCAATTGGGCGGCCCGCTCGTGCACGCCGGCGATATCGACAATACCGACAATTCCTTCCGCGTCGATAACGCGATTAAATACGCGAGCCCCAAGATTGGCGGCCTCACTTTTGGCGGCCTCTATTCCTTTACCAATACGAATGCGGCCGGACGCGGCACGACGGGTTTGTGGAGCATCGGCGCAAACTACGCGTTTGGCGGCTTTACGATTGCGGGCGCGTATCTGTTTGCGAAGCAGCCTGCCGCGCTGCTCACGGACGGCAATTACGTGAGCAACACCACGGGCGCGGAAATCGGTGCGAGCGGTCCGTTCAGCTACGTGGGCAACCCGGCCAACGAACAGATTTTCGGCGCGGCCATCAACTACGCGCTTGGTTCGGCCACGCTCGGCCTCGACTACACGAACACCAAGTTCAACGAGGCGAACGGCACGCAGGGCACGGTCATCTTCACGAACTATGAAGCGTGGGGCCGTTACAACCTCACGTCCGCATGGTACGTGGGCGCGCAATACGTCTACACGCACGGCAACATTGGCTACAACCAGGCGATTCCGATTTACCACCAGGTTGGGCTGACGACGGCGTATGCCTTGTCGAAGCGCACGTCGATCTACGCGATGGGCGTCTGGCAGAAGGCCGCGGGCGCTGCATCGAATGCCGATATCTTCGACGGCTCGGTGGCGTCGGCATCGTCGAACAATCATCAGACGATGGTGCGCATCGGCATGTATCACCAGTTCTGATCGGCAATAAAAAAACCGGCTCGTTTGATCAACGAGCCGGCTTTTTCAGCGCGGGAAATCGAGGTGAAGCGTTTATTCCGATGCCGTTGCACTTGCGGTAGCGTTTCGCAACGGCAACTCAACCATTTGCGGTGCGGAGATCGGAATTACCTGCGTTTGCGGCGCGGCACTTTCTAAAAACCGAACCGTCGAGTCCACCGTTATGGTCTCGATATTGCCCGTCACGCGTTGATCAATCGGGTGATCGTCGAATGCCACATTTGCTTTGAACATGCGGCCGCCAAGACGCTTGAGCGTGCTGATTTTCAACGCATCGGGCTGATACGCAGAGCGCTTTAGCCAGGCTTGGGCGTCGGCGCGCTTTACGAACTGCTGGCCACTTAGCGCTTCGCTCAGGATCTCCAGTACCCATTGATTGGAATTCTGGTGCAGCGTGGAAAACGGATACGCGACGATGCTGTAGCTGCTCGAATGCATTTGCTCCAGCGCCGCTGGATTACGCAGCAGCTTTTCCAGACGATCCTGAATTTTCGCATCAGGAACGATCAGTAGCGAATCGAACGAAAACATGTCGTCAAGGAAGAAATTGCCCAAACCCTCGCGCCAGAGCGCCGATGTCGCTTGTCCGCAATCGTTGAGCAGATGGCTGATCCGCCACGGTTCGCCGGCGGACCCTCGTGCGACAAAGGCCATGTGGGAATAGCGCAAGCCATATTCCGACAAATCCTGTCCCACGCGGGCAACGAGCGCCACTTTGGGGGCTCGTTGATCGAGTTGCTGTTGCAATTGTGCAGCGGTTTGCAATGCAATGCGCACGGTGCCGGGTTCGAGCGGTTTATCGCTGCAGCCTTGTCCGGCCCAGACAGGGCTGGCAAGCAGCAGGGCGGCGGCAAAGGGCAACACGCCGCGTTTCACAATGCGTTTCATTCGGATACCAGCCCGGATTCGGCGTCCACACGGGAGTGGTGCAGTAATGCCTTGCCCGCTTCGTTGGGAATGAAGGCTAGCAGTTGGCCGGAAGCAATCAGCGCATAACCGGTAGCTTCCGAGACGACGTTCACGGCGGCGCCCACCGACAAGCCCGCTTTCCTGGCTGCATTGGTAGACACCGCTACCGTTGCTTTGCTGCCGTCTGCGACAGCTTTGAATACCACTGTAAGTGTGTCGGTCGTGCCTTCGACAATACTGGAGACAATGAGCCCGGAACCTGTGGCACCCGTTACTGAGCCTTCAAATGGGTGGCCCGTGATGGAAATCAGCGGAGAGGCGGCTATTGAAAGCGCACCGGCGCTACTCGTTTGCGATGCGTTCTCCGAAAACGCGGGTGCGGACCCCGTCGCAACGAGGCTGGTCATCGAGGCAATAAGAAAAGTCTTCTTGAAATTCACGGCTCCTCCCGGTCATGTGATTCGAAGTGCTCGGACGAACACAGCGAGCCGGCGGATCGTGCGGTATCGTTGTCCGGGTGGCAACGCGAAACGAGCGGGACCTTGTTGCGCGACAAGACGGTGGCATAACCAGGACAGTGCGACTCATGAACCATGAAGCGCGGGCTGTTATAACCCCACGCTGGGGTAGTCTTAGCGCGACCAATACGTGCATGAAAACGGCGACTGTCATTTGAGATGCCAATAAAAAAGCCGGCTCGTTTGATCAACGAGCCGGCTTTTTCAGCACGGTAAATCGAGGTGAAGCGTTTATTCCGATGCCGTTGCACTTGCGGTAGAACGGCGCGGAGAACGCGAACCGCCATTCTGCGCCAGCAGATAATAGGCGAGGGCGGTGGCGACGAGGCCGACCATCCACGAGATATCCGCACCGCCGAGCAGCGAAGCCCACGGACCGTGGAAAAAGCTCTCTTCCATGAACGGCACCTGAATCACGATACCGAAAACGTACAGCGCCAGCGCTTTCACGTTGAACGCGCCATACATGCCGCCCGTGCTGCTGACGATTTCCGACACCAGATAGTGCCGCTTGTTCACCAGATAAAAGTCGACGAGGTTAATCGCAATCCACGGTGCGAGCACGATGCGCATGGCGAAGATCGCGGTCAGGAAAATGGCGATGAAGTTACTCGATGCCCACAGCGCGGTCGCGGTACACGCCACCAGCAAAATCGCCGACACGCCAATGCGCACATTGCGGCCGGGCGTCCAGCTGGGACGGAACGTCTGCGCGGCGGTAATGCACGACAGCACGCCGCCATACAGATTCATGCCGTTGTGGCCAATGATGTTGACGAGGAAAAGAAAAATCAGCACATAGCCGAACATGCCCGTTTGCGTGCGGATGGCCTGCATCGCGTCGGTGGCGTGTCCGGTGCTCACAGCGATGACGCCGAATACGAAGGCGAAGATCGTGCCCAGCGAGGTGCCGAAATACGTGAATGCAAACGTCTTGGCGAAACCCGTCGATTCCGGCAGATAGCGCGAATAATCGGACGTATAGGGCGCGAAACTGATTTGCCAGACGGCGCACAGACCGAACATCGCGAACCAGCCCGAGAGATTGAAATGACCTTGCTGGAGCACGCTGGCGTTGAGGCTCGGCACCATCAGAATCATGCCGATCACGAGCGCGCCGCCCATGAACCACGCGCCAATCTTGTTGAATCGGTGAATGAAGTTATAGCCGATCACACCCACGAGCGTGGCGAACACGGCGCCGAGCACCGTCGCGAGCGGAATGGGTACGGGCGGCGCCGCAGCGTGCAGCGTCTTGCCCGCGAGAATGATGTTCGACACGAAGAAGCCGAGATAGATCAGCGTGGTGAAACCGACCACAAGCAGCGAGCCGTAGCGGCCGAATTGCGCGCGGCTTTGAATCATTTGCGGCACGCCCACGAGCGGGCCCTGCGCGGAGGTGAGCGCGTGAAAAATCGCGCCGAAGAATTGCCCCGCCGCAATCGCGAGAATCGCGCTTACAAGATCGAGGTGAAAAATCAGAACCGACGTGGCGCCGGAAATTACCGCCAGCGGCGCGACGTTCGTGCAAAACCACAAGGTGAACAGATCGACAGGCTTGCCGTGCCGATGTTCAGGCGAAACGTATTCGATCGAATTGCTTTCGATGGTCAGAACGCTGTTGTCGTTCGTCGTGTTGGTCATCATGTCTCCATCTTTATTGCCTGGCTATGCTGCCATCAGCGTGTGTGGCGCGAGCCGCCTTGATGCTTTGTTGCGGCTTCGCGGCGGGCAGCCTGCACGAAGCCGCTGTGCGCGCCTAACGCATCACGAACGGATCGCTGATCGGCTCGTCCGAGGTGCGCAGCCATACGGATTTGGTCGTCGTATATTCGAGTGCCGCCGCGAAGCCGCCCTCGCGTCCATGACCCGAAAGACCGAAGCCACCGAACGGCACGAGCGGCGACACCGCGCGATACGTGTTGATCCACACGATGCCCGAGCGCACGCGTTTCGACACACGATGCGCGCGCGTGAGATTGGTGGTGAATATGCCCGCAGCCAGACCATAGGCCGTGCTGTTGGCTTTCTCGATCGCTTCCTGCTCGGTGCTGAACGTGTCGACCGAAAGCACCGGGCCGAACAGTTCGGTCGTGATGCTGTCCGCGTCGGGCACGCTGCTGCAATCGAGAATCGTCGGCGCGTAATAGAAGCCGCCGCGATCGAGCGCCTTGCCGCCCGCGAGCACTTTCGCGCCTTGCTTCACGGAGCGTTCGACCACCGCTTCGATGTTGCGCAATTGACGCTCGGTGCACAGCGGGCCGTATTCCGTCGCCATGTCGTTGGGCAGACCCACGCGAATGCGCGAGACGCGCTCGACCAGCCGCGCGAGAAACTCGTCCTTCACCGACGCTTCGATCAACAGACGCGAGCCCGCCACGCAGCTTTGACCGCTCGCCGCGAAAATCGCCGCGACCTGCGCATTCACCGCGCTCTGAATATCGCTGTCGGCGAACACGATAAACGGCGATTTACCGCCGAGTTCGAGCGAGACCTTGGCGAGGTTGTTCGCGGTGTTCGACACGATATGCTTCGCGGTGTCCGGGCCGCCCGTGAAGGCCACTTTATCGACCTTCGGATGACTGCTGAGCACCGCGCCGCATTCCGCGCCGAAGCCGGTAATGACGTTCACCACGCCCGGCGGAAAGCCCGCTTCGTGCACGAGTCGCGCGAATTCGAGCAGGGGACCGGGCGCTTCTTCCGATGCCTTGAGCACCACCGTGCAGCCCGCGGCGAGCGCGGGGCCGAGCTTCACGGCGGAGAGAAACAACTGGCTATTCCACGGCACGATCGCGGCCACCACACCCACCGGCTGACGTTCGAGCCAGACCTGCATGTCCGGTTTGTCGACGGGAATATGGCTGCCTTCGATCTTGTCGGCGATACCGGCGTAATAGCGGTAATACTCCGCGACGTACGCAATCTGGCTCGACGTCTCGCGAATGATCTTGCCGGTATCGTTGGTTTCAATTTCAGCGAGTCGCGGCGCGGCCTGTTCGACGAGCGCGGCGAGTTTATGCAGCAGCTTGCCGCGCGCCGATGCCGTGAGTCCCGCCCACGCAGCGTCGTTGAGCGCGCGGCTCGCCGCGTTCACGGCGCGGTTCACTTCGTCGCGGCGCGCTTCGGGCATTTGCGCCCACACGTCGCCCGTGGCCGGATTCACGCTGCCGAACGTCGCGGCGCCGGATTCGAACTGGCCGTCGATATACAGCTGAAAATGAACACTCATGGAATCACGACCTCACTTGAACGCAGGCATCACGTCGTTGATCATCCGCTCGAGCGACGCCTTCTTGCGCTCGAAACTCATGCCCGTATCGATCCAGAACGAGTACTCGTCGAAGCCGAGTTTCTCGTAGGCCTTCAGGCGCGCGATGACTTCCTCGGGCGTGCCGATCACGTTGTTCTTGCGCATCGCTTCCGGCGTGTAGAACGGATGCGAGGCAATTTCTTCCGGGCTCAGCGTCTTGATCATGCCCTTGCTGACCGGACGCTCGTTCTTGAACCACGCGCCGAAGTAGTTGTAGAACACGTTGACTTCGTCGGCGGCCACTTGCGCGTCGTCTTCGCTGCTCGCCACGTAAGTGTGGCGCAGCAGCATGATTTGCGGACGCGGCATCTCGCTGAATTT
>NZ_JAWRWY010000016.1:0-214361 GCF_046535315.1 Paraburkholderia sp. SIMBA_027
ATTTCCGAGCCTTTTTCCAGGACGCATACGCCGATTTCGACGCCTTTTTCCGCTGCGAGCTGCTTCAGGCGGATGGCTGCGGACAGCCCGGCCGGGCCGCCGCCGACGACCACGACGTCGTATTCCATCGACTCGCGTGGGCCGTATTGCTCCAAAAGACTTGCGGGGGTCATTAAAGCTCCTCTTGCCATTAGAATGCTTTTTTCGGGTTCGTATTGTCGGGGAACGCTCCGCGAGCCGCAACCCAATCAGCCTACATTAGCACGACCGTTCTATTTTATGCCAGAATGCCCGGCTCGCTGCCGCAGCGGCATTCCGGCACTTATTTACCCCTGAACAGGAAGCGAAAATGGGCCGTTCGATCAATCTGGAAGGCAAGGTGGCGATGATCACCGGCGCGTCGAGCGGACTCGGCAAGCGCTTCGCGCAGGTGCTCTCGCAGGCAGGGGCGAAAGTCGTGCTGGCGAGCCGCCGCGTGGAGCGGCTCAAGGAATTGCGCGCGGAAATCGAAGCCGACGGCGGTGCCGCCCATGTGGTTTCGCTCGATGTGACGGACTACCAGAGCATTCGATCGGCGGTCGCGCACGCGGAAACCGAAGCCGGAACCATCGACATCCTCGTCAACAACTCGGGCGTTTCCACCACGCAGAAACTCGTCGACGTCACGCCCGCCGACTTCGAGTACGTGTTCGATACCAACACGCGCGGCGCCTTTTTCGTGGCGCAGGAAGTCGCCAAACGCATGATCATGCGCGGCAACGGCGGCGGCTCGAAACCGGCATACCGCATCATCAACATTGCTTCGGTGGCGGGGCTGAGCGTGCTGCCGCAAATCGGCCTGTATTCCATCAGCAAGGCCGCCGTCGTGCACATGACGAAGTCGATGGCGCTCGAATGGGGGCGTCACGGCATCAACGTCAACGCGATCTGTCCCGGTTATATCGACACTGAAATCAACCATCACCACTGGTCGACGGAGCAGGGGCAAAAGTTGATTTCGATGCTGCCGCGCCATCGCGTGGGTACGCCCGCCGACCTCGACGGCTTGCTGCTGCTGCTCGCAGCCGACGAGTCCGCGTTCATGAACGGCTCGATCATTACCGCCGACGACGGCTTCGGCCTGACCTGAGCGCTTTCCCATTTTCCGCGCGGGTGGCGATGTCGCTGCGCTGATGCGTCGCGGATCGTACACTCGCGTTTTTGCGTAACCCGAAGTCGAAGTGCAATGAGCGATTACCACCCCGTATTTGAAATGACCATGCCGATCCGTTGGGGCGACATGGATGCTTTCGGCCATGTGAACAACACGGTCTACTTCCGCTACATGGAACAGGTGCGGATTTCCTGGTTCGAACAGCTCGGCGTCGCCGGCGAGAGCCGGGAGGGCGGCAACCGTCAGGGGCCGGTCATCGTCAACGCCTCGATGGAATTCCTGAAGCAGCTCCACTATCCCGGCGACATTGTCTGCACGATGACCGTGGGCCAGCCAGGACGCAGCAGCTTCGACACCGGTTTCGAACTGCGCCGCGTGGACGAGCCCGACACGCTCTACGCGCGCGGCAACGCGCGCTGCGTGTGGATCGACTACGAAGCGGGCAAGTCGGTGCCGATTCCCGACCATCTGCGTGCCACCATCGAGAACGCGCCGCTCGTCAAGGCGCGCTGACGCGTTGCGTTGATACGCTCCGCCGCGCGGGCGCGTCTCCTGCGTCCGCCGCCGTTTCTCCGCTGCCCCCTCCGCTCAATGCCCGAGCAGCCGCTGCAGCAGTTCCGTGGCGTTGCCGGTGTCGTACTTGCGCATCAGCCGCGCGCGATAAACATCCACCGTGCGCGAGCTGATGTCGAGAATTCTCCCGATCTGCTTGCTCGTCTTGCCCGTGACCAGTTGCGCCGCGATTTCGCGCTCGCGCGGCGTAAGCTCGACGGCGACACGGCGCGTGGCGCTCAAATCCTCGAATGTCCAGACGCCGGCCGCGTGCGGCGCCTGCCGGTCGAGCGAGCGGCCCGTGACGTGGCACCAGAACAGTTCGCCATTGGCGCGTTTCATGATGCGGTCGTCGGCATAGCTGCCTTGCGCGGTCATGATGGGCGGGATGCGCTCGCCGATGCGCTCGAACTCGTCCGCCGACGGATATAGCACCAGGAACGACTGGCCGACGAGCGCCTCGCGCGGACAGCGAAAGATCGCGCAAAGCGCCTCGTTGCAGTCTTCGATGATGCGCTCGCGCGCGAGCACGAGCCCGATGGGCGCGAGGTGAAACGCGGTCCGGTAATCGATCGCGGCGGGGGACGTGGCAGGTTCGGGCATGGCGTGCGATACGGGAATGGCTTTATGTAGTTTTGCGTATTGTGCCGCAACGCCCGCCCAGCGTACGCTTCACAACCATCGGAGGGCCGGGTGGCAAGGCTGTCGGATTCACGGCAACGCCACTCGCGGATGACTAGAATGGGGCATCCGGGCGCGCATTGCGCCCGCGTGCCGGGCAGAACGAACAGAAACAACGCAAAACGTAGCGACGAATTTCCATTCGAGGAAGGGACACACTGATGAACAAGGTCTATGGAAGCGCGGCTGCCGCGCTCGAAGGCATCGTCAAGGACGGCCAGACGTTCGCGGTCGGCGGCTTCGGGCTGTGCGGCATTCCCGAGGCGCTGATCGGCGCGCTGCGCGATTCGGGCGTGAAGGGCATCACCTGCATCAGCAACAATGCGGGCGTGGACGGCTTCGGCCTGGGTCTGCTGCTGGAAACGCGCCAGATCAAGAAGATGATCTCGTCGTACGTGGGCGAGAACAAGGAATTCGAGCGCCAGTATCTGTCGGGCGAACTCGAACTCGAATTCACGCCGCAGGGCACGCTGGCCGAAAAGCTGCGCGCGGGCGGCGCGGGCATCCCGGCTTTCTTCACGAACACGGGCTACGGCACGCTGATCGCCGAGGGCAAGGAAACGCGCCAGTTCGGCGAGAACCACTACGTGCTCGAACATTCGCTGACGGCGGACGTCGCGCTTGTGAAGGCCTGGAAGGCCGACAAGTCGGGCAACCTCATTTATCGCCGCACGGCGCGCAACTTCAACCCGATGTGCGCGATGGCGGGCAAGATCACGGTCGTGGAAGTGGAAGAGATCGTCGAGAACGGCGAACTCGATCCGGACGCGATCCACACGCCGGGCATTTTCGTGCAGCGCCTCGTGCTCAACGCGAGCCCCGAAAAACGCATCGAACAACGCACCGTGCGCGCCGCGGCGAGCGCCTGAGGAGGGAGACGGATCATGGCATGGAATCGTGACGAAATGGCCGCGCGCGCGGCGAAGGAACTGCAGGACGGCTTCTACGTGAACCTCGGCATCGGCCTGCCGACGCTCGTGGCCAATCACGTGCCGGAAGGCGTGGAAGTGTGGTTGCAATCGGAAAACGGCCTGCTCGGCATCGGCCCGTTCCCGACCGAAGAACAGGTGGACGCCGACATGATCAACGCGGGCAAGCAGACGGTCACGACGCTGCCCGGGTCGTCGATTTTCTCGTCGGCGGACTCGTTCGCGATGATTCGCGGCGGCCACATCAATCTCGCGATCCTCGGCGCGATGCAGGTGAGCGAGAAGGGCGACCTGGCCAACTGGATGATCCCCGGCAAGATGATCAAGGGCATGGGCGGCGCAATGGACCTCGTGGCGGGCGTCAAGCGCGTGGTCGTGCTGATGGAGCACGTGGCCAAGGGCGACCAGCACAAGATTCTGGACAAATGCACGTTGCCGCTCACGGGTGTGGGCGTGGTCGACATCATCATTACCGACCTCGGCGTGATCGAGGTGACCGACGCCGGCCTGAAGGTGACGGAACTCGCCCCGGGCGTGACGGTAGATGAGATCAAGACCAAGACCGGCGCGCCGCTCGACGTGAGCGCGGTGGGTTGATCGCGGCGCGGTTTTCTCAGCGGAACTTTGCATGACGGTGGCGGGCGGGACTTCGGTCTCGCCCGTTTTCGTTTTGGACGATTCCATTCTTGCGCTTTTGCGCGTGCCTGAAACCTCGTCCGGATGGCATAGGCCGTTCGGCATGCGCGTCAGGCCGGCGACACACCGTCGGACGGAGCATCCGTCCGGGCGCGTGGAGGCAGCACGCCGGGGTGCGGCTCGTCGCGGCCGTCCATGCCGCCTGGCAAAGCCGTTTAGAATTCGTCCTGAGCCTTCGGGCACTTCCAGCGAGGACCCAGCGATGACCGAATCGTCAGCCGTGCCACGTCAGCAGTACGTTCAGTGCCTCAGCCCCTCGGGGCTGCACCGCGTCGCGTACACCGAGTGGGGCGATCCAGCGAATCCGCGCGTGCTTGTGTGCGTGCACGGCCTCACGCGTTCCAGCCGCGATTTCGATCGTCTCGCGGCGGCGCTATGCGGTACGTATCGCGTCGTGTGTCCGGACGTGGTGGGGCGCGGGTTGTCGTCGTGGCTCGTCGATCCGCGCGGCTATGGCGTCGCGCAGTATGTGGCCGACATGGTGACGCTGATCGCGCGCACGGGCGTGGAACAGGTCGACTGGTTCGGCACGTCGATGGGCGGTCTCATCGGGATGGCGCTCGCAGGCCTGCCCGACGCGCCCATCGGGCGCCTGCTGCTGAACGACATCGGCCCGCATATCGAACCGGCGTCGCTCGAGCGCATCGGCGAGTATGTCGGGCGCGACTCGCGCTTCGCAACGCTGCAGGAAGGGATCGACAACGCCGCGCTGCTGGCGTCGTCGTTCGGACCGCTCACGGCCGAGGAGTGGCGCGAGATCAACACGCCGCTGTTGCACGAAGTGGACGGTGGATGGCGCTATCGCTACGACCCGCGCATTTCCGAGGCGTTCAAGGGCGTGACGCCCGAGCAGAACGAGCAGGGCGAGCAGTTCCTGTGGCGCTCGCTGGCAGCGTTCAAGGGGCCGGTACTGAGCGTGCGCGGTGAACTGTCCGATCTGCTGTCGCGCGAAACGGTCGCGAAAATGGTCGAAAAGGGTCAGCACGTCGAGAGCGTCGAAATCGCGGGTGTCGGCCATGCGCCGGCCTTCCTCTCGCCCGACCAGATCGGCATCGCGCGCCGTTTCTTCGCCGGGGAGCCGGTCAGCGCGTCATAATATGAGATAGCCGTGCGCCGCCCGGAGCCGATCCGGCGCGCCCGGCACGTTCAACTTCAACAGGAATTTACATGGCAGTCATTCGTCACCACGTGGGTCCGCGCCTTTCGGAAACCGCTGTTTACAACGGTACGGTCTATCTCGCGGGTCAGATCGCCGAGGACACGAAGCAGGACATCGCTGGCCAGACGCGCGAAGTGCTGGGCCATATCGACCGCCTGCTGGGCGAAGCGAACAGCGACAAGACGCTGCTGCTGTCGGTGCAGCTCTATATCGCCGACATGAAGGATTTCGCGGGCATGAACGCCGAGTGGGACAAGTGGGTTCCGCAGGGTGCCACGCCGCCGCGCGCGACGGTCGAAGCGAAGCTCGCCAATCCGGAATGCCTGATTGAAATCGTCGTGGTGGCCGCGCAGCGCGACTGAGTGCGCCGCGATCATCGCTTCGAAGATCGCTTCGCCAGGTGATTCCTCGCGTTTCGTATCGTCCGATTGACCGTATTACTGTAGTCATAAGCCCGTTCGGTACGCCGGCGGGCCCAGCCTCATGAGCAGCGACACCATCCCTACTGTCCCCGCCGATCCAGCCGGCTCTGCGGCGCAAGCCGCGCTGCCGTCGCTCGACGACGCGCTCGCGTTCGTGCGCGAGCACGCGGGCGACGCGCGCCTCTCGACGGGCGAACCCCTGATCGAGCACGCGCAGGGGACGGCGTCGATCCTCAGCCGCTTGAACGTCGATCCGCCGGCGGTGCTGGCTGCGGCACTCTTCAACCTCGCGCCGCATCTCGACGACCCGGAACGCACGCTCGAAGCGCGCTTCGGCGCCGAAGTCGCCAAGTTGACTTTCGATGTGCGCAAGCTCCTGCGTCTGGGCTCGGTGAGTCAGCGTGCGGCCGCGCAGAATGCCGCGCCCGAGTCGGGCCGCGAAAGCCGCGACGCGCAGGCCGCGCGGCGCGCGCAGGTCGAGTCGTTGCGCAAGATGCTGCTGGCGTTCGCGCAGGACATCCGCGTGGTGCTGATCCGTCTCGCGTCGCGGCTGCAGTCGCTGCGCTACTACGCGGCGGCGAAGATCCAGCCCGCGCCCGAGGTGTCGCACGAAACGCTCGAGATCTACGCGCCGCTCGCCAACCGCCTCGGCATCTGGCAACTCAAGTGGGAACTCGAAGACCTCGCGTTCCGCTTCAAGGAGCCGGTCACGTACAAGCGCATTGCGAAGCTGCTCGACGAGAAGCGCGTCGAGCGCGAAAGCTATGTGTCCGAGGCGATCGCCCGGCTGGAACACGAACTGGCCGCCGCGCATATCGACGCCGAGGTGAGCGGGCGGCCCAAGCACATCTACAGCATCTGGAAGAAGATGCGTGGCAAGGAGATCGACTTCTCCGAGCTTTACGATGTGCGCGCTTTCCGTGTGATCGTGCGCGACATCAAGGATTGCTACACGGTGCTGGGCATCGTGCACAACCTCTGGCAGCCGGTGCCGCGCGAGTTCGACGACTACATCTCGCGTCCCAAGCCTAATGGGTATCGCTCGCTGCATACGGTTGTGGTCGGCGACGACGGGCGCGCCTTCGAAGTGCAGATCCGCACCCAGGAAATGCATCAGTTCGCGGAATACGGCGTGGCCGCGCACTGGCGCTACAAGGAAGCGGGCACGAAGGGCTACGGCGGCCAGTTCAGCGCGAGCAGCAGCTACGACGAGAAGATCGCCTGGCTGCGTCAGTTGCTCGCCTGGAAGGACGACGTCTCCGACGATCGCCAGCCGTGGGAAGAACTGCGTCAGGCCACGCTCGACGACGATCACATCTACGTGATGACGCCTCAGGCGCGCGTGATCGCGCTGCCGCAAGGCGCCACGCCGCTCGACTTCGCGTATCACCTGCATAGCGAGCTGGGCCATCGCTGCCGCGGCGCGCGCGTCGACGGCGCGATGGTGCCGCTCAATACGCAGTTGCAGAACGGCCAGACCGTCGAGATCGTGTCGGTGAAGGAGGGCGGCCCGTCGCGCGACTGGCTCAATCCTCAACTTGGCTATCTGCACAGCAACCGCGCGCGCCAGAAGGTGCGCGCGTGGTTCAACGCGATCGAGGCGCAGGAAAACATCGCGAATGGTCGCGCGATGGTCGAAAAAACGCTGCAGCGCGAAGGGCGCACGTCGGTCAATCTCGACCAGCTCGCCGCGAAACTCGGCTTCAAGTCGACCGACGAATTCTTCAGCGTGGTCGGCAAGGAAGAGTTCAGCCTGCGCCACGTCGAGCATGCGCTGAGCGACGCGCCGGTCGCGGAGCCCGAAGAGGAAACGCCCGAACAGCTCACCAAGCGCGCAAGCGGCGCGAACGTCGCGCACGGCGGATCGTCGGGCGTGCTGGTCGTGGGCGTGGATGCGCTGCTCACGCAGCTCGCGCGCTGCTGCCGTCCCGCGCCGCCCGACGAAATCAGCGGTTTCGTCACGCGCGGCAAGGGCATGTCGATTCACCGCAGCGACTGCCCGACGTTCATCCGCATGGCGCGCCGTGCGCCCGAGCGCGTGCTGCAAACCACGTGGTCCGCCGACGTGATGGGCGGGCGCGGCCAGTCGGTCTATCCGGTCGACATCTCGATCGAGGCCACCGACCGGCAAGGCTTGCTGCGCGACATCTCCGAAGTGTTCGCGCGCGAGAAGATGAACGTGATCGGCGTGAAGACGCAGTCGCGTCGTAACGCGGCGTATATGCAGTTCACGGTCGAGGTGTCGAATTCGGCGCAGATCCAGCGCGCCTGCGTCGTGCTGGGCGAGGTGGCGGGGGTGGTGCGGGCGTCGCGGCGGAGTTGATCCGCATTTGATCAATGGTTTTCACTGATTGCCCCGAGCGTGCCCGCTAATGCCGCAACGCAAAAAAGCACTTGCCAGCTCCGTGAAAACGTTATATAGTCTTGCTTCTTCAGGCTCGTAGCTCAGCTGGTTAGAGCACCACCTTGACATGGTGGGGGTCGTTGGTTCGAGTCCAATCGAGCCTACCAACGAAATCGAAGTTGCGGCAGGTGGTAGTTGCCGGGGCTTCAAGGCAGTACAAGCGCTCTGCGCTCAAGGCGAATACGGTTATGACATCGCGAACGTTTACCGAAACTACTTCGGAGCGACGCTAGTCGAGGACCTCTTTCGCCCTGCAATCTGGTTTGAAAAGTGAATGCGGCCCCTCGAAAGCGGGGCCGCATTTTTTTTCGCCGCGAGATTTGCGCGGGTCTGTTCCCACGAATACGATGTGCCGTCGAGGCACAGCTGGAGAAAAACATGGTTGCGATACGTCTGCCCGACGGGTCGGTTCGACAGTACGATCATCCCGTCACGGTCGCCGAAGTGGCGGCTTCGATTGGCGCCGGCCTCGCCAAAGCGGCGCTCGGCGGCAAGCTCGACGGTGAACTGGTCGACACGTCGACGCTGATCGATCACGACGCATCGCTGTCCATCGTCACCGACAAGGATGCCGACGGCCTCGACATCATCCGTCACTCCACCGCGCACTTGCTGGCGTATGCGGTCAAGGAGCTGTTCCCGGAAGCGCAGGTCACGATCGGACCGGTGATCGACAACGGTTTCTACTACGACTTCGCCTACAGCCGTCCCTTCACGCCCGAAGATCTGGAGAAGATCGAAAAGCGCATGCAGGAACTCGCGAAAAAGGACGAGCAGGTCACGCGCCGCGTCGTCTCGCGTGGCGACGCGGTCGATTACTTCAAGAGCATCGGCGAGAAGTACAAGGCCGAGATCATCGAGTCGATCCCGGGCGACCAGGACATCAAGCTGTATTCGCACGGCGGTTTCACCGACCTGTGCCGCGGTCCGCACGTGCCGTCGACGGGCAAGCTCAAGGTCTTCAAGCTCATGAAGGTTGCCGGCGCGTACTGGCGCGGCGACGCGAAGAACGAGCAACTGCAGCGCATCTACGGCACGGCCTGGACGAAGAAGGAAGATCAGGAACTCTATCTTCACAATCTCGAAGAGGCCGAAAAGCGCGACCACCGCAAGCTCGGCAAGCAGCTCGACCTGTTCCACATGCAGGACGAGTCGCCGGGCATGGTGTTCTGGCATCCGAAGGGCTGGACGCTCTGGCAGCAGGTCGAGCAGTACATGCGCGGCCGCCTGCGCGTGGCGGGCTACGACGAAATCAAGACGCCGATGATCATGGACCGCTCGCTGTGGGAAGCGTCGGGTCACTGGCAGAACTATCGTGAAAACATGTTCACGACGGAGTCGGAAAAGCGCGACTACGCGATCAAGCCGATGAACTGCCCGGGCCACGTCCAGGTGTTCAATCATGGTTTGCGTTCGTACCGCGATCTGCCGCTGCGTTACGCGGAATTCGGCTCGTGCCACCGCAACGAGGCGTCGGGCGCGCTGCACGGCCTGATGCGCGTGCGCGGTTTCGTCCAGGACGACGCGCACATTTTCTGTACGGAAGACCAGATCATCGCCGAGTCGATCGCCTTCAACACGCTCGCGATGAGCGTCTACAAGGATTTCGGGTTCGATCACATCGACATCAAGCTGTCGCTGCGCCCCGAGTCGCGCGCGGGCACGGATGAAATCTGGGATCGCGCCGAGCAAGGCCTGCGCGAAGCGCTGACGGCGTGCGGTCTGACGTGGGAAGAGCTGCCGGGCGAGGGCGCGTTCTACGGTCCGAAGGTCGAGTACCACATCAAGGATGCGCTCGGCCGTTCGTGGCAGTGCGGCACGCTGCAGCTCGACATGGTGCTGCCGGAGCGCCTCGGCGCCGAGTACGTGGCGGAGGACAACAGCCGCCGTCGCCCGATCATGTTGCACCGCGCCATCCTCGGTTCGATGGAGCGTTTCCTCGGTATTTTGATCGAGCACCATGCTGGTGCAATGCCGTCCTGGCTGGCTCCAATGCAGGTCGTTGTGATGAATATCGCGGAAAGTCAGGCCGAATATGCAGCAAATCTAGCCCAATCGTTGCAAAAACAAGGGGTTAGAGTGCAGGCGGATTTGCGCAATGAGAAAATTAGCTATAAAATACGCGAGCACACGCTTGAGAAGGTCCCGTACCTCCTGGTTGTCGGCGACAAAGAGCGTGAAGCACAAACGGTAGCCGTGCGTGCCCGTGGCGGTGTCGACCTGGGTGTCATGCCTGTCGACGCATTCGCTGAACGTCTGGCGCAGGACGTCAAGTCGTTCAAGTGAGCCACCTGGCAGCGCGGCTCGTTTTTTTCAATTTTTAGAGGAAACGTAACATCGCTACGGATAAGTCGCATCGCATCAACGGTGAAATCTCTGCACCCGAGGTGCGTCTCGTCGGAGTCGACAACGAGCCGCTCGGCATCGTAAAGCTGGCCGAAGCGTTCCGTATGTCGGAACAACAGGACGTCGATCTGGTTGAAATTGCCCCGCAGGCCGTGCCCCCCGTGTGCCGCCTGATGGACTACGGCAAGTTCAAATACCAGGAGGCGAAAAAGCAACACGAGGCCAAGCTCAAGCAGAAGGTTATCCAGGTCAAGGAAGTCAAATTCCGTCCGGGTACCGATGACGGCGATTACAACGTCAAGCTGCGCAATCTCGTCCGCTTCCTCGAAGACGGCGACAAGACGAAGATCACGTTGCGTTTCCGCGGCCGCGAAATGGCCCACCAGGAAATCGGCATGCGCGTGCTCGAGCGTCTGCGCACGGACCTCGAAGAAGTCGGCCAGGTCGAGCAGATGCCGAAGATGGAAGGGCGCCAGATGATCATGGTGCTCTCGCCGAAGAAGAAGAAGTAAGGTGTTGCCGCGTGTCGGTCGTGTTACGGCAGAGCGCGGCGGCCCGAAGAGTTTGGTAGGACGTGTAGCGCGCCACGTGGCGTGAAGCACGGGAAGCAGGTTCCGGAATGGCGCCCGCGCGCCGCGCGAAAGTGCGGTAAACGGGCGTTTTTCCTGAAAGCGGCGGCGAGCTTGTTTGTTGAAAGCCGGCCAGCTGCCAAAACAAGTGGAGTGGGTTTCGAAGGGCGGTATAAGGGCGAAACGCGAGGTGTTCGAAATATTCGAAGCGCGCGTGGGAGCCAGCCGCACACCCATGTCCATCAAATAAATGGAGTTTTTCATGCCCAAGATGAAGACCAAGAAGAGCGCCGCAAAGCGCTTCGTGGTTCGTCCGGGTGGTACCGTCAAGCGCGGTCAAGCCTTCAAGCGTCACATCCTGACCAAGAAGACCACCAAGAACAAGCGTCATCTGCGTGGTGCAACGGCCGTTCATGATTCCGATCTGAAGTCCGTGCGCGCAATGCTGCCGTTCGCGTAATCCTCAACCGACAACTCAAAGGAGCTACTCATGCCTCGAGTCAAACGTGGGGTTACCGCACGGGCCCGCCACAAGAAGATCATCAACCTGGCCAAGGGTTACCGCGGCCGTCGCAATAACGTCTATCGCATCGCCAAGCAGGCGGTCATGCGCGCAGGCCAGTACGCCTATCGCGATCGCCGCAACAAGAAGCGTGTGTTCCGCGCACTGTGGATCACGCGTATCAATGCAGCGGTGCGTCAGCACGACATGACCTACAGCGTGTTCATCAACGGCCTGAAGAAGGCTTCGATCGAACTCGACCGTAAGGTCCTGGCTGACATGGCTGTGTTCGACAAGGCTGCATTTGCTGCGATCGTCAAGCAGGTGAAGGCCGCCGTCGCTGCCTAAGTCGGGTATTGCGCAGGTTCGTTGCAGCAGCGTCCGGTCGTTTCGGTGATGCTGCAACAAAAACGGGGCTCCTCACCGAGCCCCGTTTTTGTTGGTGAAGCGCTTCCTGCGCGCTTCAAGTGCTGTGCTTTACGTGCTGTTCAAGTGCCGGGTACGGCGCCGCTTCTGGCAGTGTCGTCATGTCGTCGTTCGCGTGGGTCATCATGGCGGACGGCAACGTGCCACGCTGCTCCAAGTCTCAAACACTGACGCTGAAAAGATGGGATCAATGGATCTGGACCAGATTGTCGCCGACGCGCAACGCGCCTTCGCTTCCGCCCCCGACGTCAACACGCTTGAAAACGAAAAGGCTCGCTTTCTCGGCAAGTCGGGCGCGCTGACCGAACTGCTCAAGGGCCTCGGCAAGCTCGACCCGGAAACGCGCAAGACCGAGGGCGCGCGCATCAACGCCGTCAAGCAGCAGGTCGAGGCGGCGCTCAACGCCCGCCGCCAGGCGCTCGCCGACGCGCTGCTCAACCAGCGTCTCGCCGCCGAGGCGATCGACGTCACGCTGCCGGGCCGCGGCGCCGGCACGGGCAGCCTGCATCCGGTCATGCAGACGTGGGAACGCGTCGAGCAGATCTTCGGCTCGATCGGCTTCGATGTGGCCGACGGTCCCGAGATCGAGACCGACTGGTACAACTTCACGTCGCTCAACAGCCCGGAAAACCATCCGGCGCGTTCGATGCAGGACACGTTCTACGTGGACGGCAAGGACGCCGATGGCCGT
This sequence comes from Paraburkholderia sp. SIMBA_027, assembly GCF_046535315.1. Taxonomy (NCBI): domain Bacteria; kingdom Pseudomonadati; phylum Pseudomonadota; class Betaproteobacteria; order Burkholderiales; family Burkholderiaceae; genus Paraburkholderia; species Paraburkholderia sp. SIMBA_027. The sequence continues at coordinate 12,531 of NZ_JAWRWY010000016.1, forward strand.
CAGCTGCTGCTGCGCACGCACACGAGCCCGATGCAGGTGCGCTACGCGCGCACGCACACGCCGCCGATCAAGGTGATCGTGCCGGGCCGCACGTATCGCGTGGACAGCGACGCCACGCACTCGCCGATGTTCAACCAGGTCGAAGGCCTGTGGATCGAAGAGAACATCAGCTTCGCGGACCTGAAGGGCGTCTACAGCGACTTCCTCAAGAAGTTCTTCGAGCGTGACGACATTCAGGTGCGTTTCCGCCCGTCGTACTTCCCGTTCACCGAGCCGTCGGCGGAAATCGACATGATGTTCGAGCACGGCAAGAACGCGGGCAAGTGGCTCGAAATTTCCGGCTCGGGCCAGGTGCATCCGACCGTGATCCGCAACATGGGTCTCGACCCGGAGCGCTACATCGGCTTCGCGTTCGGCAGCGGCCTCGAACGCCTGACGATGCTGCGTTACGGCGTGCAGGATCTGCGTCTGTTCTTCGAAGGCGATCTGCGCTTCCTGCGCCAGTTCGCCTGAGTACGCGCAAGCACGCAGAAGCACGCATTAGCAGCGCGCGAAGCGGACGCGGCACCGCAAAAGGTGCGCGAGAACCCGCTTCGCAGTGGTCACAATCTGTCTGGAACGTAAAACCCCATGCTATTTCCCGAATCCTGGCTGAGAAGCTTTGTCGATCCGAAGCTCACGACCGATGAACTCGCCCACGCGCTCACGATGGCGGGCCTCGAAGTCGAAGGCCTGAGCCCGGCCGCGCCGCCCACCACGAAGATCGTCGTGGGTCGCGTGCTCGAAGTCGTGAAGCACCCGGACGCGGACAAGCTCAACGTCTGTCAGGTCGACGCCGGCACCGGCGCGACGCTGCAGATCGTCTGTGGCGCGCCCAACGTGGCGCCCGGCATCAAGGTGCCCGTGGCGCTCGTCGGCGCGGAACTGCCGCCCGCCGAAGAAGGCGGCAAGCCGTTCGCGATCAAGCTTTCGAAGCTGCGCGGCGTGGAAAGCCAGGGCATGCTGTGCTCGGCGCGCGAGCTCAAGCTCTCGGAAGACCACAGCGGCCTGATGATCCTGCCGGAAGCCACGCCGATCGGCCAGGACATCCGCGAAGCGCTCAATCTCGACGACATCATCTTCGAAATCAAGCTCACGCCGAACAAGGCCGATTGCCTCTCGGTGTACGGCGTCGCGCGCGAAACCGCCGCGATTACCGGCGCGCCGCTGCAAGCGCCCGTGTATCCGAAGGTCGAAGTCAAACTCAACGAAACGCTGCCCGTGAAGATCTCGGCGCCCGATCTGTGCGGCCGCTTCTCGGGCCGCGTGATTCGCGGCGTGAATGCGCGCGCGCAGACGCCCGCATGGATGGTCGCGCGCCTCGAACGCTCGGGTCAGCGCAGCATCTCGGCGCTCGTCGACATCTCGAACTACGTGATGCTCGAACTCGGCCGCCCGTCGCACGTGTTCGATCTCGACAAGATCCACGGCTCGATGGACGTGCGCTGGGGCAAGAAGGGCGAGTCGCTCAAGCTGCTCAACGGCAACACGGTCGAAGTCGATGAAACCGTGGGCGTGATCGCCGACGAACGCGAGATCGAAAGCCTCGCGGGCATCATGGGCGGCGACAGCACGGCGGTCACGCTCGACACGAAAAACATCTATCTGGAAGCCGCTTTCTGGTGGCCGGATGCCATTCGTGGCCGCTCGCGCCGCTACAACTTCTCGACCGATGCGGGCCATCGTTTCGAGCGCGGCGTGGACTGGTCGACGACCGTCGAACACATCGAACGCATCACGCAACTGATCCTCGACATCTGCGGCGGCGAAGCCGGTCCGGTCGACGATCAAACCGTGAACGTGCCGCAGCGCGCGGCCGTGACGATGCGTGTCGCGCGCGCGAACCGCATCATCGGCGTGAAGATTGGCGCCGATGAAATCGCGCAGATCTTCACGCGTCTTGGCCTCACGTTCGAGCGCAGCGTCGACGCCGCAGGCGAAGAATCGTTCAGCGTCACGCCGCCGCCGTACCGTTTCGACATCGAGATCGAGGAAGATCTGATCGAAGAAGTCGCGCGTATCTACGGCGTGGAAAAGATTCCGGCGCTGCCGCCGGTGGCGCGCAGCGAAATGCGCGCGACCCACGAAACGCGCCGTTCGATTCACACGATCCGTCACGCGCTCGCCGCGCGCGACTACGCGGAAACGATCAACTTCAGCTTCGTCGATGCCGAGTGGGAGCTCGATTTCGCCGGTAACGACAAGCCCGTGAAGCTGCTGAACCCGATCGCGAGCCAGCTCTCGGTGATGCGCACGACGCTGTTCGGCAGCCTCATCAACGTGCTGCGCCACAACCTCAACCGCCGCGCGGATCGCGTGCGCGTGTTCGAGGCGGGCCGCGTGTTCCTGAGCGATGCGTCGATCAAGGCCAGCGAAATGACGGTCGAAGGCTTCGCGCAGCCGAAGATGATCGGCGCGCTCGCGTATGGTCCGGCGCTCGAAGAGCAGTGGGGCGCGCAAACGCGCGGCGTTGACTTTTTCGACATGAAGGGCGATCTCGAAGCGCTGTTCGCGGGCCTCGGCGCCACGAAAACGCCGCGTTTCGTGAAGGCCGAGCATCCGGCGCTGCATCCGGGACGCAGCGCGCGCGTGGAAGTCGATGGTCGCGCCGTGGGCTGGATCGGCGAGCTGCATCCGCGCTGGATGCAGAAGTACGATCTGCCGCACGCACCGATCCTCTTCGAAGTGGAAGCCGACGCGCTGATGGCGCGCGAGCTGCCCGCACCGACCGAAGTCTCGAAGTTCCCGCCGGTGCGACGCGATATCGCACTTGTCGTGGATCAAAAGATTGAGGTGCAAGCACTGCTGGACGAGTTCCGCAAGGGCATGCAGGACGAGCCCGCACGGATTGTGCAGAGGGTTGCGCTGTTCGATGAATTTCGTGCAAAATCAAATACTTCCGGACTTGGCGCGGACGAGAAAAGCCTTGCCTTCCGGGTGACCCTGCAAGATACTGGCGGAACTCTTCAGGACGAGACGGTCGACGCGGCCATCAAGTCCCTGGTGGATCGCCTGGCTCGAGTGTTTGGCGCCCGGTTGCGCGGATAAGCTCCACGGCTCATCACGTACCGACAATCGCTTCCGGTCTGCAGTGTCATCGCAACCGGAAGCGCGCCATTTCAAAGATAGATGAACGAAATGAACTCGAGTGATTTCGAAGCCCTTCTTGCGGCACAGCGTAGCGCCATGATTCGCGACATTCCTGCCTCGTCGGCAAGCGCCACGAACGACACGCCCACGCTGACCAAGGCCGAACTCGCAGAGCTGCTGTTCGACAACGTCGGACTCAACAAGCGCGAAGCGAAGGACATGGTCGAAGCGTTCTTCGAAGTGATTCGCGACGCGCTCGAAGGCGGCGACAGCGTGAAGCTCTCGGGCTTCGGCAATTTCCAGCTGCGCGACAAGCCGCAGCGTCCTGGCCGCAACCCGAAAACGGGCGAGGCGATTCCTATCGCGGCACGCCGCGTCGTCACGTTCCACGCGAGCCAGAAGCTCAAGGCGCTGGTCGAGAGCGGCGCTGAGGCAAGCTTCCCGCGTTAAGCGAGATCAACGCATGCGCGGGTCATCCCGCGCGCGCCCGCACGGGTGGCACAGCGGCGGGCGTGACTGGATACTACGGACCCTGGCGGCGACGCCAATTTGCGCAACCACCACGACGGCAACCCGGCGATGACATCGACAATCGAAAAGGTCGTCTTGCCTCCGATTCCCGCCAAGCGCTACTTCACGATCGGCGAAGTGAGCGAGCTCTGCGGCGTGAAGCCCCATGTGCTGCGATATTGGGAGCAGGAGTTCACGCAGTTGAAGCCGGTGAAGCGGCGCGGTAATCGCCGCTACTACCAGCATCACGAGGTCTTGCTGATCCGCCGCATTCGCGAATTGCTCTACGAACAGGGCTTCACGATCAACGGTGCGCGCAATCGTCTCGATTCGCATGGCGCCGCGAGCGGCGAACCCGAAGCCAATGACGCGCCGGTGAGCGAAGGCAATATGGCGAGCGTCGATGTCGATCAGTTGCGCAAGGCCTTGCTGCATGTGCTCGATGTGCTTGGTCGATGAAGGGATGTGAATGGACCTGAACGGCGGTGAGTTTTCCCGCAGCGTCTTTTCCGACGAATTGCACGACAGACAGTTCTAATTGGGAAAAGGGTCTGTTATACTCTCTAGCTCTCGGGGCGTAGCGCAGCCTGGTAGCGTACCTGCATGGGGTGCAGGTGGTCGGAGGTTCAAATCCTCTCGCCCCGACCAGGAAGTTGAAAAAGGACTTACGGTGAAAACCGTAGGTCCTTTTTCTTTTGGCGCGCGGTTTTCGCAATGAAGATGTGCGCAAATGATGTGAGCAAGAATCGGCTGTTAATTTTTCTCACATATCGGTGAGAATGATTCGCTATGAGGGACCTGTCCGGACCCTTACGATTAGCGCATCGCGCGCGACGCCTGGTCGCAGCGCAACCGCACATCATCGACCTCGCCGCCTCCATGAATCCGATCGAACTCGCCCAGCTCGTCTTTCTCGCCGCATTGTGGGGCGGCTCGTTTCTCTTTATCCGCGTCGGCGTGACGGATCTCGGTGTGGCGCCGCTGATGGCGCTGCGCGTGGGGATCGGCGCGCTGTTTCTGCTGCTCGTGCTGTTCTCGCGACGTTCGCCGCGCGAGGCGCTCGGCGCGCTGCGCGAGCGCGCCTGGCCGCTGCTTGTGGTCGGCTTCTTCAATTCGGCTGCGCCGTTCTGTCTGTTCGCATGGGCCGAGCTGACGCTCTCCGCGGGTGTGACTTCGGTGATCAACGCGACCACGCCGCTGTTTGGCGCGATCGTCGCGTACTTCTGGCTGAAGGATCGTTTGAGCGGTTTGCGCGTGGCCGGACTCGTGATCGGTTTCCTCGGCGTGCTCGCGCTGGTCTGGGACCAGATCGTCACGCATGCGGGCGATGGCGCGAGCACGACGTCGACGCTGCTCGCGGCGGGCGCGGCGCTGACCGCGTCGGCGCTCTACGGCGTGGCAGCGAGCTATACGAAGCGCCACCTCACGGGCGTCGATCCGCTCACGGTGGCAGCCGGCACGATGACGGCCGCCACGCTCATCCTCACGCCGTTCGCGATTGCCACCTGGCCGCATGCGGCCGTGTCGATGCACGCGTGGGGCGCGACGCTCGGCCTCGGCGTCGCCTGCACGGGCCTCGCGTATCTGCTGTTCTTCCGTTTGATCGCGGCGATCGGTCCGGCGCGCACGATCACCGTCACGTTCGTGATTCCGGTGTTCGGCATTCTGTGGGGCGCGCTGTTTCTCGGCGAGCACGTGTCGATCGGCATGGTCGAGGCGTGCGTGGCGATTCTTTGCGGCACCGCGCTCGCCACGGGTTTTATCAAGCGCCTGCCCGGCATGGGCGCGCGCGAGCATCGCGCCAGCGCGAAGCACTAGCCGCCAGCCGCTCGCGCACGCCCAGGTTTCTCCGTTCTCGATGATCGTTGCGTTCGCAACGATCATCGTTCTTCTGCCGGATCGTTCCGCGGCACCCGCCGCGACGATCCGCGTTTCACATCTCCACGCTCATTCCGTCAAGCCGTTCGCTGAATGCGAGGCCGTCCCGGTCGACCTGCGCGCACCGCTTGCAGGCGCCATGAATATCGCTGAAAGCATTCAGTCAGCGTGTGCATGATTGCGCGCGCTCGCTGTGAGCACGATCATAAATTCGCGACTAAACTGGCGACACTGCGCAGAAAGTTCATTTGCAAACGACCGAACTTGCGCGCAGCGATGGGCTCAAGCCAGTTCACAGGGCGACGACGTTCGCATCCTCGCGCGGGGATCGGGCAGACGTCAGCGCCGGAAGTCAGCGGTTCAGGGAGAGCGGGCCGGATATGGCCGCGTCGTGAAGTGTCGTTCCTTGTCGGGGATGTTCATGACAGCAAGAAAATCGGTGCGGGCGGGCCGCCTGCTCAGGGGCCTGTGCGCCGCGCTACTCGCTGCCGGCGCAGCCAGTGCGCATGCCGACCATTTCGGCATTCAGATCGGCCCGGGCGTGGCGGATCACGATGTCAAGAAGCTCGACTTCGGGCTCGTCTGGGACCCCGGCTTGCAGTGGTGGCACATCGCGGGCTTTCACTTCACGGTGGTCGGCGAGTTTCACGCGGCCTACTGGCACCTGAGCGAGACCGCGGCCACGCAGCCGACCATCTGGGAATTCGGCGTGACGCCGGTTTTCCGCATCATCAAGGACACCGGCTGGATCCGTCCGTACTTCGAGGCGGGCGTGGGCGTGCGCATGCTCACGCACGTCGAGCTGACGCCGGACCGCACGCTGTCGTCGGCCTTCCAGTTCGCGGATATGCTCGGCGTCGGCGCACAGTTCGGCGCGCACCAGAACTACCAGGCGGGCGTGCGCTTCCAGCACATCTCGAACGCCGATATCAAGACGCCGAATCCCGGACTCAACTTCACCTGGGTCTACGTGCAGTACAACTTCTGAACGCTGTTCCGCTTTCCCGCCTTGCCTCGCGCATGCCGCTGCGGCGCGCCACTGCGCCGCGCCGGCGGCGCTTTCACGCCACTACCCGTTACACTATGGTCCATGATGCAGTGCACCACGCGCGCTGCATTGCCGGTTTTTTTCCATAGCGATGCGCCGGCGTCGCGGACAAGGAGTGAGGAGCAGGCATGGCAATCGAAACGGTAGGGATTGTGGGAGCGGGCACCATGGGCAACGGCATCGCGCAGGCGGTCGCCGTGGCCGGACTCAAGGCGCTGATGATCGACGTGAACGACGCGGCGCTCGCCAAAGGCGTGGCCACGCTCACGCACAGCCTCGAGCGGCTCGTCTCGAAGGGCAAGCTGGACGCGGGCGGGCGCGACGCCGCGCTCAAGCGCATCGAAACCTCCACCGACTATCAGCGCCTCGCGAGCGCCGACCTCGTGATCGAGGCGGCCACCGAGAACGCCGAGCTCAAGACACGCATCCTCAAGCAGATCGAGAGCGCCGCGCGCGCCGACGCGGTCATCGCCTCGAATACCTCGTCGATTTCGATCACCGCGCTGGCGACCACGCTCGCCGACCCGTCGCGCTTCATCGGCATGCACTTCTTCAATCCCGTGCCGATGATGCCGCTCGTCGAAGTGATCCGCGGTCTGCAGACGAGCCCGGCCGTGGCCGAGTCGGTGCGCGAGCTGGCGCAGCGTCTGGGCAAGACGCCCATCGGCGTGAAGAACGCGCCGGGCTTCGTGGTCAACCGCATTCTCGTGCCGATGATCAACGAGGCGTTCTTCGTGCTCGCCGAAGGCATCGCGAGCGCCGAGGAAATCGACGCGGGCATGAAGCTGGGCGCGAATCATCCGATCGGGCCGCTCGCGCTCGCGGACCTGATCGGCCTCGACGTCTGTCTTTCGGTGATGGACGTGTTCCTCAAGGACTTCGGCGACTCGAAGTATCGCGCCTGTCCGCTGCTGCGCGAGATGGTGGCGGCGGGGCAACTGGGCCGCAAGACGGGCCGCGGCGTGTACAGCTACGACAAGGTTTCGTGAGCGCGCTTCTTGCCGCTTGAGCCAAACGGTGCATCGCGTTTCGTCACGATGCACCGCAGCGTTGTGTCTCGTGCGCGCGTCAGGCGCGCACGCGCACAGCGTACTGCGTGATCTGGCGATACGTGTCGCCGGGACGCAGCACCGTTGCTTCAGCCAGCGGCGCTTCCATGTTGATCTGATTCGGGAAGCCGCCCGCTTCGAGGCACAGCCCCGCATGGCGCACGCACGGCGCGCCGTGACGGCCGGGCTGGCCTTCCAGATAATTCCCCGTGTAGCACTGCAGGCCGCGCTGATCGGTTGCGACCGTCATTTCACGTCCGCTGGCCGGCTCGTAGACGCTCGCCACCCGGCGCACCGCGTTCGCGGGGTGCTCGCGCAGCACATAGCAATGATCGAAGCCGCGTGCGCGCGCCAGTTGCGCGTCGGGCCAGTCGAGCCGCGCGCCGAGCGGCGCGCCCTGGCGAAAGTCGAAGGCGGTGCCCGAGACGTCGGCGACGCCGGTCGGAATCATCTGCGGATCGACTTCGAGCACACTGTCCGCGTCGATCGTGAGGATATGGCCGCGCACGTCCGCGCCAGCTTCGCCGCTCAGATTGAAGTAGCCGTGGCTCGTGAGATTGAGCGGCGTGGGGGCGTCCGTCACACCTTCGTATTCGATCGTCAGCGTGCCTTCGTCGTCGAGCGCGTAGCGCACCTGCACGCTCACGTTGCCCGGAAAGCCGCCGTCGCCTTCGGGCGAGTCGAGCCGCATCAGCAGCGCGCCGCGATCCTCTTCGACTTCCCACAACTGGCGATGAAAACCGTTCGCGCCGCCGTGCAGCAGGTTGCCGTTTTCGTTGCGGTCGAGCGCGTAGTCGATGCCGTCGAGCGTGAAGCGCGCGCCCGCGATGCGGTTCGCCCAGCGCCCGACCAGCGCGCCCATATAGGTGCTCGCGGCCTCGTAGTCGGCGGGCGTGTCGTGGCCGAGCAGGATTTCGCCGAGCCGGCCGGCGCGGTCGGGCGCGAGCCAGGAGACGAGCGTCGCGCCGAAGTCGCTGATCGTCACTTTCATGCCCTGGGCGTTGCGCAGCGTGTAGAGCCGGCAGACGTCGCCGCCGGGCAGCGTGCCCCAGGATTCCGGATTCAGTTGGACGAGACTGTTCATGTGACGAAGTGGTGGTGGTCGAGGCGGGCGGGCCGCAATCAGCCCGCGGAATGCGTTGAAGGAGCGGCCGCCGACGCCGTGACGGCAACGGTCGGCGTCACGCTGTCCTGATACTCGCGCGGCGTGCAGCCGAGTTCGCGCCGGAACACCGCGTACATATATTGCAGCGAAGTGAAGCCGCAGCGGATCGCCACTTCGGCGCTCGCTGCGTCGCGGCTCGCGAGCAGGGCTTTCGCGGCGTCGAGCTTGTGGCGCAGGATTTCCTGGTGGACGGTGCAATGCAGTTCGCGCCGGAAATACTCTTCGAGCGACGAGCGCGACACGCCCACGTAATCGGCGACCTGTTCGGTCTTGATGCCCTGGCACGCGTACTGGCGGATGAAGTGGCGCGCGCGCATGACGTGCGGGCTCGACAGCGGCTCATGGCGCGTCGATTCGAGCACGTTGATGCCGACGGGCGGCACCAGAATGCGCCGCCCCGGAAAGCGCGCGCCGCCCAGCATCTGATGCAGCATGTGCGCGGCAGTCTTGCCCATTTCCTCGGTGCCCTGAATCACGGACGACAGCGGAATGCGCGTGAGCGTGCGCGTGAGCGGATCGTTGTCGATGCCGATGATCGCCACCTGCTCGGGCACCGCGATGCCATGCATCAGGCACGCCTGCAGCAACTGACGCGCGCGCGCGTCGGTCACGGCGATCACGCCGACCGGTTTGGGCAGCGCATCGAGCCAGACGCCCAGTTGTTCGGAAGCCTGATTCCACGACGGCGCGCTGGTCGCGAGACCGCGATAGACCGGCGCATCGACGCCTTCGTCGCGGGCGAGCGCCTGAAACGCGAGTTCGCGCTCCTGCGCCCAGCGGTTTTCCTGCGCGACGGGCAGGCTGTACATCGCCAGATGCGGCAGCCCGGCGCCGATCAGATGCGTCCACGCGAGCGAGACGAGCTTGCGGTTGTCGGTGGCGATATACGGCAGGTCGGCGGGATACTGCGCGGCGTCCTCGAACGACGAGCCCACGGCCACGACCGGCAGCGGGCAGCCTTGCAGCGCCTCGGCGACGGCCGGATCGTCGAAGTCGGCGATGATGCCGTCGCCCTCGAAGCGCTCGATGCCCGTGAGGCGGCAGCGGAAATCTTCCTCGAGAAACAGATCCCACGCCACGCGCGTCGAGCGCAGGTAATGGCCGATGCCCGCGATGATCTCGCGGTCGTACACCTTGTTCGCGTTGAAGAGCAGCGCGATCCGATGCGATGTCTGGGAAGCGGGGGCGCGGTTCATGGCGTGTCGCGGGCGTCTGCAAACCGGCGGTTCGCAGGCGCGGTTGTCTCCGTGTCGGGCGCGGCGCACGATGCGCGCGGCGCGGGCTGTTTTAAGTGTCCGGTTATTTTAGGCTCACTGCGGCGCGTGTGCGCGTACGCCGCGCTGCGCTGGCAGGAAACGTTACGCGGCTCGCGCAATTTCGCAATTGCCCGCCTTCGCGCCTCGCGGGCAGTATGGCGTCACATTGCAAGGCGCGTGCCGTTGCGCCGCAACATAACCGGAGACGCCATGTCGTATTTCGAAGCCATTCCCGCGATTCGTTACGAAGGTCCGCAATCGGATAATCCGCTTGCCTATCACCATTACGACCGCACGAAGAAGGTGCTCGGCAAGACGCTCGAAGAGCATTTGCGCATTGCCGCGTGTTACTGGCATTCGTTCGTGTGGCCGGGCGTCGATATCTTCGGGCAGGGCACGTTCAAACGTCCGTGGCAGCAACCGGGCGATGCAATGGAACGCGCGCATCAGAAAGCCGACGCCGCGTTCGAATTCTTCACGAAGCTCGGCGTGCCGTTCTACACCTTCCACGACACCGACGTGTCGCCCGAAGGCAAGGACCTGAAGGACTACACCGAAAACTTCGCGCGCATGGTCGATTACCTCGGCGCGAAGCAGCAGTCGAGCGGCATGAAGCTGTTGTGGGGCACGGCGAATCTGTTTTCGCATCCGCGCTATGCGGGCGGCGCGGCGACGAGCCCGAATCCGGAAGTGTTCGCTTATGCGGCGACGCAGGTGTCCCACGCGCTCGACGCCACGCACAAGCTCGGCGGCGAAAACTATGTGTTGTGGGGCGGTCGCGAAGGTTACGACACATTGCTGAACACCGATCTCGCACGTGAGCGCGAACAGTTCGCGCGCTTTCTTTCGATGGTGGTGGAGCACAAGGAGCGGATCGGCTTCAAGGGCGCGCTGCTGATCGAGCCGAAACCGCAGGAACCGACCAAGCATCAATACGATTACGACGTCGCGACCGTGCATGGCTTCCTCACACAGTACGGACTCCAGAATGAAATCCGCGTGAACATCGAGGCCAATCACGCGACGCTCGCGGGCCATTCGTTCCATCACGAAATCGCGATGGCCTACGCGCTCGGTATCTTCGGCAGCGTGGACGCCAATCGCGGCGATCCGCAAAACGGCTGGGACACCGACCAGTTTCCGAACAGCGTGGAAGAGCTGACGCTGGCGTTCTACGAGATTCTGCGCCACGGCGGCTTCACGACCGGCGGCATGAATTTCGACGCGAAGGTGCGCCGCCAGAGCAGCGATCCGGAAGATATGTTCTACGGTCACGTCGGCGCCATCGACGTGCTCGCGCTCGCACTCGAACGCGCCGCTGTGCTGGTCGAGAACGAACGCCTCGAACAGTTCAAGCGTCAGCGCTACGCGGGCTGGGACACGGAGTTCGGCCGGAAGATTCTCGCGGGCGGCTTCTCGCTGTCGTCGCTGGCGGCCGACGCGGCGGCGCACGGCGTCAATCCGCATCATGCGAGCGGTCATCAGGAGCGCCTCGAAAACGTCGTCAATCAGGCGATTTACGGCCTGCGCTGAGCGCCCACGCGATTCGCGAAGTCGGTGCAGCAAGCGGACGCGCGCCTGCGGGCGCGCGCCGCCAGAATAAAGGATGGAGACAATGTTCATCGGTATCGACCTCGGCACCTCGGGCGTCAAGGCGGTGTTGCTCGATCGTGCGGGCGACGTGCTCGGCACGGCGAGCGCGCCGCTCACGGCAAGCCGTCCGCAGCCGCGCTGGTCCGAGCAGGCGCCGCAGGACTGGTGGCAGGCCACGCGCGCCGCGCTGGGCACGTTGCTCGACGAAGCGCGCCGCAACGGCATCGACACGGATCGCATCGAAGCGCTCGGCCTCACGGGTCAGATGCATGGCGCGACGCTGCTCGATGCGAACGGCGAGGTGCTGCGTCCCGCGATTCTCTGGAACGACGGCCGCTCGGATGTCGAATGCCGCGAACTCGAACGCGCGGTGCCGGAGTTGCATGCGCTGGCGGGCAATCTGGCGATGCCGGGTTTCACCGCGCCCAAGCTGCTCTGGGTGCGCAAGCACGAACCGGAGATCTTCGCGCGCATCGCGCACGTGTTGCTGCCGAAGGACTATTTGCGCTGGCTGCTGACGGGCGTGTTCGCGACCGATCCGTCCGACGCGGCGGGCACGCTCTGGCTCGACGTCGCGAAGCGCGACTATAGCGACACGCTCCTGTCCGCGTGCGGACTCACGCGCGCGCAGATGCCCCAGGTGGTCGAAGGCAATCAGGTGACGGGCAGGCTGCGTCCCGAGATTGCACAAGCCTTCGGTTTGCGCGAACTACCCGTGGTGGCGGGCGGCGGCGATAACGCGGCGGGCGCGGTCGGCGTGGGTATCGTGCGTCCCGGCGACGCGATGCTCTCGCTCGGCACCTCGGGCGTGTATTTCGCGGTCTCGGACGGCTTTCTCGCCAATCCCGATTCCGCCGTGCATAGCTTCTGCCACGCGCTGCCGCGCACCTGGCATCTGATGTCGGTGATGCTGAACGCGGCGAGTTGTCTCGACTTCACCGCGCAACTCACGCACTACGACAACGTGGCGGCAATGCTCGCCGACGCCGGGCAACACACGAACGCCGATCTCGACGCGCGCCGTCCGTGGTTTCTGCCGTATCTGAGCGGCGAACGCACGCCGCACAACAACGTCAACGCGAAGGGTGTGTTCTACGGCATGACGCCGCAAACGTCGCGCGCCGATCTCGCGAACGCGACGCTCGAAGGCGTGGGCTTCGCGCTGCTCGACGGCATGGATGCGCTGCACGCGGCGGGGCTCGTGCCCGAGACGATCACGGTGATCGGCGGCGGTTCGCGCAGCGCGTACTGGACGCAGATGCTCGCCGATATCAGCGGTCGCGCGCTCACCTTGCGCGCGGGCGGCGAAGTCGGTCCGGCATTGGGCGCGGCGCGGCTTGCGCATCTCGCACTCGAACCCGGCGCGGCGCTCGAAACGGTGTGTCCGCAACCACCCGTGCTCGCCGTGCGCGAGCCCGACGCCGCGCGTCATGCGTGGTATCGCGAGGCGCGTCGTCCGACGTTTCGCGCGCTCTACGCGGCGCTCGAACCGGTTTTCGCCACCGGCGCGTGAGACGCACCGGCGACGAAGCGTCCGCGCGGCCGACATAGCCGCGCGGTTTTCAGCAAGCAAGACCCGCAGTTGCAACGCCGGCAGTCACGTCGTATTTCGCGCAAGCATCGTGCGCGAGCACTTCATCATCAACTACAACGCCATGACGCGCCGTCGCCGCGCAGTGCGCAGCCGGCGCTCGTCATTACCAGGAGTGGAGACATGCAATTCGCCAAACGCCGTTCGGTTCTGGGGGCGCTCGTTTGCGGCGCCGTGCTCGCGAGTCTGTCGCTGGCCGCGCCGCTCGCGCATGCGAGCAAGGATCATCCGGAAATCGGTTTCTGTATCGACGATCTGCGCGTCGAGCGCTGGTCGCGCGATCGCGATTACTTCGTTGCAGCAGCGGAAAAACTCGGCGCGAAAGTGTCGGTGCAATCGGCGGACGCGAGCGAAGAACGCCAGATCTCGCAGATCGAGAATCTGATTTCGCGCGGCGTCGACGTGATCGTGATCGTGCCGTTCAATTCGAAAACGCTCGGCAACGTCGTGGCCGAAGCGAAGAAGGCGGGCATCAAGGTGGTGTCGTACGACCGTCTGATTCTCGACGCCAACATCGACGCCTATATCTCGTTCGACAACGAGAAGGTCGGCGAGCTGCAGGCGCAGGGCGTGTATAACGCGCAGCCGAAGGGCAACTACTTCCTGCTGGGCGGCGCGCCGACCGACAACAACGCGAAGATGCTGCGCGAAGGCCAGTTGAAGGTGCTCAAGCCCGCGATCGACCGCGGCGACATCAAGGTGGTCGGTCAGCAGTGGGTGCCGGAGTGGAGCGCGTCGACGGCGCTGCGCATCATGGAAGACGCGCTCACGGCGAATAACAACAAGATCGATGCGGTGGTCGCGTCGAACGACGGCACGGCGGGCGGCGCGATTCAGGCGCTGGCCGCGCAGCATCTCGCGGGCAAGGTGCCGGTCTCGGGTCAGGACGCGGATCTCGCGGCGGTCAAGCGTGTGGTGGCCGGTACGCAGACGATGACGGTCTACAAGCCGCTCAAGCTGATCGCGGGCGAAGCGGCCAAGCTCGCCGTCGATCTCGCGAAGGGCCAGAAGCCCGCTTATAACGCGCAATACGACAACGGCAAGAAGAAGGTCGACACGGTGCTGCTGCAACCGACGCTGCTCACCAAGAGCAACGTCGACGTGGTCGTGAAGGACGGCTTCTATACGCAGGCGCAACTGGCCAGCCAGTAAGCGTTGTCAGCAGGCAGTGCAGAGTCCCGCGCGCGGCGTGCTGACGCGTCGCGCGCGGGCGCAGCGAGCGGCTTCGTCGCGCTCGCTCGAACCGGCAGACCTCGACAGACTGGCGCATAGCGTATGACCGAACCCTTGCTGACGATGCGCGGCATCGTCAAATCCTTCGCGGGCGTGAAGGCGCTCGACGGCATCGACCTGACCGTGCGGCCCGGCGAATGCGTGGGCCTGTGCGGCGAAAACGGCGCAGGCAAATCCACGCTGATGAAAGTGCTCTCGGGCGTGTATCCGCATGGCACCTGGAGTGGCGAAATCCGCTGGGAAGGCGCGCCGCTCGAAGCGCACAGCGTGCGCGACACCGAGCGCGCGGGCATCGTCATCATCCATCAGGAACTGATGCTCGTGCCGGAATTGTCGGTGGCCGAGAACATCTTTCTCGGCAATGAAATCACGCTGCCCGGCGGCCGCATGAATTACGCGGCGATGTACCGGCGCGCGGATGAATTGCTGCGCGAGCTGAACATCGACGCCATCAACGTCGCCCAGCCGGTGATGAATTACGGCGGCGGCCATCAGCAATTGATCGAAATTGCGAAGGCGCTCAACAAGCGCGCGAAGCTGCTGATTCTCGACGAGCCGTCGTCGTCGCTCACGGCGGCGGAGACGAAGATCCTGCTCGACATCGTGCGCGATCTGAAGCGTCGCGGCGTGGCCTGCGTGTACATCTCGCACAAGCTCGACGAAGTCGAAGCGGTCTGCGACACGGTGAGCGTGATCCGCGACGGCAAGCACGTGGCGACCGAGCCGATGGCCTCGCTCACGACCGACCGCGTGATCGCGATGATGGTGGGCCGCGAGATCAAGAATCTCTTTCCACGCGAGCCGCACGACATCGGCGAGGTGGTGTTCGAAGCCCGCAACGTGACCTGCTACGACGTGACCAATCCGCGCCGCAAACGCGTGGACGACGTCTCCTTCTCGGTGCGGCGCGGCGAGATACTCGGCGTGGCCGGGCTCGTGGGCGCGGGGCGCACGGAGACCATGCAGGCGATCTTCGGCGCGTATGCGGGCGCGTGTTCGGCGACCGTGGTGCTCGAAGGCAAGACGCTCAGGATCGGTTCGCCGCTCGACGCGATTCGCGCGGGCATCGCCATGGTGCCGGAGGATCGCAAGCGTCACGGCATCGTGCCGCAACTGGGCGTGGGCCACAACATCACGCTCTCGGTGCTGGAGCGTTTTTCGAAGCGCGGACGCATCGACGCCGCCGCCGAACTCGACACGATCCGCACCGAAATGCAGCGTCTTTCGGTGCGTGCGGCCAATCCCATGCTGTCGATCGCGAGCCTTTCGGGCGGCAATCAGCAGAAGGCCGTGCTCACCAAGATGCTGCTGACCGACCCTAAGGTGCTGATCCTCGACGAACCCACGCGTGGCGTGGACGTCGGCGCGAAGTACGAGATCTACAAGCTCATGTTCCAGCTCGCGAAGCGCGGCGTGGCCATCGTGATGGTGTCGTCCGAGCTGCCGGAAGTGCTTGGCGTGAGCGACCGCGTGCTGGTGATCGGCGAGGGCGAATTGCGCGGCGATTTCGTCAACGAAGGTCTCACGCAGGAACACATTCTCGGCGCCGCGATTCAGAGTGCGCGCGCCCAACCCATTGCAGAGAGTGCAGCATGACCCCAGACGTCACGACCCCCGCCGCGTGCGATGACCAGTTGCCCGGTGGCAGCGGGCTCGGCCTGCGCTTTCAGCAGCTGTTTGCGCGCTACAAGATTCTCGCCTTGCTGCTCGCCGTCGCGGCGATCTGGGTGTTCTTCTCGGTGCTCACGCACGGCGCGTTCGTCACGCCGCGCAACGTCTCGAACCTGCTGCGGCAGATGTCGATTACCGGCATGCTCGCGTGCGGGATGGTGTTCGTCATCATCGCGGGCGAGATCGATTTGTCGGTGGGCTCGCTGCTCGGCCTGCTCGGCGGCGTGGCGGCGATCCTCGACGTGAACCGTCACTGGCCGATCGGCGCGACCGTGCCCGTGGTGCTCGCGCTCGGCGTGCTGATCGGGCTCTTCAACGGCTGGTGGTCGACGTATCGGCGCGTGCCGTCGTTTATCGTCGGTCTCGGCGGCATGCTGGCGTTTCGCGGCGTGCTGCTCGGCATTACCGGCGGATCGACGATCGCACCTGTTTCGGATTCCTTTGTATTTATCGGGCAAGGCTATTTGCCGCGTGTCGCGGGCGATGTCATCGCGTTCGCGCTGTTCGTGCTGCTGGCAGTGCTGACCGTGCGTCAGCGTGCGAATCGCCGGCGCTATCAGTTGAGTGTGGTGCCGCTCTGGCAGGACGCGGTGAAGATCGTCGGTGCCGGTGCGATTGTGCTGGCTTTCGTGGTAATGCTCGACAGCTACGGCGGTATTCCCGTGCCGGTGCTGCTGCTGCTCGCGCTGCTCGGCATCTTTACGTGGGTGGCGACGCAGACGGTGTTCGGCCGCCGCATCTACGCAGTCGGTTCGAATCTCGAAGCGACGCGTCTTTCGGGCGTCAACACGAATCGCGTGAAGCTCGCCATCTTCGCGCTGATGGGCCTCATGTGCGCCGTCGCGGGCATGGTCAACACGGCGCGTCTCGCGGCGGGCTCGCCGTCTGCGGGCACGATGGGCGAACTCGATGCGATCGCGGCGTGCTTCATCGGCGGCACCTCGATGCGCGGCGGTTCGGGCACGGTCTATGGCGCGCTGATCGGCGCACTCGTGATGGCGAGTCTCGACAACGGCATGTCGATGCTCGACGTGGACGCGTACTGGCAGATGATCGTGAAGGGCGGCATTCTCGTGCTCGCCGTGTGGGTCGATGTGGTGTCAGGATCGAATCGTCGCTGACGAAACCGCAGACGATAGCAAACGTGGTTTTCGTCACATGAAGTTGGCATCGACTATGCGACGAACGTGCGGTAAATGCATTGAAAATGAACGGGCGGACCATCGGTGCCGCCCGTTTTCTTTTATCGGTGTCACGCGCCTTTCATGAAGCGATTGCCGCAGGCATGATGAACGCAGCCGTGTGCGGTCGCGCGATCTATTGCGCGGCGCGCAGCAATGCGTGCGCTTGATGCAGCTTCGATACATGCGGCCAGGAATCCTGCCACAATCGATCCGCCGTGTACCGCTGGCGCGTTACTTACGCCGCGCGCCGGCCATCTTCGTCAAGGTGTTGCGCGCCTCGCGCGACATCGCCGCTCTGTCACTTTTCCGGCGCAACCCGCGTTGCGTCGTGCCGTTCCGCGCGCTGCGGCACGGCGCCGAACAGGAGACAAGTCCGCCATGCCTACCCTCTGTGAAATCTGCAATGCGCGACCCGCTGTCGCGCGCGTGACCGTCGTGCAAAACGGCGAGCGCAAGTCGATGTCGATCTGCGACTACGACTATCGCCAGCTGATGCGGCATCAAAGCATGCTCAATCCATTCGATTCGCTGCTGGGCGGCGGCGGTTTGTCGCGCTTCTTCGGCGGCATGGAAGGCGGCGGCCACGATGTCGACGACGATCACGGCTTCTCCGCCGAAGTGCCGCGCGAGTCGGTCGACGCGACCGATGCCTTCAGCGAGCAGACACTCGAAATTCTCCAGCGGGCCGCCGAGAAAGCGCACGAATTGCGTCGCACCGAACTCGACACCGAGCACCTGCTTTACGTGCTCGCCGACACGGACGTGTGCGCGGCGCTGCTCAAGGAACTCAAGCTCTCGCCGCAGGACATCAAGGGCTATATCGACGCGCACGCGCAGCAAGGCACCGCGCGCGAAGACGCAGCCATCGACAAGATGACGATCTCGCCGCGTCTGAAGAAGGCGTTTCAGTTCGCGTTTCAGGCGTCGCGCGATCTCGGCCATTCATACGTCGGCCCCGAGCATTTACTGATCGGCCTCGCGGCGGTGCCGGACAGCATCGCGGGCACGCTGCTCAAGAAGTATGGCGTGACGCCCGAGGCGCTGCGCCAGAAGGTGGTGAAAGTGGTCGGCAAGGGCGCGGAAGACGGTCGCGTGGATGCGCCCACGAACACGCCCACGCTCGACAAGTTTGGCCGCGATCTCACGGCCATGGCGCGGCAGGGCAAGCTCGATCCGGTGCTGGGCCGCGCGCAGGAAATCGAGAACACGATCGAGGTGCTCGCGCGCCGCAAGAAGAATAATCCGGTGCTGATCGGCGAGCCTGGCGTGGGCAAGACCGCGATCGTCGAAGGGCTCGCGCAGCGCATCGTCAATGGCGACGTGCCGGAAGTGTTGCGCGGCAAACGGCTCGTCGAGGTCAACATCAATTCGATGGTCGCGGGCGCGAAGTACCGCGGCGAATTCGAGGAGCGCGCCAAGCAGTTGATCGACGAAGTGACCGCGAAGAACGACGAGCTGATTCTCTTCATCGACGAACTGCACACCATCGTCGGCGCGGGGCAGGGCGGCGGCGAAGGCGGGCTCGATATCGCGAACGTGCTCAAGCCCGCGCTCGCGCGCGGCGAGCTGAGCCTGATCGGCGCGACCACGCTCAACGAATATCAGAAGTACATCGAGAAAGACGCGGCGCTCGAACGGCGCTTTCAACCCGTGCTGGTGCCCGAGCCCACGGTCGAGCAGACCATCGTGATCTTGCGCGGCCTGCGCGACAAACTGGAAGCGCACCATCAGGTCACGTTCGCCGACGACGCGTTCGTGGCCGCCGCCGAATTGTCGGACCGCTATATCACCTCGCGTTTCCTGCCCGACAAGGCGATCGACCTGATCGATCAGGCGGCCGCGCGCGTGCGGATCGGCGCGACTTCGCGGCCTGCCGATATCCAGGAGCTCGAAGCGGAAATCGTGCAGCTCAAGCGCGAGCAGGACTATGCGTCCTCGCGCAAGCGCTACGACGAAGCGAAGAATTTCGAGGAACGCATCAAGGAAAAGCAAACGAAGCTCGACGATCTCACCGAGGCGTGGCAGCGCAAGACCGGTTCGGAAACGCTCGAAGTGACGGTGGCGTCGATCGCGGAAGTCGTGTCGCGCCTGACCGGCATTCCGGTCGCCGATCTCACGCAGGAAGAGCGCCAGAAGCTGCTCAAGATGGAAGAGACACTGCGCGAGCGCGTGGTCGGGCAGAGCGATGCGGTGGTGGCCGTGAGCGATGCGGTGCGTCTGTCGCGCGCGGGGCTCGGTCAGGAGCATCGGCCGATTGCCACGTTCCTGTTTCTCGGGCCGACAGGCGTCGGCAAGACCGAACTCGCGAAGGCGCTGGCCGAAACCGTGTTCGGCGACGAGCAGGCGATCGTGCGCATCGACATGAGCGAGTACATGGAGCGGCACGCGGTCGCGCGGTTGATTGGTGCGCCGCCGGGTTACGTGGGCTACGACGAGGGCGGCCAACTGACCGAGCGCGTGCGTCGGCGGCCGTACTGCGTGATTCTGCTCGACGAGATCGAGAAGGCGCACCCCGACGTCTATAACGTGCTGCTACAGGTGTTCGACGACGGCCGCCTCACCGACGGCAAAGGTCGCGTCGTGGACTTCAGCAATACGATCATCATCGCCACGAGCAATCTGGGTGCGCAGATCATCATGGAGAATCTGGAGCAGCCCGAGGCGAAGCGCAAGAGCGACAAGGATGTGCGCGGCGAGTTGATGAAAGTGCTCAAGGGCCACTTCCGTCCGGAGTTCCTCAATCGCATCGACGAGATCATCGTTTTCCATGCGCTCTCGAAAGACAACATCCGCAATATCGTGCAGATCCAGCTCGACCGCGTGACGCGCACGGCGGCGGCGCAGGGCATCACGCTGAAGATGAGCGAGGCGCTTGTCGATCATCTGGTGGAGGTGGGGTATCAACCGGAATTCGGCGCGCGCGAACTCAAGCGGCAGATTCGCCAGGAAGTGGAAACGCGGCTCGCGAAGGAGATACTCGGCGACGCGCTGCAATCGGGCGATACGGTCGAACTGGGCTACGACGCGAGCGCAGAAGAAGTCACCATCAACAAGATCGCGGTGCCGCCCGATGTGAAGGAAGGCAAGGCCGCGAAGAAGGCGAAGGGTGACGGCAAAGGCGCGAAACCCGACGTCAATGAAGTCGCGCCCGAGATTGCCGCCGACGACGCCGAGGGCGATCCGCCGCCGCCTCCGAAGAAGAACGGCAAGGGCGCGGGCAAGTCGAAATCGGCGTGATCGGTGTGATCGATATGCGCTAGAAGCGCTCGCGTGGAAACCGGCGTCGCGTGCGGCGCCGGTTTTTCATGGTCGCAAGATAGTTCGGCATACTGATGAATGGCGGTTAGCCGACTTCCCACCAGGCAGGCAGCAGCGCGCGCACGTCGGGCCGCGCAAAGCGGTCGTCGAGCAGATGCACCACGCCGCTGTCGCGCTCGGTGCGGATCACGCGGCCGGCCGCCTGCACGACCTTGCGCAGACCGGGAATCAGATAGGTGTAGTCGAAGCCCGCGCCATAGAGCGCGTCCATGCGCGC
Source organism: Paraburkholderia sp. SIMBA_027 (assembly GCF_046535315.1). NCBI lineage: Bacteria > Pseudomonadati > Pseudomonadota > Betaproteobacteria > Burkholderiales > Burkholderiaceae > Paraburkholderia > Paraburkholderia sp. SIMBA_027. Next base: position 33,373 of record NZ_JAWRWY010000016.1, read on the forward strand.
GCGGATCGCTTCGTTCACGGGGTTCACCTGCGGCATGCCGAGCGTGGCGATGAAGGTGCCGATCAGCCGCGTGCCCGGCAGGTCGATGCCTTCGCCGAACGCGCCGCCGAGCACCGCGAAGCCCACGCCGCTGCCGCCTTCCACGAAGCGTGCGACGAAGTCCTGCTGCTGCGCTTCATCCATCGTGCGCGACTGCATCCACACCGGTACATGAGGATGACGCGCGACGAAGGTATCGGCGGCGCTTTGCAGATACGCGTAGCTGCTGAAGAAACACAGATAGTTGCCCGGGCGCTGCGCATATTGCGCGGCGACGCGCGTGACCAGCGCGTCGAGCGAGCGCTCGCGGTCCTTGTAGCGCGTGGAAATGTCGCGCGCGATCTGAACGTCGAGTTGTTCCGCGCGAAACGGCGTGCCGATCTCGACGTTCACCGTATTCGCGGGCAGACCGAGCATGTCGGCGTAATAGTGCGTCGGCGCGAGCGTGGCGGAAAACAGCGTGACGCTGTGCGCCGCCGCCACACGTGGACGTAACGCGCCCGCGGGCACGATGTTGCGGATGCAGAGCGCGGAGCGCGTGCGCTTCGCGTTGCTCGCGGCGGGCAGCGGCGTGACGTCGAAGATCGAATGCTGATCGAAGCGCTCGGCGATGCGCAGGAAATGCAGCGCGTCAAAGTAAAAACGTTCGAGTTCGGGATCGCGCACGAGCGCGGGCTCCGCGAGTTGATCGCCGATCGCGCCGATCACGTCGCCGAGCGCGGCGATCAGGGCGTCGGGCAACGCGTCGCTCGCGCGCCACGCGTGCGGCTGCACGGCGTTTTCGGTGTTCCAGTGGCGCGTGAGGCGGGTGAGCGCGCGCTTGACCGGCGCGCTCGCGCCGCGCTTCACGGCGTCGAGCCGCGTCTGCACGAGTTCCGCCGAGTACATCGCGCGGGCGCGTTCGGGCAGGTTGTGCGCTTCGTCGACGAGCAGGCTCGCGCGCCATTGATTGTGCGCGGCGAGCATGAACAGCATGGCGCTCACGTCGAAGTAGTAGTTGTAGTCGCCGACGATCACGTCGCTCCAGCGCGCGAGTTCCTGGCCGAGGTAATACGGACAGACCGCGTGATCGCGCGCGACGTCGCGCAGCGTGGCGCGATCGAGCCGCACGCGCGCGAGCGCCGCCGAGCGCGCGGCAGGCAGGCGGTCGTAGAAGCCGCGCGCAAGCGGACACGATTCGCCATGACACGCCAGTTCGGGATGCTCGCAGGCCTTGTCGCGCGCGACGAGTTCGAGCACGCGCAGCGGCAGCGCTGTGTCTTCTTGCGTGCGCGTCAGCGTCGCGAGTGCATCGAGCGCGAGCTGGCGCCCCGAGCTTTTCGCGCTCAGAAACAGCACCTTGTCGATGCCCGCGCGCGGACACGCCTTCAATTGCGGAAACAGCGTGCCGATCGTCTTGCCGATGCCGGTGGGCGCTTGCGCCAGCAGGCAGCGTGCTTGTGTGGCCGCGCGCCAGACCGCTTCGGCGAGATCGCGCTGGCCGTGACGGAAGTCCGCGTGCGGCAGTTGCAGCGCGGCGAGCGCCGCGTCGCGCGCGCTGCGATGCGCGCTTTCCTGTTCGGCCCATGCGGAAAATCGCGCGCACTGCGACTCGAACGTGGCGCGCAAATCGGTGGCGCTGGCCTGTTCGGTGAGTGCGGTTTCGCGGCCCGAGGCGATGTCGTAGTACACGAGCGCGAGTTCGATCGTGTCGAGCGCCCGCTTCTCGCACATCAGCGCGCCATAGACGCGCAGTTGCGCCCAGTGCAGCGCGCGGTGGTTTTCGCGCATGGCGTCGAGATCGCCGCGATAGGTCTTGAACTCTTCGAGCCGGCGTTGCGCGGGATCGTAGCCATCGGCGCGGCCGCGCACGGTCAGCGTGCCGACGGTGCCGGTCAGCGCGATTTCGGTTTCGTAGCCCGAGGGGCGGCGCGCGGCGATGGCGGCATGCCCGGCGCGGCCTTCGCTCGCGTCGGGCGATGGCGTGAAGCGCAGGTCGAGGTCGCCGCGCTTCGCGGTGAACTCGCAGAGCGTGCGCACGGCGACCGTGTAGCTCATCGCGCTGTTTCCGGGTGGGACGCGAGCGTGCCGCTATCGCTTTCTTCGCGCTCGTCGCTATCTTCGCGGGCCCAGCGCGCCTGCAGCACCGTGACGGGCATGCCGTGCGACGCGCAATAGGCGAGCCAGCGGCGCTGGTTGTCCTGCAGGCGGTCGCCGGGGCCTTTCACCTCGATCAGCTCGTAGCGGCGTTCGCGCGGCCAGAAGCGCACGAGGTCGGGCAGACCCGAGCGGTTGGCGGCGGGTTCGCGCAACAGACGCTCGAACCACAGACGCAGATGCGCGGCCGGAAAGCAGTCGAGCGCGAGCGTGAGCAGCGTGTCGTCGAGCGCGGGCCACGCGACGTAGGGCGACTGGACGCCGTATTTCTCGCCGAAGCGGGCGAAGATGGTCTCGCGATAGCGGCCGTCGTCGAGTTCGGCGAGACAGGCCGCGAAGCGCTCGGCGCGCCGACTGACGAAATCGGCGGCGTGGAGGTCGGCAGGGCCGCGCTGGAAAGGATGGAAGAACGCGCCCGGCAGCGGCGCGAACAGCGCGGGCCAGCAGAGCAGGCCGAACAGACTGGTGATTAGCGTGTTCTCGACGTAGAACACGGGCGCGTCGTCGGTGCTGAGCGCGCGGCGCGATGCTTCTTCCACGCGCAGAGCCGCCCACGCGGCGGGCAAGGTCAGCGAGAGCTTCGCGTGGGTGGACGCGGCGGTGTCGTCCGCTTGGCTTGCGTGTTTTTTCGCGCGTGTGCGCAGCAGGCGGCCGAGCGTGCGCGCCGCGCGTTGCGCCTCTTCCTCGTTCGCCGGCGCGGCGGCAATCGCCTGCGCGAGGGCCACGGCTTCGTCGCGGCGCGCGAGTTGTTCGAGCACGCGCACGCGCCGGTAGCGCGACTCCGGATGCGCGCTGTCCACGTAGGCGCGCCACGCGAGGTCGGCTTCGCTGGCGCGCTCGGCGGCGAGCCCCACGGCGTGGCGCAGACGGTCGTGACGCGCGCGCAGCCACGCATTGCCGTGCGTGCGGGGCGCGAGAGCGTCGAGCGTATCGAGCGCGTACGCGAGGCCCGCGACCGGATCGTCGGCGAGATCGAGCGCTTCGCGGCAATCGCGCAGGGCGAGATAGGCGTCGATGTCGGTGCGCTGCTGGAACGCGCGCGACGCCGCATCGAGCGGCACCTGCTCGTAGCGATAGACGCCCAGATCGGCGAGCACGAACTCGGTCCAGTCCTGGCGCAGATTGCCGAAGAACATCAGGCGCAGGCGCTCGCACAGCGGCGCAGCGTTGAAGCGGAACACGGCGTCGGCGGAAGCGGGGAACCACGCGGCCCATTCGCGTGCGTCGGGCGCGAGAGCGTCGAGCGCGGCAAGCGTGGCGGCGCGCGTGGCGCTGCGTTTGTCGAGCGCGTTGAGCGCTTGCACGGCGGCTGCGTGCGATGGCGCGTTGGCGGTGTCGGCCAGGTCGGGCTCATGGGTGACTTGCGCGAGGTGCGCAGCGAGCGCCAGCAATTCCGCCTTCGTGACGATTGCCGCGAGCGCATCGAAAGCGAGCACGGGCGCGCCGTCGAGCCAGCCGCCCGCCACCAGCGGCGCAGCGGCTTCGCGCGGGCAGCCGATTTCGGCGTAATCGAGCTTGCTGACGCGAAAATCCGGGCCTTTGCGCATCAGCATGCGCACGAACAACGCACGCGAGGCGCGCGGCAGGGCGACGAATTCGCGCAGGAAGCGGCGTTCCCCGTCGTCGAACAGGTCGGCGCAGCGCGCGTCGAGCCAGCCGAGCGCACGCTCGAAGTTTGCGAGGTAATAGAACGGATCGGGGGAGTCGGGAAGCACGCGCGGCACTGTACGGATATACAGCAGCGATGATAGCAGGCCCGCGCCGCCGCGCATCGCTTCGACGGAGGGCGCGGCCTACCGTAGGCTACAATTGCCGCAGCCTGAAAACCGAACCGCGCTTCGAGCGCATGAAAGAGCGATGAATAAACGGAATGTCAGCCTCGTCGGCCTTGCGGCCGGCGTTACCCTGCTCGCGGGATGCGTCGCGCAGTATCAGAATCCGGGCGCCTGCGAGCAGGAGATGCGCACGCGGCTGAACCAGGCGTCGCTGGGCGAACTCTCCGTCACGCATACCGCCGTGGCGTATCGCGGCGAACGCGTGGTGATCGAAGGGCATCTCGAACGCGGCGCGTTGCCGGCGTCGGAGGCGGTCGCCGCATCGGCGGCTGTGGCTGCGAGCGGGGCACATGCGGCTACGGGTGCTTCGAGTGCTGCGGTGGCGTCGGCGGCTTCGGCTGCGTCGGGCGCTTCGTCGACGCATGCAGCGGAAGCCAAGCCCTCCACGCCCGTCGAGCTGATCGCCCGCAAACTCGGCCTGCACAAGGCGCCGCCCACGGCCACCGCCGCCGAGTGCACCTACGATCACACCGGCAGCCTCACGTCGTTCCACTGGCTCGCGCCGGCCGCGCTCGCGAAGACCACGCCGGCTTCCGACGCCAGCGCGCAAGACTAAGCACGTTTCGTCCATCATGACGAGGCGCGCTGCGCGCGCCTCGCTCCGTTTTCCCCCTCGTCATCAGAACGCGAAGTACGGTCCCGCGCCCACCGGCGTCGCCTGGGCCTCGATCGCCGTATAGACGCGCTTGCCGAAGAAAAACGGCAGGCCCCATCCGAACGCATGGCCGTTGTAGCCCGCCAGATTCGCGAACGCCCAGTTGCCGCTCGCGAAGAGCGTCTGCGCGCTGTCGATCGAAAGCGCGGCGGGCGCGCCGGTGCCGTCGATGCCCTTGATCGTCGCGCTGAGACTTTGCGGCGATGACGGGCAGTACCAGACGCCGCAGCGCGTGAGCGTCGCGTTGGCGAAGAAGAATCCGTTCGAGCCGCTGTCCAGATAGCTTTGCGCGTAGACGCTGCCGTCCGAGGTGGTGGTCGAGACGAAGCCCGTCACGGTGTTCGCGCGCAGCACAGTCGCGCCGCCGAGCGCGTTGTTCGACTGCGAGCCGATGCCGAAGATCAGCGATCCGGACACGCTCGATGCGCCGGTCGCGGCCACCGCGGGCAGGTCGAGCACGACGCCGTTGTTGTCGGTGGCGAAGGCGGCGACGGGGTTGCGCACCTGCTGCGCGAGCGGCTGCGCGCTGGCCGCGCAAGTGCCCGACGCGCACGCGTAGTACCACGATCCCGACGCCTGATTGACGCACGACGCGCCGCAGTCGGCATCGAACGGACCGACGCCGAGGATGCCGTTCGCGCGCAGCGTCCCGGGCGTCAGCATCGCGAGGCCGCGGCCCTGGCAGGCGCTCGGCGTGGCGGGCACGGCCGGGTCGGCGATCACCTGGATCGGCAGCGCGGACGCCACTTCGCCCGCGAGCCGCACGTCGGCGCTGCGCACGGCGCCCCAGGTGTAGCCGCTGCCGAAGCCCGCGCATTCGCCCGCGATGGCCTGGCCGCCGCCCGCCGACACGGCGGGCAGATTCAGTCCGGCGGGCAGCGCGGAAGCGAGCAGCCGCAGGCCCTGCGAACCGGTGTCCACCTGCACGTTGCCGATGGTCGCGCAGGTGTTCGTGCCCGGCACGCAGACGGTCACGGTCGTGGTGAGCATGTTGCGCGTCGAGCTGGGCGTGGCCGCGACGCTCACGGGATGCACGTTGGGCGTGCTCGACGGCGGCACGCTCGTATTGCTGGTGTTCGGCGCGGGCGTGGCCGCAGGTTTGACGGCGGTAGGCGCGGCGGTCGCGCTGGGGGCGGGCGGACTGCCCGCGCCGTTGCCGCCGCCATCGCCCCCGCCGCCGCCGCAGGCGACGAGCGTGACGCTCAGCGCGAGCCCAAGGACGCTCGCGCAAGCGAGCAGGCGCATGCGGCGGCGGGATGGCGCAGACTCTTGTGCCCGCGCTGGAAGTTCATGTGCGTTCATTGCAGTGCCCTCTCAGTGATGCCGACGGGCAGCGCGCCGGGCAGCCACGCGCGCCCGATGTAACCGCGCATGTGACCGCCGGTTTCGACGATGACCGATGGCGTTTCCACGCGCGCGGCGTGCAGTTCGTCGCCGCCGGCGGCGTGCAGCGCTGCCGCGCCGCTGTGCCAGGTGGCGGCGTACGGGCCGAGGAGTGTGTCGAGATTGGGCGTCGCCGGGCCTTGCCAGGTGTAGGCGAAGATCCGCCGGCTGCGGGCGTCGATGTAGACGTTGACGGTCGTGCCCGCGGCATCGGTGTAGCTCGCCATCCGCGCCTCGCCGCCCGCGACGCTGTGCGCGGGCGGCGAGGCGGCTTCGGCGGCGGGGGCGATGTCGCCGAGCGCGGCGTGCGCGACGGCGGGCAGACCGGCCAGGCACACGAGTGCGCAGGTAACTGCGCGGGCGACAGACGTGACGCGGCCCGCCTCGGTGAGGCTGCAAGTTGTCATATTTCTCTCCGTTAGATTCTTTTTTCGAGATGTTTCTTTTCTTTTTGAGAAAAGTAGCACCGGGCCCTTTCAGGCAAGCCCACCGAACGCGCGACACCGCACTGCGCAAACTCGAGCGAACCTCGATAGAACCCGCAGTCGCTTGATTTGTAAGGAAAAGCTGAGCAAAAGGGCACAATCGGCAAGGCTTACCGAATGTTGATAAACGTTAATTTGATTACGGGAAATGCCGGTAAAGGCCGCGCGGACAGGGCGTTGCGCGCGAGGAAAGCGTTTCAAGCGGCGTTGTCGCCCCCGGCTTTTTGCACATCACGCCGAGTCGCCGGTAAAATGTTTGGTTGATCCACGAAACCGGACGTGGCCTAAGCCGAAGGGATTACCCGAACATGAGTGATTTTCATCAACGTCTTGCCGCACGCGCCTTTGCGCTCCTGATGGCGGGCGGGTTGGTCGCCGGCTGCAGTTCGCCGTCGCCGAACAAGATCGATTACCGCAGCGACGCCAAGGCGAAGCAGGCGTCGCTGGCTGTACCGCCGAACTTGCTGGACGAAACGTCCGACCAGCGTTCGGTGGCGCCGCAGGGCGGCGAGGCCTCGCTGTCCACGCTCAAGCAGGTCCAGAGCGACGCGCCGTCGTCCGACCAGCAGACCCAGGTGCTGCCGCAGGTTCCGGGCATGCACATCCAGCGTGACGGCACGGAAAGCTGGCTCGTCATCGACAGCCGCACGCCCGCCGACGTCTGGGCCCAGGTCCGCCGCTTCTGGCAGGAACAAGGCTTCCTGCTGGTCGTCGACCAGCGCGACAAGGGCGTGATGGAAACGGACTGGAACGAAACCCATCCGAAGATCAACGACGGTCTGATCCGCAACACGCTGTCGTGGGCCACGGGCAACTCGTACGTCACGGCCGAGCGCAACAAGTACCGCACGCGCCTCGAAACGTCGCCCACGGGCGGCACGTATGTGTTCATCAGCCAGAAGGGGCTGAGCGAGCAGCTGTCGGGCACCAACAACGAGACCAGCAAGTGGGTGCCGAAGCCCAACGATCCGGCGCTCGAGCAGGAATACCTGAAGCGCCTGATGATGACGCTCGCGAACGCCAAGCCGGGCGTGCCCGACGCGCAGGTCGCGAAGGACGTCGACGCGAAGGCCAACGCCAAGGACGCGAAGTCGAAGGCACCGGACGCGGCCGCCGCCGCCATCGCCGCGCAGAACGCCGCAGCCGTGGGTCAGAGCCAGCCGTCCACGCCGACCGGTAACACGTCGGGTCAGTACACGTCGAGCGAACTCACGCTCGGCGAGCCGTATGACCGCGCGTGGCTGCGTGTGGGCGTCGCGCTCGATCGCGCCAACTTCACCGTGGACGACCGCGACCGCTCGAAGGGCATCTACTACGTGCGCTACGTCGATCCGCAGGATATGACGTCGGCGGAACAGGGCTTCTGGAACCAGATCTTCCATGGCCGCAAGGAAAAGATCGCCAAGCAGTACAAGGTGAACGTGCGCGCCGTGACCGAGAACCAGACCCGCATCGCCGTGGTCGACGACAAAGGCCAGATCGACTCGTCGCGCCCGGCGCGCGAGATCATGGGCCTGATGGTCGAAGAGCTGCACTAAGCGATTTGCAACCGGACGAAGGCGCGCTGTCCGTCGCCTTCGTCCGGTCCGCGATCGTTAAAAAGCCCGCCTGCGTCAAGCAGGCGGGCTTTTTATTTTGCTGCGGAGTATCGCGCGCTCAGTGCGGCGGAATCATCCACGTGAAGACGTTCTGCTGGAGCCAGACGAGCAGGCCGAGCAGCACCGTCATCAGGATCGAATGCTTGAAGGTGCGTGCGAAGACGTGGCCTTCCTTGCCCTTGAGCTCGGTGGTTGCGACGCCCGTCGCGATGTTCTGCGGCGAGATCATCTTGCCCATCACGCCGCCCGACGAGTTGGTCGCCGCCATCAGCACGGGATTGAGGTTGAGCTGCTGCGCGGCCACCACCTGCAGGTTGCCGAACAGCGCGTTGCCCGAGGTGTCGCTGCCCGAGAGGAACACGGCGACCCAGCCGAGGAACGCGGACACCAGCGGGAAGAACGCGCCCACCGACGCCACGCCGAGCCCGAGCGTGTAGGTGAGGCCCGAGTAGTTCATCAGAAACGCGAGCCCGACGATGGTCGCCACCGTGAGAATGGCGATGCGCGTCTGCACCCACGTGTCGACGATCGCGCCGCCGAAGTCGGCGGGTTTAAGCCGCACGACGAAGGCCGTGATGATCGCCGCCACGAGGATCGCGGTGCCCGTGGCGAGCGGCTGGAAGTCCCAGATCGCGCCGTACGGCGTCTTGTAGAGCGTGATGAAGACGGCCTTGTCGAGACCCGGCCACGGCACTTTCACGTCGCCGATCGCGAACACCTTCGCCACGGTCCAGAGAATCACCACGACGGCCACGATGATCCACGGATACCAGCCTTGCGCGCCCGAGACGGCGCCGCGCACTTCCTTCGCGCGGTCGACCTTGATCTCGAAGGCGGGATCGGGCGCGGGTTTCCAGACGCGCAGAAACACGATGGTCAGGATCAGCGAAACGAGCGACGACAGCACGTCGGTCAGGCTGTAGTTGATGAAGTTCGCGGTGACGAACTGCGTGATCGCGAAACTGCCGCCCGAGACCAGCAGCACCGGCCAGATGCGCAGCATGCCGCCCACGCCCGCGTAGATCGCGATCACGTAGAACGGCAGCAGCAGGGCGAAGAACGGCAACTGGCGGCCGACCATCTGGCCGAGCACGTCGGCGGGCAGATGCGTGACCGCGCCGAGCACGGTGATCGGCACGCCGAGCGCGCCGAACGCCACCGGCGCGGTGTTGAAGATCAGCGTGAAAGTGAGCGCTTCGAGCGTCGGGAAGCCGAGCATGATGAGCAGCGAACTCGTGATCGCGATCGGCGTGCCGAAGCCCGAAATGCCTTCGAACAGCGCGCCGAACGAGAACCCCACCACGACGAGCACGATGCGCCGGTCGTTCGGCAGATTGTCGAGCAGCCACATGCGGAACGCCGCGAAGCGCCCCGAACGCAGCGCGATGTTGTAGAGCAGGATGGCCGTGACCACGATCCACATGACCGGCCACAGCGCGAACACCACGCCGTTGAGCACCGCGCTCACCGCCAGATTGACCGGGAACTGCCAGCCCGCGATGGCCACGATCAGCCCGACGACGAGGCCCGCGAGCGAAGCCTGCCACGCGGGGCGGCGCGCCCAGCCGAGCAGGACGAGCACCACGGCGATCGGCAACACCGCCACGATGAACGACAAGAGCAGCGAGTTGCCGATGGGTGTCAACAGCTGATGAAACATGACGTCTCCTTTGTGCTGGTTCGTATCGGCGCATCGATGCGTGGGCGCAAGGCGTGCCGGGCGTGGCGTCGGCGGGGCGGACGGCGCGCGGCGGCGTGCGTCGTCGAGAAGGAGGGCGATGTAGTTAAGGCAGTGCTTCAATCCCCGGTGCCCCTAAGCAGGATAGAAAATGGGCGCGGAGCGTCAAGGAGGGAAAGTACGGTCGTGTGCGGGCCGGGCGCGCGGGAGGGGCAGCGGTTCGAGTGCGGATGCGATGCCGCGCGATCAGCGATGCCAGTGTCCGCCGCCGCCCCAGTAGCCGAAGCCGAACGAGATCGACGGCGCGCCCCAGCCCCATGCGGGATACGAATAGTAGGCGGGCCAGGCCGGATAAGCCGGATAGTACGCAGGCCAGACCGGCCACACGGGCGCGGCGACGACGACCGGCGGCGTGGCCGTGAGCGAACCGGGATACTGCGCGTCGGGAATCGCGGCGGGCGCGGGGTTGGGCGCCGCGGTCCAGGTCGATTGTGCCGATTGCTGCGTTGGATAAGCCGACGTTTCCTGCTGCGTGCCGGCGGCGGGCACCGCGCCGGCGTAGTACGGCGAGTAGGACGAGTAGGGCGCGTAGCCGTATGGCGCGTAGTAGTAGCAGCCCGAGAGCGCGAGCAGCGTGACGGCCGCGCCTGCCGAAGCGGCGCGCTTCACGTATCGCGCGGGCGTGGAAGCGCGGCAAGCCGACACAGACGAAGACAGCATCGATACAAACGCAAACGGGTATTGCATGACGGGCTCCGAGGCGCGGCGCGGATCGCGGCGTAGTCGATCGAGCTTACTCGCGTTGCCGTCGCGGCGTATTGCCCACGCGTAACGGCATATTTCGGGCAAGGGCATCGACGCAATGGCGCGGCTCAAAAACAGGCGCGGCGCATGTCCCAAGGAACCATGCGCCGCGCATCCTCTCTGAAACCGGGCTGGCCGGCGATCTGCCTGTCGGGGTTGTCGACGTTGTCGTTATGCTTCGCGCAGACCGCTGGTTACTTGCCGACCTGATTGCCGATGATGCCGCCCACCGCCGCGCCGCCCACCGTCGACAGCGCGCTGCCGCCGATCACGGCGCCCGCAGCGCCGCCGACACCCGCGCCGATGGCGGTGTCGCGATCGCGTCGGGACATGTTGTCACAAGCAGTGAGACTGCCGAGCACGGCGACCAGCGTGGCGGCCGTGAGTAGGATGCGGGGACGGACGAGCGCGTTCATTGTCGACTCCTTGAAATCGGATATGCGATGCGGATCTCGCCGCCTATCGCAGGCCCGATTCGCACCTCCAGTACACCCATCCTAGCCACACGCCGCGTATCAGGGTGTGTGCGCTTGTCAGCGAGTTGTCGGAGTCGTTAAAAAATGTATCGGCGCGCCGCACGACGATCGTCGTGACGATTTTCATCGTGCGGCGCAGCGAAAAACCGCTTCGCTTACTGGCGCTGATAAATCTCCGCGCCTTGCTTGACGAACTCGACGGCCTTCACTTCCATGCCTTTTTTCAGGGCTTCGTCGTCGCTCATGCCTTGCTTCGCCGCGAAGTCGCGCACGTCCTGCGTGATCTTCATCGAGCAGAAGTGCGGGCCGCACATCGAGCAGAAGTGCGCGACCTTGGCCGAGTCCTTCGGCAGCGTTTCGTCGTGGAATTCACGCGCCTTGTCCGGATCGAGGCCGAGGTTGAACTGGTCTTCCCAGCGGAACTCGAAACGCGCCTTCGAGAGCGCGTTGTCGCGCACCTGCGCGCCCGGATGACCCTTCGCGAGATCGGCCGCGTGCGCCGCGAGCTTGTACGTGATGATGCCTTCCTTCACGTCGTCCTTGTTCGGCAGGCCGAGGTGTTCCTTCGGCGTGACGTAGCAGAGCATCGCCGTGCCGAACCAGCCGATCATCGCCGCGCCGATGCCCGAAGTGATGTGATCGTAGCCCGGCGCGATGTCGGTGGTCAGCGGCCCGAGCGTGTAGAACGGCGCTTCCTTGCACCAGTCGAGCTGGAGATCCATGTTCTCCTTGATGAGCTGCATCGGCACGTGGCCGGGGCCTTCGATCATCACCTGCACGTCGTGCTTCCACGCGATCTGCGTGAGTTCGCCGAGCGTCTTCAGTTCGCCGAGCTGCGCTTCGTCGTTGGCGTCGTAGATCGAGCCGGGACGCAGGCCGTCGCCGAGCGAGAAGCTCACGTCGTAGGCCTTCATGATTTCGCAGATCTCTTCGAAATGCTCGTAAATGAAGGATTCCTTATGGTGCGCGAGGCACCACTTGGCCATGATCGAACCGCCGCGCGAGACGATGCCCGTCATGCGGTTGGCCGTGAGCGGCACGTATTGCAGACGCACGCCCGCGTGAATCGTGAAGTAGTCGACGCCTTGTTCGGCCTGCTCGATCAGCGTGTCGCGGAACATTTCCCACGTGAGGTCTTCGGCCTTGCCGTTGACCTTTTCGAGCGCCTGATAGATCGGCACCGTGCCGATCGGCACCGGCGAATTGCGGATGATCCACTCGCGCGTTTCATGAATGTGCTTGCCGGTCGACAGATCCATGACCGTGTCGCCGCCCCAGCGGATCGCCCACGTCATCTTGTCGACTTCCTCGCCGATCGACGACGTGACCGCCGAGTTGCCGATGTTCGCGTTGATCTTCACGAGGAAGTTGCGGCCGATGATCATCGGTTCGCTTTCCGGGTGGTTGATGTTCGCGGGGATGATCGCGCGGCCGCGTGCGATCTCGTCGCGCACGAATTCAGGCGTGATTTCCTTGAGCGCGTCGGCGCCGAACGCCGCTGCGCCGAACGCCTGGCCCGGATGCTGGCGGCCCATCATTGCCGCGAGCTTTGCGCCGTTCGGGCCGCTCGACTTGAGGCTCTCGAGGTACTCGGCGCGACGCTGGTTTTCGCGGATCGCGATGTACTCCATTTCGGGCGTGATGATGCCCTGACGCGCGTAGTGCATCTGCGTGACGTTCTTGCCGGCCTGGGCGCGGCGCGGCGTGCGGTGCAGGCCCGGGAAACGCAGTTCGGCCGTGGCCGGATCGGCGGCGCGCTCGCGGCCGTAGTCGGAGGAGAGGCCAGGCAGCGCTTCGGTGTCGCCGCGCTTTTCGATCCACGACTGGCGCAGCGCAGGCAGACCCGCGCGAATGTCGATCTTCGCTTCGGGATCGGTGTACGGACCCGAGGTGTCGTAGACGTAGACCGGCGGATTCTTCTCGCCGCCGAAGCCCGTGGGCGTGTCGGCTTGCGTGATCTCGCGCATCGGCACGCGGATGTCGGGCTGCGAGCCGGTGACGTAGATCTTGCGGGAATTGGGCAGCGGCGCGATCGCGGCTTCGTCGACGTGCGCGTTGGCGGAAATGAATTTGGGATTCGCGTTCATGCGTCTCTCTCTCCATGAAGCAGTGGGGGAACAACGGCTTAGCAGGAGACGAAACGGAACGTGGACGGACTTCGCTTTGATGGATGAAGCAAGGCGATGGTGCTGCGAAGTCCGGACGCTTCCCTGCGCTGGCATTATCCAGATCAGGTTCAAAGGGTATTTCTCACCCGCGAAATACGCAGCTTGAGCATTCGTATGAATGGTTCGAAGCGGCGCATGACGCAGGACCCCCGCGTAAGCAGGCCAAACGATACACCGCGCTGCGACGATCTGGCAAGCGCGAATTCGCGCGCGATGTGGCAGGCGCGGCGCGTTTCGCGCGCGCGCTCATATAGCGATGCGCGCGGATTTCGCGTTGTTGGGGAGGGAGGAAAAGTGGTGGAAGAACCGCGAAGCCACGGCGCAAAGCCGCGCGTGCTTCGGGTGAAAGCTGCGCGTTATTAGAGCGATTAGAGCGAAAAATCGTCGGCGGCTTCGGGCTGAAACAGGATGCGATCGATCTTGAGCGTTTCGACGGCGCCGCTCGGCGGCGTGAAGCGCACGGTGTCGCCGCGCTTCGCGCCGAGCAGCGCAAGGCCCGCCGGCGAGAACACGTTCAGGCGTCCGGCTTCGACATTCGCGCCCGCCGGATAAACGACCGTGAAAGTCACCGGTTCGCCCGAGCGCTCGCTCACGAGCGTGACCTGCGAATTCATGGTGACGACGTTCGAGGCGACCTTGTGCGCATCGACGATCTCGGCGCGCTCGAGCAGCTCGTCGAGCATGGCCTGGCGCGCCGGGGCGGCGCCAGGTTCGGCGGCGCATTTTTCGAGGCGGGCGAGATCGAGTTCGGTCAGGTAACGGATTTTCTTGGACATGGCGGTTCTCCCGGCAATCCGGAAAAGTGAAAGGGATGAGGTGAGGGATCGTCGGCCCGGAGCCTGGCCGAACGGCTCCGGAAGCGGAGGGTGGTTCAGCGCGGGCGCCGGGCGGCGGCTTGCGGGGCGTGGTAGCCGGTGGACTGGCCGGGTTGGCGCGGGCGTCGTCGAGCGAATGCGCGTGCTGGTGCGCGGGCCGCCCGTGCGCGCACGACCGCGCCGCGCAACGGGCGCGGCGGCGGGCAAACGGCGAGGATCGGGGGCGATTGGCGCATCAGTATCGACGAAGCAAAAAAGTGGACGAAAAATCGTCTGAAAGTAAATCGAAAGGATGTGTCATCCTAGCACGGTCTCGAAAATCGGGGGCGAGGGCGGCCGGATCGACGCTGCGTTTCGCCCGGATCGGGACACCGTTGCGCGCACGCAGCGCCCCCACGCATAAAGGCGCTGCGCGGCGTCCGCAATGAAGCACGTTGTTGCATAATGCGTGGCGCCCGTCCGAGCTTTCAATCGTGTTTCGGGCGCGTTCAGCTTCGCCCTCATCGGCACGCTCTCTCGCACTTTCGCTCCGCTCTCCGCCTCCATCATGCCGTCGCGCTTTGCTCGTCCCGTCCCACGTCCGGCGGGATGCCCGTGCTTCGTCCGTTCCCCTTCCAGCGCCGCCACGGAGCATTGACGATGCTGCCCCGTTTGCCTTCCGGCCAGACTGCTTTGTCGCTCGCACAAGGGCTCCTTCTCGGTCTCCTTCAAGCGTTGATACGGGCGGGCGCCTGGTGCTGGCGCAGTGCGCGCGCCCTGCGCCTGCCGCAGACGCGCAGCGGTCGCGTCGCGCTGTCGCTTGCGGTCGTCTACTTCGTCTGGGGCTCGACCTATCTCGGTGTGCACGTCGCGCTCGGCTCGTTTCCGCCGCTCTTGCTCTCGGGCCTGCGCAACCTGCTGGCGGGCATCGGTCTGTTCGTATTCGCGATGCGGCGACGCCCCGTCATGCCCACGCTCGCGCAGGTGCGTAACGCGGGTGTCGTCGGCACGCTGCTGGTCGGGCTGTCGAGCGGCATGCTCGCGTACGGCATGCGCACGGTCGGCACCGGCACGGCGGCCGTGATGGTCGCGACCGTTCCCTTGTTCGCCACGCTGATCGCAGCGGCTGCGGGCCGGCGTGTCGCGAAAGGCGAATGGGCGGCGGTCGCGCTCGGTCTCGTCGGCATCGCCATTCTGAGTCACGGCGGCGGCGCGAGCGGCACGGCGGGCGGGTCGCTCGCGATTCTCGGCGGCGCGCTGTTCTGGGCAGTGGGCGCGCATCTGGCGGGACGGCTCGAATTGCCGTCCGATCTCTTCATCGCCACGGCCTTGCAGATCGGCCTCGGCGGTGCGATCTCGACGATGGTCGCGTGGATCACCGGCGAGCGCATGGGCACGCTGCACTTCCTGCCGTTCGTCGCCTTCGTTTATCTGATGCTGATCGGCACGATGGCCGCGTATGTCGCGTATGGCTATCTGATTCGCCAGACAAGTCCGCTCGTGGCGAGCAGCTGCATGTACGTGAATCCGGTGGTGGCGGTGGCGCTGGGCGCGGTGATGCTGGGCGAGCCGATCACCACGGGGACGATCGTCGCGACGGTGCTGATTCTCGGCAGCGTCGGACTCTCGTTTTTCTTCGACGACAGGCGCCGGACAAACTGATTCGATCTGCGATTCACGCAGATTGTCCGGATGGCCAGGTGATTGCCAGGTGTTTGCCAGGTACTGGATTTTCTTCTTCGATTCGCCGCAAAACGATGAAAAACGGCGCGCACAGCGCAGCCGTTTTTCACCGAGGCCCGCCGCTTACTTCGCCTGCTCGGCGGTGTTCGAAATGGCGTGACCACCTGAAGAAATATCCTGGCCAGCGCCCGCCACGGTGTTGCAGGCGGCCAGTGCCGCAGCCGACGCGGCAACGAGAAGCAAGGCAATCAGGCGTTTCATGAGGGATTCCTCCACGATTAAGGGAATCCTCCTCCAGCACGCGGCGTGCCTGACGCCGTTTCTCTCCCTCCCGATTCTGCTTCGAGCCCTTGTTTCAAGGGCTATTCGCGATTTTTCCGCCAGATTGTCCGCGTGCTCGGGACCGCTGCTTGCGCATAGCGAATTGCCACATCAGCCGCATCCAGGGGGAAAAACGGGAGAACGACGCCATGCTTCATTACGCCATCGTCTTTTTCGTGATCGCGCTCATTGCCGCCGTGTTCGGCTTCACCGGCATTGCGGCGGGCGCGGCGGAAATCGCCAAGATCCTGTTTTACGTCTTCCTCGTCGTGTTCGTCGTCACGCTGCTGCTCGGCGTGCTGCGCGGCTAGCGGCCGGTAGTCGCCGTCCGCGACCGCGCGCGAACCCAAGTCAGCCTGCCAACCGTTCGAAGGAGAGTCAGATGTCGAAGTCACACGCTTCGTTTGAGATCGATCTGAAACGCGTGCGCGAAGATGCGCGACGCAATCTGGAGCAAGGCCCGGTCACGCCGGGCTACGGCGCGGACCGCGAAACCGTGCTCAAGCTGCTCAACGATTCGCTCGCCACCGAGCTTGTTTGCGTGCTGCGCTACAAGCGGCACTACTTCATGGCGAAGGGGATCGAATCGGAATCGGTGGCGGCCGAGTTTCTCGAGCACGCGACCGAGGAAGAACAGCACGCGGACATGCTCGCCGCGCGCATCGTGCAGCTTGGCGGCGAGCCGGATTTTTCGCCCGCGCACCTCGTCGAGCATTCGCATTCCGAGTACAAGGAGGGCAAGGACCTGCACGACATGATTCGCGAAAATCTGATCGCCGAGCGCATTGCGATCGAGAGTTATCGCGCGATCATTCATTACCTCGGCGACAGCGACACCACCACGCGGCGCATTTTCGAGGAGATTCTCGCCGTCGAGGAAGAGCATGCCGACGACATGACCGATTTGCTCGATTCGGGCAAATAGGCGTGTCGACGGCGGGATTTGCCGTGACGGTCAGGAAGTCTGCGCGCTCGCGTTCACGCGCGGGCGCGTGGCGAAATGCACCCACGCGGCCAGCGCCGTGAAGCCGAGTCCCGCCACGCAGACGCCGACCCAGCCGAACGCATGCCACGTCGCGGCGCCCACGGCCGAGCCGGTCGCGCCGCCGATGAAATAGCAGACCATGAACACGGTGTTCACGCGGCTGCGCGCTTCGGGCCGCAGTGCGTAGATGCGCGACTGATTCGAAATCTGCGCGGCCTGCACGCCGACGTCGAGCACCACGACGCCGATCACCAGACCGATCAGGCTTTTGCCCGAGAACGCGAAGATCACGAACGCGAGCGCCATCAGCGCGATCGACATCGTGATGACCGCGCGCGGTCCGCGTTTGTCCGCCGAGCGTCCGGCCCACGGCGCGGCCAGCGCGCCCGCCGCGCCGACGATGCCGAACAGCCCCGCGACCTGCGGCCCGAGATGGAACGGCTCGCCCGCGAGCAGCAGCGTGAGCACGGGCCAGAACAGGCTGAACGCGGCGAACAGGCAGGCGCCCGTCGCCGACGCTTCGCGCAGTCCGCGCAATTCCACCGCCAGATGCCACATCGAGCCGAGCAGCTTGCCGTAGCTCAGCGTCGACGTCGGCCGGCTTTTCGGCAGTTTTTTGATGATGACCACGGCGAGGCAGAGCAGCACCACGATCGACGCGCCGAACACCGAGCGCCAGCCGAAATACTGACCGACGAAACCGGCGGCGGTCCGCGCAAGCAGAATGCCGATCAGCAAGCCGCTCATGACGGTGCCGACGGCGTGGCCACGCCCTTCGGGCGGCGCGAGTTCGGCGGCGAACGGCACGGCTTGCTGCGCGATGGTCGAGAGCACGCCCATGGCGAGGCTCGCGCCAATCAGCACGGGCAGCGTGGGCGCGGTCGTGGCGACGAGCAGCGCGCAGCAGAGCAGCGCGGTCTGCATCAGGATGATGCGGCGGCGGTCGAAGCGGTCGCCGAGCGGCGCGAGCAGCAGCATGCCGGCGGCGTAGCCGAGCTGCGTCGCGGCGGGCACCGCGCCGATCCATGCCGCGCCGCCCGGGAAGGCCTGGCGGAAGTCGTCGAGCAGCGGCTGGTTGTAATAGATGTTCGCGACCGAAATGCCCGCGATGGTCGCGAGCAAAAGCAGGAGGCCGCGCAACGACCGGCTGTCGCCGGCGGTAGCGGATTCGGATGTGGGCATGGGCGCTGGGTCGGCCGTTCGCGGCGGAACGGCCCGATACGTAAAGGGCAGCCCGGCGCGGGGCCGGGCGTGCCGATCATACCGGAGCGCGGGGGTTTCTGCTGGCGCCGCTCCGTCGCTGCGGATGCCGTCGCGCGCGAGCCTGACGATGGTCAGACACCGCTCAGGCGATCAATTCGCCCGACGGTTCGTGAAACGGATACGGGCCGTCCGAGGCCTCCACATAAGCGTGATGCGTGACGATGCCGCGCGCGGCGTCGTAGCGGTGCAGCGCGAAGGCGGGCGGTTCGAGCGTGAACGAGGAGGGTGCATCGGCCGCGAGATCGAGCGTGACCTGATGCGCGGGCGCGGGCACCGCGCTGGCGATGGTGCCGCCGAAGCGCACGAACATCGGCCGGTGCACATGGCCGCAGAGCACGCGCTCCACGTTCGGATGCTGCGCGATCAGCGCTTCGAGCGCGCGCGCGGCGGGCTCGTCGAGACGGATCGCATCCATATGCGCGATGCCGCAATCGAACGGCGGATGATGGAGCGCGACGATCACCGGATGCCCGCGCGCCGCGTCGAGTTGCTGCGCGAGCCAGCCCAGCCGCGCCTCGCAGAGCGTGCCGCCGCTGCGGCCCGGCTGCATCGAATCGAGCGCGATCACGCGCAGCGCACCGAGATCGACGACGTATTGCACGAAATCACCGGGCGCGCGCGCCTGCAGTTCGGCGCGTTCGCCGAACACCTCGCGCAAGCCCTCGCGTCCGTCGTGATTGCCGATCAGCAGCCAGTAGGGAATCGCCAGCGTGTCGAGCAGCGTTTTCAGATGCCGATACTCGTCGGCGCTGCCGCAATCGACCAGATCGCCGGTGATGAGCACCGCGTCGGGACGCGGCGCGAGCGCGTTGAGCCGCGCAATCGTGCGCGCGAATTGCGCGGCGGTATCGACGCGCCGGTACGCGAGCGCGCCCGGCGGCTTGATGTGCAGATCGCTGATCTGGGCGAGCAGCATGTTGACCTCGATTGTAAAAGTTACGCGAAGTTACGCGAGCGCAATCAGCGCTTCCGGTGCGATGGCGATGCCCACGGGCGTGCCGCGCGCGAGTTCGATGCGGCCCGCCACGTCGATGAACAGCGCATCGGGCGCGGCGCCGCCGATCGTCAGGCGCGTGCGTTCGCCGAGAAACGTCGCTTGCTCGATCGTGCCGCGCAGCGCGGCGGCGGCGGGATCGGCGAGCGTGGCGTCTTCGGGGCGGAAAAAGAGTTCGTTCGCGCCGCTGCGGCTGTTGCCCGGCGCGCGGACCGCGCCGCCCGTGGTGCAGAGCATGCCGTCGCGCCACTCGCCCGCGAGGCGATTGAGCGTGCCGATGAACTGCGCCACCGCGCGGCTCGCGGGTCGGTAATAGATGTCGCGCGGCGTGCCGATCTGCTCGATGCGGCCATGGCTCATCACGACGATGCGGTCGCCGAGTTCCATCGCTTCGGCCTGGTCGTGCGTGACGTAGACGGTCGTCACGCTCAGCTCGCGCAGCAGCGTGTTCATTTCGCCGCGCAGCGTGTCGCGCAGACGCGCGTCGAGCGCGGTCAGCGGTTCGTCGAGCAGCAGCACGCGCGGGCGCGGCGCGAGCGCACGCGCCAGCGCGACACGCTGGCGCTGGCCGCCGGAAAGCTGCGAAACGGGTTTGTCGGCGTGCGCTTCGAGACGCATCATCGCGAGCAGTGCGTCGACGCGTTCGCGCGCGTCCGCGCCGCTCACGCGCTGAATCTTCAGACCGTAGCCGATATTGCCGCGCACGTTGAGGTTCGGAAACAGCGCGTAATTCTGGAACACCATGCCGACCTTGCGGCGCTCGATGGGCAGGGCCGTGACGTCGTCGTCGCCGAACGCCACGCGGCCGCCCGCGTCGGGCGTCTCGAGGCCGGCGATCAGACGCAGCGTCGTGGTCTTGCCGCAACCCGACGGGCCGAGCAGCACGAGCGTCTCGCCCGCGCCGATGCTCAGGTCGAGCGGCTCCAGCACGCGCGTGCCGCGAAACGTTTTCGCGCACTGCGTGAGCGTGATCGGCATCGAGTCGAGTTTCATTGCGGGCTTCATTCGGCTTCCTCAGTATGAGCGGCATGCGCGGCGGCGGCGCGCTTCGTCTGGGCGCCCGTCGCGTCCACGCCGAGCCACTGCATCGCCACCAGCAGCGGCATCGTCATGATGAAAAACAGGATCGTGTACGCGCTGCCGACTTCGATGCGCAGCGACGCGTAGGTATCGGCGAGACCGACGGGCAGCGTCTTGGTGTCGGGCGTGTGCAGCATCCACGTCAGGTTGAATTCGCCGATCGAGAGCGTGAGCACCGCGAGCGCGCCCGCCACGATGCCGGGGCGCGCGTTCGGCAGCACGATCGTCATGAAGCGCTGCACGAAGTTCGCGCCGAGGCTCGCCGCGCCTTCTTCGAGCGTGCGCAGATCGCCGGAGGCGCACACGGCCGCCACCGGCCGCACCATGAACGGCAGCGTGAACACCACGTGCCCGACCACGATGAAGGCCGCGCTCATGCGAAACGCGGAGAAGCCGCCGTAGACCACCAGCAGCGCGAGCGCCGAGGCGAGGCCGGGCAGCGCGACGGGCATCACGAGCAACTCTTCGATCACGCGCGAGAGACGCGTGCGGCTGCGCGCGAGCGCATAACCGGCGGGCACGCCCGCGACGAGCGTGACGGCGAGCGTGGCGGCCGCGACTTCGAGCGAGAGGAACACGGAGTCGTGATACTGCGTCCAGACCTGGTCGAGCCAGCGCAGCGTGAGGCCGCTCGCCACGCCGCGAAAATAGTTGACGGTGAGGCCCGCGAGAATCGACATCACGACCGGCACCACGAGGAAGGCGCAGGTGGCGAGCGTGATGGCCCATTGCGCGGCGGCGAGCCACGCGCGCGCGCCGGGCCAGACGAGGCGTTTGCGGCGCGCGGCGGGCGGCAGGGACGGAGAAGAGGACGTGGCGATCGTATTCATGCTTCGTTCGGATGACGTCGAGGATGCGGCGGTGTCGAGGGTGGCGCGGCTCACGCCGTTGCCGCCACCGAGGCGCCCGTCAGGCTGCGCGCGAGCGTGAGCACGGCCCACGTCACCGCGCCGAGCACGATCGACAGGCCGGCCGCCGTCACCATGTTCGCGTTGAGCGTGAACTCGGTGTAGATGGTCATCGGCAGCACGTCGATGTCGGTGGCGAGCGTGAAGGCGGTGCCGAAGGCGCCCATCGCGGTGGCGAAGCACACCGCGCCCGCCGCGATCAGGCCCGGCGCGAGCGCGGGCAGGATCACGTCGCGCATGACGCGCCACGGCGACGCGCCGAGCGAGCGCGCGGCTTCTTCGAGCGAGGCGTCGAGCTGGCCCGCGACCGCCATCACCGTGACGATCACGCGCGGAATCGAAAAGTACAGATAGCCCGCGAACAGGCCCGCCATCGAATAGGCGAACACCCAGCGCTCGCCGGTGAAGCGCAGCGCGAGCGCGCCGATCAGGCCCTGGCGGCCCGCGAGCATGATCACCATGAAGCCGACCACCACGCCTGGAAACGCGAGCGGAAACGTGAGCAGGGCGACCAGCGCGCGTCGGCCAGCGAAACGGCGGCGCGCGAGCAGGAGGCCGCAGATCGTCGAGATCGCGAGCGTCGCGGCCGTGACGGCGGCGGAGAGCAGCACCGTCGCGAGCAGCGCGCTCATGTAGCGGCCGTTGCCGAGCAGTGCGGTGTAGGTGGCGAACAGATGGCCGTCGGCGCTGACCTGGACGAGCGCCACCATCGGCAGCAGCCAGAACGCGAGGAAGATCGCGAGCGCGGGCGCGATGAGCGCCACGCGCCAGCGCAGGGGAAACGTGAGATCGTGCATGGCGAAACGAAAGTGGACGAACGTGGCGGGTGTGGCGAACTCAGCGCGCGCTCAGTGCATGACTTGCAGATAACGCTCGCCGAAGCTCTGCTGCTGCGCGGCCATCTTCGCGAAATCGACCGGTTTGGCGCGCGCGTAATCGCTCGCGGGCAGGAACTTCGCGGCGGCTTCCGGCGACAGCGCGTTGGCGCGCACGGGACGCAGATACGCGTTGGCCCAAAGCTTCTGGCCTTCGTCGGAGAGCACGAAATCCAGCACTTTCTTGCCGTTGTCGGCGTGCGGCGCGTGCTTCACGAGGCTCATCACATAGGGCACGGAGATCGTGCCTTCCTTCGGAATCACGAACTCCACATTGGCGTGATCCTTGTACTTCGCGCGATAGGCGTCGAAGTCGTAGTCGAGCAGGATCGGAATCTCGCCCGACAGCACGCGCGCGTAGGCGGTCTGCTTCGGCACGATCGGCTGGTTCGCCTTGAGCTTGCTGAACCATTCGATAGCGGGCTGGAAGTTGTCGAGCGTGCCGCCGAGCGCGAGATTCACGGCGACGGCGCCCGCATAGCCGACGAAGGCGCTCGACGGATCGAGGTAGCCGATCATGCCTTTGTACTCGGGCTTGAGCAGGTCCGCCCACGAGCGCGGCACCGGCTTGCCGTCGAGCGCGTCCTTGTTGACGAAAAAGCCGAGCGTGCCCGAGTGGATCGCGAACCAGTAGCCTTGCGGGTCTTTCAGGTTGGCCGGAATGTCGTCCCAGTGCGCGGGCTTGTACGGCGCGATCACGCCTTTGTCCTTCGCCTGGAACGCGGACGACACGCCGAGATACACCACGTCGGCGACCGGGCTTTTCTGCTCGGCCATCAACTGCGCGATCGACTGGCCCGAGTTCTTGTTGTCGAACGGCACGCGGATGCCGGTCTTGCGCTGGATCGCCTGGATCTGGCTGGCCCAGTCGGCCCATTCGGGCGGGCAGTTGTAGCAGATCGCGGTGGCGTCGGCGTGCGCGAGCGTCGGCGCGGCGAGGCCCGCCGCCGCGAACGAGAGCGCGAGGCCGAGCATGGCGGCGCCGCGGCGCGCGAGTGCGGCGAGCGGATGGCGGAAGGCGAGTCGGTGAGTCACGTCGGGGCTCCGGATCGGATGGGCGTTGTGGCGCGCAGGTGGGCGCGGCCCGTTGTGTCGTGGGCGAGAAGGGGGCGGACGGCGAGGCCGGGTAAAAATCGATGCGCGAAGCGGCTATGAAGCGGCTATGAAGCGGCTATGAAGCGGCTATGAAGCGGCTATGAAGCGACTACGGCGCGCTTACGACGCGATGCTGCTGCGTGCGCGCTGTGCGGAACCCGCATGCGCCACGCTGGCGATGGCCGCGATCGTGCCGCCTTCGCGCAGCGTGTGCGGCAGCGCGAGGCCGAGCGACGGACCCGAGTACTCGCCGCCGATGCGCGCCATCAGACGCTGCCACGCCGAGCGGCCGATCTCGCCGTTGGGCGTGCCGATGCTCGCGAGCGGAGGCGCGAGCAGCTCGCTGACCGCGAGGCCGTCGAAGCCGAGGATCGACATGTCCTGCGGCACGCGCATGCGCGCGCGGCGCAGGCCGCGCATCACCACCATCGCCAGCAGATCGTTGCTGCAGAAGAGGGCGGTGGGGCGCTGCGGGCCGGTCGTCAGATGCGCGAGCACCGACGGCGCGAGTTCCGCCGCGTTGAAATCGATTTCGAGCGCGGGTGCGGGCGTGAGACCCGCTTGCTGCATCGCCTGCGCGTAGCCGGCGTGACGCTGGCGCGCGCGGTCGGAGGCGGCGAGCGTGCCCGCGAGCATCAGGATGCGCCGATGACCGTGGGCGATCAGCGTGCGCACGCCGTCGAAAGCGGCCTGGTGGTTATCGACGGACACCGACGGGCGGCGCTTGGTGTCGTTGTGCATGAGCACGTAGAGCGGGCCGTCGGCGTCGAGTTCGTCGAGGAGCGGGTGCGTATCCGCGTCGGCGACCGTCAGGATCAGGCCCTCGACGCGTTGCGCGCGCAACGTTTCGATCGCGTGGCGCTCGCGCTGCGCGTCGTATTGCGTCGTCATCAGCATGAGGCGGAAGCCTTGGGCGGACGCCAGCTCGTCGATGCCCTGCAGACATTCCGCGAAGACCGGATTGGCGAGCGTTGGCAGCACCACGCCGATCAGACGCGTGCGTTCGCCGCGCAACTGGCGCCCGAGCGGGCTGGGGCTGAACTTGAGCGCGTCGATGGCTTCGCGCACGCGGGCGAGCGTGACCGGATTGACCGTGTGCGGCGCGTTGATCGCCCGCGACACGGTGGCGATCGAAAATCCTGCGTGTGCGGCGACATCTTTGATGGTTGACGTCATGCGACTGGCCCCGGGCGATGTAAACGTTTTCGACGGGGCCGATTATGAGAAACGCGTATGACGGAGCGATGACGGAGAGGCGCTTGGGAGGGGCGCGGTGCAATGGTAGAATCGCGTCCGCCCTGCCGGGGTGATGAAATTGGTAAACATAGCGGACTTAAAATAATTTGAGTGCCCAGCCGGAAACGGCCGGTGCAGAACCCCTCAAATTCGGCGAATCCCCTGGGGGCCCGCGGGCACCGAGGCAACGCCGAGCCAAGCCGGCTGATGCTGCAAGCGTCGGTACGGAAGGTGTAGAGACTAGACGGGGGGCGCCTAAAGTTGGCGCGGCGTGTTACGCGAAAGCGGCACGCGGCACGGCGATGGTGAAGGCATAGTCCAGCGCACGAACGCCCGCCTCGATGAGCGGGTGGCGTCGAAAGACGTAGTGTGACGAAAATCCGCCGCCTCACGGCTTGCCGGTTCGAGTCCGGTCCCCGGCACCAGATGTTGCTGTTCTTCCAGCGCCTACCGCTGGAATCATGAAACCCGCGATAGCGTCACGCTTCGCGGGTTTTTTGTTGCGCGCGCGGGAAACCGGCAGCGGGAATGTGGGGACGCGGAGTAACGCGCTAAACGGCAGAAAAGGGCGCGATCAAGCGGGTGCGAGCAATCGGTCCTGACGCTTCGCGATGCCTACGTAGCGACGCCGATAACGGCGCAATCGCGAACGCATCAACCGCGCGGCTTCCCGGCAAGCGACGCCAGGCGGACGATGCCGTTGCGCGATCAGCGGCTGCCGATCTGGCCGGTTCGCGGATTCACGAGCCGTGCAAAGCCGAACAAGGCAGCGATGGCGACCGGCGACGCGATGAAGAAAGCGGTAAGCATGATACGAGTTAAGACAAACCGTAACAAAGTGTTAAGTAAGTGTACCTCGGGCATGCGGTTTGAATATCAGGGAGAACGACAACAAACTGTTGCGCGACGGCAAGGTCGCTAAGAAAAACCCTTCTGCTTACCGGCGGAAAGGCTTGTGGGGCGGGGCGTTGGGGGTGGAGCGGGGAGAGATCAGATGCAGTCGAAGATTACTTCTACTGTCTGCGAGGTGACGCCGCGCAAGCCTTCGCTATGGACCTGGATGGCGTGCATTTCCTTCTTGCGCTTGTGGCAATAGGCTTGCGCTTCCTTGAGGCTGGCGCTGCGCACATGATTCCAGGAGACGAAATCCCAGCGCGCGCGGCTCGTGACCGAAAGGTGGCCGTCCTGTCTCGAATTCACGCCGGTGACCGACGTGCACGCCGTCAGCATGCCGATTCCAAGCAGCAGGACCCTTCCTTTCATGAATTCCCTCCGGATTGCGCACCATTGTCGCTGCCAGGTGCGCGCATTGGCAACCCGAAAGAAAGGTTCGCTAACCTGAGGCTTCTGCGCAGGCCGATGGGCGTCGTTTATCACGTCGCCGCAGGGTGCGCGTGAGTGCGCGAATGCGGTGAGCAGCAAGGCAGTCGGCGGGAAATGGCGATGCCGGACGGTATCGGCGGCATATCGGCGGCGGGCCGGACTGGAGCGGACAGCTACGCCTGAGCGCAGCGCGCGGACGGGCCACAATTTCACGAAACGTTTCGCGCAGGGCGAACGGGCGCACGGAGCGCGCGCTCAGGCACACAGCCGGCCGGCCGTGCCGCCAGGCCCTTCCGGCGGAACCCGGCCAGCGATCCAGGCGAGGCTTCAGTCGTGCGCGACGACGTTGCCGACCTGCGCCTCACCGGACACGAGGCAGGACGAGAGGAAGTTTTCCCCCTGGCTGCGCGCCCCGAGGGTCGTGAAACCGCGCGCGAGCGCTTCGAGGCGCACGAGTTCGGAACCCTTCGCGCAGCTGACCGAACTGCCCTCGTGCGCCTGCACGCGAGTCAGAATCCGGTTCCCGAGAAGGAGTGCGAGGACGATGACGATGCCAACATTGAATGCTTGTCTCATGATTTCATCTCCTAGTGCAATCAGACTAGCGCAGCCTTACGCCGGACGAATCCAGGAGTTTCCCGGCGATGCACTGCAACACATGCGGCGTGCGAAAAGCCCTGTAAATGCAGGGTGATTAATGATTCGGCATCCTGCTGTTGCTGCGTGCTGTCCGGTGCGCCTTGGTGGGCGCGGAACCGCGAAGTCGGGGCGTTGCGGCGACACGGCCATTGCGCCGCAACATTGCCGCGTCGCGTCAGATGAAACGTCAGCTAACGAATCTTGCTCCTGAGCGATCGTTGGCGCGCGCGACACGTCGACACGGCATTTTTCGGGCCTGTTTTCGCGATAGATGCGTGCATGAATGTATGCGCAATCCGTCGCAAAAAACACGGTCTAAACGACGCACGGCAATCCGATTGATTCGCTGCTTGATGTCCGGATTTCCTCCGCTCGCTCAGACTCAAGCTCCCACGATAATCAGATGGCCTGAGCAATTTCGGCGAAAGATGGAAGCGCCGGCGAGCTTGCTTTGTCCCCACTCGCTTCGCCGCTTTGCGCTTCATCAATCCGGCTTGAAAACCGCTGGCCGATGCTGCACCATCGATGGTCCGGTCCCTTTTTTGTGAGCGAGGTGAGCAATGCAGCTGATTGGCATGATGGATTCCCCGTACGTGCGTCGCGTGGCGATTTCGCTGCACGTCCTCGGGCTGTCTTTCGAGCACCAGAGCGTGTCGGTGTTCCGGCACTACGACGCGTTCGCGAAGATCAACCCGGTCGTCAAGGCGCCGACATTCATCGACGACGACGGCACGATGCTGATCGACTCCACGCTGATTCTCGATTTCCTCGATCACAAGGTCCCGGCGGCGCGCCGTCTGATGCCGGAGGAGACGCAGGAGCGCACGTTCGCGCTGCGCGTGAACGGTTTCGCGCTGGCGGCGATGGAAAAGACCGTGCAGCAGGTGTACGAGCGCCAGTTGCGCCCCGAGGATCGACAGCACGAGCCGTGGTTCGAGCGGGTCAACGCGCAGATGCATGCGGCGTACGCCGAACTGGAGCGCCTCGTGAGCGGGCGCGAGGGCTGGCTCTGCGCGGGCCGGATCACGCAGGCGGACATCACGGCGGCGGTGGCGTGGCGTTTCACGCAGCACATCCTGCCGGGCACGGCCGATCCGGCGCGCTATCCGGCGCTGGCCGCGCTGTCGCGGCGCGCCGAGGCCTTGCCGGAGTTCGTCGCGACGCCGCTGGAGTGAGTGCGCTGGCGCGAGGAACCAGGACGCAAGCAGCAGGGCAGCGTTCGGCGCACAACCCCGTGCGGCGCGCCCCTGCGACGATTGTTCGCGATTGACGACAAGTGACTTCGCGTCCAGCCCATTTATCGGCGGACGCTACATTCCTAGAATGGCTTCCATGGAATCGCCGCTGCGTCATGCAGACGCGGCGGCCACAGCGGGAGCCGTCATGAAATCCTTTATCGAACGACAACTGTATCAGCCAGCACTGGTCCTGCCGATGGTGGACCTCATGCAGCTGATGGTGTCGCTCGACTTCAACATGAGCCAGGTCGGCTTCATGGTTGCCACGCGCGGCGCACGCGCTGCGGTGCTGCGTTCGCGCGAACTCTGGTGCGCTAGCCGCGGCTGCGAGCGCGTGCACTAAGGCCCGTGCTTTTTTGTTTCCCCCCCGACGCGCAGCGGCATCGCCCGTTTGCTGTTGTGGCGTCACCCTGTGAGCCGCCTCATGTTCCGAGGCGGCTCTTTTTTTCGCCGATTTCCGTGAGTTCTGTGTGAAGCGCCGTCGGCCGCGCTCGCGCGGCGCGTGCGCAGCGCGGCGTAAGATGGCGCGAGCGCGGCATGCGCCGTGCGCGACCTGGACCCTTCACACGAAGCACACGAAGGAGAGC
This sequence comes from Paraburkholderia sp. SIMBA_027, assembly GCF_046535315.1. Taxonomy (NCBI): domain Bacteria; kingdom Pseudomonadati; phylum Pseudomonadota; class Betaproteobacteria; order Burkholderiales; family Burkholderiaceae; genus Paraburkholderia; species Paraburkholderia sp. SIMBA_027. The sequence goes on from NZ_JAWRWY010000016.1 coordinate 61,651, forward strand.
GGCATGGCACAGCGATTCGATGCGATCGTGATCGGCACCGGGCAAAGCGGTCCGCCGCTGGCGGTGCGTCTCGGCGCGAGCGGGCGCAAGACGGCGATCATCGAGCGCGCGCAGTTCGGCGGCACGTGCGTGAACGCCGGTTGCACGCCGACAAAGGCCTGGGTGGCCTGCGCGCGCGCGGCCCATGTGGCGCGGCACGCCGGCGAGTACGGCGTTCGCATCGGCAATGGCGCGCTCGGCGCGCATCGCGACGATGTCAGCGTCGATCTCGCTTTTATCAAGGCGCGCAAGGACGCGATCATCGGCGCGTCGCGCGACGGCGTGGAGCACTGGCTGCGTAACGCTCAAAACGTCACCGTGTTGCAAGGACACGCGCGTTTCACCGGGCCGCATTCGCTGAGCGTGACGTCCGCGAACGGCGAGTCCGAGTCGCTCGAAGCCGACGAAATCTTCATCAACACCGGCACGCGCGCCGCCGTGCCGCCTGTGCCCGGACTCGACCGCATCTGGTACGAAACCAACTCCGGCATCCTCGACCTCACCGAATTGCCCGCGCATCTCGCGATCTGCGGCGGCAGCTACGTGGCGCTCGAATTCGCGCAGATGTTCCGCCGCTTCGGCAGCCAGGTCACGGTGCTCGTGCGCGGCGAGCGCATTCTCGCGCGCGAGGACGACGACGTCGCCAAAGCCGTGCACGACGTGCTCGCGCGCGAAGGCGTGGTGTTCCGCTTCGGCACTTCGCCGAAAAGCGTGGCGCCGCTCGGCGCCACGCCCGCCGACGGCATCCGCATCGAGCTCGGCGACGACACGCTCGACGTGTCGCATCTGCTGTTCGCGACCGGCCGTATTCCGAATACCGATGATCTCGGCCTCGACGCCGCGGGCATCCAGCGCGACGCGCACGGCATCATCGCGGTCGACGGCCAGTTGCGCACCAACGTCGACGGCGTGTGGGCGCTCGGCGACGTGAACGGGCGCGGCGCGTTCACGCACACCTCATACGACGATTACCAGATCGTCGCGGCGAATCTGCTCGACGGCGCGCATCGCAGCGTCGATACGCGCATTCCGGCCTACGCCGTGTTCGTCGATCCGCCGCTCGCGCGCGTGGGCGCAAGTGAGCGCGAGGTCCGCGCAACGAAGCGGCCTGCCTTGATCGCGACGATGCCGATGTCGCGTGTCGGGCGTGCGCGCGAGCGCGGCGAGACCGCGGGTTTCATGAAGGCGCTCGTCGATGCGCAAACGCACAAGATTCTCGGCGCGAGCCTCTTCGGCATCGAGGGTGACGAGGCAATTCACTGCTTCATCGACATCATGACCGCCGACGCGCCCTATACGACGCTGCAATACGCAATGCACATCCATCCCACGGTCAGCGAACTCGTGCCCACGCTGCTCGACGGACTGAGGCCGCTCGAATGAACGACAGTACGGCGCGGCCGCGTGGCGGCAAGACCGGCAACCTCTTTTCGGCGATCGACGTCTATGCGGGCGACGAGCGTTTCGATGCGCTGCTCAAGCGCGACGGCGTGCTGATCGAGCGCATCGTCTCGACGGGGCAGACGAGTCCCGAGGGCTTCTGGTACGACGATCCGCGCGAGGAATGGGTGGTGCTGCTCGCGGGCGCGGCGGCGCTGGAATTCGAGGCGCAGGGGAGCGTGCGGCACGGCATGCTGCCCGGCGACTATGTGCATATTCCGCCGCATTGCCGGCATCGCGTGGCGTGGACCGATCCGGCGCTGCCGACGGTCTGGCTCGCGGTGTATTTCGATACGCGTGCCGAGGTTCGCGCCGAAGCGAGCGACGAAGTGCATAACGACAGCCACGCGGCTGCGCAAACCTCCACGAACGGGTAAGGTGCGGGTGTTCCGCCACTCGACTACGTTTCCATGTCACGCCAGACGCCGCTGCGCATCGCGCTCGTTTCCGACACGCACAATCTGCTGCGCCCCGAATTGCTGAGCTTCGTCGACGGCTGCGATGCCATCGTGCACGCGGGCGACATCTGCGAGCCTGGCGTGCTGGAGACGCTCGCACGCATCGCGCCGCTGACCGCCGTGCGCGGCAACAACGATCGCGGTGCGTGGGCCGAGGCGCTGCCGGTGCAGACGCGGCTGGAGATCGGCGGGATCGCGATTGCGGTCGTGCACGAATTGCCCGATCTGCGCGGCGATCCGCGCGCGGACGGCGTGGCGATCGTCGTGAGCGGACACTCGCACAAGCCCGCGCTCGATACGCGCGACGGCGTGATCTACGTGAATCCGGGCAGCGCGGGACCGCGCCGTTTCAGCTTGCCGATCTCGGCCGCGATGCTGACGATCGATGTCGGCGGCGCGCCGCGCATCGAGCACGCACGGCTGATCGAATAAAGCGCGCCGGGCGCGCATCGCACGAACGCCAGACGCAAAAAAGGCCAGCGCAAAGCTGGCCTTTTTCATGGCGTCGCCGATTCGGGAACCGGCGTATCCGTGTGTGACTTACACGCGCGCGGGCATGGCCGTCGCGTAGTCGTCGTCCATCTCGCGGGCGAGACGCACGCCGCGCAGCACCGCATGCGCTTCTGCCTTGGTGCCGACGCTCGGCGCCGAGCCCGGCAGCGGACGGCGCGCCGTTTCGTGCAGCGCCAGCACCGAGACGATACCGACGACCGCCGCGCCCATCAGATAGTACGCGGGCATCATGAGGTTCTGCGTGTGCTCGACGAGCCAGGCGGCGACCAGCGGCGTCGTGCCGCCAAACAGCGAGACCGAGACGTTGAAGCCGATGGCGAGCGCGCCGTAGCGGATCGCGGTCGGGAACAGCGCGGGCAGCGCCGAGGGCATCACGCCCGTGAAGCACGACAGCAGCGTGCCGAGAATCATCAGACCGAGGAACACCGGCACGACCGCGCCCGTCTGGATCAGCGTGAGCGACGGAATCGCCAGCACGATCAGGCCCACACAGCCCGCGAGCATCACCGGCTTGCGGCCGATGGCGTCCGAGAGGCGGCCGAACGCGATCGTGAGGGGCACCATCAGCACCATCACGGCGAGCACGAGGAAAAGACCGTGCGTTTCGTTGAAGTGCAGCGTCGCCGACAGATAGCTCGGCAGATACGAGAGCGCCATGTAGTCGGTCACGTTGAAGATCAGCACGAGGCCCACGCACAGCAGGAAGGGGCGCAGATGCTGGGTCAGCAGCGAGTGGAGCGTGAGCTTCGGACGCGCGGTTTCTTCGGCTTCGCGCAGTTCGGCTTCACGCTTGAACGCCGGCGTTTCTTCGAGCTTGGTCCGGATGTACAGGCCCACGATCCCGAGCGGACCCGCGATCATGAACGGCACGCGCCAGCCCCAGTCGAGCAGTTGCTGATGCGAGAGCAGGGCGGTCAGCACGGCGACCGTGCCCGCGCCGAACACGTAGCCCACCATCGTGCCGCATTCGAGGAAGCTGCCCATGAAGCCGCGGCGCTTGTCGGTGGCGAATTCGGCGATGAAGGTCGCCGCGCCGCCGTACTCGCCGCCGGTCGAGAAACCTTGCACGAGACGCGCAACCAGCAGCAGCACGGGCGCCGCGATGCCGATCGAGTGGTACGACGGAATCAGGCCGATGGCGAAAGTGCCGCAGGCCATCATGATCATCGTCATCGCGAGTACGCGCTGGCGGCCGATACGGTCGCCGAGCGGGCCGAACACCATGCCGCCGATCGGGCGCACGAGGAACGCGGCCGCGAACGTGCCGAAGGTGGCGATCAGTTGGGCCGACGGGCTGCTCGACGGGAAGAACACCTGGCCGAGCGTGACGGCGATGTAGCTGTAGACGCCGAAGTCGAACCATTCCATGGCATTGCCAAGGGCCATGGCGCCGACGGCGCGTTTGAGGAGGCTGTTGTCGACGATCGTGATGTCGTCGAGGGTAAGGTCGGACTGGGCCGACGCGCCGGAAGTGGAAGCGGTCAAGGTCTGCATCTCCAATGACTGCGACGAACTCCAGGAGAGCTCGCCACGGTTGCCGGAGAGTGCCGTTTCGCGATAGCGGCAGCCGTTCGTGCGCGGCGCGCGATGCGCATGGGCTCGCCTGGGGCGAAACCGGGCCTGGCCGGACGCACGATGAGCGTGATCCGGCGGCGCACGAAAGTGCATGCTGAAGTGTCGCGAAACGACACTCGATCGAATTGTGATTAAGCTTGGCGCCTGCGTGGCCGTAGAGGGGGGCAGGACGCTTGAGGACACTGGGCTGTCACGGAGTGTGACTGCAAAGTGCCGCTGAACGAAAAAGAATCACCGCGTGGCGGCGCGTTCTTTTTGTGCGAGCGCATTCAGCTGAAAAGGCGTTTTCGGGCGCCGGACTGAATGCAATTGATGGCTAATGCCTGTTGAACGAAGCGACATGATAGCACGATAACGGAAGATCGTGCAAACCGGCCCGTCAGCCGGGGCGCCGGGGAGGCGCGCCAGCCCTTATGCGGCAAGGGATTCCGGCGATTTCGCGGTGCAGCAAAAAACGTCGGTCGCGATGACGAGTGGCATAAAACGCGCGTAAAAAAACCGCGCACGAGGCGCGGTTTTTGCAGGGCTTTCCACGGTGTCGATCGGCAAAGGGCCGGATCGGCGCGCGGATGGGCGGACAATCAGCCTTGCGTCGGCGGCACGAAGCCCGACGCCTGATCGGCGCCTTCGCCGAAGAAGTACTTTTCGGTCTGCTTCATCAGGTACTGGCGCGCGCGCGGATCGGCCATGTTCAGGCGGTTCTCGTTGATCAGCATGGTCTGCTGCTTGAGCCAGCCCTGCCAGGCTTCCTTCGACACGCTTTCATAGATGCGCTTGCCGAGTTCGCCCGGCAGCGGCGGAAAATCGAGACCCTCGGCTTCCTTGCCGAGCTTCGCGCATTGAATCATACGGGCCATGCTGTGCTTCTCCTGTAGTCGTATGGGGAATGGGCGGCGCGCTCAGAGCTGTTTCATCAGCACGAGCGACTTGCGCTGCCAGTTATAGAGGCGGCGGCGGTCTTCGGGCAGGTCGTCGACCGTGGCCTTGACGAAGCCGCGCTTGAGGAACCAGTGTTCCGTGCGCGTGGTGAGCACGAAGATGCGCGTGAGGCCGCGCGCGCGGGCGCGCTGCTCGATGCGGCGCAAGAGGCGCTCGCCGTCGCCGGAACCTTGCGCTTCGGGCGAGACGGTGAGGCACGCCATTTCGCCGATGCGTTCCTGCGAGTACGCGTACAGCGCGGCGCAGCCGAACAGCACGCCATCGTGCTCGATCACCGAGAAATGGTCGATGTCGCGTTCGATCTGGTGACGGCCGCGGCGCACCAGCGTGCCGTCGCTTTCGAGCGGCTCGATCAGCGTGAGAATGCCGCCGACGTCGTCGGGCGTGGCCTCGCGCAGACTTTCCAGATTCTCGTACGAGATCATGGTGCCGACGCCGTCGTGCAGGAACAGTTCGAGCAGCAGGCCGCCGTCGAGCGCGTAGGGAATGATGTGCGCGCGGCCGACGCCGCCGCGGCAGGCGCGAATCGAGTGCTTCAGATAGAAGCCCGCGTCGCCGAGCACGGTGCCGCCTTCCTGGAGCCGGTAGGCGTCGTCGAGCGACATTTCGCGGATCAGCCCGCCTTCCTCGTCGATGAGACCCTGCGTCTCCGTGAGGAACACGATCTTGTCGGCGCGCAGCGCGATGGCCGCCGCCGACGCGACGTCTTCCATCGACAGATTGAACGCCTCGCCCGTGGGCGAGAAGCCGAGCGGCGAAAGCAGCACGAGCTTGCGGCTCGCGAGCGAATGGCGGATCGAGTCGGCGTCGATCTTGCGGACCACGCCGGTATGCTGGAAGTCGACGCCGTCGAGAATGCCGACCGGGCGCGCGGTGACGAAGTTGCCCGACACGACGCTGATGTGCGCGTGCGCCATCGGCGTGTTCGGCAGACCCTGGCTGATCGCGGCCTCGATGTCGAGACGCACTTCGCCGGCCGCTTCCTTCGCGGATTCGAGCGCGCGGGCATTCGTGATGCGCATGCCGTGCGAGAACTCCGACTCCACGCCGTGCAGGCTCATCTGCTCTTCGACCTGCGGGCGCGAACCGTGCACGAGCACGATCTGGATGCCCATGGCCTGGAGCAGCGCGATGTCGGCGACGAGCGCGTTGAGCAGGTTCTGGTGCACGACCTCGCCGCCGAATCCGACGACGAAAGTCTTGCCCTGGAATGCGTGGATGTAGGGCGCGACCGATCGCATCCAGTCGACGAACTGCGCGTGCTGCGCCACCTGCTGCGCGGCTTGCTGGGACGCGGGGTCCGAGGCGGCGGCGGCGGCCGGCGCGCCTTGGGTGGCGGGGACGAGGTCGGTTTGGGAATTCATGCCCGGGATTATAATGCGCCCCCATGTCGAATGTACCCAAAAGACCTGCCTCGGGGCAGGGCAGCAACACCCCTTCCGGCGATGACGCCGCGCACGGCGGCGCGCGGGAAAAGCGCGGCGCGCAGAAGTACGGCGGCGCGCAGGGCGATACGCAGAAACCGGCGTCGCTGGACCGGCTCGCCGCGCTGATGGGCAGCGGCGCGCTCGGTGGCGCGCGCGTGCAGGATCAGCGTGGGAAACAGGCGCCCGCCGCGAAGCCGGCCGAGGCGCAGCCGCCGCGTGAAACACGGGGTGAAAAGAATGTGGCGCCGGTGGTGCCGCATGCGCCGGATCTGCCGGAGGCGCCTGCCGTGAAAACGCAGACGCCGGTGACGGCGCAAAAACCGTCGCCGGTTGCTCGGGCCGCTTCTCAAGCCACTTCTCAAGCCGCTTCTCAATCAGTTCCGCAGCCCGTTTCGCCGCAAACATCGCAGAAAACGCCGCAGAAAACGCCGCAGAAAGCCGATGCGCCTGCGCAAGCGCCGCGCGAGATTCGCGACGATCGCCAGGCGCCTCGCGCGCCCGCGCGTGATCAATCTCGGCGAGCGCCGCAAGGCGAGTCGCGGACGGGCGAAGCGCGTAACGCGGCGCATACGCCGCCACGTGCGCCGCAGTCGGGCGAGGCTTCGCGCGGCGGCGATCGTCAGCCGCGCGATCAACGTGAATCGCGCGAGCCACGCGAACCCCGCCCGCAACGTGAAGCGCGCGAACCCCGCGAACCCCGCGCCGAGCGCACGGAAACCCCGCGTGACCCGCAAGCCGCCGCTCAGCGCAAGCCGGCCAACGCCGCGCGTCCGGCCAAACCGCAAACCGAGCGCCCGCAGACGGCCCGCGAAGACCGCCCGCCGCGTCCCGAAGGCGAGCGCAAGGAGCGCCGCGAACGCGCGCCGCGCGCGAACGTCACGCCGAATCCGATCCCGCCGATCACCTTTCCCGAGGCGCTGCCGGTCTCCGGCCGCCGCGAGGAAATCGCACGCGCGATCGCGAACAATCAGGTCGTGATCGTCAGCGGCGAAACCGGTTCGGGCAAGACCACGCAGTTGCCGAAGATCGCGCTGTCGCTCGGGCGCGGTCTCGGCGCGGGCGGCTCCGGCCTGATCGGCCACACGCAGCCGCGCCGGATCGCGGCGTCGGCGACCGGTCGGCGTATCGCCGAGGAGCTGGGCACGCCGTTCGGCGAAGTGGTCGGCTACAAGGTGCGCTTCACGGACAATCTGGCGGCGGGCGCGTCGGTCAAGCTGATGACCGACGGCATTCTGCTCGCCGAGACCCAGACCGATCCGCTGCTCAAGGCCTACGACACGATCATCATCGACGAGGCGCACGAACGCAGCCTCAACATCGACTTCCTGCTCGGCTATCTGAAGGAAATCCTGCCGCGCCGGCCCGATCTCAAGCTGATCGTGACCTCGGCGACCATCGACGCGGATCGTTTCGCGCGCCATTTCGGCAGCGACGAAAAGCCCGCGCCGGTGATCGAGGTGAGCGGGCGTCTGTATCCGGTCGAGGTGCGCTATCGCCCGGTGCAGGAAGACAGTCCGGCCGTGAAGAACGCACAGGGCAGTGCGCCCGCGAAGAAATCGCAGCGCGACACCGACCGCGATTTGATGGACGCGATCGTCGACGCCGTCGACGAACTCTGCCGCGAAGGCTCGGGCGACGTGCTCGTGTTCCTGCCCGGCGAGCGCGAGATTCGCGACGCCGCCGAAGCGCTGCGCAAGCATCATCCGCCGCACACGGAAATCCTGCCGCTGTTCGCGCGGCTCTCGGCGCAGGAACAGGAGCGCGTGTTCAAGGCGTCGAACGCGCGCCGCATCGTGCTCGCGACCAACGTGGCCGAAACCTCGCTGACGGTGCCCGGCATCCGCTACGTGGTGGACACGGGCCTCGCGCGCGTGAAGCGCTATTCGTACCGCAACAAGGTCGAGCAGTTGCAGATCGAGTCGATCTCGCAGGCCGCCGCGAATCAGCGCGCGGGCCGTTGCGGGCGCGTCGCCGACGGCGTGTGCATCCGGCTTTACGAAGAGTCCGATTTCGTCGCGCGGCCGCGTTTTTCCGATCCGGAAATTCTGCGCTCGTCGCTGGCGGCCGTGATTCTGCGCATGAAGTCGCTGCATCTCACGGCGATCGAAACCTTCCCGTTCATCGAGCCGCCGCCGGGACGCGCGATCGCGGACGGCTATCAGCTGCTCAACGAACTCGGCGCGGTCGACGACGACAACGCGCTGACCACGCTCGGCCGCGAGCTGTCGCGTCTGCCGCTCGATCCGCGCGTCGGCCGCATGATTCTGGCCGCGCGCGACGAACAATCGCTGCGCGAAGTGCTGGTGATCGCGAGCGCGCTGTCGGTGCAGGACCCGCGCGACCGGCCGATCGAAGCGCAGGAGCAGGCCGATCAGGCGCATCGTCGTTTCGCCGACGAGCGCTCGGAATTCCTCCAGTGGCTCAAGATCTGGACGTGGTTCGAAGACGCCGTCGCGCACAAGAAGTCGAACAAGCAGCTCGTCGATGCGTGCCGCGCGAACTTCCTTTCGCATCTGCGTCTGCGCGAATGGCGCGACGTGCATTCGCAACTGCTCACGGTCGTGCGCGAGCACGGCTGGCGCATCAACCAGTCCGACGCGACCTACGAGCAAATCCATCATGCGCTGCTGACGGGCTTGCTCGGCAACATCGGTCTCAAGGCCGACGACGAACCGCATTACCTCGGCGCGCGCAGCATCAAGTTCCATCTGTGGCCCGGTTCGGCGCTCGTGAAGAAAGCGGGGCGCTGGGTCGTGGCGGCGGAACTCGTCGAAACGAGCCGTCTGTACGCGCGCTGCATCGCGAAGATCGAGCCCGAATGGCTCGAAAAAGTGGGCGCGCATCTGCTCAAGAAGTCGCTCTCCGAGCCGCATTGGGAGAAGCGCGCGGCGCAGGTCAGCGCGTTCGAGCGCGGCGTGCTGTACGGCTTGCCCGTGTATCAGCGACGCCGCGTGGCGTTCGGCAAGCAGGACCCGGCGCGCGCGCGCGAGTTGTTCATTCGCGGCGCGCTGGTCGAGGGCGAGTTCGACACAAAGCTGCCGTTCTTCGCGCACAACCGCAAACTGCTCGCCGACATCGAGCAACTCGAACACAAGTCGCGCCGCCAGGACGTGCTCGTCGACGACGAACTGATCTTCGGTTTCTACGATCAGGCGATTCCCGAGGGCATGTATTCGGGCGCGTCGTTCGAGCGCTGGTATCGCGACGAGGTGAAAAAGAGCGGGCAGTCCGAGGACAAGCTGCGTCTGCTGTATCTCTCGCGCGACGACCTGATGCGTCACGAAGCGGCGGGCGTGACGACCGATCTGTTTCCGAAGCGCATGACGATGTCGGGCGTGGGGATGGCGCTCACGTATCACTTCGAGCCGGGCTCGCCGCGTGACGGCGTGACGCTCGCGGTGCCGCTCTACGCGCTCAATCAGGTCGATGCGCGCCGCTGCGAATGGCTCGTGCCGGGCATGCTCAAGGAGAAGGCGCAACTGCTGCTGAAGTCCTTGCCGCAGAAGCTGCGCCGCCATTGCGTGCCGCTGCCCGAGTACGCGGCCGGTTTCGCCGATCGCGTGAGTGGCGAGCGCTTCGGCGCGGGCGGGCTGCTGGAGGCGCTGATCATCGACGTGCGGGAGCAGAAACAGCTCCAGTTGAAGTCCGCGGATTTCAAGCTGGAGACGCTGCCCGCGCATCTGTTCATGAACTTCAAGGTGATCGACGAGCACGGTCGCCAGCTCGCGATGGGCCGCAATCTCGCGCAGTTGCGCGCGGAACTCGGCGCGCAGGCGCAGCAGCAGTTCCAGAAGCTGGCGAGCGCGACCGCGCTGGCAGCGCTGGAAACGCACGCGCAGGGCGCGAAGGACGCGAAGGATGCAAGCGGCGGCGCTGCCGCCGGCGCAGTGCCGAACGCGAGCGCGCCGAAGAAGGCCAACGCGCCTCACACGCCCGCTTCGAGCGACGCGTCGCCCGCCACTGCGCTCTACGAAAACCTCACGACCTGGAATTTCGGCAAGTTGCCCGAACTGCTGGAAATCCGCCGGGGCGGCCAGACGCTGTTCGGCTATCCGGCGCTCGTCGACCGCGCCACGCATTGCGACGTGGAAGTGTTCGATTCGCCCGAGGAAGCGGCGCGGATTCATCGTGCCGGTCTGCGTCGTCTGTTCGCGCTGCAGTTGCGCGAGCCGATCCGCTATCTGGAGAGGAATCTGCCGGGTCTGCGCGAAATGGCGATGCAGTTCATGGCGCGCGCCACGCAGGAGGAATTGCGCGATCAGCTCGTCGAACTCGCGCTCGATCGCGCCTGCCTGCAAGATCCGCTCCCCGACGACGAAGCGAGTTTCCATGCCCGCAAGGACGAAGGGCGCGGACGGCTTTCGCTGCTCGCGCAGGAAATCGCGCGGCTCGTCGGGCAGATTCTGGCGGAATTCGCGTCGGTGTCGAAGAAGCTCGTGGCGGCGAAGGCGTTCGGCGCGCCGGCCGCCGACATGCAGGCGCAGCTCGACGCGCTCATCGGCAAGCGCTTCATTCTGGAGACGCCGTACGCGCAGCTCGTGCATTTCCCGCGCTACCTGAAGGGCATCGCGCTACGCATCGACAAGCTGCGTGCCGATCCCGCCCGCGACGCGCGCCAGGCTTCGGAATTCCAGCCGCTCGCGCAGCAGTATCAGCGCGCGCTCTCGCAGCGCGGCGGCGTGTTCGACGCGCGGCTCGCGGAGTTCCGCTGGCTGCTCGAGGAGTTGCGGATTTCGCTCTTCGCACAGGAATTGCGCACGCCGATGCCGGTCTCGGTGAAGCGCCTGTACAAAGTGTGGGAATCGATGCAGCGATGAGGCCGATCGCGTAGTCGTCACGCTGATTTTTGCGGGCCATAACAATCATGACAATCGGCCCGCAAAGGCAGAAGAAAAAGACGAAAAAGGCGGGAGCGGGGCGCGAAATTTCGCGCCCCGTTGTATTTCATGGGCCCTACGTCAACCTTGCGAAGCGGTAAGCGTTCTACAATCACGGATCTGCCTGGGAACGACTCTTCATGCGTAAAAACGAATTCCGCCGTGCCGCCGGTCGCTTTGCCAAACGCGCCGCCGTGTTTGCCTCCTCCGCGCTGGTCGGCGCCGCGCTGGCCACGGCCATGCCGAGTATCGCGCACGCGAACAACATCATCGTGCTGAACTCCGGCGAAGCCACGCTGAGCCTCATCGACGACAAGACGCACGAAGTCGTCGGCACCGTGCCCACGGGCAAGGAGCCGCATCACCTGTTTCCCACGCCCGACAATACCTCGCTGATCGTCGCGAATTCGGTGTCCAACAATCTGCTGTTCGTCGACCCGAAAACCGGCAAGGCGCAGCGCTGGATCGAGAACATCGAAGACCCGTATCAGCTCGGTTTCTCGCCGGACAACAAATGGTTCGTGACCACCGGCCTGCGTCTCGATCGCCTCGATATCTATCACTACGGCGGCGCCGGTAATTTCACGGTCGCGAAGCGCCTGCCGCTCTCGGCCATGCCCAGCCACCTGGCGTTCACGAAGGACAGCAATATCGTGTTCGTCTCGCTGCAGGTGTCGGGCGAGATCGCGGCCGTCGACCTGCCCACGCAGAAAGTGCTCTGGAAAATGAAAGTGGGCGCCGCGCCGGCCGGCCTGTGGCTCACGCCCGGCGACAAATACCTGCTCGTCGGCATGACGGGCGCCGACTACGTCGCGGTCGTCGACTGGCGCAACCAGAAGGTCATCAAGACGATTCAGGTGGGCAAGGCGGCGCACAACTTCCGCTCGATGGTGGACGGCCGTCACGTGCTGGTGTCGAGCCGCGTCTCGAACGTCATCAGCATTCTCGACGAGGAGTCGCTGGAGAAAGTGGGCGAGATCAACGGCCTGCTGCCCGGACCGGACGACATGGAGCTCACTGCCGACAAGCGCTATCTGTGGGTCACGTTCCGTTTCGCGAAGCGCATCGGTCTGATCGACATGCAGACGAAAAAGCTCATCAAGACGATTGCCGTGGGCCGCTCGCCGCACGGTATCTACTTCTTCGACCGCGCGCCGGTCATGTCGCCGAACGGCGCGTGACAACCGGCGGACTCTGCTAGCGTTTGCCCATGCTCGCGTTGCTGAATTCCGGCATTCAATGGCTCGCGTCCGGCGCCGACGACTGCGTGTCGTGGCTCCAGACGCTGGTCTACGTGAACGTCCTCCAGCCGTTGCTGTTCCGCTTCGGTCTGATGAACGTGGACGAAGACACGTTCGACGCGCTCTATTGGGTGATCGTCGGCGTGCTGGAAGTGGGCGTGATGTACGCGCTGCTGCGTCCGCTCGAAGCGCTGATGCCCGCGGAAAAATGGCAGGACCGCAAGGGCGTGGGCGTGGACGCCGTCTACACGTGGATCACGCGGCTCGGCATTCTCAATCTGCTGTTCTTCTTCGCCATGCAGCCGGTGTTCGACCGCGCGCAGGGCTGGCTGCGTCTGCATGGCGTGATGAGCGTCGATATCGACAATCTCTGGCCCGGCGTGACGACGCAGCCCATCGTGGCGTTCGCGATCTATCTGATCGTGCTCGACTTCTTCGGCTACTGGTATCACCGGCTCTCGCATCGCTACGGCATCTGGTGGGAGCTGCACGCCGTGCATCACAGCCAGCGCCGGATGTCGTTCTGGTGCGATAACCGCAACCATCTGCTCGACGTGCTGATGCAGTCGTGCATGTTCGCCGCCATCGCGCTCGTGATTGGCGTGCCGCCCGCGCAGTTCGTGGTGCTCGTCGCGCTCACGAACTTCGTGCAGAACGTCCAGCACGCCAATATCCGCGCGCATTTCGGCTGGCTCGGCGAGCGGCTGATCGTGAGTCCGCGCTTTCATCGCCGCCATCACGCCATCGGCTATGGCCACGAAGGCACCACCTACGGCTGCAACTTCGGCGTGCTGTTTCCGTGGTGGGACATGCTGTTCGGCAGTGCGTCGTTCAATCGCGAACTCGAACCCACGGGCATTCGCGACCAGCTCGAAGGCGTGCGCTACGGCGAGGGATTCTGGGCGCAGCAGGGGCTGGCGTTCGGGCGCATCGCGCGCCGGCTTGGCGCACGCGGGCGCAACAAGGCCGCCGCCCGCGACGATACTTCCGTTGCCTGAGCGCTTCGCGCCGCCTTCCGGCGCTGCGCTTCATGACTTCTTGACGAAAGCGCTACGCTCCACGTGCCTGCGCCGCGCCTGCGCTCGTTTCGCCCGAGCGGCGCGCCGTGGTTTATGCTGTCGTTTTGTCGCAGTGACGCCACCGGTTTCGTGACGCTTCCCTGTCTCTCCGCTACTTTCCCGCTCGCATGAACGACTTGCTGCGCTCGCTTGGCCGCGCGCTTTCCGGCGTGTTCCATCCCGCCATGCTGCTCCTGACCATCGTGCCGTTCCTCGTGGCGGCGGGGGCGTGGGGCGTCGTGCTCTATATCTTCTGGCAGCCGCTCATCGACGCGGTGCGGATCACGTTCGAAAACTGGCCGGCGATGTCCTGGCTCTATCACGTCTTCGACGCGCTCGGTTTCGGCGCGCTGCGCAGCATGATCGGGCCGTTCGTGGTCATCATCCTGTCGATTCCGCTCATCGTCATCACGGTGTTGCTGCTGATCGTCGCCGTGGCGATGCCGCGTGTCATTCGCCATCTCACGGCGCGGCAGTATGCCGGCCTGGAGCCGCGGCGCGGCGGCAGCTGGTTCGGCAGCATGGCGCATTCGCTCTGGACCACGCTGCTGTGCATCGTGTTGCTGATCGTGACGCTGCCGTTCTGGTTCATTCCGCCGTTCTGCGTGCTCGTGCCGCCGCTGCTGTGGGGCTGGCTCACGTATCGCGTGATGACTTACGACGCGCTCGCGCTGCACGCAAGCGCCGAGGAACGCCGCGAGATTGTGCGCCGCCATCGTCTGCCGCTGCTGGCGATCGGCGTGGCGAGCGGTCTGCTCGGCTCACTGCCGACGGCGATCTGGGTCGCGTCCGCTTGGCTCGTGCTGCTTTTCCCGGTGGTGGCCGCGCTGACCATCTGGATCTACGCTTTCATTCTGGTGTTCACGGCGCTCTGGTTCGGTCATTACTGCCTGCGCGCGCTGCAGCGCCTGCGTCACGAAGAGACGCAGCATAGCGGGCACGACATCACCATCGTCCACTGAACTCCTTCATCTCATTTCCTCGACGAGGCAACTCATGGCATTTGGCGTCATCATCATCGGCGACGAGATTCTGTCCGGCCGTCGCACCGACAAGCATCTGCCGAAGGTCATCGAACTGCTCGGCGCGCGCGGCCTCGCGCTCGACTGGGCCGAATACGTCGGCGACGATCCGGCGCGCATCACGGCCACGCTCAAGCGGTCGTTCGAATCGGGCGATATCGTGTTTTCCACGGGCGGCATCGGCGCGACGCCCGACGACCACACGCGCCAGTGCGCGGCGGCCGCGCTGGGCCTGCCGCTCGCGCTGCACCCTGACGCCGAGGCGGCGATCAGCGAGCGTATCCGCGACATGCACACGGGCGCCGATCCGATCGATTTCGCGTCGCCGGAGAATCTGCATCGCTTCCAGATGGGCACCTTCCCGCAGGGCTGCGAGATCATTCCGAACGGCTACAACAAGATTCCGGGCTTTTCGATTCGCGAGCACTATTTCGTGCCGGGCTTTCCGGTGATGGCGTGGCCGATGATCGAGTGGGTGCTCGATACGAAATACGCGCATCTGCATCATCAGACGCCGCATGCGGAGAAGTCGCTGCTGGTGTTCGAGTTGCCGGAATCGACGATCACGCCGCTGATGGAGCGTATCGAGCACGATTTTCCGGGCGTGCGCGTGTTCAGCCTGCCGAGCGTGGGCGACACGGAGCGCGGCGGCATTTACGCGCGTCGGCACATCGATCTGGGTGTGAAGGGCGAGCCCGAGGCGGTGGCGGCGGCGTTCGTGAAGCTGCGCGAGGGGGTGCACCTGCTGGGCGGCGATGTCGTGGAGCCGCCCGAGGCGGGCGAGGACGCGCCGGATCGCGAGCGTCGCAGCGGTCCGCGCGCCGGGTTCTGAGTTTGCGAGGTGCTCGAAGCGCTTGAGGCGCTTGAGGCGCTTGAAGGGCACGCCAACCGCATCATCGGCGTGTCATATGGGGCGCTCAGAGTGGCCCGCTGGACGGACGCCGCGCGTGCGGGCCGGTCGGGCGGGCGGTTTGAGTCGGGACGAATCAGGCGCCGAGCCAGGGCAGGCCGCGGAAGCACCATCCCGTGACCGACTTGCGATGGCCTTCGGCGTTCTTGTCGCCTTCGAAGCCTTCGAGCAGGTCGTAGGCGTGCGTGAAGCCGGCTTTGGCCGCTTCGATGGCCGCGAGCTTCGAGCGGGCCGCGCTGCGGCAGAGGAACAGCACGGGCGCGTCGGTGTCGCTGACGGCGCTCTTGAGCTGGGCGATGAAGTCGGTGTTCGGCACGCCGCCCGGGTAGCGTGTCCATTCGACGTGGGCATACTGGCCGTCGCCGATCACGGGGCGGCCCACCCAGTCGAGTTCGGCGCGCGTGCGCACGTCGACGAGCCGGGTACGCGGATCGAGTTGCAGAAGCTCGAACGCCTCGGCGGGCGACAGTGCGCCGGCGTAGGGCAACTGGTTCTCGACGCGGCGCTGGTCGGCCTGGGCGTGCAATTGTTCGAGCGTACTCATGACAGCGGATCTCCTCGGATGCGTGATCGGTCCAAAGAATCATTCTAGCGCGCTGCATGAGTGCGGGAACCCCGCATTGCGGGGCATACTCGCGCAACGACGGCGCGCGCATGACCGCTTGCGGGGCGGCGTCATCGCAATGCCGGAAGGGCGCAGGCAGTCCGCTCGCGCGGCCGCAAGGTTTTTGCGCAATCGTGGTGCAAGAATGCCGTTATGCACCATAATGAAGTGAGTTTTACGCGCCAAATTCGGGATCGCACGAAATTGGTGCATGAAGGCGCCCCGGTCGTCGAGCCTGCTCGCCGACGAGGCGCGGTTTTTTCGTCCAGGTGCGCGTCGGCATTGGGTTTGTGCCAGGCTGGCGCTTACTTGGCACGGAAGCTGCTTTATCTGTCGCGATCGTTCGCAGCCGGTCTGCGCAAGCGGGCCGGGCAGCAACCGGCGACTAACAAGGATTGGGACGGCGGCAGCGTTCGCCGAAATCGTTAATCAGGAGAATAGGTTATGAGTAAATCCGTGGCCGACGTCATGCAACTCGTCAAGGACGAAGACGTCAAGTTTGTCGACTTCCGCTTTACCGACACGCGCGGCAAGGAGCAACACGTCTCGGTTCCGCTGTCGCACTTCGACGAAGACAAGTTCGAGTCGGGTCATGCATTTGACGGTTCGTCGATCGCCGGCTGGAAGGGCATCGAAGCCTCGGACATGCTGCTCGTTCCGGATGCGAACACGGCCTTCATCGACCCGTTCTACGAAGAGTCGACGCTGGTTCTGACCTGCGACGTGGTCGAGCCGGCTGACGGCAAGGGCTACGAGCGCGACCCGCGCTCGCTCGCCAAGCGCGCTGAAGCGTACCTGAAGAGCACGGGCCTCGGCGACACGGCCTTCTTCGGTCCGGAACCCGAATTCTTCATTTTCGACTCGGTCCAGTGGAACACGGACATGTCGGGCTCGTTCGTCAAGATCGGCTCGGAAGAAGCACCGTGGTCGTCGAGCAAGGAATTCGAAGGCGGCAACACGGGTCACCGTCCGGGCGTCAAGGGCGGCTACTTCCCGGTCGCGCCGGTCGACACGTTCCAGGACATCCGTTCGGAAATGTGTCTGCTGCTCGAACAGATCGGCATCCCGGTCGAAGTGCACCACCACGAAGTCGCTGGCCAGGGCCAGAACGAAATCGGCACGAAGTTCTCGACGCTGGTTCAGCGCGCGGACTGGACGCAGCAGATGAAGTACATCATCCATAACGTGGCGCACACGTATGGCAAGACGGCGACGTTCATGCCGAAGCCGATCGTTGGCGACAACGGTTCGGGCATGCACGTTCACCAGTCGATCTGGAAGGACGGCCAGAACCTGTTCGCAGGCAACGGCTACGCAGGTCTGTCGGAATTCGCGCTGTTCTACATCGGCGGCATCATCAAGCACGCTCGCGCGCTGAACGCCATCACGAACCCGTCGACGAACTCGTACAAGCGTCTGGTTCCGCACTTCGAAGCACCGGTCAAGCTGGCTTACTCGGCACGCAACCGTTCGGCGTCGATCCGTATTCCGCACGTCTCGAACCCGAAGGGCCGCCGTATCGAAACGCGCTTCCCGGATCCGATGGCCAACCCGTACCTGTGCTTCTCGGCACTGATGATGGCAGGTCTGGACGGCGTGCAGAACAAGATCCATCCGGGCGAAGCCGCCGACAAGAACCTGTACGACCTGCCGCCGGAAGAGGATGCAAAGATCCCGACCGTCTGCGCCGGCCTCGACCAGGCTCTGGAAGCGCTCGACAAGGATCGCGAATTCCTGACGCGCGGTGGCGTGTTTACGGATTCGATGATCGACGCCTACCTCGCACTGAAGGAAGGCGAACTGCAACGCGTGCGCATGACGACGCACCCGGTCGAGTTCGAACTGTACTACTCGCTGTAAAGCGCGCTGTAATCGACGATGGCGCTTCGCTCGCAACCGCGCAGCGAAGTGTCCATCCGACATCGGCGATCGGTCACGAAGGGACGGCGGTGCCGTCCCTTTTTCGTTGGTCCGCTCGCCGCGTTGCCGTCACTCAACGACAGGGACAGAGAGCCGGTGCGCCGCGTGGCGGCCGGCCATGCAAGATGGTGCTCAAGAATCTGATCAAGGCAAGAAAGGGCCACGCGGAGCCGCTTTCGGACGACGCGCCGCTCGTCGAGTCGGGTCTCTTGCCCGGCTTCGAGGCGCTGCCCACCGTCGTGCTCGTGCTCGACAAGCGCAGCCTGCGTGTGGCGTTCGCGAACCCCTCGGCCGAGGCGATGCTCGATCTGTCGCGCCGGCAGCTTTCGCAGATGGTGTGGTCCGATCTGTTCTCGAATGCCGACGAACTGCTCGAAACCATCGCGTCGATTGCCGCACACCGCTTTCACGCGACGCGGCTCGACGCCTCGCTCGAACGGCCGGGCCGTGAATCGCTGCATGTGCATGCGATCGTCGGCTTTCTGGAGAGCGCGCCTGACTACGTGCTGCTCGAACTGTTCGAGAACGAGCGGCATATCCGCACCGACCGCGAGGAGCGCATTCACGACCTCGCGACGGTCAACAAGCATCTGATCCGCAATCTCGCGCACGAAATCAAGAATCCGCTCGGCGGGATTCGCGGCGCGGCGCAACTGCTCGAATTCGAACTCGGCACGCTCGAGCGTGGCGAGTTGCGCGAGTACACGCAGGTGGTCATCAAGGAGTCGGACCGTCTGCAGACGCTCGTCGACCGGCTGCTCGAACCGCATCGTCATCCGCACATCGTCGGCGACGTGAATATTCACGAAGTCTGCGAGCGCGTGCGTGCCGTGATACTCGCGGAGTTTCCGCGCGGCCTCACGATCGAGCGCGATTACGACGTGAGCGTGCCCGACCTGCGCGGCGACAAGGAGCAACTGATTCAGGCGCTCCTCAACATCGTGCGCAACGCGGCGCAGGCGCTGCGCGAACGCATTTCGCAGGGCGACGCGCGCATCGAATTGCGCACGCGCATCGCCCGCAAGATCACGATTTCAAAACGCCTGTGCAAGCTGGCATTGGACTTGCATATCATCGACAACGGCCCCGGCATTCCCGAGGATATTCGCGACCGCATCTTCTATCCGCTCGTCTCCGGACGCGAGGATGGCAGCGGTCTCGGCCTCACGCTCGCGCAGACTTTCGTGCAACAGCACGACGGCCTGATCGAAGTGGAAAGCCGGCCCGGTCATACCGAGTTTCAGATTTTGCTGCCGCTCGACAACTGATCTCACGACCCGCAAGCCACCAAGACTTCTGACCGACCTTATGAAGCCGATCTGGATAGTTGACGACGACCAATCGATTCGCTGGGTGCTCGAAAAAGCACTCGCACGCGAAAATTTCGCAACCCGCAGCTTCTCGAACGTGCGCGAAGCCGCGAGCGCGCTCGACCACGACAGCCCGCAGGTGCTCGTCTCCGATATCCGCATGCCAGGCGGCTCGGGGCTCGAACTCCTGCAGACCGTGCGCGAGCGTCTGCCGGGACTGCCCGTCATCATCATGACGGCGTTCTCCGACCTCGACAGCGCGGTGGCCGCGTTCCAGGGCGGTGCATTCGAATATCTCGCCAAGCCCTTCGACGTCGACAAGGCTGTCGAGCTGATTCGCCGCGCCGTCGACGAAAGCATGCGCGGTGAACAGCAGTGGGACGACCGTCCCGCCGAAGCGCCCGAGATGCTGGGCCAGGCGCCCGCGATGCAGGACATGTTCCGCGCGATCGGCCGCCTCTCGCATTCGGCGGCGACCGTGCTCATCACGGGCGAGTCGGGCACCGGAAAGGAGCTTGTCGCGCGCGCCTTGCACCGACATAGCCCACGCGCGAACGGTCCGTTCATCGCGCTGAACACCGCGGCCATTCCGAAAGATCTTCTGGAATCCGAACTGTTCGGCCACGAGCGCGGCGCGTTCACGGGTGCCCAGGCGATGCGCCAGGGCCGCTTCGAGCAAGCCGAGAACGGCACGCTGTTTCTCGATGAAATCGGCGACATGCCCTTCGATCTGCAAACGCGTCTGCTGCGTGTGCTCTCGGATGGCCAGTTCTATCGCGTGGGCGGTCACAATCCGCTGCGCGCCAACGTGCGCGTGATTGCGGCAACGCACCAGAATCTCGAAACGCGCGTGCGTCAGGGGCTGTTCCGCGAGGACTTGTATCACCGCCTCAACGTGATCCGCCTGCGTCTGCCGGCGCTGCGCGAGCGCAGCGAGGATATCCCGCTGCTCACGCGTCACTTCCTGCAAAAGAGCGCGCGCGAACTGGGCGTGGAACCCAAGCGCGTGTCGGACGAAGCGCTCGCGTATATGTCGTCGCTGCCGTTTCAGGGCAACGTGCGCCAGCTCGAGAATCTCGCGAACTGGCTCACGGTGATGGCGCCCGCGCAGACCATCGAAATCAAGGATCTGCCGCCTGATCTGCTGCCGTCGCATATCGCGGCGGGCGAGGGCGCGGCGGGTTCGGGCGAACTGGCCAGCGCCGGCGCGGCCGCATACGATGGCGCGGCGGCGGGCGCCGGTGCCGTGGGCGGCGTGCCGGGCGCGGCGAGCGTGCCGGGATTCGGCGGCGCGGCTGGCGCAGCCGTGGGCGGTTTCTCCGCGGCGAACGGCGTCGCCGCTGCGGCGGCGCTCGCGGTGAGCGTGTGGGAAAGCGGCCTGCGCACGGAGGTCGCGCGCCTGCTGCGCGAAAACAGCGCCGACGTCATGGACGAACTTTCGCGCCGTTTCGAAGCGGCCGTGATCCGCGAGGCGCTGGACTTCACGCGCGGGCGCAAGGTCGAGGCCGCCGAGCGCCTCGGCATCGGCCGCAACACCATCACGCGCAAGATCCAGGAATTGAATCTGGAATAAGCAGGGCACGGTGCATCGGCTCCAGGCGGGCCGATGCACCGTACGCGTGCCGGCTCACGCGCTGGGGCATAATCGACGCTGGTTTCTTGCAGACGATCGAACATGCCCGTGATTTCTCCCTGGCCCGCCGAGGCCGATCCCTTTCTCTCCCTCGAATCGCTCGACGACCCCGCCGCCATGACGTGGGTCGAGGCGCAGAACGCGCGCACGCGTGCTGCGTGGCAGGGCGGCGCGCGCTTCGACGCGCTGGAGAAGCGCCTCGCGCAAGCCTATCTGCCGCGCGAACGGCCGGTGATTCCGAGCCGCTGGCTCGAATGGGCCTACGATCTCTGGGAAGACGAGGACAATCCGAAGGGCCTGTGGCGCCGCGCGAAATGGGCCGACTGGCGCGCGCATCAACCGGTGTGGGAAACGCTGCTCGACTTCGATGCGCTCGGCGCGGCGGAAGACATGCCATGGGTCTGCGCGGGCATCGACATTCTGTATCCCGATGGCGACCGCGCGCTGATCCAGCTTTCCGATGGCGGCGCCGACGCCGTCACGGTGCGCGAGTTCGATCTCGAACGGCGCGTGTTCGTCGATGGCGGTTTCTGCATCGAGAAGGAAGGCAAGCACACGATTTCGTGGATCGATCGCGACACGGTTTACGTCGGCTGGGATCACGGCAAGAAGACGCTCACGCGCTCGGGTTATCCGCGCGAGGTGCGGCGCTGGACGCGCGGCACGCGCCTCGTCGATGCGCCCGTGGTGTTTCGTGGCGAGTTCGACGACATCAGCGTCGAGGGCGACTACGATCCGGTCGAGCAACGCCACGACGTGGTGCGCGCGGTCGACTTCTTCGATTCCCATACCTATCGCCTGGATGAGCGCGGCGAATGGCAACTCTATGACGTGCCTGCGCACGTGGCCGTGGGCGCGTGGCATGGCTGGCTCATGCTCGAACCGCGTCTCGACTGGACGATCGGCACGCACACGTATGCGGGCGGTTCGCTGCTCGCGATCCGCGAGGACGCGTTCGTGGCCGGCGAGCGCACGTTCACGCCGCTCTTTACGCCGACGCCCGTGACGTCCGCATGTGACTGGACCAATACGAAAAACGTCTTGATCGTGTCCTGGCTCGACGACGTGCAAAGCCGCACGATGCTCTGGCAGCCGATCGAGCACGAAGGCGCGTGGACGTGGCATTCGCGCCGCTTTCCGGGCCGCGCGAGTTCGCAGGTCGATGTCTCGCCGATCGAGGACACGCTCAACGATGAAGTGTTCGTCGACGTCGACGACTATCTGCTGCCGCCTGAATACTGGCTCGCCGATCTCGCGCAGCAGGATCTGCAGAACTGGGAATTGCTCGACCGCTGGCCCACGCAATTCGACGCCGGGCCGTTCACGGTGATCCGCTCGCACGCCCGCTCGGCCGACGGCACGATGGTGCCGTTCACGGTCGTCGGTCCGCGCGCCGCGCTCGAAGGCGACGCCCGCAAGCCGCTGCCGTGTCTGCTGACGGGTTACGGCGGGTTTTCGATCGCGCTGACGCCGCAGTATCTCGTGGGCTCGGGCATCGGCTGGCTGGAGCAGGGCGGCATCGTCGCGATCGCGCATATCCGCGGCGGCGGCGAATACGGCACGGCGTGGCACGTACAGGCGCAGCGCGAACATCGGCAGCGTTCGTTCGACGACTTCATCGCCGTCTCGCAGGCGCTGGTGTCGCAAGGCCATACGAGCGCGCCGCAACTCGGCATCAAGGGCGGCAGCAACGGCGGGCTGCTGGTCGGCGCGTGCATGGTGCAGCGGCCCGAGCTGTTCGGCGCGGTGGTGTGCGAAGTGCCGCTGCTCGACATGGAGCGTTATCCGCTGCTGCACGCGGGCGCATCGTGGATGGACGAATACGGCGATCCCGAGGATGCCGAAGAAGGCGCCGCGCTCGCGGCGTACTCGCCGTATCAACGCGTGAAGCCGGGCATTGCGTATCCGCCGGTGCTGTTCACGACCTCGACGAGCGACGATCGCGTGCATCCCGCGCACGCGCGCAAGATGGTCGCGCGCATGCAGGAGCAGGGGCACGCGAACGTCTGGTATCTGGAGAACACGGAAGGCGGCCACGGGCCGGGCAGCGATTCGCTGGAACGCGCGCAGTACGATGCGCTCGTTTATCGCTTCCTGTGGACCACGCTCGGCGGAACGTGGTGAAAGATCAGCGTGAAGCGCGCGTGCGCCTCACGTTAGCCGCGCGCGCTTGAGTCTTCGCGCGCGGTCATACGGCGCGCTCAGCCCGCGAGCGTGACTTCGGCGATGACCGGCGTGTGGTCGGACGGCTGCTCCCATTTGCGCGGCACCTTGTCGACTTCGCACGCGATGAGCGTGGTCGCGAGCGCGGGCGAAAGCAGAATGTGGTCGATGCGCAAGCCCGCGTTGCGACGGAACGCGAACATGCGGTAATCCCACCACGTAAAGAGTTTTTCCGGCTGCTCGAACTGGCGGAACGCATCGACGAAACCGAGCGCGATGAGCCGCTGGAACTGCGCGCGCTCCTCGGGCGAGACGAGATTCTGGCCTTCCCACGCTTTCGGGTCGTGCACGTCGCGGTCTTCGGGCGCGATGTTGTAGTCGCCGAGCAGCGCGAGCTTCGGATACTGCTGCATTTCTGCGGCGAGCCAGTCGTGCATCGCGTTGAGCCAGTCGAGCTTGTACGCGAATTTTTCGCTGCCCGGCGCCTGACCGTTCGGGAAATACGCGCACACGATGCGCGTGCCTTCGACCGTCACGGCAACCACGCGCTGCTGCGGATCTTCGAAGCCGGGAATATTGCGCACGACGCTGCTTTCGTCGACGTTCAGGCCGTCGCGCACGAGAATGGCCACGCCGTTATAGGTCTTCTGGCCGGTGAACCAGCTGCGATAACCGTGCGCTTCGAGTTCGGCGCGCGGGTATTTATCGTCGGTGAGCTTCAGTTCCTGAAGACAGAGCACGTCGACCTTGCTCTCGCCGAGCCAGTCGATAACGTGCTGCAAGCGGACCTTCAGGGAATTGACGTTCCAGGTGGCGATTTTCATGAGTTGCTGAACAGGTAATGAGCGCGGTGAAGCAGGCGCGACAAATCGGGCCGGCGGCCGCGCGTGCGTCAAGCGAAAGGACGCGCGCCGCGAACCGGCGTTTCCCGCATCATACCTGGCTGCGGGCGATCATGAGTCAACCCGCGCGCGAAGGGCGCAAATTTCACCATTCCTCGAGCCACGGACGCAGGTCGAGTTCATGCGTCCACGCATCGCGCGGCTGCTGATGCAGCATCCAGTAAGCGTCGGCGATATGGTCGGGATTCAGAATGCCGTCGCGCTCCTTGAGCTTGTAGCGCTCCGGAAAATTCTCGCGGATGAATTCGGTATCGATCGCGCCATCGACGATGATCTGCGCAACGTGTACGCCTTCCGGCCCGAGTTCGCGCGCCATCGATTGCGCGAGCGCGCGCAGCGCGTGCTTCGCGCCCGCGAAGGCGGAGAAGCCCGCGCGTCCGCGCACGCTTGCTGTCGCGCCGGTGAAAAAGATCGAGCCGCGCGCGCGCGGCAGCATGACTTTCGCCGCCTCGCGTCCCATCAAAAAGCCCGCGAAACAGGCCATTTCCCACACCTTTTGATACACGCGCGCCGTGGTTTCGGTGATGCTGAAACGGACGTTCGCGCCGATATTGAAGATCGCGACTTCGATGGGCGCGATGTTCGCCTCGATCTCCGCAAACAGCGCGATCATGTCCTCTTCCTTGCGCGCGTCCGAGCCGAACGCGTGCGCGATGCCGCCTTCGGCTTCGATCTGCGCGACCAGCGGCGCGAGCTTGTCGGCATGGCGGCGCGTCACGCAGGCGATATAGCCTTCGCGTGCGAAACGCCGGGCAATTGCGCTGCCGGTTGCATCGCCTGCGCCGATCACGAGCACGGCTTTCTTTTGCGTCATGGTGGTTTGTCTCCTTGTCATGTTTGCCTGCATGGAGGAATATGCGTCAAACGAATTCACACACGCATGGAGGAGCGACAATGCAGGACATCAGCGTGCAGTTTCTGTTTGATTTTGGCAGTCCTAATGCTTATTTGAGCCACAAGATCATTCCCGCGATCGAGGCGCGTCACGGCGTGCGCTTCGAGTATGTGCCCATTTTGCTCGGCGGCCTGTTCAAGATGACGGGCAATCGCTCGCCGGCCGAAAGCACCGCGCAGATCGAGAACAAGCGCAAATATCTGTTCGTGGAGATGAAGCGGTTTATCGCGAAGCACGGCCTCAGTGCGTATCGGATGAATCCGCATTTTCCGGTGAATACGCTGCAGATCATGCGTGGCGCGGTGGCGGCGCAGCGCGAGGGCGTGTTCGCGCGTTACGTCGATCGCATGTTCGCGCATATGTGGGAGGACGGCCTCAAGCTCGACGATCCCGACGTGCTGCGCGCCACGCTGCAAGCCGATGGATTCGACGTCGCGCGTTTTGAAACGCTGCTCGCCGACGCCGATGTGAAAGCGGGCCTGCTCGCGAATACGCAACGGGCGTTCGAGCGCGGTGCGTTCGGTGCGCCCACGTTCTTTGTCGGCGACGAGATGTTCTTTGGGAAGGATCAACTGCGCGATGTCGAAGACGAAATCGTGCGCGTGAAAGGCGGCGCGTAGCGTTGTAGCGGCCTTGGCGGCGAAGCGGGGAGCGCAGATGAGGTGCATGCGCTTCCCCGTTTCGATCGTGCTTGTCGCGTATCGCGTATCAGACCGCGGCGGGCGCTTCGGCTTCGCTCGCCGACATCACGCCGATCCGCTCACGCGCCGCATCGTATTCGCGTTTCAGACGCGCGATCAGATCGGCGGCGGGCACGATCGCTTTCACTGCACCGATGCCCTGGCCCGAGCCCCAGATGTCCTTCCACGGCTTCACGCGGTTGGAGCCGAAATTCATGGCCGTGGGATCCGATTCCGGCAGCGCGTCCGGATCGAGGCCGCTCGCGACGATGCTCGAACGCAGATAGTTGCCGTGCACGCCCGTGAAGAGATTCGAGTAGACGATATCGGCGGCGTCGCTGTCGACGATCATCTGCTTGTAGGCTTCGACGGCGTTCGCTTCCTGCGTGGCGATGAAGGCCGAGCCGATATACGCGAGGTCCGCGCCCGCCGCCTGGGCGGCGAGAATCGCGTTGCCGTTGCCGATCGCGCCCGAGAGCAGCAGCGGGCCGTCGAACCATTCGCGGATCTCGTGAATCAGCGCGAACGGCGAGAGCGTGCCCGCATGACCGCCCGCGCCGGCCGCGACGGCGATCAGACCGTCGGCGCCTTTCTCGATGGCTTTCTTCGCGAACTTGTTGTTGATGACGTCGTGCAGCACAATGCCGCCCCAGCCATGCACCGCCTGATTCACTTCCTCGCGCGCGCCGAGCGACGTGATGACGATCGGCACCTTGTATTGCGCGCAGATCCCCAGATCGTGCTGCAGCCGATCGTTCGACTTGTGGACGATCTGATTCACCGCGAACGGTGCGGCGGGGCGATCGGGGTGCTTCGCGTTGTATTCGGCGAGTTCGGTGGTGATGCGGTCGAGCCACTCGCCGAGCACGTGCTCGGGGCGCGCGTTGAGCGCCGGGAAGGAGCCGACCACGCCTGCCTTGCACTGCGCGATCACGAGATCGGGGTTCGAGATGATGAAGAGCGGCGAGCCGACGACCGGAATCGACAGGCCACGGCGCAGCACGGCGGGCAGGGACATCCCTTATCTCCTTGATGATGGCGGCGGCCCGCGATGGGCGCCGACGCGTTGTTCGTAGGGCGGCGCTTGCACGCGCCGGCAGGGCTAAACATAGCAAAGGCGACAGCACTATGCAACCAGTTGCATAGTGCTGTTTCTCGGGACGCGTTCGGAATCGTGGCGGGAGATATTCGGGACGGAACCAGGGCGGCGGCGCGGGAGGCGTGGTTTAGAATCGCCGCATGTCGACTCCTCACGCCATCCTCATCGCCCTGCTCGAAAAGCCGTCGTCGGGCTACGACCTTGCCCGGCGCTTCGACCGGGCCATCGGCTACTTCTGGCAGGCTACGCATCAGCAGATCTACCGCGAACTCGGCCGCATGGTCGCGTCGGGATGGGTGACGGTGGTCGAGGAGGGCGCGGCGGCGTCGCGCAAGAAGATTTACCGGGTGCTGCCCGTCGGGCGCGAGGAAGTCGCGCGCTGGGTGCGCGAGACGCGGCTCGGCGTGGATGATCGCAACGTGTTCCTGCTCAAGCTGCGGGCGGATGCGGTGATTGGTCCGCTGGGGCTCGGCGAGGAATTGCGGCGCTTGATCGACGAGGCGAGCGCGCGGCTGGAGACCTATCGCGAGATCGAGCGGCGCGACTTCGGTGCGGCGCAGCTCACGCGTGCCCAGCAATTGCAGTATGCGATTCTCAAGGCGGGTATTCAGACGCAGACCCAGTGGCTTGCGTGGGCCGAGGAATTGCGTGCGATCGTGGGCGATGAAGCGGCTTGAATCCCGGTGCGCACGCCGTTTGAATATGATTCGGATGCCGAAGTAATGGGGTGGGGCAACGATCGTACCAGGTGGCGCATGAACACGATGATGAAAAAAGTGTTGACGTAAAGGAATCGTGGTCCTATAATTCTTTTCTCTGACGGACGCGGGGTGGAGCAGTCTGGCAGCTCGTCGGGCTCATAACCCGAAGGTCACAGGTTCAAATCCTGTCCCCGCAACCAATACCGTCAAGGCTTGCAGCCGGTTTCTTGTGTATCACGGAATCGCGCTGTTTTGCCCGTAGGAAAATCGCCGCGAAACTTAGGTGATTTTTTCCGAAACATCGAACCCGCCTTGAGCGGGTTTTTTGTTGCCTGTTGATCTGGCGTCTCGTTCCTCACCGTCACTGGTCTCAAGGCCGAACCAGGCTGTCTGCTACATCGTCGGGCAAACGTTGATGCAAGGCCATCAGGTCGGAAAGCAATCTGACGGTCTGCAAAAGTATGGCCGCCATCTCTGGCTGGGTTGTCGTGCGCGGTGGCGTATGTGTCCATATCACTTCATCGGCGGCTGCGTTTTGCATGAGGCGAAGAAGTTTCAGATACGAGTCCTGAAATTCCCCGGGCAGATAGAGACTGACGCGCTGGACCGTATCCGCAAATTTGCTCATATCCTGGATTACCACGCTGTATGTGCAGCGCTGTTCCGGCGGCAAACCGACGTTCGCGAGAAAATCATGAGGGACACGTTCCAGCACGTCGTGCACTTCGTGGTAGGCATCGAGCTTTAGCGCAAACATCTTTTCCGCTACGACCTTGCGCATTTCAGCAAGCAAGCGCTCTGCTCTCTGTTTGCTGGTAAGTTCAGCCTTGTACTTCTCCATTTCGTGCGCCCCTTGGGGCGCGTTCATTTATTCGGGAAGCGTTCTGACTTCCGAATAAATTGCGATATCACATTCAGTTTGTGGAATGTCAAATTGCGTTTCGCTCACGACGCAAAACGGATAAATCAAACTCCACTTTAAAGATTATCTGATGGTCTGCCCCCTTGCGTAATCCGACGATTACCGGTTAGCGGCGGAGGGTCCGTCGTGACCGTGCTGGTCGCGTATCTGCACGGTTTCCATACCTGCAATCGAACGAAGGCACGCACATGAGGCGTTATCTGTTGAGGCTAGGCGATAAATCCACGGCGGGCGGTGTTGTCCTGGAGGGCGCAGAAAACTGCACGCACCACGGCATACCGATTACGTTTATCGGAGCAAAGGTCTGGTGCGAAGGCTGTAAATCGCACGGTTATATCGAGTCGGTAGGTCCGCGTCACAGCGCAACGATGCGGGGCAAGCAACAGGCGCTGGAAGACGATATCTGCATCTGCAAATGTTCACCGCCGCCGGTCTTCAGCGCGTCGCAAGTCAGTGCCTCTCATAGCTGGGAGGACGAATGGGGGGAAATGGGCTATAGCGCGAGTCTCGCCACACTACAGGACATGCAGCACGCCCCATACGATGAGCAATTTGCGCTCACTGACAGCACCGGGCGCGCACTTTCGAAGATTCGCTATCGCGTCCTATCTGACTTAGCGGTCGTCGCAAGCGGCGTGACTGACTCAGAGGGGCGCACCGTGCGTATCAGTACGGAAACATCGCGGCGGCTAGAAGTTGAAATCATTGGGGGAAGATGAAATGGGCGATCTTCCTGGCAAAAATGAATATGGATTCAAAGTCAATGAAGAAGAATGGATTACGGTTCATTCTACTGCGGTCACAAACACGAATCCCGGATCGATGGTAACGGTAAAAATCAATACCGAAAGAATCTGCGAGGACATGTCCAACAAAGAATTCAGAGAAATTATTAATAGCATTCTCCAGCGTGCAGTTCCACTAGTCGAAGCCCGCGTGCGCGCCTTGAAGTTGTGGACGCCGAACGAGCGCGCACGCGTACAGCGCTGGTTTGGGCGAAATGATGAAACAGCGCGCACGATTCTGCTAAACGGTATAGCGCGTGTGAGCGCGGTCCTGCGCGGGCTTAGTCCGGCAAATTTCGTTCGAACTGGAAGCGACCGCGACAGAGCGACAGGTTGTATGCCGAATCCTGCGAGGTCTGGCCAGGAGGCCGCGCATGTATGCGCGCCGGATACGGCAACGCACACTATTAGCATTAGTCCGCTGTTTTGCACCATGCGGCATTGGTCGGACAATGCGGATTCGCGCGTATCGACCGTAATTCACGAAGTCACACACTTCCTGGACACAATGGCTAGCAAAGATCATCAATATACGATTGCGTTTACGCTTCGTGATTGGGCACAATCGAATTCTGATCTTGCACTCAATAACGCCGATAGTGTTGCTGGCTATATTGTCGAGGGCGACTAAATTGAGACGAGTCATTCTGTTGCTGTCACTCGCGCTTTCGATGCCTTGTGCGCTCGCCTGTGAGGGATCGTCGCCGATTCCAGGCGTTACGAGAGATATAAATTTCGGATTTAATTCGAGTGAGATAAGTAATGCGGAGATTCTTTCACTCGCAAACTGGGTCGTAGACACGCATAGTAAGCGCTCCGTCCTTAAGGGTGTTTCTATTACCGGCTTGGCGGACAAGCGCGAGCATAACGCTCAACATATCGCAGAAGCGCGGGCGAACGTCGTCAAGAAAACCTTGGACGTGCTTGGCGTGCAGGCAGCGCAGTATGAAGTCACAGCGCACCTTTACAGGCCCGCCTTGCCAAACGACAAATTTGAGCCATCAGGAACCAGAGCGGAATTAACGCTTATTCCGGAATGTCTGGAGAAGTAACGTTTTTCGCACGCCAAATCGTGCGGGCTTTATCCTTTGTAGCGCCGCATCAGCGCGGCGCTACCTTTGCCTTCCTCTTACGCGTCGCTCAACGCCCAATCCACCGCGGCCTGCGCATGCAGCGCCGTCGTGTCGAACACGGGCAGCGCGGAATCTTCAGCACGTATCAGCAGCGTGATCTCGGTGCAGCCGAGTATCACCGCTTGCGCCCCGGCCTGTGCCAGCGCTTCGATCGTGCGCTGATAAACCTGCCGCGATTCTGTCTTCACGTTCCCGTGGCACAGCTCGTCATAGATGATGCGATGCACGTCGGCGCGCGCTGCGTCGTCGGGCACGATCGCCTCGATGCCGTGAACGTCGCGCAGCCGCCCCACGTAGAAGTCCTGCTCCATCGTGTAGCGCGTGCCCAGCAGGCCGACGCGTGTGACGCCCGCCGCGCGTAGCGCCGCGCCGGTCGGGTCCGCGATATGCAGGAAGGGAATCGCGATCGCCGCTTCGATCGACGCGCACACGCGATGCATCGTGTTGGTCGCGAGCAGCACGATCCCTGCGCCGCCGCGTTCGAGTTGCGTCGCCGCCTGCGCCATCTGCACGCCGAGCGCGTCCCAGTCGCCCGCGCGCTGGAGCACTTCGATATCGGCGAAATCGACGGTCGCCATCAGGCTGCGCGCGTTGTGGTGCCCGCCCAGCCGTGCCTTCGTATACGTGTTGAGCAGGCGGTAATACTCCGCCGACGATTCCCAGCTCATGCCGCCAATTACGCCGATCGTTTTCATCATCTGCCAATGCCGAAAGAGGTAAGGATCGAACGAGTATAGGCGTGTGTCCTGCGCTGTACAGGTACGGTGCGGCGCAAGTGTCACGATACGGATTGGGCACAGCGCGCGGACAGTTATCGCGAAATTCGATCACTTCAGTACAGTCGGGCGCGGGTGTATGGGTGCTGCGCTGTGGCTTCCGAACTGGCACCTCATTTCTGTCGCCGATAGAATCGGATCACATGCCGCGATGCGCTGGCCGCATCGGGCCCACAACAAGACGCCACCCAGGAGCTTCGCCATGGACCTGATCGTTCGCCGCGCCGTGCTTGCGCATGGCCATCCCGCCGGCCATGCCACTGTCGATATCGGTATCGAGTCGGGGCGCATCGTGGCCGTCGAGCCGCATATCGACACCGAGGCGGACGCCCAGGCGCGCGAGGTGATCGACGCGGGCGGCATGCTCGTGAGCGCGCCATTCGTCGACGCGCATTTCCACATGGACGCCACGTTGTCGTACGGGCTGCCGCGCGTGAACGCATCGGGCACGCTGCTCGAAGGCATTGCGCTGTGGGGTGAACTCAAACCGCATCTCACTCAGGAAGCGCTGGTCGAACGCGCGTTGCAGTACTGCGATTGGGCCGTCGCGCGCGGGTTGCTCGCGATCCGCTCGCATGTCGATGTCTGTGACGAACGACTGCTCGCGGTCGAGGCGCTGCTCGAAGTGAAGCGTCGCGTCGCGCCTTATCTCGATCTGCAACTCGTGGCCTTTCCGCAAGACGGCGTGCTGCGCAGTCCGGGCGCGTTCGACAATCTCAAGCGTGCGATTGCGATGGGCGTCGACGTGGTCGGCGGCATTCCGCACTTCGAGCGCACGATGGCGGACGGCGCGGAATCCGTGCGCCTGCTCTGCGAATTCGCCGCGGAAAAAGGCCTGCGCGTGGACATGCATTGCGATGAGTCCGACGATCCGCTCTCGCGTCACATCGAAACGCTGGCGGCGCAGACGCACCGCCTCGGATTGCATGGGCGCGTGACTGGTTCGCATCTGACGTCGATGCATTCGATGGACAACTACTACGTGAGCAAGCTGATTCCGCTGATTCGCGAGTCGGGCGTGGCGGCGATCGCGAATCCGCTCATCAACATCACGTTGCAGGGGCGCGCCGACACCTATCCGAAGCGGCGCGGCATGACGCGCGTGCCCGAGTTGATGGCGGCGGGCGTGACGATCGCGTTCGGCCACGATTGCGTGATGGACCCGTGGTACAGCTTCGGCTCGGGCGACATGCTCGAAGTCGCGCACATGGGCTTGCACGTCGCGCAGATGACGGGCGTCGACGCCACGCGCGCGTGCTTCGATGCGGTCACGGTCAATCCCGCACAGATTCTCGGGCTCGAAGGCTACGGCATCGCGCCGGGCTGTGCCGCGAATCTCGTCGTGCTCGATGCCCGCGATCCGATCGAGGCAATTCGTTTGCGCGCCGCGCGACTCGCGGTCGTGAGCCGGGGCAGGGTGGTGAGCCGCCAACCGGCGCAGCGCGCGTCGCTCACGCTCGACGGACGGCCTGACAGCGTCGATTTCAAGCTGCATCGCTGAATGACGAAGCGCTAGCAGCGGTATCGAGCGGCCATAAAAAAACCGCGCACCGAAGTGCGCGGTTTTGCTTTTCGGCGTAGCGGTCGTGAACCGCTGTGAACGCCGCGAAGCTCAATGCGCCGGCGGCTGCTCCATGCCGTTGTGGCGCAGCAGCGCGTCGATGCTCGGCTCGCGGCCGCGGAACGCCTTGAACGATTCCATCGCCGGCCGGCTGCCGCCCACTTCCAGAATCTCCTTGCGATAGCGCGTGCCGGTGGCCGCGTCGAGCACGCTCGACTTCGTGGCTTGCGCGGCTTCCTCGAACGCCGCGTAGGCGTCGGCGGACAGCACTTCGGCCCACTTGTAGCTGTAGTAGCCCGCTGCGTAGCCGCCCGCGAAGATGTGGCTGAACGTATTCGGCCAGCGCGAGAACGGCGCCTGCGGAATCACGTGATAACGCTCGTTGATTTCGCGCGCGAGTTCGTTCACGGTCTTGCCCTTCGAGGCGTCGAAGTCCACGTGCAGCGCCATGTCGAACATCGAGAACACGATCTGGCGCAGCGTGCCCAGACCGCTCTGGAAGTTCTTGGCGGCGAGCATCTTGTCGAAGAGTTCGCGCGGCAGCGGCTTGGCCGTATCGACGTGCGAGGTCATCTCCGTGAGGACGTCCCATTCCCAGCAGAAGTTTTCCATGAACTGCGACGGCAGTTCGACCGCGTCCCATTCCACGCCGTTGATGCCGGAGACCGAGAGTTCATCGACGCGCGTGAGCATGTGATGCAGGCCGTGGCCGAACTCGTGGAACAGCGTGATGACTTCGTCGTGCGTGAAGCAGGCCGGACGGCCGCCCACCGGCGCCGAGAAGTTGCAGGTGAGGTACGCGACCGGCGTCTGCACGCCATTGGCTTCGAGCTTGCGGCGCGAGCGCGCGTCGTCCATCCATGCGCCGCCGCGCTTGCCTTCGCGTGCGTAGAGGTCGAGATAGAACTGCGCGACCAGTGAGCCGTCGGTGTTCTCGACGCGGAAGAAGCGCACGTCGTTGTTCCAGACCGGCGCGCTGTCGTCGCGGATACGCACGCCGAACAGCGTTTCCGTGACCTTGAAGAGGCCCTTGAGCACGAAGTCTTCGGGGAAGTACTGCTTCACCTCGTTTTCGGAGAACGAATAGCGCTTCTGGCGCAGACGCTCGGCCGCGAACGCCATGTCCCACGGTTCGAGTTGCGTGAGGCCGAATTCGCTGGCGGCGAATTCGCGCAGTTCTTCCCAGTCTTTCTCGGCGTGCGGACGCGCGCGCGTGGCGAGGTCTTCGAGAAAGCTCATGACCTGCGCGGGCGATTCGGCCATCTTCGGCGTGAGCGAGACTTCGGCGAAGTTGTTGTAGCCGAGCATCTTCGCTTCTTCGGCGCGCAGCTTGAGCTGTTCGTCGACGATCGCGGTGTTGTCCCATTCAGGCTTGCCGCCGCCATAGACCGGACCAAGTTCCGATGCGCGCGTGACGTAGGCGCGGTACATCGTTTCGCGCATTGCGCGGTTTTCCGAATACTGGAGCACCGGGAAATACGAGGGGAAGTGCAGCGTGAACTTCCAGCCTTCCTGGTTATCGCGCTCGGCGGCTTCGCGCGCGGCGGCGATCACGTCTTCGGGCAGACCGGCGAGTTCCTTTTCGTCCTTTGCGTAGAACGCGTAGGCGTTGGTCGCGTCGAGCACGTGGTCCGAGAACGCCTTAGAGAGCGCGGCCTGGCGCTCCTGCAATTCGGCGAAACGCGGCTTCTGCTCTTCGGGCAACTCCGCGCCCGAGAGGCGGAAGTCGCGCAGCGCGTTGTCGAGAATCTTCTTGCGCTCGCTCGTGAGCAACTGAAACGAGTTGTGATTCGTGATGGCCTTGTACTTCTCGTACAGCGCGAGATTCTGGCCGACGCTCGACCAGAACTCGGTCACGCGCGGCAGATTCTCGCCGTAGACGGCGCGCAGCTCGGGCGTATCGGCGACGGCGTTCAGGTGGCCGATCACGCCCCAGGCGCGCGAGAGCGGTTCGGTGACGCGCTCGACGGGCTCGACCACGTCGCTCCATTGCGCGGGCGTCATTGGTTGCGCGGCGCGTTCGACGGCGGCGTTGGCGTTCGCGAGCAGCACGTCGAGCGCGGGCGTCACGTGTTCGGGGCGGATTTCGCCGAAGCGCGGCAGGCCGGAGAAGTCGAGCAGCGGATTATCGGAGGAAGTCGTTGCCATGGTGCGTCCTGTTCCTTCTGTCGCGGTTAATCGATTCGGGGCGCCGCGTGGTCGCGCGCCCCGGCTGTGGGTTCGTTAGATCGGTTATTGGGGCGCAGTGCGCGCTTTCCAACCGGGTCATGCGAGCAAATTAGCAGAAGTCGGCTCGCGGCGGCGAAATCCCGACGCGCGAAACGGCGCGCGCACGGGCATCAGGCGTAAAAAAGCCCCGGATTTCCGGGGCTTTTTTAATATCGACGCAGGCGGCGCCATGTTGCGCCGCGCAATGCGAGGCTTGGTGCAACGGGCGGCAAACAGCGGGCCAACAGAGATCCTACACGCCGGCTGCGCGCTCCGCGGCTTCGATCGTGTTGACGAGCAGCATGGTGATGGTCATCGGACCGACGCCGCCCGGCACCGGTGTGATGAAGCCGGCCTTGTCCTTGAGGCCCGCGAAGTCGACGTCGCCGCACAGCTTGCCGTTGTCGTCGCGGTTCATGCCCACGTCGATCACGGTCGCGCCCGGCTTGATCATGTCGGCGGTCAGCACGTTGCGCTTGCCGACGGCGGCCACGACGATGTCCGCGTCGAGCGTGTGCTTCGCGAGGTCGCGCGTCTTGCTGTGGCAGATCGTGACCGTCGCGCCCTTTTCGAGCAGCAGCAGCGCCATCGGCTTGCCGACGATGTTCGAGCGGCCGATCACCACGGCGTTCGCGCCTTCGAGCGGAATCTTGTATTCCTCGAACATCTTCATCACGCCGTAAGGCGTGCAGGGGCGGAACAGCGGCTGGCCGGTCATGAGCGCGCCAGCGTTGGCGACGTGGAAGCCGTCGACGTCTTTCTCGGGGGCAATTGCCTCGATCACCTTGTGGCTGTCGATATGCTTGGGCAGCGGCAGTTGCACGAGGATGCCGTGGATCTTCGGATCGTTGTTCAGTTCGTCGATGCGCTTGAGCAGATCGGCTTCCGAGAGCGTTTCCGGATAGCGGTCGTACGACGAATGGAGGCCGTTGTCCTCGCACGCCTTGATCTTGTTGCGCACGTAGACCTCGCTCGCCGGATTATCGCCAACCAGCACGACCGCGAGGCCCGGCTGATGGCCGCGTGCGGCGAGAGCGGCAGCGCGCGTGGCGACGTCGGCGCGCAGTTTCTTGGAGAGGGCGAGGCCGTCGATGAGGGTGGCAGTCATGGTCGGTCGAGAGTCGAGTGAGGCAGATGACAAAAGCGCGGAGCGCGAGTCGCCGGGGCAAGCGGCGGGGCGCGAACGAAGCGAATCCTAAGCGAATTCTGCGTCGCCGCGCGCGGATGAACAATCGCGCGAAAGCGGGCGCCGCTGTGGAGGCCGACATTATACCCGTGCGACGGGCGTGACCTGTCGCGGCCGGACGGATCGGCGGCCGGTTCTGGAAGGAAAACTGCGGAGAATGACGGTGAAGCCGTGCGGCGGTTGCCGCAGCGGCTTCACGAATGACGCAGCGATTACTGCTGCTGCGCCTGTTGCGGCTTGTTGGACAGCGCCAGACGGAGCAGGTCGGCGACCGTGTTCACGTTGAGCTTTTCCATGATGTTCGCGCGGTGCGCTTCGACGGTCTTGATGCTGATGCCGAGGTCGTCGGCGATCTGCTTGTTCAGGCGGCCCGCGATGATGCGCTCGAGCACCTGATGCTCGCGCGCCGTGAGCTTGCCCAGACGTTCGGCCGCCGCGCGCTGCTGCTGCACGTTGGTGCTTTCGCTGCGCGCCTTGTCGAGCATGCGCTCGACCAGCTTGCGCAGTTCGGCTTCATCGAACGGCTTCTCGATGAAGTCCATCGCGCCCTTCTTCATCGTGGAGACGGCCATCGGCACGTCGCCGTGGCCCGTGACGAAGATGATCGGCAGCGACGCGTTGTCGGCGATCAGGCGCTCCTGGAGTTCGAGCCCGCTCATGCCCTGCATGCGCACGTCCAGAATCAGACAGGCGATCTGACCGGCTTGCTGCGCGGGCTGGTACGCCTCGAGGAATTCTTCCGCGCTCGTGAAGCACTGAACGCGGTAGCCGTTCGCTTCGAGCAGCCAGCGCAGGGAGTCTCGGACGGCCTCGTCGTCGTCGACGACAAAGACGGTTTCCTGGGTGGTGACTGGGCTGTTCATGGCTCTCCCGTAACGGTTTGTGGAGTCGGTTCGTCACGACCGTCCCGCGAGGGCTGGTCGGACTCGCCGATGGGCAGACTGCAATGGAACGTGGCGCCGCTGATGTGGCCGTCTGCTTCGACGTTGTTGACCACCCAGAGACGCCCGCGATGCGATTCGATGATCGAGCGGCAAATATTCAGCCCCATGCCCATGCCGTCGGACTTGGTGCTGTAGAACGGTTCGAACAGGCGCTCGGCGGTGGCTTCGTCCACGCCCGGCCCCTGGTCGATCACGCTGATGCAGACGTGGCCGCCTTCGCGCTTCACGATCACGCGGATCACCGGGTCGATCGCCGCGTCGGGCGAATTCGGACGCGCGTCGGCCATCGCTTCGGCGGCGTTCTTCAAGAGGTTGACGAGCACCTGCTCGATCAGCACCGGATCGACGTAGATCACGGGCATGCGCGAGCGCATGTCGGTCACGATGCGGATGCGGCGCTTGCGCGCTTCGATCTCGGCGAGCCCCACGGCGTCGGCGACGATGTCGGCGACACGCGCGGCCTGGCGCTTGGGTTCGGAGCGCTTCACGAATTCACGGATGCGCTTGATGATCATGCCCGCGCGCACGGCCTGCTGGGCGGTTTTTTCGAGCGCGGGCAGCAGATTCTCGGGCGCGCCGCGGCCCGACTTCACCAGCGCGACGGTGCCCGAGGCGTAGTTGTTGATCGCGGCGAGCGGCTGGTTCAACTCGTGCGCGAGCGACGAGGCCATTTCGCCCATCGTCATCAGGCGGCTCGTGAACTGCAGCTTTTCGTCCTGCTGGCGGGCCAGTTCCTGCGCCTGCTTGCGCGTGGTGATGTCGGTTGCGATCTGCATCTGGGCGAGGTGGCCGTCGACCCACTGAATATACTGGCGGCGCACTTCGAACCACTTCTGGATGCTCTCGACGTAGATCTCCTGCGCGTCGGCGGTGCTCTCGGTGAGCGCCGTGGCGGGCAGGCCGGCGAAGGCGTCGACCATGTCGATGGAGTCCGACGAGGCGCTCGACGAATCGAAACCGCCGCCGCCCGCGAGTTCCAGATGGCCGTCCGGGCGGATGCCGAACAGATGGCGGTAGTAGCGGTTGGCGAACAGCAGTTCGGCTTCGTCGGCGGCCAGCACGGAGACGGCCGCGTCGAGGCTTTCGAGCACGGTCGTGAAGCGCTCGTGGGCGGCGGCGAGTTCTTCGCGCGCGCGTTTCGGTTCGGTGATGTCGGTCATCGACGACATCCAGCCGGTCTGGCGGCCCGAGCTGTCGATCAGCGGCGAGACGTAGAGGCGCGCGTGGAACTGCGAACTGTCCTTGCGGCGCACGCGCAGCTCGAAGCCCGAGGAGGGCGCTTTGCCGCGCAGCGTCATGTCGAGCTGGCGCTGCATTTCCGGATAGCTGTCGCGCGGCCAGTAGGGGAACGGCGCGGTCTTGCCGACCAGATCGCTTTCGTCCCAGCCGGTCATGCGGCAAAACGCCGGATTGACGTGCGTGATGCGGCCATGCATGTCGAGCACGCGCATGCCGATCAGCACGGAATTTTCCATCGCGCGGCGGAAGAACGCTTCCGCATAGAGCGCCTGCTGCGCCTCGAAGCGCTGGCGCGTGTGCTTCCACAGGCTCCAGAGGCTCCACAGCACGAAGCAGGAGAGCCCCGCGACCAGCCACACGAGCGTGTTGTTCGTGAAGTTGGTCATCTGCGGATACGAATAGACGCGCACCGAGACGCCCTGGCCCGGCGGATCGAGCGGCAGATCGTAATAGACGTCGCGCGGCAGGCGCGGGCGCGTCGAGGTAGTGGCGAGTTCGCGGTTGTTCGCGTCGAGGATCGAAATCTTGTACTTGGCCGACAGCTCCGGCGGGATGTCGTGCTTCAGGATGCCTTCGACCGAGAACACGGCCGCGATGGAGCCAAGAAATTCGCGATCGCGGTATACCGGCGTCTGGAGCGTGATGTAGCCGTTGCCGACGTCGTCGTAAATGAGCGGCGAATAGACCTGGCGGCGCGTGGAGCGCGCCTCGGCGAACGCGGCCTTCACGGCATCGTCCATCTGCGAGTCGTTGGGCTTGGCGAGGCGCTGTCCGAAGACCGGCAGCGCGGTATTGGGCCAGCGCGGCTCCTGCTGGCTGGTGTACCAGTTCAGGTAAAGGATTTCGGGATGGCCCTGCATGATGTCCGTGGTGGACACCTGGAACGACTGCGGGTCGTTATGGCCCGCGACCAGATCGCGCGCCAGCGCCTGCAATTGCTCTTGCGCGCCCGTCATGGAGAGGCGGATCTGTTGCTGGGCCCAGGCCACGTTGCGATAGAGCGTGTCTTCCTGCTGCTGCTGCTCGCGGCGGTTGAGGCTCCAGAGGATCAGGCTCATGACGATCAGAAATACGAGGATCGACAGGAGCGGCGTCAACAAATAGGAGTTCGACCACCAGGGTCCGTGGTGCCAGCGAGACGGCGACGACTCGCCGGGCGAACCGGGCGGCCGCGCCGAGCGTGCGAAAAGCCGTTCGGTCAACATGGCAAGGATTGTAGCTCAGCGTAAGAGTCCAAAATGCCGTGAAAAAAGCATTAAATCGCAGATAAACCGGCCCAAACTGGTTGATATCGGCGCAAGGGCCCGAACGATTCAGCGTGCGCCGCAGCATTTTTTTGCATTATGAAATGTCATCTCGCGATTCGAAAATTTCCTTGCGCGAGTTCGGGGGGCGTCATTACAATCGCCCGCAAAGCTGCTGCGGTCGGCCCGGTTACGTCTGGGCGTCGTCGCCCGCATGGTCCGATCAACAGCGTTCCCCTACATCCAGGAGACGAGCATGTCCGCTGTACCCGACGAAGTCCTGAAGTACGTTGCCGCCGACAAGGACGAGGATCCCCAGGAAACCGCAGAATGGCTCGAGGCGCTCGATGGCGTCATTTCGACCATCGGTCCCGACCGCGCCCATTACCTGATCGAAAAGCAGATCGAATTCGCCCGTGTGCACGGCGAGCATCTGCCTTTCTCGGCGAACACGCCGTACATCAACACCATCCCGGTCGCCAACCAGGCGAAGAACCCCGGTGACCAGGACATCGAACACCGTATCCGCTCGTACACGCGCTGGAACGCCATGGCCATGGTGCTGCGCGCGGGCAAGCACACGAACGTGGGCGGTCACATTGCCTCGTTCGCGTCGGCTGCCACGCTCTATGACGTCGGCTACAACCACTTCTGGCACGCACCGTCGGACAACCACGGCGGCGATCTGATTTTCGTGCAGGGCCACTCGTCGCCGGGCGTCTACTCGCGCGCGTTCCTGCTCGGCCGTCTGAGCGAAAAGCAACTCGACAACTTCCGCCAGGAAGTGGGCGGCGAGGGCATCTCGTCGTATCCGCACCCGTGGCTGATGCCGGACTTCTGGCAGTTCCCGACCGTCTCGATGGGCCTCGGCCCGATCATGGCGATCTATCAGGCCCGCTTCATGAAGTACATGCAGGCGCGCGGCATCGTGAAGACCGAAGGCCGCAAGGTCTGGGCTTTCCTCGGCGACGGTGAAACGGACGAGCCGGAATCCCTCGGCGCGATCGGCATGGCCGGCCGCGAGCGTCTGGACAACCTCGTGTTCGTCATCAACTGCAACCTGCAGCGTCTCGACGGCCCGGTGCGCGGCAACGGCAAGATCATCCAGGAACTCGAAAGCGAGTTCCGCGGCGCCGGCTGGAACGTCATCAAGGTCATCTGGGGTTCGCGCTGGGACGCGCTGTTCGCGCGCGACAAGTCGGGCGCGCTGATGCGCCGCATGATGGAAGTCGTCGACGGCGAGTACCAGACGTACAAGTCGGAGTCGGGCGCGTATGTTCGCGAGCACTTCTTCAACACGCCGGAACTGAAGGCGCTGGTCGCCGACTGGTCCGACGACGACATCTGGAACCTGAACCGCGGCGGCCACGACCCGCACAAGATCTACGCGGCGTTCCATGAAGCTTCGAATTCGAAGGGCCAGCCGACCGTCATCCTCGCGAAGACGATCAAGGGCTACGGCATGGGCGAAGCCGGTCAGGCGATGAACATCACCCACCAGCAGAAGAAGATGCAGGTGGATCAGCTCAAGAAGTTCCGCGACCAGTTCCGTCTGCCGATCACCGACGAGCAGATCGTCGACGTGCCGTATCTGACGTTCGAAGAAGGCTCGAAGGAACTCGAATACATGCGCCAGAAGCGCATGGACCTCGGCGGTTACCTGCCGGCGCGCCGCCAGAAGGCCGCCTCGCTGCCGGTGCCGGCGCTCGACGCATTCGAGCCGCTGCTCAAGGGCACGGGCGAAGGCCGCGAGATCTCCACGACGATGGCGTTCGTGCGTATCCTCAACATCCTGTTGAAGGACAAGCAGCTCGGCAAGCGCGTCGTGCCGATCGTGCCGGACGAATCGCGTACCTTCGGCATGGAAGGTCTGTTCCGCCAGATCGGCATCTGGAATCAGCAAGGCCAGAAGTACGTGCCGGAAGATTCGGACCAGCTGATGTTCTACAAGGAATCGGAAAGCGGTCAGATTCTGCAGGAAGGCATCAACGAAGCCGGCGGCATGTCGGACTGGATCGCGGCCGCGACGTCGTACTCGACGCACGGCGAGACGATGATCCCGTTCTACATCTTCTATTCGATGTTCGGCATGCAGCGTATCGGCGACCTGGTGTGGGCCGCCGGCGACATGCGTTCGCGCGGCTTCCTGCTGGGCGGCACCGCAGGCCGCACGACGCTGAACGGCGAAGGTCTGCAGCACGAAGACGGTCACTCGCTCCTGTGGGCGGCATCGGTGCCGAACTGCGTGAGCTACGACCCGACCTTCGGCTATGAACTCGCGGTCATCATGCAAGACGGTCTGCGCCGCATGGTGCAGGACCAGGAAGACGTGTTCTATTACATCACCGTGATGAACGAGAACTACGAGCACCCGGCGATTCCGCAGGGCGAGGCCGTAGCCGCCGACATCATCAAGGGCATGTATGCGTTCCGCAAGGCGGACGCCAAGGCCAAGGGCCCGCGCGTTCAGCTGCTGGGCGCAGGCACGATCTTCAACGAAGTGATCGCCGCCGCCGACCTGCTGAAGAACGACTGGGGCGTCGAAGCCGACCTCTGGAGCGTGCCGAGCTTTACCGAACTGGCCCGCGAAGGCCACGAAGTCGAGCGCTGGAACCTGCTGCACCCGAGCGAGCCGCGCCGCGAATCGCACGTCGAGAAGCTGCTCAAGGGCACGGAAGGTCCGGTCATCGCTTCGACCGACTACGTGCGCGCGCTGGTCGACCAGATCCGTGGCCTCGTGGCGCGCAAGTTCGTGGTGCTCGGCACCGACGGTTTCGGCCGTTCGGACACGCGTGAAAAGCTGCGTCACTTCTTCGAAGTCGATCGTTACTGGACGACGGTTGCAGCGCTCAACGCGCTCGCGGACGAAGGCAAGATCGAACGCAAGGTTGTCGGCGAAGCCATCGCCAAGTACAACCTCGATCCGTCGAAACCCAACCCGATGACCGTCTAACGCATCACCCCTGTGCATGGCATGCGCGCCTCCCCGAAGCGGGGAGGCGCGTTTTATGCGGCCCCGGAGACACTAACAATGAGTCAAGCGATCGAAGTCAAGGTGCCGGACATCGGCGATTACAAGGACATTCCTGTGATCGAGGTGCTGGTGAAGGCGGGTGATACCGTCGAGAAAGAGCAGTCGCTCATCACGCTGGAGTCGGACAAGGCGACGATGGACGTGCCGAGCCCGGCATCGGGCACGGTGAAGGAAGTGAAGGTCAAGGTCGGCGACAACGTCTCGGAAGGCGTGCTCGTCCTCGTGCTGGAAGCCGCCGGCGCCGCCGCGGCTCCCGCTGCCGCACCGGCCGCGAAGGAAGAGAAGGCTGCACCGGCCGCCGCGCAAGCCGCAGCGCCCGCGCCGGCAGCCGCTGCTGCCGCGCCCGCCGCGAGCGGCGGCGTGCAGACCGTCAAGGTCCCCGATATCGGCGACTACAAGGACGTTCCGGTCATCGAGATCGGCGTGAAGGTCGGCGACCGCGTCGAGAAGGAGCAGTCGCTCGTCACGCTCGAATCGGACAAGGCCACGATGGATGTGCCGAGCCCGGTCGCGGGTATCGTCAAGGAAATCAAGGTCAAGGTCGGTGACAACGTGTCGGAAGGCGCGGAAATCATCGTCGTGGAAGCGGAAGGTGCGGCAGCCGCTGCGCCCGCGCCGGCTGCGAAGGCGCCCGCCGAACAGCCGTCCGACGCACCGCAGGCTGCGCCCGCCAAGGCCGCGCCCGCTGCGCCGTCGGCACTCGCGCAAGCCCCGATCATCCCGGCCGGCGAAGGCGGTTCGCGCCGTCCGAGCCATGCTTCGCCTTCGGTGCGCAAGTTCGCGCGCGAACTGGGCGTCGACGTGGCGCGCGTTGCGGGCTCGGGTCCGAAGGGCCGTATCACGCAAGCCGACATCACGGCATTCGTGAAGGGCGTCATGAGCGGCCAGACGGCGGCTCCGGCTGCCGCTGCGGCTCCGGCAAACGGCGCGGGCCTGAACCTGCTGCCGTGGCCGAAGGTCGACTTCACGAAGTTCGGCCCGATCGACACGCAGCCGCTGTCGCGCATCAAGAAGATCTCGGGCGCGAACCTGCACCGCAACTGGGTCATGATCCCGCACGTCACGAACAACGACGAAGCGGACATCACCGATCTCGAAGCGCTGCGCGTGCAACTGAACAAGGAAAACGAGAAGGCCGGCGTGAAGTTCACGATGCTGGCGTTCGTCATCAAGGCAGTGGTTGCG
Organism: Paraburkholderia sp. SIMBA_027; assembly: GCF_046535315.1. Classification (NCBI taxonomy): domain Bacteria; kingdom Pseudomonadati; phylum Pseudomonadota; class Betaproteobacteria; order Burkholderiales; family Burkholderiaceae; genus Paraburkholderia; species Paraburkholderia sp. SIMBA_027. The sequence continues at coordinate 105,274 of NZ_JAWRWY010000016.1, forward strand.
GCGCTCAAGAAGTTCCCGGCGTTCAACGCGAGCCTCGACGGCGACAACCTCGTGTTCAAGCAGTACTTCCATATCGGTTTCGCCGCCGATACGCCGAACGGTCTCGTCGTTCCGGTGATTCGCGACGCCGACAAGAAGGGTCTCGTCGACATCGCGAAGGAAATGACCGAGCTGTCGAAGCTCGCGCGTGAAGGCAAGCTCAAGCCGGACCAGATGCAAGGCGGCTGCTTCTCGATCTCGTCGCTCGGCGGCATCGGCGGCACGCATTTCACGCCGATCATCAATGCGCCGGAAGTGGCGATCCTCGGCCTGTCGAAGAGCGCGATGAAGCCCGTGTGGGACGGCAAGCAGTTCGTGCCGCGTCTCACGCTGCCGCTCTCGCTCTCGTACGACCACCGCGTGATCGACGGCGCGGCTGCCGCGCGCTTCAACGCGTACCTCGGCCAGATCCTCGGCGATTTCCGCCGCGTGATCCTGTAAAACCGTTTCGACCGTCCAGCACCCAACGCGCCGCATCCGCTCTTCAAGCCGATGCGCGCCGCGACCGGTGCGGCCGGTCGTTCCTGAAGGGGACACCATGAGTCTCGTCGAAGTGAAAGTGCCGGATATCGGCGACTTCAAGGACATCGACGTCATCGAAGTCAACATCAAGCCGGGCGACGTGATTGAGAAGGAGCAGACGCTCGTCTCGCTCGAGTCGGACAAGGCCACGATGGAAGTGCCCAGCGATGTCGCGGGCACGGTCAAGGAAGTGAAGATCAAGGCCGGCGACAAGGCGTCGCAAGGCACGCTGGTCGCGATCGTCGAAGTGTCGGAAGGCGCGGCTGCGCCCGCGCCGAAGGCCGAAGCACCGAAGGCGGAAGCGCCCAAGGCGGCCGAAGCGTCGAAGGCTGCTGCGCCCGCGCCGCAAGCCGGCAGCTTCAGCGGCAGCGCCGACGTCGAATGCGACATGCTCGTGCTCGGCGCGGGCCCCGGCGGCTACTCGGCGGCGTTCCGCTCCGCCGACCTCGGCATGAAGACCGTGCTGGTCGAGCGTTATGCGACGCTCGGCGGCGTGTGTCTGAACGTCGGCTGCATTCCGTCGAAGGCGCTGCTGCACACGGCGCTGGTGATCGACGAAGCCGCGTCGCTCGAATCGCACGGCATCTCGTTCGGCAAGCCGCAAGTCGATCTCGACAAGCTGCGCGACTTCAAGTCGGGTGTCGTCAAGAAGCTGACCGGCGGTCTCGCCGGCATGGCCAAGGCGCGCAAGGTCGAAGTCGTGACGGGCCTCGGCTCGTTCATCGATCCGCACCACATGGAAGTGGCGGGCGAGGGCGGCAAGAAGATCGTCAAGTTCAAGCAGGCGATCATCGCAGCCGGTTCGCAGGCCGTGAAGCTGCCGTTCATGCCGGAAGATCCGCGCGTGGTCGATTCGACCGGCGCGCTGGAACTGCGTCAGCTGCCGCAGAAGATGCTGGTGATCGGCGGCGGCATCATCGGTCTGGAAATGGCGACCGTTTATTCGACGCTCGGCGCGCAGATCGACGTCGTGGAAATGCTGGACGGCCTGATGGCCGGCGCGGACCGCGATCTCGTGAAGGTCTGGGAGAAGTACAACGCGAAGCGCTTCGCGAATGTCATGCTCAAGACCAAAACGACGAAGGCCGAAGCGAAGGAAGACGGCATCTACGTCACGTTCGAAGGCGAAAAGGCTCCGGCCGAAGCGCAGCGTTACGACCTCGTGCTGGTCGCCGTGGGCCGCTCGCCCAACGGCAAGAAGATCGGCGCGGACAAAGCCGGCGTGGCGGTGACGGATCGCGGCTTCATCGAAGTCGACAAGCAGATGCGCACCAACGTGCCGCACATCTTCGCGATCGGCGACGTGGTTGGCCAGCCGATGCTCGCACACAAGGCCGTGCATGAAGGCCACGTGGCGGCGGAAGCGGCGCATGGCGAGAAGGCGTACTTCGACGCGCTGCAGATCCCGTCGGTGGCCTACACCGATCCGGAAGTGGCGTGGGCCGGCAAGACGGAAGAGCAGTGCAAGGCCGAAGGCATCAAGTACGGCAAGGCCGTGTTCCCGTGGGCCGCTTCGGGCCGCGCGATCGCCAATGGCCGCGACGAGGGCTTCACCAAGCTGATTTTCGACGAAGAGACGCATCGTGTGATCGGCGGCGCTATCGTCGGTCTGAACGCGGGCGATCTGATCAGCGAAGTCTGCCTCGCGGTGGAAATGGGCGCGGATGCGACCGACATCGGCAAGACGATTCACCCGCACCCGACGCTGGGCGAATCCGTCGGCATGGCCGCCGAGCTGTACGAAGGCGTCTGTACCGATCTGCCGCCGCAGAAAAAGAAGTAAGACGTGGCGTGCCGCTGTCGCAGGCGGCATGCACGTAAGCAGACAGACGTAAGCAAACGGCGCACTCCGCAGGGAGTGCGCCGTTTTTCTTCATGCGACGCCTGGATCTTTCTGATCGGGCTGACGGGTAGGTCGAGAGGCGCGCCGGAGCGGTAAAAAAGATTCCCGGTCGGCGACCGGGTAAGCGGCACGCCTTGCAGCATGCCGGAGCGTCGGTGCCGGAGCGCGCAGCCGTTGCAGCGCGCGCTCCGGTTCGGCGGGTTTCAGTTATCAGTCAGCCGACAGCCGGCGTGCGCCGGCGCTGCGTGCCGACAACCGGCCTCAGACCGTCTTCTTGGCCGAAGCGGAAGCCGAGCGCGAGGCTTGTGCGGCAGCCTTGCTGGCCGCGGCGGTGGCGGCGTTGAAGTTGCTTTCGGCCATTTCGACCGCTTGCTTGGTGGCCTTGTGGACCGTTTCGTAGGTCGTGTTCGCGGCGTTGATGGCCGACTTGATCACGGCGACGGCGGTTTCTGAACCGGCGGGCGCGTTCTTCGCGACGTTGTCGACGAGCGACTGCACCTTGCGGTTCTGCTCTTCGTAGTGGGCTTCGGCGACCTTCGCGAATTCGGCTTGCGTGGCCGACGCGATTTCATACACGTGGCGGCCGTACGAGAGCACCTTTTCGGCGAGCGGTTGCGCATAGCTCGACTGGAGCGCGAGCAGTTCCTGCGCATCCTTCACCGACAACGCGCGCTGTGCGTGTTCCTGCGATTCCGCCAGATTCGAGCGAACGGCCTGAAGATTCAATTCGACCAGCTTTTCCACGCCTTCGAAGGCCTTGCCGGTCAGGCCGAACAGGGTTTCGAGGTTGGCTTTTTGGGCGGCGACGAATTGCTCAGGGGTCAGCAGACTCATGTTTACGCTCCTGGATGGTTAGCGGCCTCGTGTGGGTGGGCCGCCTGGAGTAAGTGGCAAGACGCTGGTGATCTGCCGGACGCTTTGGTGCGTCGCAACATTGAAGACGATTTTAGGATGCCTGAGGCGAAAGTCAAGCGTCTTGTGGTGCGTCGCACCATGTCATTTAATTGTTATTAAACAAGCACTTATGCGATTGGCATGTGGCAATTTGCATGCCTGTTGGCAATGTGCGGCATGGCGCCACGGGCGCGCACTCGCAAACCGGCGCCAGGCCTTGCTGGACAAGGCCAGGCATATGCGCGCTGATTCTGGCAAGATTGAGGCTGACGGCGCATCGGAGGTTGTGCCGTCAGATTCGAGGAAGCCTCATGCGGGATTTCACTTAACGCGTCCACCAGATTGCGTCACGGAACGTTAAAGATTCATTCCGGTCGAACGCGCGTCGTGCGTTTCGGCGGCATAGGCGTCTGAGCATCGTCCCCGGTATTTATCCCACATCAAGTTCTGCATGACGTGCGCCGTTAATGCGTAGGCGACAGCAATAGTTGCCGGCCATTGGCGCAGCAGGGCGGGACCGCCCGGACGATTGTCTCTGTCCATCGAGAATGCGAAGCATATTGGTCTACTCAATCAAGAACCAGATTTCGGTTTAACGAGTAGCCATAAGTGCTTCAATTTGCGAATTTTTCGTGGTTTTACTACACTTGGCGAACGATCCCGCCGCTCCATCCAGAACACCAATGAAATCCGACAAATTCCTGTCGTTCAAGCTGGTGCCCTCATCGGTTGTCAGCACCGCGCTGTCGGTGGCTGTGTCCGTGGCCATCAGCACGACGCTATTCGTGCCCGAAGGCGCGTTTGCTGCGTCGCAGAACACCGCTGCGGCCAAGACGGCCAAGGCGAAGAAGTCCACCAAGAAGGTTGCGCCGGCATCGGCCAAGGTTGCGAAGAAGGCGGGCGCTGCCCGCACCGTCGCGGCCAAGGACGACGACGCGCGCCCGGTGGCCAAGAAACGCCGCGTGGCCTACACGATGAACGGCCGCCATCACACGGCCGTGCGCCGCGTGGCGTTCGAGCCGCGTCAGCCCACCGCCGGTCAGGCGTTTGGCCTCCACGAGACGCCCGATTCGCTGATGCTGCGCTCGGGTGTGGCCTATGTGGTCGATCAGAATTCGCTCGAACCGCTGTTCGACAAGAACTCGCGCGCCGTGGTGCCGATCGCCTCGATCTCGAAGCTCATGACCGCGATGGTCGTGCTCGACTCGAAGGCGCCGCTCACCGAGCAGATCGAAGTCACCGACGAAGATCGCGACTACGAGAAGAACACGGGCTCGCGCCTGTCGGTCGGCTCGGTGCTGTCGCGTGAAGACATGCTGCACATCGCACTGATGGCGTCGGAAAACCGCGCGGCCGCCGCGCTCTCGCGCTACTACCCGGGCGGCCGTCCGGCCTTCATCGCCGCGATGAACGCCAAGGCGAAGCAGCTCGGCATGACCGACACGCATTTCGAGAACTCCACGGGTTTGACGAGCCACAACGTGTCGAGCGCGCGCGACCTCGTGAAGATGGTCAACGCGGCGTATCAGTACCCGATGATCCGTCAGTTCTCGACCGATCGCAGCTACGACGTGTTCACGGGCAAGCGCAACCTCGCTTACAACAGCACGAACGCGCTGATCCGCAATCCGTCGTGGGACATTGGCTTGCAGAAGACCGGCTTTATCAACGAAGCCGGCGAGTGCCTCGTGATGCAGACGGTCGTGCATGGCCGTCCGGTGATCATGGTGCTGCTCGATTCGAGCGGCAAGTACTCGCGCTTCGCCGACGCTACGCGCGTGCGCACGTGGCTGGACAACGGCGGCGCCGACCAGCAGCCGCGTATCACGAGCGCGGACGCGGGCGGCGCGGGGACCTGAGCCGCATCGCGCCAATACCGAGTTCGTCTCGCAAAACGCCCCGCTACTGCGGGGCGTTTTTGTTTTCAGGCGGCGCTCCGACGAGCGTCGGGCGAGCGCCTACGCCATCCGGCCAGCTTTATGGGCGCCGGTTCAATCGGCAAGATTTCCAGTGATGAATCAAGGCGGCCAGCCGGGCATCGAGACCGGTTGGAGTTTGATGGTTGTCAGTTGACAACTATCTTGACGATACATACACTGGGTGGGTCGATGAGACGATCGCATGCGAAGAAAGAGGTCGAGGCGGCACTGGTTTATGCCGAGACTCGAGGTTGGTTAGTTATACCAGGTAAAGGCCGCAGCCATGCGTGGGGGAAGATGTTTTGTCCGCTCAATCAGGGCGATTGCCGTTGCGGCGAATTTTGCATCACGAGCATCTGGAGCACCCCGCGCAACGCGGGCAATCACGCGAACATGCTCAGGCGCGTGGTGGACAACTGTACGGCGCAGCCGAAGGGGCCGCCCGGCACGCCATTCAGCGTGCCGCCGGGCAGTGCGGCCGGGGGCGTGCCGCATGAGGCAAGGTCACGGCGGCCCGTTGTAGCCCGCGAGCACGAGTCATGCACGCGCAATGCACCAGTAACGCACGAATAAGGCAGGAGTCAGGCATGGAATACGTTTTCACGCTCAAGTATCAGCTTGCACCGGAAGACAGCGACCACAACGTGCTCGTCGAACGGCTCGCGCAGGCGGGCTGCGACGACGCCACCATCGGCGTAGGCTTGCCGGGGCGCATTGCGCTGGCGTTCACGCGTGACAGCGCAACGGCATGGGAAGCCATCTACACGGCCTTGCAGAACGTGAAGGAGGCGGTGCCGTCCGCGCGGCTCGTGGAAGCGGCGCCCGACTTCGTTGGTTTGACCGATGTCGCAGACATGACGGGCATGTCGCGACAGAACATGCGCAAGCTCATGCTCATTCACGCAGACGACTTTCCGCAGCCGGTCCACGAAGGCAGTCCCTCGCTCTGGCATTTGAGCGACATCCTCGCGTGGCTCGTTGGCCGCGATGGTTACAGCATCAGCGCGGCGCTGCTCGAAACGGCGCGCTCGGCCCGGCAGGTCAATCTCGCGAAAGAGGCGCGTGCGCTCGATACGCAGATTGACCGGCAACTCGAAGCACTCGTGGGATGAGTTCTGCACACTAGCTCGCGCGCGGGAATTTGCGGGCGTAAAAAAGCGGAGGACCTGCCTCCGCTTCGTGTGCCGCGACGGCGTGCGTCAGTGTGCCGGTCTCACGCGGTGTGAACGTGTCCGTCGACCGGTTCCGGGTGATAACCCAGCGACTCCGAAATCGTCAGCGCGGTCTTGCTCAACTGACCGAGCCACGAGTCCTGCAGGCGATCCGCAGGCGCGGAAAGTGAGAGGCCCGCCACGAGCTTGCCGGTGTCGTCGTAAATACCCGCGGCAATGCAGCGAACGCCCAGCTCGAGTTCTTCGTTATCGCGCGCGCACGATTCCTGGCGCACATGCGTGAGTTCGCGTTCGAGGCGGCTGAGGTCAGTAATGCTGTTGCGCGTATGACCCGAGAGGCCGGTGCGCGTTGCATAAGCGCGCACGCGGGTGGCTTCGTCGGCGGCGAGAAAAAGCTTGCCCACCGAAGTGAGGTGCAGCGGCGCGCGGCCGCCAATGGCGCGCACGACCTGCATGCCCGAGCGCTCCGAATACGCGCGTTCGATATACACGATTTCGTCGCCCTGGCGTACGGAGAGATTGACCGTTTGCCCGGTGAGGCGGTGCAGTTCGCGCATCGGCGAAAGCGCTGCGTCACGCACCGAAAGGCGCGCTTTCACGAGGTTGCCGAGTTCGAGCAGACGCATGCCCAGCCGGTATGTGCCGGGGTCGGAGCGGTCCACCAGACGGCAACTCACCATATCGTTGAGGATACGGTGCGCAGTCGAGGGGTGCAGCTCGGTACGTTGCGCCAGTTCTTTCAGGCTGACGGGGTCGGTGTGCGCGGCAAGTGCGTCTAGGAGCCGCATCATGCGCTCGATCACCTGAATCGAGGTCTTCGGATCCGGATTCGTGTCGCTCATGGGTGCAATTTCGTTTGACGCGTGAAGCGGAAAATTCATTGTATCTCGTATTGTGAAAAAAGTAAGCGCCTGGCGAGCCTCGTTGCTGCACTGCCGCAGTGTCGGATCAAGCGCACTGAGGCTAGCTGTTGGGCGCCGCGGGGCGAGAGAAACCCGGGCAGCCCCGCGTTGGTGACGGGCGCGAAACATCGGATAATCGGGGACGGTTTTTAGGAGGAATCCCATGCGAGTCGGTTTGTTCGTCACTTGCCTCATCGACACGATGCGTCCCGAGATCGGTTTTTCGACGATCAAACTGCTCGAATCGGCGGGCTACGAAGTCGTCGTGCCGCCCGCGCAAACCTGCTGCGGTCAGCCGGCCTACAACTCGGGCGAACGCGCGCTGGCGCGCGATCTGGCCGAAAAGACGCTGCGCGAATTCGAACAGTTCGACTATGTGGTCATACCGTCGGGCTCGTGCGGCGGCATGATCCGCGCGCACTACGGCGACCTGTTTCGCGACGACCCCGAGCTCATGTCGCGCTACGGCAAGCTGCGCGAGCGCGTATTCGAGCTGACCGACTTTCTGGTCAACGTGGCGAAGGTCGCGTTGCCCGAAGGCGAGTTTCGCGGTCCGGTCACCTATCACGATTCGTGCTCGGGGCTGCGCGAACTGGGCGTGAAGGCGCAGCCGCGCGCGCTCCTTGCGCAACGGGGTGTCGAAGTCCACGAGATGAAGGACTGCGAGCATTGCTGCGGTTTCGGTGGCACGTTCGCGGTCAAGTACGGCGCGATTTCCACCGCGATCGTCGACGAGAAATGCATGAACGTGCAGGCGAGCGGCGCGGGCGCGGTGGTGCTCGGCGACCTCGGCTGCATGCTGAACATCGAAGGGCGACTGCGTCGCACCGGCGACGCACATACGCGTGTGCTGCATATCGCACAGGTGCTGGCCGGCGACGTCTGACGCGTCGCGCTGTCGCGCCAACGCGTACGCCAACGCCGCACGCTGCCCCATCCGCACGTTCACGCCACTTAATTGCCCGACACTCCGCCATGCAAGTCCAATCGATGCAGTTCAAGGCGCGCGCCGGCCAGAAGCTTGCCGACCAGCGTCTGCAACAGAACCTGAAGAAGCTCTCTACCAAGTTCGTCACGGCACGGGCGGAGGCGATCACGGCCATCGACTTCGAGGCCACGCGCGCCGCGCTGAAAGCGCGCCGCAACCGTGCGCTGGAGAATCTCGACGTCTGGATCGAGCAGTTCGAGGCCGAGGCCACGCGGCGCGGCGTCACGGTGCTGTTTGCGGAGACCGCACGCGACGCGGCGCAACTGGTGGCCGACATCGCGCGCAAGCACGAGGTGCGCAAGGTCATCAAGACGAAGTCAATGGTCTCGGAGGAGATGCAGCTCAACACCGTGCTCGCGCAAATGGGCGTGCAGTCCATCGAGACGGATCTCGGCGAGTACATCCTTCAGATCAACAACAACGAACCGCCGAGTCACATCATCGCGCCCGTCGTCCACAAGGACAAAGACGAGATCGCCGACCTGTTCGCGCAGACGCATCACACAGCGCGTCTGACGGAAATTCCCGACATGACGCGCGAGGCGCGCGAGGTGCTGCGGCCACACTTCCTCTCGGCGGACATGGGCGTGACGGGCGGCAACTTCCTCGTCGCGGAAACGGGTTCGGTCGTGCTGGTCACGAACGAGGGCAATGAGGGCATGTGCACGGTGATGCCGCGCGTGCACGTGGCGGTCACCGGCATTGAAAAGGTGCTGCCCACGCTGGAAGATCTCGCCACCGCCATGCGCCTGCTGCCTCGTTCGGCGACGGGGCAGGCCACCTCGAACTATTTTTCGATGCTCACCGGCCCGCGCGGTCCGGGCGACCAGGATGGGCCCGAGCATATGTATGTGGTGCTCGTCGACGGTGGCCGCACCGGGCTGATCGGCGGCGAGTTCCAGGAAATGCTGCGCTGTATACGATGCGGCGCGTGTATGAACCACTGCCCCGTCTATCAGAAGGTCGGTGGCCATGCGTATGGCTGGGTTTATCCGGGGCCGATGGGATCGGTGCTTACGCCGAGCTACGTCGGGATCGAGAAAGCGCTGGATCTGCCCCAGGCCGCCACGCTTTGCGGCGAGTGCAACAGCGTCTGCCCGGTCGGCATTCCGCTTTCGGACCTGCTGCGCAAGCTGCGCGAGAAGCAGACCGAACGCAAGCTGCGGCCGTGGCGCGAACGCGCGGCGCTGGCCGTCTGGGGCTGGTTCGCGCTGCATCCCACGGCGTATGCGCTGCTGACCAAACTCGGCGTGCGTGTGCTGGAGCGCCTAGGGCGGCAGGGGCAGTCGATCCGCAAGCTGCCGTTCGCGCGCGGCTGGACCGAGGGGCGCGACATGCCCACGCCGGTCGGACGCACGTTCCGCGAACTGTACGCGGCGCGCCAGACGCATCTCGACGCCAACGCAACGCGGGCTCGTCAACCGTAAATCCGCCACTGTTTAACCTGCGGCAACAGTGTGTTCGTCTTTGTCGGGTTTTTCCTGATTGCGATCGTCTATATCATTTCGACTGGCGATAGTGCGTCTCAAGCACCTCGCCCCATAGTCGAGAGAGAGTCGCATCATGAGAAAGAAAATAGTGGTGTATTGGCCGCTGGCGCTGATCGTGCCGCTCGCGGCGATTGCATGGGTTCATGCCTGGGATACCGCCGAGCAGCAACTGCCGCTCGCCGCCGATCAGGTGAGCGCCGAACTGGCGCGCGCCGTGTCGTATGGTCTCGTCGGCGATGCAGGCGACGTGAAAGCGCCGGTGAAGGCCATGCGCGGCGCGAGCCCGCTGCCGCACGCAAGCACGATCTGAGCAACCGGTGCGCCGCAGGCGTGCCAAGCGCGCATTTGCCGCACTTTGTATAATTGCGGATTCGGCTGTCGCCAGTCCGGTTCGAGCCCGATAGTACGGGCTTCCTGGCGGATTCGGCAGATCCGGTCACACCTCGCCCAGCCCGCACCCCGACACGATGAACAAGGTTTCCGTTTGTTTCGTTTGCCTCGGCAACATCTGCCGCTCGCCCACGGCTGAAGCGGTGATGCTGCGCATGGTCGACGAGGCGGGCCTGAATGGCCGCGTGGTGGTCGATTCCGCGGGCACGGGCAACTGGCACATCGGCGAGGCGCCCGACGAGCGCGCCCAGCGCGCGGGCAAGCAGCGCGGCTACGATCTCGCGCCGCTGCGCGCGCGCCAGATCGGGCAGGAAGATTTTGCGGCGTTCGATCTGATCGTCGCGATGGACGACGCCAACGTGACCGCGCTGCATCAGGTCGCGCCGGCCGGCGAGCGAGACAAGATCCGCTTGCTGATGGAATTCGCGCCGAACGCGGAGGATCGTGTGGTAACCGACCCTTATTTCGGCGGCGCGGCGGGCTTCGAGTCGGTGCTCGACCAGTGCGAGGCCGCCTGCGCGGGTTTGCTGGCGGCGCTGCGTCCGCAACTGGTGGATTGAAGTGAACGGTGCGGTGCACGCGTTGCAGGAAGTGCGCCGTTTTACCTTTTCGTCATGTGCCTAATAACCCGAATGGCGGCACGGATACTTGACTAAACTAGTCATGTATTTATACTTGACGAAAATTGTCGAGAATTGCGGTTCCCCTACCATCATGAGACTCACCACGAAAGGCCGTTTCGCCGTCACGGCGATGATCGACCTGGCCCTGCGCCAGGAGCAGGGCCCGGTGACGCTTGCGGGTATCAGCCAGCGCCAGCACATTTCGCTGTCGTACCTCGAACAGCTGTTCGGCAAGCTCCGCCGCCATGAAATCGTCGAATCGGTCCGCGGGCCGGGCGGCGGGTACAACCTCGCGCGTCGCGCGGAGGACGTCACGGTCGCGGACATCATCATCGCCGTGGACGAGCCGCTCGATGCCACGCAATGCGGCGGCAAGGGCGCGTGCGAGGGTACCAAGCAGCACGACGGCCACTGCATGACGCACGAACTCTGGTCCACGCTGAACCAGAAGATGGTCGAGTACCTCGATTCCGTGTCGCTCAAGGATCTGGTGGACAAGCAGCGCGCCCGCGAAGGCGCCGCGCCCACGGTCCTGCGCGACCGCCGCGCGGAAGCCCCCGCGGTCGAGCCGGTGAGGGCCGTGCCGCTAGGGCCGAACTCGATTTTCAACATGGCGAGTTCGTGAGCTTGATCCGAGCCGTCAGGACGCACTACACAGTACAGCGCAGCACAAAGATTCCCCGGAGCGATAGATGAATAACGATATTCCCCACCTGCCCATTTACATGGATTACAGCGCGACGACGCCGGTCGACCCGCGCGTGGTGGACAAGATGATTCCGTACCTGCGCGAGCAGTTCGGCAATCCGGCTTCGCGCAGCCACGCCTACGGCTGGGACGCGGAACGTGCGGTCGAGGAAGCGCGCGAGCAGGTCGCCGCGCTCGTCAACGCCGACCCGCGCGAAATCATCTGGACCTCCGGCGCGACCGAATCGGACAACCTCGCGATCAAGGGTGCCGCGCACTTCTACAAGAGCAAGGGCAAGCACATCATCACGGTGAAGACCGAGCACAAGGCTGTGCTCGACACCTGCCGCGAACTCGAGCGCGAAGGCTATGAAGTCACGTATCTGCCGGTGCTGGAAAACGGCCTGATCGACCTCGAAGCGTTCAAGGCGGCGATTCGCCCGGACACGATCCTCGTTTCCGTGATGCACGTGAACAACGAGATCGGCGTGATCCAGGACATCGAGACGATCGGCGAAATCTGCCGTGAAAAGGGCATCGTGTTTCACGTCGACGCCGCGCAATCGACGGGCAAGGCGCCGATCGACCTGCAAAAGCTCAAGGTCGACCTGATGTCGTTCTCGGCGCACAAGACCTATGGCCCGAAGGGCATTGGCGCGCTGTACGTGCGTCGCAAGCCGCGCGTGCGTATCGAAGCGCAGATGCACGGCGGCGGTCACGAGCGCGGCATGCGCTCGGGCACGCTGGCCACGCACCAGATCGTCGGCATGGGCGAAGCGTTCCGCATCGCGCGTGAAGAGATGGCTACGGAAAACGAGCGCGTGCGCATGCTGCGCGACCGTCTGCTCAAGGGCCTCTCGGAAATCGAAGAAACCTACGTGAACGGCGACATGGAGCAGCGCGTCCCGCACAACCTGAACATCAGCTTCAACTTCGTCGAAGGCGAGTCGCTGATCATGGCGGTGAAGGACGTGGCGGTGTCGTCGGGTTCGGCGTGCACGTCGGCTTCGCTGGAGCCGTCGTACGTGCTGCGCGCGCTCGGCCGCAACGACGAACTGGCGCACAGCTCGATCCGTTTCACGGTGGGCCGCTTCACGACGGAGCAGGACGTCGACTACGTGATCAACCTGCTGAAGACGAAGATCGCCAAGCTGCGCGAACTGTCGCCGCTGTGGGAAATGCACAAGGACGGCATCGATCTGTCGACCATCCAGTGGGCAGCGCACTAAGTTTCACGCGACGCAAAGCGAATATCGACCCGGCCGCAGCGCACACGAACATGCCGCGCGGCCAACGAATTGAAGGAGTGTGATCATGGCATATAGCGACAAGGTTCTGGACCACTACGAAAACCCGCGTAACGTCGGTTCGTTCTCGAAAGACGACGACACGGTCGGCACGGGCATGGTCGGCGCGCCGGCTTGCGGCGACGTGATGAAGCTGCAGATCCGCGTGGGCGCGGACGGCGTGATCGAAGACGCGAAGTTCAAGACCTACGGCTGCGGCTCGGCAATCGCCTCGAGCTCGCTCGTCACGGAATGGGTCAAGGGCAAGACGCTTGACGAAGCGCTCTCGATCAAGAACACGCAGATCGCTGAAGAACTGGCGCTGCCGCCGGTGAAGATCCACTGCTCGATCCTCGCGGAAGACGCGATCAAGGCAGCGGTCGCCGACTACCGCACGCGTCACACGACCGAAGCGAAGGCCGACGCCGTTTAAGGCGCACGGCAGGTCGCGCGGCGAGCGGCAACGCGGCGCGGGCAGAACGGCGGCGAACCTTCGGGTGCGCCGCCGCGGGATTAACGATTTTGGATGCAGGCAGGTTGCGCCGCACCGTGGTGAAACAGGCACGAGCCTGAGACACGCGGGGCGGGGCGCGGCGAAAACGCTATGGCTATTACGTTGACGGAAAAAGCGGCACAGCACGTGCAGAAGTACCTGACCCGGCGCGGCAAGGGCGTGGGCCTGCGCCTCGGCGTGCGCACGACGGGTTGCTCGGGACTGGCGTACAAGCTCGAGTATGTCGACGACCTGGCGCCCGAGGACAACGTGTTCGAGAGCTTCGGCGTGAAGGTGATCGTCGATCCGAAAAGCCTGTCCTATATCGACGGCACGCAGCTCGATTTCGTGCGCGAAGGCCTCAACGAGGGCTTCAAGTTCAACAACCCGAACGTGAAGGACGAGTGCGGTTGCGGCGAGTCCTTCCGCGTTTGAGCCCGTGTGTTGCGGTGAAAAGGCGGCCTGTGCCGCCTTTTTGATTTTGATGGCCCCACAAGAACGCTTTATCCGATGACCTCGCTTTCATCGCTTTCCGATAGCCACTTCGTGCTGTTCGGCCTGCCCGAGCAGTTCGCGATCGACGCCGATTCGCTCGACCACGCATATCGCACCGTGCAGGCGCAGGTTCACCCGGACCGCTTCGCCGCGGCCGGCGACGCGCAAAAACGCGTGGCGATGCAATGGGCCACGCGCGCGAACGAGGCGTATCAGACGCTGCGCGATCCGCTCAAGCGCGCCAAATACCTGTTGCATCTGCGCGGCGTCGACGTCGGCGCAGAGGACAATACGGCCATGGAGCCGGCGTTCCTGATGCAGCAGATGGAATGGCGCGAGGCGATCGAGGACGCCGTCCACGCGAAGAACGTCGACGCGCTCGACGCGCTCTCGGGCGAACTGCGCGACGACGAGCGCGCGCGCCTCGCCAAGCTCGCGGCGCTGATCGACAGCGGCTCGAACCAGCCGGCGGCGGAAGCGGTGCGCCAGCTCATGTTCATCGAGCGCGTCGCAGCCGAGATCGAGACGCAGATCGAACGGCTGGAAGGCTGAGACCGTTGCCGGGCGCCACGCGCCCGACTGCACGGAAAAAAGCGTAGAACATAGGACAGGGCTGCCCGTGGCGGCCCGCAACAGATCACACAGATGGCATTACTGCAAATCTCCGAACCCGGCATGGCGCCGGCGCCGCACCAGCGGCGACTCGCCGTCGGCATCGACCTCGGCACGACGAACTCGCTCGTCGCCGCCGTGCGCAGCGGCGTGCCCGACGTGCTGCCCGACGCGGACGGCCACGTGCTGCTGCCTTCCGTCGTGCGCTATCTGGCCAACGGCGGCCGCCGCATCGGTCGCACGGCGAAAGCCGAAGCGGCCAGCGATCCGCGCAACACGATCGTCTCGGTCAAGCGCTTCATGGGCCGCGGCAAGGCCGACGTCGAAGGCGCGGCGAACGCGCCTTACGTCTTCGTCGACGCGCCCGGCATGGTGCAGATCGAGACCGTGGACGGCGTGAAGAGCCCGGTGGAAGTGTCGGCGGAAATTCTCGCGACGCTGCGTCAGCGCGCCGAAGACACGCTCGGCGACGATCTCGTCGGCGCGGTCATCACGGTGCCGGCGTACTTCGACGAAGCGCAGCGCCAGGCGACCAAGGACGCCGCGCGCCTCGCGGGCCTGAACGTGCTGCGCCTGCTGAACGAACCGACCGCGGCCGCCATCGCCTACGGTCTCGACAACGGCGCCGAAGGCCTCTACGCGGTCTACGACCTCGGCGGCGGCACCTTCGACCTGTCGATCCTGAAGCTCACCAAGGGTGTGTTCGAAGTGCTGGCGGCGGGCGGCGATTCGGCGCTCGGCGGCGACGATTTCGACCACGTCGTGTTCGATTACGTGCTGGAGCAAAGCGGCATCGAGCGCGCGTCGCTCGCGCCCGAAGACGTGCGTCTGCTGCTCGACCACGCGCGCGACGCGAAGGAAGCGCTTTCGTCGGCGCCGGAAGCGCGCATCGACGTGACATTGTCGAATGGCAAGACCCTCTCGGTCGCCCTCGACGAAGCGCGTTTCGAGGCGCTCACGCAGACGCTCGTGCAGCGCACGCTCACGCCCACGAAGAAGGCGCTGCGCGACGCGAAGGTCGGCGCGAAGGACGTGAAGGGCGTGGTGCTGGTCGGCGGCGCGACGCGCATGCCGGTGATCCGCCGCGCGGTGGAACAGTATTTCGGCCAGGCGCCGCTCACCAATCTCGATCCCGATCAGGTCGTCGCGCTCGGCGCGGCGGTTCAGGCCGATCTGCTGGCGGGCAACCGTGGCGGCGACGACGACTGGCTGCTGCTCGACGTGATCCCGCTCTCGCTGGGCGTGGAAACGATGGGCGGGCTCGTCGAGAAGATCATCCCGCGCAACTCGACCATTCCGGTCGCGCGTGCGCAGGACTTCACGACCTTCAAGGACGGCCAGACCGCGATGGCGATCCACGTGGTCCAGGGCGAGCGCGAGCTCGTGGCCGACTGCCGTTCGCTTGCGCGCTTCGAGCTGCGCGGCATTCCGCCGATGGCGGCGGGCGCGGCGCGCATTCGCGTGACCTATCAGGTGGACGCGGACGGGCTGCTGTCGGTGTTCGCACGCGAGCAGCTCTCGGGCGTGGAGGCGTCGGTGGTGGTCAAGCCGTCGTACGGCCTCGAAGACAACGACATCGCCAAGATGCTCGAAGAGAGCTTCAAGACCGCCGACATCGACATGCGCGCACGTGCGCTGCGTGAAGCGCAGGTCGAGGCGCAACGCGTGATCGAAGCGACGCAATCGGCGCTGGCCGCCGACGGCGAACTGCTCGACGCCGACGAGCGCGCCGCGCTCGACACGCTCATCGCCGCACTTGCGCAGATCGTGCAGAGCGACGACACCGACGCAATCGAAACCGCCACCAAGGCGCTGGCCGAAGGCACCGACGAATTCGCCGCGCGCCGCATGGACAAGGGCATCAAGCGCGCGCTGGCGGGCAAGCGGCTCGACGAGATCGGCTAAGTAGCGAACGCAGAGAAAACGACCTGTGCGCGCATCGCGCGCCGGGTGCGTGCTTTCCCGATGTGGCGAAGCGCGCGAGGTCAGTAGAATGGGCGATGCCGCCGCCGTCAGGCGGGGCGCGCCCGAATTGAAAGTTATTGGATACGGAAATCACAATGCCTCAAATCGTGGTGCTGCCCCATGTCGAACTGTGCCCCGAGGGCGCGGTCATCGACGCCAAGCCGGGTGAAAGCGTGTGCGACGCGCTGCTGGAACACGGCATCGAGATCGAACACGCCTGCGAGAAGTCGTGCGCGTGCACGACCTGTCACGTGATCGTGCGCGAAGGTTTCAACGCGCTCGAACCGTCTGAAGAAGCCGAAGACGACCTGCTCGACAAGGCATGGGGTCTGGAGCCCACTTCGCGACTGTCGTGCCAGGCGCTCGTGCCGGCGGAAGACGACCTGGTGATCGAGATTCCGCGTTACTCGATCAACCACGCCAAGGAAAACCACTGATCCACCCGAAGAGGAGCGCACAGCCATGAAATGGACCGATACGCAGGACATCGCAATGGCCTTGACGGACACGCATCCCGAAGTCGATCCGCAGTATGTGCGCTTTACCGATCTGCATCGCTGGATCACGGAACTCGAAGGTTTCGACGACGATCCGCAAAGCTCGAACGAGCGGATCCTCGAAGCGATCCAGGCGGCGTGGATTGAAGACGCCGATTACTGATTGCTCCGGTCGATGAAGGCTCCGCGCTGCGGCGCGGTCTGAATAAAAAAGGCGATTCGCTGTGATGGCGAATCGCCTTTTTGTTTGCCTGTGTTTGCAGATGCGGCCGGGTTCAGGCGACGTCAGGCCGCTTCGAGCGCCCCGCGTTCGATCCGCACGCGTTGGCCTTGCTGGAACGGCGGCGCTTCGTGATAGGTGAAGTAGCGCATTTTGCCGCTATCCATGCGCACGCGCACCGAATAGGCCGTCGTGCTGCGGATATGCTTTTCGACCGAGTTGCCCGCGAGGCCGCCGCCGAGCGCGCCGAGCAGCGTCATCGCGGTGCGGCCGCCGCCGCGGCCGAACTGATTGCCGACGACGCCACCCGCCACCGCGCCGCCCACCGCACCGATACCGGTGCCGTGACCTTCCTGTTTGACCGCCGAAATCGCTTCGACGACGCCGCACGAGGCGCAGGCCGCCGGTTGCGGCGGCGCTTCCTGCGCGGCTTGTTGCGGTTGTTGCGCGTACTGCGGCGCGGGCGCGACCGGTTGCGTCGGCTGAGCCGCCGCCGGAGCGGGTTGCGGCTCGGCGGGCGCGGTGCCTGGCGCGCTGTTTTGCGCACCGTTTTGCGCGTATTGCGCGCCGGTCGCGGGCCGCGTGGAATCCTGCGTCGCGGGCGGCGTCGCCATCAGCGTCGTCTGGCCGGTTTGCGACTGGGCGTTCTGTTCGGCCGTGCTGGAAGCCTTGGGAAATACGCCGGTAATCGCCGCCGTGGCTGCCAGGCTCGCGACGATCACCGCACCCGCCGCAGTCGCGACAAGCGGATGCAGACGGCGTTTGCCGGACGTGTCGGGCGTAGTGGTGGTCGTGGTTTTAGGATCGAGTTCGTTCATGACAGGCTCCGTCTTTTGCAGAGTTGGCTCAAAAGCTTGGGTCAAAACCAGTGTGAGCCAAAGCCGTGGCACAGGCGTTTCATTTTGTAACCCATCCTGCGTGCGCGACGAACCGGTAACGCATCCATCAGATCCCTATCGCCGCACGGCTTTGCCCGGCGCGGTTTTCCGTCCTGACGCAATCCGCATGCCCATTTGCCGCGCGAAATTTGCGCGAAGCAGGGCGGCAGCTTTTACCGATAGTTACAAACACCCGACGCGCGCGCCACGCCGCCGACAAAAGAAACGGGGCGCATGCGGCGTGAACCGCATGCGCCCCGTCTGGCGCATCTGTCTTGCAGGCGTCGCTTAGTCTTCGCGGCGCAGGTGCGGGAACAGCAGCACGTCGCGGATGCTCGGGCTATCGGTGAGCAGCATCACCAGACGGTCGATGCCGATGCCGCAGCCGCCCGTCGGGGGCATGCCGTACTCGAGCGCGCGGATGTAGTCGGCGTCGTAGAACATCGCTTCTTCGTCGCCCGCGTCCTTCTGCTCGACCTGCTTCTTGAAGCGCGCGGCCTGGTCTTCCGGATCGTTCAGCTCCGAGAAGCCGTTGGCGATTTCGCGGCCCGTGATGAACAGTTCGAAACGCTCGGTGATGCCCGGCGTGGTGTCCGAGGCGCGCGCGAGCGGCGAGACTTCGACCGGGTAGTCGATGATGTAGGTCGGTTCCCACAATTGCGACTCGGCCGTTTCCTCGAACAGCGCGAGTTGCAGCGCGCCGACGCCGGCGTTCAGGAACTGCGGCTGGTTCGCGTCGACGCCGAACTTCTTCAGTTCCGTGCGCAGGAACGCGGCATCGGCGAGCTGTTCGGTCGTGTATTGCGGCGCGTACTTCTGGATTGCCTGCACGATCGTCAGACGATGGAACGGCTTCGACAGATCGAGTTCGCGGCCCTGATACGTGAGCACGGCGGTGCCCGACGCGTCGATCGCGGCCTGGCGGATCAGCTGTTCGGTGAAGTCCATCAGCCACGTGTAGTCGGTGTACGCGGCGTAGAACTCCATCATCGTGAATTCCGGATTGTGACGCGGCGAAACGCCCTCGTTACGGAAATTCCGGTTGATTTCGAACACGCGCTCGAAGCCGCCGACGATCAGGCGCTTCAGATACAGCTCGGGCGCGATACGCAGATACATCTGCATGTCGAGCGCGTTGTGGTGCGTGACGAACGGCTTGGCCGCCGCGCCGCCCGGGATCGGGTGCAGCATCGGCGTTTCGACTTCCATGAAGTTCGAGCCGGCCATGAACTGACGCACCGACGCGATCGCCTTCGCGCGCGCCACGAACGTGTCGCGGGCTTCCGGCGTGACGATCAGGTCGACGTAGCGCTGGCGGTAGCGCATTTCCTGGTCCGACAGACCGTGGAACTTGTCCGGCAGCGGACGCAGCGACTTCGAGAGCAGACGCAGTTCGGTCACGCGCACCGAGAGTTCGCCCTTGTTGGTGCGGAACAGGACGCCCTTCGCGGCGACGATGTCACCGAGGTCCCACTTCTTGAACGCGTCGTAGGTCGTTTCGCCCACGTCGGCGGGCGTGATGAAGAACTGGATCTGGCCCGAGCCGTCGCGCACCGTGGCGAAGCTTGCCTTGCCCATCACGCGTTTGAGCATCATGCGGCCGGCGATCGCGACTTCGAGCGGATTCGCTTCGAGCGCTTCCTTGTCGGTGTCGGCGTAGTCGCGCTGCAAGTCGGCGGCGTGGTGAGTCGGGCGGAAGTCGTTGGGATAGGCGACGCCCGCTTCGCGCAGCGTGCGCAGCTTCTCGCGGCGCTCGGCGATGATCTGGTTGTCGTCCAGGTCGGGCGACGCGGCAGGCGCTGCGGCGGCCGTATTCGGCTGGGTCGGTTCGGTCATGATGGCTCGGGGTTCGGGAAATTCGGTTCCGCCGCGCGCGCCACGCGTCTCAAAAGACGCGGGCGGCGGCACGGCGGGAGAGGGCGGCGGACGTTGGCGCCGCTTACACGCCCTGTTTCAGGCTTGCGCTGATGAACGCGTCGAGATCGCCGTCGAGCACGGCTTTGGTGTTGCTGATTTCGACGTTCGTGCGCAGATCCTTGATGCGGCTGTTGTCGAGCACGTAGGAGCGGATCTGGTGACCCCAGCCCACGTCCGACTTGCCCGCTTCGAGCTTGTCCTGCTCCGACTGGCGCTTGCGCATTTCGGCTTCGTACAGGCGCGATTTGAGCATGGCCATGGCTTCGGCGCGGTTGCGGTGCTGCGAGCGGTCGTTCTGGCACTGCACGACGATGCCCGACGGGATGTGCGTGATACGCACGGCGGAGTCGGTCTTGTTGATGTGCTGACCGCCCGCGCCCGAAGCGCGATACGTGTCGATGCGCAGGTCGGCCGGATTGACGTCGATTTCGAACGATTCGTCGATTTCCGGATACACGAACACCGACGAGAACGACGTGTGACGGCCGCCCGACGAGTCGAACGGCGACTTGCGCACGAGGCGGTGAATGCCGGTTTCGGTGCGCAGGAAGCCGTAGGCGTATTCGCCTTCGACCTTGATGGTCGCGCTCTTGATGCCGGCCACGTCGCCTTCGGACTCTTCGAGCACTTCGGTCTTGAAGCCCTTGCGCTCGCAGTAGCGCACGTACTGGCGCAGCAGCATCGACGCCCAGTCGCAGGCTTCCGTGCCGCCCGCGCCCGCCTGAATGTCGATAAAGGCGTTGTTCGGGTCGGCCGGGTTCGCGAACATGCGTCGGAACTCGACGTCGGCGATACGCTTTTCGATTTCAGCGGCGTCGCTTTCGCAGGCCACGAGCGTGTCCTCGTCGCCTTCCTCGCGCGCCATCTCGAAGAGGTCCTGCGCGTCGCGCGCGTCATTCTCGATACCGTCGAGCACATGCACGACGCCTTCGAGCAGTTTCTTTTCCTTGCCGAGACCCTGTGCGTGCTTGGAGTCGTTCCAGACGTTGGGGTCTTCGAGTTCGCTATTGACTTCGACGAGCCGTCGGGCTTTTACGTCGTAGTCAAAGATACCCCCGGAGCTCGCCCGCGCGTGCGCGCAGGTCCGCCAAGAGGGCTTCGATCGCGTTGAGACGTTCCGCTTCCATTTGTGTCGTGATCCGGCGTGTAAAACACGCAATTATAGCCGATTGGCCATGCATCAAGGGCGCGGCGACCCCATGCGTGGCCTCTCGTCCACGCCGGTCAGAGCGCCGCGTGCTCCACCACCAGTTGCACGCGCGAAACGCCGTTCCACGTGTCGCGCACGAGGCGATAGGCGACGGTCGTGTGCTGCGGCAGCGGCTCGGTGTGGTTGAACCAGATCGCGTTGAAGCGCTGGCGGCCGCGCAGCAGTTGCAGCTTCAGGTGCTTGTCCTTCACGAGCGCCTGCGACGCCACCTCGAATTCGCCCGCGAACACGGGCGCCGGGAAGCCCTGGCCCCACACGGCGGCGTCGATCATCTCGACGAAATCGGGCGTGAAATAGGCGTCTTCGAGGTCGCCGTCGGTTTCCACGGTGCGTGCGAGCGCCTCGGCGGTCAGCCATTCGCGGCCCACGCGCTCGAAGGCGGCGGCGAAGCGCGGCACGTCGGCGGCGGCGATCGTCAGGCCCGCCGCCATCGCGTGGCCGCCGAACTTGTGGATCAGGCCCGGCTCGCGCTTGGAAATCAGGTCGACGGCGTCGCGCAGATGGAAACCGGGGATCGAACGGCCCGAGCCCTTGACGAGCGCGCCGTCGTCGTCGGCGAGCGCGAAAGTGAAGGACGGGCGGTGGAACTTCTCTTTGAGCCGTCCCGCGACGATGCCGATCACGCCCTGGTGCCAGCCTTCGTTGAACAGCGTGAGCGTGGCGCCGTCCTGCGGATCGATGTCGGCGAGATCGGCGAGCGCCTGTTGTTGCATGCCGGCCTCGATCTCGCGGCGCTCGCGGTTCATCGCGTCGAGCTGCTGGGCGAGATCCCAGGCGCGGCCCACGTCGTCGGTGGTCAGGCACTCGATGCCGAGCGACATGTCGGAGAGGCGGCCCGCCGCGTTCAGGCGCGGTCCGAGCGCGAAGCCCATATCGAAGCCCGAGGCGCTTTTCGCGTCGCGGCCCGAGGCGCGGAACAGGGCGGCGATGCCCGGCTGCATGCGGCCGTTGCGGATGCGTTGCAGACCTTGCGCGACCAGCACGCGGTTGTTGCCGTCGAGCTTGACGACGTCGGCGACCGTGCCGAGCGCGACCAGATCGAGCAGACCGTCCAGACGCGGCTCGGGCTTGCCGCCGGCGAACGCGCCGCGGCGGCGCAGTTCGGCGCGCAGCGCAAGCAGCGTGTAGAACATCACGCCGACGCCCGCGATGCACTTGCTCGGAAACTCGCAACCCGGCTGATTCGGATTGACGATCGCGCGCGCGGCCGGCAGCACGTCGCCGGGCAGGTGGTGGTCGGTCACGAGCACGTCGATGCCGAGCGTGTTCGCGGCTTCCACGCCTTCCACGCTGGCGATGCCGTTGTCGACGGTGATCAGCAGGTCGGGCGGTCCGCCCTTGCGCTGCGCGGCGAGCGCGACAATCTCGGGCGTGAGGCCATAGCCGTACTCGAAGCGATTCGGCACCAGATAGTCGATCTGCGCGCCGAACATGCGCAGGCCGCGCACGGCCACCGCGCAGGCGGTCGCGCCGTCGCAGTCGTAGTCGGCGACCACCAGCATGCGGCGTTTCTGTTCGAGCGCGTCGGCGAGCAGCGCGGCGGCCTCGTCGAGGCCTTTCATGCCGGCGGGCGGAATCAGGCGGCCGAGGCCGGTTTCGATGTCGTCGGGCTGGCTGACGCCGCGCGACGCGTAGAGGCGCGCGAGCACCGGGTGCAGGCCGTGACGGATCAGCACTTCGGTATCGGCGGGAGAGCAGGCGCGGGTGACGATTCGGGTCATGCGGACGACTTCGGAAATTATTCGATGAAGAGCGACGCGAACTCGCGGCGTCGCCAGAATTTGCGCAGGTCGCCGCGCGTGAGCGCGAGCGTGACCGAGCCGGTATCGCCGCAGAGCGTGACGTCGAGCTGGTTCAGCTCGCCGGCTTGCAGTGCATCGAGCGCGGGCGCGAACCAGTCGCGTTCGATCTGCGCGAAGGCCGCGTTCCAGCGGCCCCAGTCCTGCTGGATATACGCCGCCGAGAACGGATCGAGCTCGACCAGCGTGATGCCGCTCGCGGCGGCGTCGAGCGTGGTTTTCAGCGTGGCGAAATCGGCCGGCGCCCTGGCCAGCGCCGCGCCCGACGCCATGGCGAGGCCGCGCGTGGCGGCGGCGTCGGACTGCACGCGCGCAAACGGCTTGCGCACCGGACGCAGCGCGCCTTGCGCGTGGAACCAGATCGAATTGACGGCGGGCAGGCCGCGCGCCTCGCGCGCTTCGTTGACGGGATGCTCGAACCAGGCCATCTGCACCTCGTTCTGCACCTTCATCCACGCGCGCGAACGCTGGCCCGAATGGGCCTCGTGCGGCAGCCAGATTTCGATATTGCGGCCGCTCGCGCGCAGCGGCGACGCGCCCGCGAGCGTGCCGAACTGGTCGCTCGACAGATACCAGCGTTGCGGCGTGGGCGCTTCGATGCGCACGCCGAGTTCTTCGATCAGCGGTCGGGCGACGGCGTACAGCGTGGCGGCGTCGGCGTCGGTGAGTTCGAGCGAGGCGGGATCGATCAGCACCAGGTGATCGTGCGCGATGCGCACGTGCACGGGCTGGATGCAGGCCCACGTGGCGTCGCCGGGCGTGCCGCCGTCGGCGAGCAGCATCCAGGGCGCGAGCGGCGCTTCGTCGTCGGCGCTGGCGCTTTTGGCGTTGGCGTTCGCAGCGCCGTCGCCGAGCGCGCCGAACTGACGCGCGACCCAGCGCTCATGCGGCAGCGTGCGCTGGAAATCTTCGCCGATGACCTGCTCGCCGAGCGTCGCGCGCGCGATCAGCTTCGAGAGCGCGGGAAACTGCAGGCCGGCGAGGGCGGTCGGCGCAACAGCCGCGGACGGCAGCGCGAAAGGCACGAGGAGATGGAGGCGGTCGGCAGGCATGGTGCGCATTGTACTTCGGCGCTCGCGGCTGCTGGGCGCGGCGGGCGGCGCATCCGGCGCGTCGAGTGCGCCGCGTTGGCGTGCCGCGCCATACGAATCAGTAACTTACCGACGATCGGCGCGGCAGGCGGGCACCTGCGCGCCGAATCCGCATCCAAGGGACAGGGCCGGGGACAGACTTGGCGTTCGCGGCCCGAGACGGCGCAAAGTCCGTGACACTCCCGTAGTGTGGCAAACTTCGCGCTTGATCGCGGACATGTTCCGGCACGGAAATCGGGCGGCGCGCGGACCGGTGGTCCTGCATCGACGTGATCGCGACGCAAATATGCGACGTAACCAGCACGATGCGACGTAACCCGCGACGCAGCCCGCGCGCCCATGCCCGCGCAACGAAGACGCTTTAAAGGATTCGCTTGAAACTTCCCTACGAATGGCAGATAGGCTGGCGCTACACCCGCGCCGGCAAGCGCACGACCGGCAATGGCTTCATCTCGTTCATCGCGCTGATCTCGATGTCGGGCATCGCGCTCGGCGTGGCGGCGCTGATCGTCGTGCTCTCCGTGATGAACGGCTTCCAGCGCGACGTGCGCGACCGCATGCTCTCCGTGCTCGCGCACGTCGAAATCTTCTCGCCCACCGGTTCGATGCCCGACTGGCAACTGACCGCGAAAGAGGCCAAGACCAATCCCGAGGTGATCGGCGCGGCGCCCTACGTGGACGCCCAGGCGCTGCTCACGCGCGGCGACAGCGTGAACGGCGTGGCGCTGCGCGGCGTCGAGCCCTCGGAAGAACCGCAGGTCTCGGACATCGGCAAGGAAATGAAGATCGGCACCATGAACGATCTGACGCCGGGCAGCTTCAACATCGTGCTCGGCTCCGATCTGGCCGTGAATCTCGGCGTGACGAAGGGCGACAAGGTCACGCTCGTCGCGCCCGAAGGCACGATCACGCCGGCGGGCATGCTGCCGCGCCTGAAGCAGTTCACCGTGGTGGGCGTGTTCGAATCGGGGCATTACGAGTACGACAGCACGCTCGCGCTCGTGAACATCCGCGACGCCGAAGTGCTCTACCGCCTGGCCGCACCCAGCGGCGTGCGCCTGCGCCTGAAGGACATGCAGCGCGCGCCCGCCGTCGCGCGGCAGCTCGTGCACACGCTCTCGGGCGACCTTTATATTCGCGACTGGACGCAGCAGAACAAGACGTGGTTCTCGGCCGTGCAGATCGAGAAGCGCATGATGTTCATCATCCTCACGCTGATTATCGCGGTGGCGGCGTTCAATCTGGTGTCGTCGCTGGTGATGACGGTGACCAACAAGCAGGCCGATATCGCCATTCTGCGCACGCTCGGCGCGCAGCCCGGCTCGATCATGAAGATCTTCGTGGTGCAGGGCGTGACGATCGGCTTCGTGGGGACGGCCATCGGCGTCGCGCTCGGCTGCCTGATTGCGTGGAGCATTCCGTGGCTCGTCCCGATGATCGAGCATCTGCTCGGCGTGCAGTTCCTGCCGCCCTCGGTCTATTTCATCAGTGAACTGCCTTCGGAACTCGTCGCCGGCGACGTGATCCGTATCGGTTTGATTGCGTTCGTGCTGTCCGCGCTCGCGACGCTTTATCCCAGCTGGCGCGCGGCCAGGGTTCGACCGGCGGAGGCACTGCGCTATGAATGATCGTCAAGCGAAAAACACCATCATGAGCGGCGTGGCAAGCGACTATCCGTATGTGATCGAGGCGCACGGCATTTCGAAGGTGTTCGGCCAGGGCGCGCTCTCGGTGCAGGTGCTGCACGACACCGAAATCTCCGTGAAGCGCGGCGAAAAGCTCGCGATCGTGGGCGCGTCGGGTTCGGGCAAGAGCACGCTGCTGCACGTGCTCGGCGGTCTCGACGAACCGGGCACCGGCAACGTGAAGCTGCTCGGCAAGCCGTTCACCGAACTGTCCGAACGCGACCGCAACGATCTGCGCAACCGCGCGCTCGGTTTCGTCTATCAGTTCCATCATCTGCTGCCGGAATTCTCGGCGCTCGACAATGTGGCGATGCCGCTGCGCATCCGCCGCATGCCGCAAGAGGACGCGCGCCGCGAGGCGATGGCGATTCTCGACCGCGTGGGCCTCGCGCATCGCGCGCGTCATCGTCCGGGCGAACTCTCGGGCGGCGAGCGTCAGCGCGTGGCAATTGCGCGTGCGCTGGTCACGCGGCCCGCCTGCGTGCTCGCCGACGAACCGACCGGCAATCTCGACGGCAGCACGGCGGACACGGTGTTCAACCTGATGCTCGAACTCTCGGACCAGTTCCAGACGAGCTTCGTGATCGTCACGCACGATCCCGATCTCGCGGCGCGTTGCGACCGCATCGTGCGTCTGCGCGAAGGCATGTTGCACGAGGAGCCGGTTCTGCCGGTCTAGGCGCGCAGCAACGGCGTCGCCTTGCGCCACGCCTCGGGCCCGCGAGTTGCGCCGCAGTTCTGCCGCGTGATTCGCGGGCCTTGTTTTTGGGTCTATTTCGATGACGTTCGCCGTTTGCGGCAGGAGCGCGTAACCATGTGGATCGACACGCATTGTCATCTCGATGCCGGCGAATTCGACGCGGATCGCGACGCGGTGGCGTCGGCGGCGCGGGCGTCGGGGGTGGCGCGCATCGTGATTCCCGCGGTGGCGCGCGAGAACTTCGCGACCGTGCGCGCGCTCGCGCGGCGCACGCCGGGCGCGGTCTACGCGCTCGGGATTCATCCGCTCTATACGCCGCAGGCGCGCGACGAGGACATCGCCGCATTGCGCGCCGAAATCGAGGCGAGTCTCGACGATCCGAAGTTCGTGGGTATCGGCGAAATCGGTCTCGACTTTTTCGTGCCGGGGCTCGACGCCGAGCGTCAGCAATTCATCTACGACGCGCAGTTGAAGCTCGCGCGCGAATTCGAGCTGCCCGCGATCTGCCATGTGCGCAAGTCGCAGGATCAGGTGCTCAAGGGCTTGCGCCGCAACGGCGTGCGCTGCGGCATCGCGCATGCGTTCAACGGCAGTTTTCAGCAGGCGCAGGCGTTCATCGAGCAGGGCATGCATCTGGGTTTCGGCGGCAATCTGACCTTCGAGCGCGCGTTGCAGATTCGCCGGCTCGCGGAGCAGTTGCCACTCGACGCCATCGTGATGGAAACCGACGCGCCCGACATCTCGCCGTCCTGGCTCTACAAGCAGCGCAACACGCCGGATCAGGTGCCGCGCATCGGCGCCGTGCTCGCCGCTTTGCGGGGCGTGACGCCCGAGGATGTCGCCCTTGGCACGACGGCTAACGCGACGGCCGCGCTGCCGCGGCTCGCGCTTTCGTCGGCATAATTTCCGCATGGGTGGCGCGCGAAACGGCAGGGTGTGAGGGCTTGCGCCGCCGTTTCGCGGAGGCGCTATGCGGGCGATGTGGTGCTGCTTCGCGCTGGGCGTGATCGCGCTGCAACAGCAGGCGGCGTTGCCGGGGCGCGTCGCGTGGTGCGGTCTGATCGCGTTGATGTTGGGCGCGGCGATCGGCGGCGCGCCGATGGTGCGGCGGGGTGCGCGAGGGCGCATCGTGGGCTGGTCAGCGCTTGCGCTTGCTTCAACGTGTGTCGGGTTCGGTTACGCGGCGTGGCGTGCGGAAATCCGGCTGGCCGAATCGCTGCCCGAAGCCTGGCAGGCGCGCGACGTCGACGTGACCGGGTATATCGCGCGCATGCCTGCTTTCGGTGAAGGATCGGCGCGCTTTCTCTTCGCAGTGGAATCCTGGCCGGGGCGCGAGCTGACGGCGAGCGCTTTGCGTTTCTCGCGTACGCCGCGTCTGCTGCAATTGAACTGGATCGCGCGCGACGCGCCCGTGCCGCCGCTCGTGCCCGGCGCGCGCTGGCGGCTGACGGTGCGGCTCAAACCGGCGCACGGCGAAGGCAATTTCGATCTGCGCGATACAGAGGCCGCCTTGCTCGCGCGCGGCGTGCGCGCGACCGGTTACGTCAGCGACGCCGCGCACGCGCAACGTCTGGTTCGCGACGCGCAGGGCATCGGCATCGCCATCGAGCGCAGGCGGGCGGCGGTGCGTGCGCGCATCGGCGAGGTGCTGGCGGACGCGCCGCATCGCGGCATCGTCGTCGCGCTTGCGACCGGTGCACAGGACGATGTCAGCGATGCCGACTGGCAACTGATGCGCAACACCGGCACGAGTCATCTCGTTGCGATCTCCGGGCTGCATCTCGCCTTCGTCGCCGGGCTTGCGGGCTGGCTGTCGGGCGCGCTCTGGCGGCGAGCGCGCTGGCGCGGCATGGAAGCGCCGCTCGTCCTGCCCGCCCAGAAAGTGGCGCTCGCGGGCGCGGTGTGCGCGGGAGCGGCGTATGCCGCGCTGGCCGGATTCAACGTGCCGGTGCAGCGCGCGCTCTGGATGCTGGCGGTGGCGGCGGTGGCGCTGCTGGGTTCGCGCGAGGTGTCGCGTTCGCATGTGCTGGCGTGGGCGCTCGGGCTCGTATTGCTGCGCGATCCGTGGGCGGTGACCGCGCCGGGATTCTGGTTGTCGTTCTGCGCCGTCGCGGCGATTCTGTATGCGGCCAGCAGCGTGCCGCGCATGCGCCGCGAAGAGGATGCCGAACTCACACCCGATGAAGTCGATCCGATGCGCGAGAAGGAGCCGGTGGCGGCCGAGGTGCCGCGTGGGCCTTGGCGCGAACGCTTTGCCTCGCTCGTCGATTGGCAGCGCTGGCGCCGCGCCGCCAGGCGTTTCGCGGCCCGTCTGCATGACGGCGCGCGCGTGCAATGGGCGGTCACGCTGGCGCTGGCGCCGCTCACCGCGTACTGGTTCCTGCAGATTCCGCTGATCGGGCCGCTGGCGAACGCCTTCGCGATTCCGTGGGTCAGCATGCTGGTCACGCCGACCGTGCTGGCGGGCGCGGTCTTGCCCGCGCCGCTCGACGCCTTCGCGCTGCGTGCCGCGCACGCTTTGCTCGACCGCCTCGCGATGGCGCTCGGCGCGCTCGACGGTCTGCCGTGGGCGCTGCTGCGTCTGCCGCAGCCGTCCGGCTGGGCGTTGGCCTGTGCGGCGGTGGGCGTCGCGTGGTTGCTCGCGCCGCGCGGGTGGCCGTTGCGCTGGCTCGCGCCGTTCACGTGGCTGCCGCTGCTTGCGCCGTCGCCGGGCGGCCCGCCGGAAGGCGCGTTCCGCCTCACCGCGCTGGACATCGGGCAGGGCACCTCCGTGCTGATCGAGACCGCGCGCCACACCTTGCTGTTCGACGCCGGGCCAGGCCCGGAATCCACCCACGCGGGCGAGCGGATCGTCGTTCCCTATCTGCAGACCCACGCCGTGACGCAACTCGACATGCTGATGGTGAGCCACGACGACTCCGACCACTCGGGCGGCGCTCAGGCCGTGCTCGAAGCGCTGCGGGTGCGGCAGTTCGTGGCGGGCATTCTGCCCGCGCATCCGTTGTGGGCGACAGCGCAGTCGCGCGGGGCGGAGCGCGTGCAGTGCGCGGCAGGGCAGCGCTGGCAGTGGGACGGCGTGACCTTCGAGGTGCTCTGGCCCGATGCGGGGCCGCTCGCGGGCAAACCCAATGCGCATTGCTGCGTGCTGCGCGTGAGCACGGCGGGCATATCCGGGGCCGCGTCGGCGCCGGATGGCGCCGTCACCGCCTTGCTTGCCGCCGATATCGAAGCCGCCACCGAGCGC
The DNA here is from genome assembly GCF_046535315.1 of Paraburkholderia sp. SIMBA_027. Classification (NCBI taxonomy): domain Bacteria; kingdom Pseudomonadati; phylum Pseudomonadota; class Betaproteobacteria; order Burkholderiales; family Burkholderiaceae; genus Paraburkholderia; species Paraburkholderia sp. SIMBA_027. Next base: position 134,835 of record NZ_JAWRWY010000016.1, read on the forward strand.
ACGCTGATGGCACGCGACCCCGACAAGCTGCGCGCCCAGATTCTCGTCGTGCCGCACCACGGCAGCCGCACGTCGTCGACTGAACCGTTCCTCGATTCTGTCTGGCCGCTCGTCGCGATATTTCAGGTAGGCTTCATCAATCGCTTTCATCATCCTTATCCGGGTGTCTATGCGCGTTACGCGTCGCGCCACATCGTGCTGGCGCGCAGCGATTGGGACGGCGCGGCGCGCATCGAAGCCGCCCCCGGCGCGCTGACGGTCGAGCGCTTTCGCGATACGCGGCGGCGTTACTGGATGGACCGGTTGGACCGGCCGGATCGGACCGAAGAGGCGGCGGTGGGCGCGATGCAAGGGGCGGCTGCGGTCCGCCTGCCCGGCACGCAAGACAACGACGACAACGACAATCCGACAAGAACGAACGGAACGGAGACAGGCCCAGATTGAAGAACGTCATCCATTTTTCCCATGCGAACGGCTTCCCGGCCTCGACCTATCGCACCTTCTTCGCCGAACTCGGCGACACCTACGAGCTGCGCTATATCGAGCGCATCGGCCACGACGCGCGCTATCCCGTCACGCGCGACTGGCCGCACCTCGTCGAGCAACTGATCGAGGACATCGGCAGCCGCTATGAGCAGCCGGTCTGGCTCGTCGGCCACTCGCTCGGCGGCTATCTTTCGCTGATGGCGGCGCTCAGGAAGCCGCAGTGGGTGAGGGGCGTGGTGATGCTCGATTCGCCCGTGATCGCCGGCTGGCGCAGCGGCATGCTGCGCGTTTCGCAGTGGACCGGGCTCGACGAGCGCCTGTCGCCCGCCGCCGCCACGCGTACGCGCCGCACCAGTTGGGCAAGTCGCGACGAAGCCTGGCGTCATTTCCACTCGAAGCCCGCGTTCGCGCGCTGGGACGAGCGCGTGTTGTCGGACTACATCGACTTCGGCATTCCTCAGACTTCGCCCGACGGCGCACGCACGCTCGCCTTCGACCGCCGCACCGAATACCTCATTTACCGCACACTGCCGCACACCTTCGGCACGCGGCTCGCGCATGGCTCGCCGGTGCCGGTGAGCTTCGTCGGCGGCACGCATTCGAAGGAGGTGCGGCAGGTCGGTCTCGGCGCGACGCGGCGCATCGCGGGCGAGCGCTTCGAGTGGATCGAAGGCAGTCATCTGTATCCGATGGAGCGGCCCATCGAGACCGCGCGCGCGGTGCAGCGCATGCTCTACGCGATGGGTAACGGCGGCTGGACGCGCGCCTGATGGCCGCCGTCTGGCGGGGCACGATCAATTCGGCACATGCTTCATTCGCGCCGCGCCCCGTCACGCAAGATGCTCTTTCAAAATTCAGGGTTAGCCCTTGCTTTACGGTATAATCCGTTTTTCCCGCGAGCATCCAGCGATGACCAAATATGTTTTCGTCACCGGCGGCGTAGTTTCTTCCCTTGGCAAGGGTATTGCCGCCGCCTCCCTCGCCGCGATCCTCGAATCGCGCGGTCTGAAAGTCACCCTCCTCAAGCTTGATCCCTACATCAACGTCGACCCCGGCACGATGAGCCCGTTTCAACACGGCGAAGTGTTCGTGACGGAAGACGGAGCGGAGACCGACCTCGACCTCGGCCACTATGAGCGCTTCATCAGCACGAAGATGCGCAAGGCCAACAACTTCACCACGGGCCAGATTTACGAATCGGTGATCCGCAAGGAACGCCGCGGCGACTATCTCGGCAAGACGGTGCAGGTCATTCCGCACATCACCAACGAAATCCAGGCGTTCATCGAGCGCGGCGCGGCATCCGCGACGTGCGGTGAGCCCGACGTGGCGATCGTTGAAGTGGGCGGCACGGTCGGCGACATCGAGTCGCTGCCGTTCCTCGAAGCCGCGCGTCAGATGAGCCTGCGCCTTGGCCGCAACAGCGCGTGCTTCGTGCACCTCACGCTGGTGCCGTTCATCGCCACGGCCGGCGAACTCAAGACCAAGCCCACGCAGCACAGCGTGCAGAAGCTGCGCGAAATCGGTATCTATCCGAACGTGCTGCTGTGCCGTGCAGACCGCCGCATTCCCGACGACGAGCGCTCGAAGATCTCGATGTTCTCGAACGTGCCCGAAGACGCCGTCATTTCGGTGTGGGACGCCGACAGCATCTACAAGATTCCGCAGATGCTGCACGACCAGGGTCTCGACTCGATCGTCTGCGACGAACTCAAGCTGTCCGCCAAGCCCGCCGACCTGTCGATGTGGGCCGAAATGGTCGAGAAGCTCGAGCATCCGCAGCACGAAGTCACGATCGGCATGGTCGGCAAGTACGTCGACCTGACCGAGTCGTACAAGTCGCTCATCGAAGCGCTGCGTCACGCATCGATCAAGACCTCGACCAAGGTCAACATCGAGTACATCGACTCGGAAGAGATCGACGAACAGGGCGTGGACAGCCTCAAGCATCTCGACGCGATTCTCGTGCCGGGTGGTTTCGGCCGTCGCGGCACCGAAGGCAAGATCAAGGCCATTCAGTACGCTCGTGAATCGAAGGTGCCGTACCTCGGCATCTGCCTCGGCATGCAGCTCGCCGTGATCGAATTCGCGCGCGACGTGGTGGGCCTGAAGCACGCGAACAGCACGGAATTCGACGCCGACACGCCGGACCGCGTCGTCGCGCTCATCACCGAATGGGCCGACCGCGAAGGCAAGGTCGAGAAGCGCACGGAAGATTCGGACCTGGGCGGCACCATGCGCCTCGGCTCGCAGCGCTGCCCGATCAAGCCCGGCACGCTCGCTTCGGAAATCTATGGCAAGGACGTGAACGAACGTCACCGCCACCGTTATGAAGTCAATAACGGCTACGTGCCCAAGCTCGAAGCCGGCGGCCTTATCATCAGCGCCCGTACGCCGACTGAAGACCTGCCGGAAATGATGGAACTGCCGCGCGACATGCACCCGTGGTTCGTCGGCGTTCAGTTCCACCCGGAATTCACGTCCACGCCGCGTGACGGCCATCCGCTCTTCAAGGCGTTTGTCGAAGCGTCGCTCGCGCACCAGCAGTCGCGCGCTCAGGAGAAAGCATGAATCTGTGCGGTTTCGAGGTCGGCCTCGACAAGCCGTTCTTTCTGATTGCAGGCACCTGTGTCGTCGAATCCGAACAGATGACGATCGACACGGCGGGCCGCCTGAAGGAAATCACGGCGAAGCTCGGCATTCCGTTCATCTACAAGTCGTCGTTCGACAAGGCCAATCGCTCGAGCGGCAAGTCGTTCCGCGGCCTGGGCATGGACGAAGGCCTGCGCATCCTCTCCGAAGTGAAGCGCCAGCTCGGCCTGCCCGTGCTGACCGACGTGCACACGGAAGAGGAAGTGGGCCCGGTGGCTTCGGTCGTCGACGTGCTGCAGACGCCGGCGTTCCTGTGCCGCCAGACCGACTTCATCCACGCGTGCGCGCGTTCGGGCAAGCCGGTCAACATCAAGAAAGGCCAGTTCCTCGCGCCGCACGACATGAAGAACGTGATCGACAAGGCGCGCGACGCGGCGCGTGAAGCGGGTCTTTCCGAAGACCGCTTCATGGCTTGCGAACGCGGTGTCTCGTTCGGTTACAACAACCTCGTGTCGGACATGCGCTCGCTCGCGATCATGCGCGAGACGGCGGCGCCGGTCGTGATGGACGTCACGCACTCGGTGCAACTGCCGGGCGGCCAGGGCACCAGCTCGGGCGGTCAGCGCGAATTCGTGCCGGTGCTCGCGCGCGCGGCCGTCGCAACGGGCGTGGCGGGTCTCTTCATGGAGACGCACCCGAACCCGGCGCAAGCGAAGTCCGACGGTCCCAACGCCGTGCCGCTGAACCGCATGGCCGACCTGCTCGAAACGCTCGTCACGCTCGACCAGGCGGTCAAGCGCACGCCGTTCCTCGAGAACGACTTCAACTGATTCACGTAGTCAGGCACCGGCGCGCTTCATGCGCGTCGTGTGCTTTGTCGTATGGCTTCACCGCAAGATTGGATCGCGGAGTTCTACCGCAGTGCTGAAGCATCGCGCGCCGCTTCGATTGCATGAGCGGCGCGATGGAGGAGCCGCGGCGAGCGGCCCGCCGGCGCAGCAGGTGTCATGAAGCGATGCCATGCTGTGCCAGACGGCAGCCGCGCCGCGCCAGATGTACAAGGCAGCGTGGCGGCGCAGCGATTACGCAGTGTGTAATCCTCGCGACGCAACAAGTTGAACCCGACGACCGCGCCGCCTGTCCCATGTGACGGTGTGTCCCGCGCGAGCGCGTAGACCGCGCTTCGCCGGACTCGCAGATGGTGCGTGTCTCGCAAGAATTACTGTCATTTCCTGAGGAAACCATGAGTGCAATCGTAGATATCATCGGTCGCGAGATTCTGGATTCGCGCGGCAATCCCACCGTCGAATGCGACGTGCTGCTCGAATCGGGCACGATGGGCCGCGCGGCTGTGCCGTCGGGCGCGTCGACCGGCTCGCGTGAAGCGATCGAACTGCGCGACGGCGAAGCCGGCCGCTACAACGGCAAGGGCGTGCTGAAGGCCGTCGAGCACATCAACACCGAAATCTCCGAGGCGATCATGGGCCTCGACGCGTCGGAACAAGCCTTCCTCGACAAGACCCTGCTCGAGCTCGACGGCACCGACAACAAGTCGCGTCTGGGCGCGAACGCGATGCTGGCCGTTTCGATGGCCGTCGCGAAGGCCGCTGCCGAAGAAGCCGGCCTGCCGCTGTACCGCTACTTCGGCGGTTCGGGCGCGATGCAACTGCCGGTCCCGATGATGAACATCGTCAACGGCGGCGCGCACGCGAACAACAGCCTGGACATCCAGGAATTCATGATCGTGCCGGTGAGCCAGCCGACCTTCCGCGAAGCGCTGCGTTGCGGCGCGGAAATCTTCCACGCACTCAAGAAGATCCTTTCGGATCGCGGCATGAGCACGGCAGTCGGCGACGAAGGCGGTTTCGCACCGAACTTCGGCAGCAACGACGAATGCCTGTCGACCATCCTGCAAGCCATCGAGAAGGCAGGCTACCGCGCCGGTGAAGACGTGCTGCTCGCGCTCGACTGCGCAGCCAGCGAGTTCTACCACGACGGCAAGTACCAGCTCGCGGGCGAAGGCCTGCAACTGTCGTCGTCGGAATTCGCCGACTACCTCGCGACGCTCGCCGACAAGTTCCCGATCGTCTCGATCGAAGACGGCATGCATGAAAGCGACTGGGCCGGCTGGAAGCTCCTGACCGAAAAGCTCGGCAAGAAGGTTCAGCTGGTGGGCGACGACCTGTTCGTCACCAACACGCGCATCCTGAAGGAAGGCATCGAGAAGGGCATCGCCAACTCGATCCTGATCAAGATCAACCAGATCGGCACGCTGACGGAAACCTTCGCAGCGATCGAAATGGCGAAGCGCGCGGGCTACACGGCCGTGATCTCGCACCGTTCGGGCGAAACCGAAGATTCGACCATCGCGGACATCGCCGTCGGCCTGAACGCCGGTCAGATCAAGACCGGTTCGCTCTCGCGCAGCGACCGCATCTCGAAGTACAACCAGCTGCTGCGCATCGAGGAAGATCTCGGTGATATCGCCAGCTACCCGGGCAAGTCGGCGTTCTATAACCTCCGCTAAGCGGACCTGAACGCGACAGCCGCCTTGCTGTCACTCTTCGTCATCCCTCTTCGCCGCCCTGCGTTCAGCGCAGGGCGGCGTATGTTTATCCGGCACCATCCATGCGGCTTGTCACTGTCGTCCTGATCATCCTGCTCGCGCTGATCCAGTATCCGCTCTGGTGGGGCCACGGCGGGTGGCTGCGCGTGCACGAACTGCAAGGGCAGCTCGCACAGCAGCAAAAGCTGAACGACGACGAAAAACTGCGCAACGAACGCATCGCGGGCGAAGTGCAGGATTTGCAAAACGGCACCGCGGCCGTCGAGGAGCGTGCGCGCTACGAGATGGGTATGGTGAAGGACGGCGAGGTGTTCGTGCAGTTCGTCTCGCCGAATCAGCCGTTGCCGGCTACGCCCGCGGGGTCGTCGAATACGTCGACGCGTGGCGAGATGTCGGCGGCGCCCGTCAAGGTGGTGCCGAATCCGGTGTCGCGCGTGCCCGAGAAACATCACGGACACGGCAAGGAAACGAAGAAGAAGGCGGGCTGAGCGTCACAGCCAACGATGCGGTTCGATAGCGTCGAAATAAAAAGCGCGGCCATCCAGCGGATGCCGCGCTTTTTTATTGCCGCGTGATTTTGCGGGGCGAGCCTTATACGATCGTCGCCCCGATCGTTGCGCACGCTACGATTTCACCAGCCCCAACCCCAACCCGGATAGCCGTAGCCGATCCCGGTGCCCCAGCCGCCGCCCCAACCGCCGCTGTAGTAGCTGCCGTAGACGTTCACGGGCGGCGTGTACGCGCGCGACCACGCCTGCGCGGCCGCTTCGGCGTTCGCGGCGCGATTGGATTCGGCCAGCGCCTGCTGGTCGATCGCGTCGTAGCGCTGAAGCTGCTCGGGCGTGAGGGCAGGGGCGGCCTGCTGCTGCGGCGCGACCGTGGCGGTCGCGCCAGCGTGATCGGCGGGCAGGCGGCTGTAGATCGGCGAAGGACCAGGCGGATCGAGCGTGCAGCCGCTCATCAGCACGACGCCTGCTGCGGCGGCCGTCAGCGCGGTCAGGTAGATGAGCGTTCTGGCGCGGCGCACGGTGCGCGCGGGCAGGTGAGGTGATGCAGCCCCGAGGTTCGTCTTCATGTTCTTGCTTCCCTTTATCGGTCGGATTCCGGATCTCTGGGCCACGCGCGCGGCCGCCTGGACAGCCGGTTCCGTGAATCGGCTCATGGTGCCGCGCGGCGGCGCCGTCCGCGTGGCGGAAGACGGCGTGCCATGAGCCGGGGAAGCAATCACTGCTTTGCTGGCTTAGTGGCGCTGGTCCGCTGCGGGAGAGACTCCTTCTGAGAGCCCCGGCGTGGCGAAAAGTTGCGCCACATCGACGGGATCGAACTCGTAGCGCTGGTTGCAATAGTCGCAGTGAACTTCGACGTGGCCGCGTTCTTCGATCACGCTGTCCACTTCCTCGCGGCCCAGCATCTTCAGCATCGAGCCGACTTTTTCACGCGAGCAGCTGCACAGGAAGCGCGTGGTGGCGGGCTCGAAGTGCTGCACGTTCTCTTGCCAGAAGAGGCGGCGGAACAGCGTTTCCGGCTCCTGTTCGAGCAGTTCTTCGCGCGTGAGCGTGCCGCCGAGCGTGCAGACGCGTTCCCACGTGTCGGCGTCGAGTTCGTGCGGGTGCGGCACGATGCCACCATCGCCGGGCAGCTTCTGGAGCAGCATGCCGACCGCGCGATTTTCGTTCGCGCCGAGCCACAGGCGCGTGTCGAGCTGCTCGGAGTGGTGCATGTAATGCTCGAGCACTTCCGAGATCGACTTCAGCGCGCCGTCTTCGCCGTTCAGCGGCACGATGCCCTGGTAGGGCTGCTGGCCGGGCTGCTTGTTGGCCGGATCGAGCGTGATCACGCAACGGCCGCGGCCGTTCACGTTGACGAGTTCGGCGAGCGAGAGGTCGTCGGCGACGGTTTCCACGCCTTCGGCCAGACGCGCCGTGGCGCGCATGGAGAGGTCGGAGCTGCACTGCACGACCAGCATGCGGACCGGGCCTTCGCCGAGGATCTGCATGATCAGCGTGCCGTCGAACTTGAGGTTCGCGGAGAGCAGCGCGCAGGCGGCCATCATTTCGCCGAGCACGGTGCGCACCGGCGCCGGGTACTGCCGGCGCGTCAGCACCTCTTGCCACGTGTTGCGCAGCGAGACGATCTCGCCCCGCACCGGAGCGGCGCTGAACATGAATTTTTGCAACTGGTCGTTCACAATCTTTTCCTTCGTTTCGATGCGTGCGGCGCGCTCGCGCGGCATGACGGCGGCGAGCAGCCGTCAGCCAATGCGTACGAGTTGCGCCTTGAAATACTCGCGGCGTTGCGCGTAACCGTCCGCGTTACGCTTGAGGCCGGCGATGTCGGCCTCGGTCAGCTCGCGCACGACCTTGGCCGGCGCGCCGAGAATGAGCGAGTTGTCGGGGAACACCTTGCCTTCGGTGACCACCGCGCCCGCGCCAACCAGACAGTTGCGGCCGATTACCGCGCCATTCAAGACCACCGCCTGAATCCCGATGAGCGCGCCTTCCTTCACCGTGCAGCCGTGCAGCATGGCCTGATGGCCGATCGTCACGTTGGCTTCGAGCGTGAGCGGGAAACCGGGGTCGGTATGCAGCACAGCGCCTTCCTGCACGTTGCTGCGCGCGCCGACCGAAATCAGCTCGTTGTCGCCGCGCAGCGTCGCGCCAAACCAGACGCTCGAGTCTTCGGCGAGTTCGACCTTGCCGACGATGGTCGCGTTGTCCGCGACAAACACGCTTTCGTGAATGGTGGGTGCGGCTTCGCCAAGCTTGTAGATGGCCACGGTGTTGCGTCTCCTTTTTGTCTTGCGAGGCTGCGGCGCGCGGGCGGGTGAGAGCGGGCGCGGGCGGCGCAGAGCGGGTGAATCGCGTATTGTAAACGGTTGCGCCCCGAGTCCGCCTGGCCCGGCTTGCGTGCCGCGTGCGGCAGGTCTCACGCGGGCCGCCGCGCCGCCGTGCCGTGCGTTCGTACTACGCCGTTCGACCGCCTGTTTTCTTCCCGCTTTTCTGCCTGCTTGACGATGAATTCCGTATTTCCCGACTCCGCGCGCACCGGCGCCGAATTATCCGTCGATGCCGCCACGTCGCAGCCAGGCTGGCGCGCCGCCGCGCTTGCGGCGCTGTACGAAGCCGATCCGCTCGCCAAGTCCGGCGCGGTGAGCGCGCTCTACGCGCTCGCCCAGGGCGGCGCGGCGCGCGGCGACACGCACTGGCACGCCGAACAGACGCTCAGCGCGCCCGGGGACCTGCCGGGCCGTCCCGCGCGCCCGGATCTGGTCGAGCCGCGCAGCCTCCAGCGCCGCAGCATGAGCACGCCGCAAGGGCGCGTGGTGCTGCTGCATGCGCTCACGCACATCGAGTTCAACGCGATCAATCTCGCGCTCGACGCGGTCTGGCGCTTTCCGGACATGCCCGCTGACTTCTACGCCGACTGGCTGAAGGTGGCGGCGGAGGAGGCGTATCACTTCTCGCTGCTGGTCAAGCGGCTGGCGGACTACGGCCACGCCTACGGCGACTTCCCGGCGCACAACGGCCTCTGGGAAATGTGCGAGCGCACCAGCGGCGACGTGCTCGCGCGCATGGCGCTGGTGCCGCGCGTGCTGGAAGCGCGCGGGCTCGACGCCTCGCCGCCGATCCGCGCGCGTCTGAAACAGGCCGGCGACGACGAATCCGCCGCGATCCTCGACATCATCCTGCATGACGAAGTGGGGCACGTGCGCATCGGCAATCACTGGTTTCGCCATCTGTGCGCGCAGCGCGGACTCGATCCGCATGCGGCGTGGCTCGAACTCGCCGCGCAATACCATGCGCCGAAAATGCGTGGGCCGTTCAACTTCGAGGCGCGCCGTTCGGCGGGTTTCGACGATGCCGAACTCGAAACGCTGAAAGCCCAGGGTGGCGACGGCGACGCCGAAAAATAAACGCGCGCCGCCCATCTGTCAGAACCTGTCGATATAATAGAACGACCATTCGTTTTTTGCGCGAGCGCAATGAATCTTTCCCGATCCGAATTCATCGACGTGAACGGCATCCGTCTGCATGTGCGCCGCTGGGGCGCCGAGGACGCGCCCACGCTGTTCATGCTGCACGGCTGGATGGATGTGGCCGCGTCGTTCCAGTTCGTCGTCGACGCGCTGGGCGGCGACTGGCAGGTGATCGCGCCGGACATGCGCGGCTTCGGCCTCTCGGACTGGCCCGTGGCGCAACGCGGTGCCGGCAACTACTGGTTCCACGACTATGTCGCCGATCTCGACGCGCTGCTCGATCACTACGCGCCCGAAGGAGAAGTGAACCTCGTCGGGCACAGCCTCGGCGCGAATGTCGTCTGTCTGTATGCGGGCGTGCGGCCCGAACGCGTGCGGCGCGTGGTCGATCTCGAAGGCTTCGGCATGCCCGCCACGACGCCGGCACAGGCGCCCGGCCGTTTGCGCGACTGGCTCGACGAAATGCGCTCGCCGCCGCAACTGCGTCCCTACAAGACGCTCGACGACGTGGCGGCGCGCCTCACGAAGACGAATCCGCGCCTGCTGCCCGCGCGGGCGCGTTTTCTCGCGCAGCACTGGTCGAAGCCGGTCAGCGGCGAGCAGGGCGAGGGCCACATGCTGCTCGGCGATCCGGCGCACAAAATGGTCAATCCCGTGCTCTACCGGCTCGAGGAAATCATGGCGATCTGGGCGCAGGTGCGCGCCAAGGTGCTGCACGTCGAGGCCACCGATTCGGAAACGCTCGCGCGCATCGCGGGCAAGGTGCCGATCGGCGAATTCAAGCGCCGATTCGAGGCGTTTCCCGACTGGCGCGAGCGCTTTATCGACGACGCGGGCCATATGGTTCATCACGATCAGCCGGAGGCCATTGCGCGTCTCATCGAGGCATTCTGCACGGCCTGAATGCCCGCCGAATGTGGGCCGAATGCCTGCTAAACGCGGTCGGAGCGGCCCCGGACGGCTTCGCCGCGTTGCAGTAAAATAAGGCTTCATTTTCCAGACGCCCGCAATGAACGCCGATCTCCACTGTCACTCCACTGTTTCCGACGGCCAGATGGCCCCGGCTGCCGTCGCGCAGCTGGCGAAGGCGGGCGGCGTGACGCTGTGGGCGCTCACCGATCACGACGAGCTGGGCGGCCAGCGCGAGGCGCGCGAAGCCGCCGAATCGCTCGGCATGCGTTATCTCTCGGGCGTCGAGATTTCGGTCACGTGGGCGTCGCGCACGGTGCATATCGTCGGTCTGCATGTCGATCCGACCGCTCCGGCGCTCGTCGAAGGGCTGGCCCGCACGCGCGACGGCCGCGCGGCGCGCGCCGAAGCCATCGGTGAACGGCTTGAGGAACTCGGCATTCCCGACGCCTATGCGGGCGCGCTCCAGTACGTCTCCAATCCCGACCTGATCTCGCGCACGCACTTCGCGCGCTTTCTCGTCGAATCCGGCCGCGCGCAGAACACCCAGGACGCGTTCTCGCGCTGGCTCGGCGACGGCAAACCGGGCTATGTGGCGCATCGCTGGGCGAAGCTGGCCGATGCCGTTTCGTGGATCAAGGCTGCGGGCGGCGAGGCCGTCGTTGCGCACCCGGGGCGCTACAACTACACGCAGCTCGAATTCGACACGTTCTTCGGCGAATTCATCGATCTGGGCGGCAAAGCGATCGAAGTCGTCACGGGCAGCCACACGCCCGACCAGTACGGCGAATATGCCGCCGTCGCGCGCCGTTTCGGCTTCGAGGCCTCGCGCGGCTCCGATTTCCACGCCAAAGGTCCGGACGCCATCGAGCCCGGCACGCTGCCGCCGCTTCCCTCCGACCTCAAGCCCGTCTGGGAGCGATGGCTGTAAGCCGCGTGGCCCAACGCTTCCGTTCCCGCCGCGCGGCCTGCGCCTTGCACCGCTGCGCGACGTCCGCTTTATCCGTTCGCTACGCTTTACGATAGCGCGTGCGCGTCGCGCGTCGCCTTCGTGCCGCGCGACTGCCGTATCGACTGTTCCGTCCGTTCCGAATTCGTCAGCTGATTACTGCCATGTCACAGTTTTTTCGGCTTCACCCTGAGAATCCGCAGCCGCGCCTCGTCAAACAGGCCGTGCAGATCATCCGCGATGGCGGCGTGATCGCGCTGCCCACCGATTCGAGCTACGCGCTGGCCGCCCGCATCGACGACAAACACGCGGCCGAGCGCCTGCGCCGCATCCGTCATCTCGACGAAAAGGCGCTGCTCTCGCTGATGGTGCGCGATCTGTCCGAGCTGGCGAATTTTGCAATGGTGGACAACCGCCAGTACCGGCTGATCAAATCGGTGACGCCGGGGCCGTACGTGTTCGTGCTCGAAGCGACCAAAGAGGTGCCGCGGCGGCTTTCGCATCCGTCGCGCAAGACAATTGGTCTGCGCGTGCCGGGGCATCCGATTCCGCTCGCGATCCTCGAAGAACTGGGCGAGCCGCTGTTGGCGTCCACGCTGATCCTGCCGCCCGACACGGAACCGCTCAACGACCCCGACGAGATCCGCGAACGGCTGGAAAAGCAGCTCGATCTGGTGATCGACGGCGGGGCGTGTCCGTGGGAGCCGTCGAGCATCATCGATCTGACCGGCGCGGAGCCGGTGCTCGTGCGTGCAGGGCGCGGTTCGCTCGCGCCATTCGGGCTGGAAGAGGAGGCGTGATGGCGGCGCGGGCGGCGATCCCGACGGCGCCGATGATGTCGACGAACCGCGCAATCCGGCCATTCGCTGCGCGTGTGGCCGCGCGCACCGCGGCGCGCCGCTAGCGCGTTGTTACAATACGCCGCCATGGAATCCACGATCATTCAGACGCTCGCCGTCTACGCCTTGCCCGTTATTTTCGCGATCACGCTGCACGAAGCCGCTCACGGCTACGTCGCGCGCCTGCTCGGCGACAACACGGCCTACGTCCTCGGGCGCGTCTCGCTCAACCCGATGCGCCACATCGACCCGGTCGGCACGATCGCGATGCCGCTCATTCTGTATGTGCTGACGAGCGGCGCCTTCGTGTTCGGTTACGCCAAGCCGGTGCCGATCGCGTTCGGCAATCTGCGCAATCCGCGCTGGGGCAGCCTGTGGGTGTCGGCGGCGGGGCCGCTCTGCAATTTCGTGCAGGCGATCCTGTGGGGCGTCTTCCTCATCGCGCTGAGCGCGGCGGGCGTCGACGAGCCGTTTTTCCTGCTGATGGCGCGAGCGGGCATGACCGTGAACATCGTGCTCTGCGTGCTCAACTTCTTCCCCTTGCCGCCGTTCGACGGCGGGCGCGTGCTGGCCGCGCTGCTGCCGCCGCGCGCGAGCATTGCGCTCATGCGGATTGAACCGTATGGTTTCTTCATCGTCATGGCGCTGCTGGTGACCGGCATCTTTTCGCGTTTCTGGATGTATCCGTTGGTTCAAGTCGGTCAACTGGCCCTGAACGTCATCCTCAGTCCCCTCGTATCGCTATTCTCATAACATCATGTTCCCAGACCGTATTTTCTCCGGCATGCGGCCGACCGGGTCGCTGCACCTCGGCCACTACCACGGCGTGCTGAAAAACTGGGTCCGGCTTCAGTCCGAGTACCCGTGCTTCTTCTGTGTGGTCGACTGGCACGCGCTCACCACGCACTACGAGACGCCGGATGTCATCGAGAAAAACGTTTGGGACGTGCTGATCGACTGGCTCGCGTCGGGCATCGATCCGAATCAGGCCACGCTGTTCATCCAGAGCCGTGTGCCCGAGCACGCCGAACTGGCGCTGCTGCTCGGCATGAGCACGCCGCTGAGCTGGCTCGAACGCGTGCCGACCTACAAGGAACAGATCGAGAAGCTGCGCGACAAGGATCTCGGCACCTACGGCTTCCTCGGCTATCCGGTGCTGATGGCCGCCGACATCCTGCTGTACCGCGCCTCGCTCGTGCCGGTCGGCGAAGATCAGGTGCCGCACGTCGAGATGGCGCGCGAAATGGCGCGTCGCTTCAACTACATGTACGGCCGCGAGCCGGGCTTCGAGGAGAAGGCCAACGAGGCCGCGAAGAAGCTCGGCGGCAAGCGCTCGAAGCTCTATCACGAACTGCGCAACGCCTATCAGCAGGAAGGCAACGAAGAGGCGCTCGAACAGGCGCGCGCGATGTTGTCCGAGTCGCAGAGCCTGTCGATGAACGACCGCGAGCGTCTGTTCGGCTATCTCGAAGGCTCGCGCAAGATCATCCTGCCGGAGCCGCAGGTGCTGTTGACCGAGGCGTCGCGCATGCCGGGCCTCGATGGTCAGAAAATGTCGAAGTCGTACGGCAACACCATCGCGCTGCGCGAAGACGCCCAGTCGATCGAAAAGAAAGTGCGCACCATGCCGACCGATCCGGCGCGCGTGCGCCGTACCGATCCGGGCGATCCGGACAAGTGCCCGGTGTGGCAGTTGCATCAGGTCTACACGGACGAGGCGACGCACGCGTGGGTGGAGAAGGGTTGCCGTTCGGCGGGCATCGGCTGTCTGGAGTGCAAGCAGCCGGTGATCGAAGGCATCCTGCGCGAGCAGCAGCCGATGCTCGAACGCGCGCAGAAGTACATGGACGATCCGTCACTGCTGCGCGCCATCGTCGCCGACGGCTGCGACCGCGCGCGCAAGTACGCCACGGAAACGATGCGCGACGTGCGCGAGGCGATGGGCCTCTCGTACAGCTAAGGCGCGCGATGACGCTCATCTCGGGGTCCACGCCCGTTGCCGCGGGCATGCACGGGCTCGGCGAGCCGTCGCCCTGGGTGTGCCGCTGGGCGCATCTGGTCTCGCCCGGCGGCACGGTGCTCGATCTGGCCTGCGGCGCGGGGCGGCACGCGCGCTGGTTCGCGCAGCGCGGCCATCCGGTGGCCGCGCTCGATCGCGACGGCGCGGCGCTCGCCACGATGCGCGAGATTCCCGGCATCGGCACATTAGAGTGCGACCTCGAAGGCGCGCCCTGGCCGCTGCCCGCCGATGTGCGTTTCGCCGGCATCGTCGTCACGAATTACCTGCATCGTCCGCTGATGGCGCGCCTTATCGACGCGCTCGCGCCGGGCGGCGTACTTATTTACGAAACTTTCGCGCAAGGGAACGAGACGGTCGGAAAACCGTCGAATCCCGCGTTCCTGCTGGCGGCGGGAGAGCTGTTGGCGATCTGCGCGCCGACGCTGCGCGTCGTCGCCTACGAAGACGGATTCCTCTCACAACCGCGTGAGGCGTTCGTTCAGCGGATCTGCGCGGTGCGCGAGGCGGAAAAATTTTCCGCTGCACCGCGCTCGGGGTCGGACGCAAATCAGGCCGAAAATTCCGGTAACGGGCCTGTGACTCAGGTACTACCCGTACCGCGTTACGATCTGACCGGCTAATCCGCTACAATCGCGGTTTAACGTACTCATTTTTCTGACGTTTCAATGGCTAACGGCACTCAGGACGGCATTACGCTCGGCGGCAGCATTCCCGCGATCGTCACTCCCATGCACGAAGACGGCAGTCTCGACCTGCCGGCATTCCGCAAACTGGTCGACTGGCACGTGGAAGAGGGGACCGATGGTCTCGTCGTGGTCGGCACGAGCGGCGAGTCCGCCACGCTGGACGTCGAAGAGCACATCCTGATGGTCAAGACGGCCGTCGAACATGCCGCGGGCCGCATGCCGATCATCGCCGGCGCGGGCGGCAATTCGACCGCCGAAGCCATCGAACTCTCGAAGCACGCGAAGGACGTGGGCGCGCAGGCGACGCTCCAGGTCGTGCCGTACTACAACAAGCCGACCCAGGAAGGCATGTATCGCCACTTCGCGAAGATCGCGGAGACGGTCGATCTGCCGGTCGTCCTGTACAACGTGCCGGGCCGCACCGTCGCCGACATGACGAACGAGACCATCCTGCGCCTCGCGCAGGTGCCGGGCATCGTCGGCGTGAAGGAAGCCACGGGCAACATCGACCGCGCGGCGCACCTGATCAAGCACGCGCCGGACGGCTTCAAGATTTTCAGCGGCGACGATCCCACCGCGATCGCCCTGATGCTGCTGGGCGGTCACGGCAATATCTCGGTGACGGCCAATGTCGCGCCGCGTCAGATGAGCGACCTGTGCAAGGCCGCCATCGCCGGCGACGTGAAGACCGCGCGCGAGATCCATCTGAAGCTGTTGTCGCTGCACAAGAACCTGTTCATCGAATCGAATCCGATTCCGGTGAAGTGGGCGCTGCAGGAACTCGGCCGCATCGAAAGCGGCATCCGACTGCCGCTCACGCCGCTCGACGCGCGCTACCACGACGTGGTGCGCACGGCATTGCGCGAAGCCGGTTTGCTGGGCTGATCGTCAGCCAAGCCGCCGAATTTTCAATCGACGTCGCCATCGCCCAAGCGCTGACAGTTTTCTGGCAGACCGAGGCTTAGCGTTCCTGGTATCACGAAGGTCCACATGAAACGTTCCGCTTTTTCCCTCCACGCAACCCGCATGGCGGTGCTGGCGCTCGCACTCGGCTCGCTCGCAGGCTGCGAGTCGCTGAACGACATGTTCGCGTCCGATCGCGTCAACTACAAGGACACGTCGAGCGCGCCGCCGCTGGCCGTGCCGAAGGATCTGTCCTCGGCGCCGGGCGATCAGAAATATGTCGCGCCGCCCGCGACGGTGGCGCTCGGCGGCGCCGCGCAGCGCACCGTCACGCAGCAGGGCAACGCCGTGCTCGGCGTGCCCAGCGCGCAAGAC
This sequence comes from Paraburkholderia sp. SIMBA_027, assembly GCF_046535315.1. NCBI lineage: Bacteria > Pseudomonadati > Pseudomonadota > Betaproteobacteria > Burkholderiales > Burkholderiaceae > Paraburkholderia > Paraburkholderia sp. SIMBA_027. The sequence goes on from NZ_JAWRWY010000016.1 coordinate 151,136, forward strand.
CCGCTCGGCATGCACGTCGAACGCGACGGCGACCGCCGCTGGCTGGTGGTCGACGGCCGCACGCCCGACGACGTCTGGCCGCAACTGCAGGAATTCTGGAGCGATAACGGTTTCACGCTGACGACCGATTCGCCCAACACCGGCATCATGACCACGGACTGGGCGGAAAACCGCGCCAACATTCCGGACGACTGGTTCCGTCGCACGATTGGCCGCGTGATCGATTTCGCGTACTCGTCGGGCACGCGCGACCGCTTCCGCACGCTGGTGTCGCGCGGTCCGGATGGCCAGACCGACATTTCGGTCACGCATAGCGCGATGGAAGAAATGCTCACGGGCCAGGACAAGACGGGTTCGAAGTGGGTCGAGCGTCCGCGCGATCCGGCGCTCGAAGCCGAATTCCTCGCCAAGATCATGCAGAAGTTCGGCTTGACCGACGCGCAGTCGAAGCAGCTGCTGACCGACGCGCGTCCGTCGGTGGCCGCGGTCAAGGTCGCGGCGGGTCCGGACGGCACCACGCTGAACCTGCCTGAAGCGTTCGACACGGCCTGGCTGCGTGTGGGCCTCGCACTCGATCGCACCAACTTCACGGTCGACAATCGCGACCGCGAAAAGGGCATCTACTACGTGCGTTACGCCGATTCGATGCAGGAACTGAAGGGCGACGGCCTGTTCGGCAAGCTCTTCTACAACCCGAAGAAAGCGAACAAGAACCAGGGTCCGGAGTTCCAGATCGCGGTGCGCCCGAACGGCAGCTCCACCCAGGTGGCGGTGCTCAACGAAAGCGGTCAGGTCGATACCTCGTCGGACGCCCAGCGCATCGTGTCCGCGCTGCACGCCCAGCTGAACTGATCCCGCCGTGCGCTTTGCAAGCCTCGGCAGCGGCAGCGAGGGCAACGCGCTCGTCGTAGAAGCAGGCAGCGGCGCGACGCCCACGCGCGTGCTGCTGGACTGCGGATTTTCGGCGAAAGAAGTCGAGCGGCGGCTCGCACGCGCGGGCCTCGCCGCCGATACGCTCAGCGGCATTCTCATCACGCACGAACACAGCGACCACATCGGCAGCGCGCTCACGCTGGCGCGCCGCTGGTCGATCCCGCTCTATATGAGCTGGGGGACGGCGCAAGCCGTCGGTGCCGACGACGCCAATGTCGAGCTCAACATTCTCTGGGGCGACGAGACGGTCGAAATCGGCGAGCTGGGTGTGCTGCCTTACACGGTGCCGCACGATGCCCGCGAGCCGCTGCAATTTGTCTTCAACGACGGCGCGAGCCGTCTCGGCGTGCTGACCGACGTCGGCGAATCGACGTCGCATATCAACACCGTGCTGAGCGGCTGCGACGCGCTCGTGCTCGAATACAACCACGACCTCGACATGCTCGCGGGCAGCCGCTATCCGGCGTCGCTCAAAGCGCGCATCAGCGGGTCGCACGGGCATTTGAACAACGAGGCGGCAAACGACATTCTCGCCGCGCTCGACCGTTCGAAGCTGCGCCATCTGATCGCGGCGCACCTGAGCCAGCAGAACAACACGCCGGAACTGGCGCGCGCGGCGATGGCCGCCGTGCTCGGGAATGCGGCCACTGAAATCGGGGTGGCATCGCAAGACGAAGGATTCGACTGGCTGGCGCTCTGAGCGAGCCGGGTTACGGACGAAAAAAAGCCCATGACGAAGGTCATGGGCTTTTTTTGTTGGCCGCCGCTTTCGTTGCGCGGGCGGCGACCGGGGCCGGATCAGGTCCGGCCCGCTTGGCGCCGCTTAGTTGCGGTTGCCGCCGAAGATGCCGAGGATTGCGAGCAGGTTCGTGAACACGTTGTACAGGTCCAGGTAGATCGCGAGCGTGGCCGAGATGTAGTTGGTCTCGCCGCCGTTCACGACGCGCTGCACGTCGAACAGCATGTACGCCGAGAAGATCACGATGGCCAGCACGGACACGGTGAGCATCAGCGCGGGCAGGTGCAGGAAGATGTTCGCGACGCTGGCGAGCAGGATCACGACCACGCCCATGAACAGCCACTTGCCGAGGCCCGAAAAATCACGCTTGCTGACCGTGGCGATCGTGGCCATGGCCGCGAAAATCACGCCGGTGCCACCAAAAGCGAGCATGATGAGCGACGGGCCGTTCGAGAAACCGAGGATGAACGACAGCAGGCGCGAGAGCATCAGGCCCATGAAGAACGTGAAGCCGAGCAGGACGAAGACGCCGGCCGAGCTGTTCTTGGTGCGCTCGATAGCGAACATGAAGCCGAAAGCGATGGCGAAGAACGCCAGCAGGCTCATGGCCGGGCTGGTGGCGGCGAAAAGCGAGAAGCCCGTGGCCACGCCCACCCACGCACCGATGACGGTCGGGACCATCGAGAGCGCGAGCAGCCAGTAGGTGTTGCGCAGTACGCGGTTGCGGGTCTCGGCGCTGGTGACGCTGCCACCACGGCCGAAGTTGTAGGACTCGTTCATGCTTTCTCCTTGCGTGAGACGCGTGGTTCACGTAATTGAGGGCACGCGCAAATGCGTGGCGCGCTCCCCCGTAAGATAGGTGCGACCGCCCAGAGTTTCAACGGGATGCCACACAGTTTCCGTTATGTTTCACCAGCGTAAGCCGCCATTCTTAAGCCTCGCTGAAAGGCCCGACCATGCGGCGTTTGTACGGTGTTTGTACCTTGCGCTCACCTGATTGGCGCGGTTTGCACGCCAATCAGGGTTCAATCGCAATCATACATGGGAACATGCTACAATTGCGGATTCATTTGAACTTGTAACCTCTTAATTTTCTGGAGTTTTTATGGCGATCGAACGCACCCTGTCGATTATCAAGCCGGACGCAGTGGCAAAGAACGTGATCGGCCAGATCTACAGCCGCTTCGAAAACGCTGGCCTGAAGATCGTGGCATCGCGCATGGTCCAACTCTCGCGCGCCGACGCAGAGAAGTTCTATGCTGTTCACGCTGAGCGTCCGTTCTTCAAGGACCTGGTCGAGTTCATGATCTCGGGTCCGGTCGTCATCCAGGCGCTGGAAGGCGAAAACGCAATCCTGAAGCACCGCGACCTGATGGGCGCGACGGACCCGAAGAAGGCGGAAAAGGGCACGATCCGCGCCGACTTCGCAGACAGCATCGACGCAAACGCAGTCCACGGTTCGGACGCAGCGGAAACGGCACGCGTTGAAATCGCGTTCTTCTTCCCGGAAGTCAACGTTTACTCGCGCTAAGCGGTAAGCGGCAGTTCAAAGTAGCATAGGGTCGCGAACGGCGATGACGTCCACCGTCCGGTGCCGGGTTCTCTCGAAACCGGCGGTGCACGCGCTCTCGCACTGAAATGGCAGGATTCGACATGACGAGCAGTTCCACCGTCAACCTTCTCGATCTCGACGCCCAAGGGCTTGTCGCTTATTGCGAAAGCCTGGGCGAGAAGCCGTTTCGCGCCAAACAGCTTCAGCGCTGGATCCATCAATACAATGCCGCCGACTTCGACGGCATGACGGATCTGGCCAAATCGCTGCGCGAGAAGCTGAAAGGGCGCGCATGTATCGGCATGCCCGACATCATTTCCGACAACGTTTCCTCCGACGGCACGCGCAAGTGGCTCGTGGACGTCGGCAATGGCAACGCGGTCGAAACCGTGTTCATCCCCGAAGAAACGCGCGGCACGCTGTGTGTGTCTTCGCAGGCGGGGTGTGCGGTCAATTGCCGGTTTTGTTCGACCGGCAAGCAAGGTTTTTCACGCAATCTGAGCACCGCAGAGATCATCGGTCAGCTGCGCATGGCGGAGTTCGCCCTGCGCGCGTCGCTGCTCGGCGAGGCCGGCGGCCGTGCCAACGGCGGTGAAGGCAAGGGCGAACGCGTCATCACGAACGTGGTGATGATGGGGATGGGCGAGCCGCTGCTCAATTACGACGCGGTCGTGCCGGCCATGCGCCTGATGCTCGACGACAACGCCTACGGCCTGTCGCGCCGTCGCGTCACGCTCTCCACGTCCGGCGTCGTGCCGATGATGGACCGCCTGGGCGCCGACCTGCCGGTGGCGCTCGCGGTGTCGCTGCACGCTCCGAACGACGCGCTGCGCGACGAACTCGTGCCGCTCAATCGCAAGTATCCGCTGCGCGAGCTGATGGCTGCGTGCCAGCGCTATCTGAAGGTGGCGCCGCGCGACTTCATCACGTTCGAGTACTGCATGCTCGACGGCGTGAACGATACGGAGGAGCACGCACGCCAGTTGCTCGCCGTGACGCGCGACGTGCCGTGCAAGTTCAATCTGATCCCGTTCAACCCGTTCCCGGAGTCGGGTCTGCTGCGCTCGAAGAACGAGCAGATCAAACGTTTCGCGCAGATTCTGATGGATGCGGGCGTCGTCACCACCGTGCGCAAGACGCGCGGCGACGACATCGACGCGGCCTGCGGTCAGCTCGCCGGCGAGGTGAAGGACCGCACGCGTCTTGCCGAGCGCACCCAGCGCGCCGGGCAGAAGGTCATCGAAGTCCGTCCCGTGCAGCATTGAGGGCGGCGGCGCGGGCGAGGGGCCCGGGCCGGATGCAACGCGGGTGCGGGCGCGCGGGGGTACGCGGCGGCATCGGCGAGTTTGACAAGAAACGTTGCAGAAGCGATCGGAAGCGGCACAGAGGCCGCGCATTTTGTTATAAAACGGTCTGCGAATCGGGGCCGGGCGCGCTGCGCCCGCCGGTTCCGGGATTGAAAAGAATCGACGCAAGGACTTTGGGATGAGCGAGCCGCAGCACCCCTTCGGGACAGACGGGACAGAGACCCACGCAGGCCGTACGGCGCAGGAGGGCGCGCCGTCGCCGGTGCAGGCCGTGCCGGACACGCTGGGCGCAGTGGGTGCGCGTCTCGCGCAACTGCGCGAGGCGAAGGGCTGGTCGGTCGAGGACGTCTCGGCGCGCCTGAAGGTGGCGGTGTCGAAGCTGCGCGAGCTGGAAGCGGGCGACATCAGCCATCTGCCGGACACCACGTTCGCGGTGGGCGTCGTGCGTGCCTACGCGAAGCTGCTCGGCGCGGACCCCGCGCCGCTCACCCAGGCGCTGCGCCGCGAGCGCGGCGTGCCGGAGCAGGATCTGTCGATGCCGGCTTCGGCGGGCGCCGACCTGCCGCGCGGGCGCGTGTCGCTGTCGCTCGGCGGCGGCGGGGCGCGTGCGCCGCGTCGGCGTGCGTCGTGGCTGTGGGGTCTCGGCATCATCGTGATCGCGGTGATCGCGCTCTCGATGCTGCATACGAATAGTGGTGAGTCGTCGGCATGGTTCGCGCGGATCAAGTCGATGGCCAACGGCGCGACGGCGGAGTCGGGTGCATCGTCGGCAACGGTGGCCGAAGGCGCGACGGCGAACGGCGACGACGCGGCGTCGGGTGCGCAGGCCGATCAGGCGGCGCAGAGCGGCGATCAGCTCGGTGCTCCGGCAGGTGCGCAGGCAGGCGACCAGGCACCGGCGCAGGCCGCGGCGCAAGCGACTGCCAGCGCGCCGCAAGCGGCAAGCGCCGCACCCGCGGCGAAGGCGACGAATGCCACCGTGGCAACGGTTGCGGCGGCGAGCGCAGCGCAAGCCGCGGCGGCCAGTACACCGGCAGTCGCAACGACCGCGCAGGGCGCATCGGCTGCTGCTGCGGCCGGCGACACCTCGACGTTCGCGATTCGCGTGACGCAGGACACCTGGGTCAGCGTGCGCGGCAAGGATGGCAAGGAGGTTTTCTCCGGCCTCGTCCACGGCGCCGACTCGCGTGAGATCAGCGCCGCCGCGCCGATGAAGATTACAGTGGGCAACAAGGCCGGTATCGAGTCGATGACCATCGACGGTCAGCCGGTCGACGCGGCGAAGTACGCGTCGTCGCGCGGCAATGTCGCGCGCTTCGTGCTGCCCTGATAGAGACATGGCATGCGTCGCGGCCGGCGAAGTATTCAAAAGCCGGCCGCGACGCTTTTTCAATTCGCGCGGCGCAGCAGCTGCATGAGCAGCGGCGGTGCGCGCGAGGTGTAAATGGGTTTTTCGATGCAGAGCGAAACGCAATCCCCGTCCAGCAACAGTCAGATCGTGTCGAACGAACCGATCCTCGGCGGCCACGCGCTGCGCCGCAAGTCGCACGCCGTGCACGTGCGCTGGGGCGGCCAGCTGGTGACGATCGGTGGCGACGCGCCTGTGCGCGTGCAATCGATGACCAATACCGACACCGCTGACGCGATCGGTACGGCAATCCAGATCAAGGAACTGGCGCAAGCCGGTTCGGAACTCGTGCGCATCACGGTCAACACGCCGGAAGCGGCGGCTGCCGTGCCGCACGTGCGCGACCAGCTCGACCGCATGGGCGTGATGGTGCCGCTCGTCGGCGACTTCCACTACAACGGCCACCTGCTGCTGCGCGACCATCCGGCCTGCGCGGAAGCGCTCTCGAAGTACCGGATCAACCCGGGCAATGTGGGTCAGGGCGCCAAGCGCGACACGCAGTACGCGCAGATGATCGAAGCGGCCATCAAGTACGACAAGCCGGTGCGTATCGGCGTGAACTGGGGCAGCCTGGATCAGGACCTGCTCGCGCGCATGATGGACGAAAACGCAGCGCGTTCGGTGCCGTGGGAATCGCAGAGCGTGATGTACGAAGCGCTCATCCAGTCGGCGATCGGTTCGGCGGAACGCGCGGTCGAACTCGGCCTCGGCCGCGACAAGATCATCCTGTCGTGCAAGGTCAGCGGCGTGCAGGATCTGATCGCCGTGTACCAGCAACTCGCGAAACGATGCGACTTCGCGCTGCACCTGGGCCTCACGGAAGCGGGCATGGGCTCGAAGGGCATCGTCGCGTCGACGGCAGCGCTCTCGGTGCTGCTGCAACAGGGTATCGGCGACACTATCCGTATCTCGCTCACGCCGGAACCGGGCGCATCGCGCACGGGCGAAGTCGTGGTCGGCCAGGAAATCCTGCAGACGATGGGTCTGCGCTCGTTCACGCCGATGGTCATCGCGTGCCCGGGTTGCGGCCGCACGACCAGCACGCTGTTCCAGGAACTGGCGTCGCAGATCCAGGGTTATCTGCGCGCGCAGATGCCGCTCTGGCGCGACGAGTTCCCGGGCGTCGAAACCATGAACGTTGCGGTCATGGGTTGTATCGTCAACGGTCCGGGCGAGTCGAAGCACGCGAACATCGGCATCAGCCTGCCGGGCTCGGGCGAAAACCCGGCCGCGCCGGTTTTCATCGACGGCGAAAAGGTCAAGACGCTGCGCGGCGAGCGCATCGCCGAAGAGTTCCAGCAGATCGTCAGCGACTACGTCGCGCGCAAGTACGGCAAGGCCGAAGTCGCGGCTCATTAAGGGGTTGCGGCGCGCCTGATCGGCGCGCTTGCGACCACGCGCCCGGGGGCCTCGCTTCTGACTTCTGACATAGCCGCGCCATCGGGCAGATCGACCGCCACGCACAACCGAACATCGTCAATCGCAACACCATGAGCGAACAGAAAAGAAAGCCTGAAAAGCTGACCGGCGTGAAGGGCATGAACGACATCCTGCCGCAGGACGCCGCGCTGTGGGACTTCTTCGAAACCACCGTGAAGTCCATGCTTCGTTCGTACGGCTATCAAAATATCCGTACGCCGATCGTCGAGCACACGCAGCTCTTCACGCGCGGTATCGGTGAAGTGACCGACATCGTCGAAAAAGAGATGTACAGCTTCACCGACTCGCTGAACGGCGAACATCTCACGCTGCGCCCCGAAAATACGGCGGCGGTCGTGCGTGCGTCGATCGAGCACAACATGCTCTACGACGGCCCGAAGCGTCTCTGGTACGTCGGTCCCATGTTCCGTCACGAGCGTCCGCAGCGCGGCCGTTATCGTCAGTTCCACCAGGTCGGCGTGGAAGCGCTCGGCTTCTCGGGCCCGGACGCGGACGCGGAAATCATCCTGATGTGCCAGCGTCTCTGGGACGATCTCGGCTTGACCGGTATCAAGCTTGAAATCAACTCGCTGGGTCTCGCGGAAGAGCGCGCGGCGCATCGCGTCGAACTCATCAAGTATCTGGAACAGCACGTCGACCTGCTCGACGAAGACGGCAAGCGCCGCCTGTATACGAACCCGCTGCGCGTGCTCGACACGAAGAATCCCGCGCTGCAGGAAGTGGCGAACAACGCGCCGAAGCTGATCGACTTCCTCGGCGAGCATTCGCGTGCGCACTTCGAGGGGCTGCAACGCATCCTCAAGTCGAACAACATTCCGTTCACGATCAATCCGCGTCTCGTGCGCGGTCTCGATTATTACAATCTGACCGTGTTCGAGTGGATCACCGACAAGCTCGGCGCGCAGGGCACGGTCGCTGCCGGCGGTCGTTACGACCCGCTGATCGAGCAACTTGGCGGCAAGCCCACGGCGGCCTGCGGCTGGGCGATGGGCATCGAGCGCATTCTCGAACTGCTCAAGGAAGAGGACCTCGTGCCGGAAGCCGAAGGTTGCGACGTCTACGTCGTACATCAGGGCGAAGCCGCGCGCGATCAGGCTTTCATCGTCGCGGAACGACTGCGCGACACCGGCCTCGATGTGATCCTGCATTGCAGCGCGGACGGTCAGGCGGCGAGCTTCAAGTCGCAGATGAAGCGTGCCGACGCGAGCGGCGCAGCGTTCGCCGTGGTGCTCGGCGAGGATGAAGTGGCGAAGGGCGTGGCGGGTGTGAAACCGCTGCGCGGTGTGGCCGCCGACGCCCGCAACGAGCAACAAACGGTAGCGCTTGAGGACTTGACCGAATATCTGATCAATGCGATGGTTGCATCCGCCGAAGACGGCGACGACTGATCGCGACGCTCGAATCAAGATTGGATCAAGATTTGCGGCGCGCCCGGACGGCACGAATCGCCTGAAATATCGGCATGAAGTGCGGCGGCGCGCCTCATCACAGGCTTCAGAATAAACGAGGAATCGCGACGCGATGAGTTACCACGACGAACAGGAATCGATCGAGAGTTTCAAGGCATGGTGGACGCAGTGGGGTAATGCCACTACGTGGCTCGTGCTGATCGTACTGCTCGCGCTCGCCGCGTGGAACGGCTGGAACTTCTGGCAGCGCCGCCAGGCGGCCGAGGCCGCCGTGCTGTACGACCAGGTCCAGCAAGCCGTGAACGGCAGCGACAAGGCGCTCATCACGCGCGTCGCGAGCGATATGGAAGACCGCTTCGGCGGTACCGCGTACGCGCAGATGTCGGCGCTCGCGGTCGCGAAGGCGCTCTACATGGCGGGCGACACGGCTGGCGCGAAGGCGCAGTTGCAGTGGGCCGCCGATCACGCGAAGGATGAAGAATTCCGCCAGGTCGCGAAGCTGCGTCTCGCTTCGCTGCTGCTCGACGAAAAAGCCTACGATCAGGGCCTCGCCCTGATTCCGCAGCCGGACGCCGGTTCGTTCAAGGGCGTCGTTGCCGACGGCCGTGGCGACCTGCTGGCAGCGGCCGGCAAGCGCGACGACGCGCGCGCTTCGTACAAGCTCGCGCTCGACAGCCTGCCGAAGACCGACGCCTCCGAGCGTCAACTGATCCAGTTCAAGCTCGACGCGCTGGGCGGCTAAGCAAGCGGCGGGCGTGGCGCCGTGCGCGCGTCGTCCGCGAATCGAATCAAACAATTCAACTCAACTCCTTTGATGCTTCGTTCACCGATGAATCTGCTGAAACGAACCGTTGTGCCCGTCGCCTGCGCGATGACCGTCCTTGCTCTGGCGGCCTGCTCATCGACGAAGGACGAGCGCCGCGTGCCGGTGCCGCTGACCGAGTTCAAGCCGGTGCTGGACGTCCAGCAGGTGTGGAAGGCGAGCGTCGGCAAGGCCGGCCGCTACCTGTTCTCGCCGGTCGCCGTCGGCGACTCGGTCTATGCCGCCGGCGCGAACGGTTCGGTCAAGAAGATCGACGCCGCTTCCGGCAAGGAAGTCTGGAGCACGAAGCTCAAGGACGACATTTCGGCAGGCGTCGGCAGCGACGGCAACCTGACGGCCGTCGGCGGCCTGAAGGGCGAAGTCTACGTGCTCGACGCGAACGGCAAGCTCTCGTGGCAAGCCAAGGCGCCCGGCGAAATCATTTCGCCGCCGCTGGTCGGCAACGGTCTCGTGATCGTGCGTACGATCGACGGCCAGATCGTCGCGTTCAATGCGCAGACGGGCGAGCAGAAGTGGCTCTATCGCAATCGCGCCGTGCCGCTGAACCTGCGCGTCTCGGCCGGCATGACCTTCGCGGGTGATCAGGCGGTGCTCGCGGGCTTCCCGGGCGGCGCGTTCGCGGCGATCAACCTGCAAAGCGGCGACGCATTCTGGGAAACGCCGGTGTCGTATCCGAAGGGCGTGACCGAAGTCGAGCGTATCAACGACGTGAGCGGTCCGCCCACGCTCGTCGGCGCCACGACCTGCGCGGTGACGTTCCAGGGCCAGATTGGTTGCTTCGACGCCAACTCGGGCCGTGCGATGTGGGAGAAAGCGTTCTCGAGCACGAGCGGTATCGCTCAGGACGATGCCACCGTGGTCGGCGGCGACGACTGGTCGGTCGTGAAGGCCTACAGCGTGTCGACCGGCGCGCCAACGTGGACCACCGACAAGCTCAAGAATCGCGACGTCAGCGTGCCGGCCCTGCTGGGTCACGCAGTCGTGGTGGGCGACTATCAAGGCTACGTGCACTTCCTCTCGCTCGACGACGGCAGCTTCGTCTCGCGCGTGAAGACCGACGGCAGCCCGATCGTTGCCGCTCCGGTGCTCGCGGGCAACACGCTCGTCGTGCAGACGAAGGACGGCGACCTGTACGGTCTGCGTCCGCGTTAAGTAAATCAAGGCGTCCGGCGCACCTTGCCGGTCGCACTGAAGGGGCCGCCCCTGCGGGGTGCGGCCTCTTGCATTTGGTGCGTCATAGCGCCACATGCGGAAATCAGGACGGCGTCCGGGCATGATGCGGCGCGCCGTCGAGCGGGCCGGCGCACGCCGGCCGCGCACATGTCGGCACGGCCCCGCATGACGCCACGCGCGTCGCGCGCATTCCGGGACCGGCCACTGTACCAGGCGAATGCTTCTGACTGCCGGGCCAGTGCGCCGGGCCGGACTGCGAGGCCGAAGAAGAAAGTCGATCTGGTCCGCCCGAGGCTTTATCCGGCACCTGCCGGGTCCCGATCACCGTTCAATGGCTGCTCAATGGCCGCGAGCGTCGGGTCCGGTGTCCATTTCGTGATAATTTGCAACTGATGCAGCCCTGCGGGCTACCATGCAGGCGCTTGCCGCGCATCGCGCCGGACGTTCCGGCGCCGCGCCTTACTGTAGAAAAGATCAGATGAAACCCGTTATCGCCCTCGTCGGGCGCCCCAATGTGGGGAAATCCACGCTCTTCAACCGGCTCACGCGTTCGCGCGATGCGCTGGTGGCCGATTTGCCCGGTCTCACGCGCGACCGCCACTACGGCGAAGGGCGCGTGGGCGATCGCGCGTATCTGGTCGTCGACACGGGCGGTTTCGAACCCGTCGCGAAGGACGGCATCCTGCATGAAATGGCGCGCCAGACGCGTCAGGCCGTGGAAGAAGCCGATATCGTCGTCTTCATCTGCGACGGCCGCAATGGCCTCGCGCCGCAGGACAAGCACATCGCCGATTACCTGCGCAAGACCGGCCGTCCGATCTTCCTCGTGGTCAACAAGGCCGAAGGCATGAAATACAGTGCCGTGGCCGCCGACTTTTACGAACTCGGCCTCGGCGACCCGCGCGCGATTTCGGCTGCGCACGGCGACGGCGTGACCGAAATGATCAACGAGGCGCTCGACCAGGCCTACACCGATCGTCCGGAAGAGGACGAAGACGACGCCAGCAAGCACGGCGTGAAAATCGCGATCGTCGGTCGCCCGAACGTCGGCAAGTCGACGCTCGTGAACACGCTGATCGGCGAAGATCGCGTGATCGCGTTCGACATGCCCGGCACGACGCGCGATTCGATCTATGTGGATTTCGAGCGCAACGGCAAGAAGTACACGCTGATCGACACGGCCGGCCTGCGCCGTCGCGGCAAGGTGTTCGAAGCCATCGAGAAGTTCTCGGTCGTGAAGACGCTGCAGTCGATCGCCGACGCTAACGTGGTGATTCTGCTGCTCGATGCGCACCAGGAAATCTCCGACCAGGACGCGCATATCGCGGGCTTCGTGGTCGAGCAGGGCCGTGCGCTGGTGGTGGGCGTGAACAAGTGGGACGGCATGGACGACCACGCACGCGACCGCACCAAGCACCACCTGCAACGCAAGCTGAAATTCCTCGATTTCGCCAAGATGCACTTCATTTCGGCGACGGAAAAGTTCGGCATCGGCGCGCTCATGCGCTCGGTGGACGACGCCTACGCCGCCGCCATGGCCAAGCTGCCGACGCCGCGTCTCACGCGCGCGCTGATCGAAGCGGTGGAATTCCAGCAGCCGCGCCGCCGCGGTCCGGTTCGCCCGAAACTGCGCTACGCGCACCAGGGGGGACAGAACCCGCCGATCATCGTGATCCACGGCAATGCGCTCGATGCGATTACCGATACTTACAAACGCTATCTGGAGAACCGTTTCCGGGAAACTTTCTCGCTGACGGGGACTCCATTGCGCATAGAGTTTCGTTCCTCGACGAATCCCTACACTGACAAGAGTTGAGCTTCGTTCGCTACCGCGCTTAACCTGGTCGTTCACCGCCCTGGCCGGACGGCCAGTACAGGCGCGGGGGAGCGAGAATCAGCTATAGTGTAGCGATTGGCGGCGGATTTCTTTTTCTTCGTCGCCAATTTAAGTTAAACCTGCAAAAAAATACGGAGTTTGCTATGAGCAACAAAGGGCAACTGTTACAAGACCCGTTTCTGAACGCGCTGCGCAAGGAGCACGTGCCTGTTTCGATCTATCTGGTCAACGGCATCAAGCTTCAAGGGAACATTGAATCGTTCGACCAGTACGTCGTGTTGCTCCGTAATACGGTTACGCAAATGGTTTACAAGCACGCCATTTCCACGGTGGTCCCGGCCCGTCCGGTGAACTTCCACCCGGATTCGGAAGCGTCCTGACCCATGACGCGGCCGGTCCGGGGCGCCTCGCTGGCGATCCGGGCCGGCCGTTTCCATTTTGACATCAGCTAATTTGATCAACGCCGCACTTGTCGGCATCGACTTCGGCAAGACCGACTTCGAAGCCAGCCTCGAAGAACTCAGCCTGCTCGCCAAAAGCGCGGGCGCCCATCCTGCTGTCACGCTCACCGGGCGTCGTTCCAGCCCCGACGCCGCCATGTTCATCGGCAGCGGCAAGGCCGAGGAACTCCGTCTCGCCTGTGAAGCGAACGACATCGAAATCGTCATCTTCAATCACGCGCTGTCGCCCGCCCAGCAACGTAATCTGGAGCGCGCACTCGGCCGCCGCGTGGTGGATCGCACGAGCCTCATTCTCGACATCTTCGCCCAGCGCGCCCGCAGCCACGAAGGCAAGCTGCAGGTCGAACTCGCCCAGCTCCAGTACCTCGCCACGCGCCTCGTGCGCGCCTGGACTCACCTGGAGCGTCAGAAGGGCGGTATCGGTCTGCGCGGGCCGGGCGAAACGCAGCTCGAAACCGACCGCCGGCTGATCGGCGAGCGCATCAAGATGCTGCAGGGCAAGCTCGCCAAGCTGCGCCGTCAGCACGGCACGCAGCGTCGTCAGCGCGAACGTACGCGCACGATGAGCGTGTCGCTCGTCGGCTATACGAACGCGGGCAAGTCCACGCTCTTCAACGCGCTCACGAAAGCGCAGGCCTACGCGGCCGACCAGCTGTTCGCGACGCTCGATACGACGTCGCGGCGCGTCTGGCTCGGCGACGAAGTGGGCCAGATCGTGCTGTCCGACACCGTGGGTTTCATCCGCGAACTGCCTCACCAACTGGTGGCCGCGTTCCGCGCAACGTTGCAGGAAACCGTGCAGGCCGACCTGCTGCTGCACGTGGTGGACGCCTCGAGCGCCGTGCGACTCGATCAGATCGATCAGGTCAACGACGTGCTGCACGAGATCGGCGCCGACACGATCCGCCAGGTGCTGGTGTTCAACAAGATCGACGCCGTGCCCGAACTGGCGGCGCGAGGCGGGACGGTCGAGCGGGACGAATATGGTAATATTTCGCGCGTCTTTTTGAGCGCGCGCACGGGCGTCGGACTGGATGCGCTGCGCGCCGCCATCGCCGAAATCGCGACCGCCGAACCGCTTGCCGGGGCGTCGCAGCCCCAGGCCGCAACCGACTGGAATGCGGTGCCGCACGAACCCAGCAGGGAAGCCGAGCACGGCCGCTGAGCGGTCCGTGGGGCGCCCATGCGGCGTCCCGGCGGTTTCTCCCACGCACATGACCCGCTGTCTACTCTGGTGAACGAACTCAGGTGAACGATTACAACAAGCGGACTGGCTGGCAGCGCCCCCGCGCCATTTTCTCGTTGAACGACCCGCGTTGGGGCCGTGGCGAGGGCAATGGCCAGCGCACGGAAGACACCCGTCGCCCGTCGGGCAATAACGGCAACAACGGCGGCGGCAAGGGCGACGGCCCGCCCGACCTCGACGAAATGTGGCGCGACTTCAATCGCCGTCTGTCGTCGTTGTTCGGCAAGAAAGGCAAGGGCCCCGGCGGCATCGGCCCGCGCCAGGACAACGGTCACGGCGCGCGCATCGGCGTGGGCCTCGTGCTCGGCGTGCTGATCGCCATCTACGTGGGCAGCGGCGTGTTCGTGGTGCAGGACGGCCAGGCTGGCGTGGTGCTGCAATTCGGCCAGTATCGCCATACGGTCGGTCAGGGCGTGCACTGGCGCCTGCCGTTCCCGTTCCAGACGCATGAAATCGTCAACATCGGCCAGATCCGCAGCGTCGAGATCGGCCGCAACAATCTCGTGCGTCCGTCCAACGTGAAGGACGCCTCGGTGCTCACGCACGACGGCGACATTCTCGACGTGCGCTTCACCGTCCAATACCAGGTCAAGCAGCCGACCGACTATCTGTTCCGCAGCGTCGATCCCGATCTCACCGTGAGCCAGGCCGCGCAGGCGGCGGTGCGCACGGTCGTGGGTGCGCACAGCACCAACGATCTGCTATACGCCGACCGCGAACCGATCCGCGCGCAACTGGCTGACACCATTCAGCACGCGCTCGACGAATACAGGACCGGCCTCGGCGTGACGGGCGTGACGATCCAGAGCGTCACCGCGCCCGACCAGGTGCAGGCCGCGTTCGACGACGAAGCGAAGGCGCATCAGGACCGCGAGCGTGCGAAGCGCGACGCGCAGGCGTACGCCGACCAGCTGCTGCCGCGCGCGCAAGCCGACGGCGCGCGTCTGATCGACGACGCCAAGGCGTACAGCGACCGCGTGGTCGCGCAGGCGCAGGGCGACGCCCAGCGTTTCAACAGCGTCTACGAGCAATACGCGAAGGCGCCGGCCGTGATTCGCGAGCGCATGTATCTGGACACGATGCAACACATCTACTCGAATACGACGAAGGTGTTCGTCGACAGCAAGTCCGGCAATAACGTGATCTATCTGCCGCTCGACAAGCTCGTCGAGGCAACGCGTCAACGCGCCGCAGCAGCGGCGGGAGCCGCGGCCGCGACCGGAGCCGCGGCGCAGAATGTCGCGCCCAACGCAGCCGCCAACGCTGCGTCGGCGCCCGACGCGAATGCTGCCGCGCCGTCCGCGAACAGCGACACGCAGCCGCAGAGCGCCCAGCCGCAAAATACGCAGCAGGGCGCCCAGCAGCAAGGCGCGGCGCCCGCGCCCTCGGCTAGCGACGCCGCGCAGGCGGCCAGCGACGCTTTCCGTTCGCGCGACGCACTGCGTTCGCGCGGTCGCGAAGACGACGTGCAATAACGGAGCGCCGATATGAACAAGATCATTGCGTTCGTCGTCGCCTTCGTGGTGGTGGTGTTGCTGGCTTCGTCGTCGGTCTTCGTCGTCGATCCGCGTCATGTGGCGGTCGTGTCGTCCTCGGGCGGCTCGAAGGCTTCGCTCGCGGAGCCCGGCCTGCACGTGAAGCTGCCGCCGCCGTTCCAGGTCGCGACGTTTATCGACACGCGCATTCAGGCATTCGACGCGCCCGACGCCGATCGTTACACGACCTCGGACAAGTCGGAACTGCTCGTGAATCCAGTGGTGCGCTATCGCGTTGCCGATCCGCTCAAGCTCTTTGGCGCGACCAAGGGCGATACGCAGACGCTCGCCGACCGGCTCGCGTCGCTGTCGCGCGACGCACTCGCCGATGCCTTCTCGAAGGTCACGCTGTCCGACGCGCTTCAACAGCAGGAAGCCATCGCCAATGCCGCGCGCGACGCGCTCAAGACGGCCGCCGCGCCGCTCGGCATCGACGTGATCGCCATCGAACTCACTCGCATCGACTACCCGGCGGAAGTCGCCAACGTGGTCTACAAGCGCATGAGCGCGGCGCGCGAGCAGGCCGCCGCCGACGAGCGTGCGAAGGGCGCCGCCGAAGCGCAGCAGATCAAGGACGACGCGGAGCGCAAGCAGCAGGACGTGGTCGCCGACGCATACAGCCAGGCGCAGGCCATCAAGGGCGAAGGCGACGGCAAGGCCGCTGCAATCGCCGCGCAGGCATTCGGCCGCGATCCGGACTTCTATCGCTTCTATCAGAGCATGCAGGCGTATCGCGAGAGCTTCAAGCCGGGCGACGTCGTCGTGGTCGATTCGTCGAGCGACTTCTTCCGCTTCATGCGCAGTCCGAACGGAGACGCGCCGCAGGCTCCCGCCGCGTCGCGCAAACACTAAATTGAGACACAGGCGCCGCGCGTGTGCGCGGCGCATTTCTTCGCATGGACATAGCCGGCTCCCTGTTGCTCGCGATCGCACTGATGCTGATTATCGAGGGCATGTTCCCGTTCGTCTTTCCGACGGCGTGGCGCGACACTTTCCGTAGAATTGCGGAACGGCCGCCGCATCACATCCGGATTGGCGGGTTGATCGTGATGGCGCTCGGCCTCGTGCTGCTCATGCTCGCCACCTGAATTCAAGGCGCGCGCCGCGAGGGGCGCGCCGTTTCTATCGTCCGGTCCGTTCATGGCCCGAGTGAGGCGCGCCTTCGCGCGCGCCGCCGGCCTGCGTGGCCCTTTTTGTCGTAGGACTCACCGATGTCGACCTGGTTACTTCCCGAGAATATCGCCGACGTGCTGCCTTCCGAGGCGCGCAAGATCGAAGAACTGCGCCGCCGCCTGCTGGACCGCTTCCGCGCCTATGGCTACGAAATGGTCATGCCGCCGCTGCTCGAGTACCTCGAGTCGCTGCTGGTGGGCAGCGGGCGCGATCTGAACCTGCGCACCTTCAAGCTCGTCGATCAACTCTCGGGCCGCACGCTCGGGCTGCGCGCCGACATGACGCCGCAGGTCGCGCGCATCGACGCGCATCTGCTGAACCGTCAAGGCGTGACGCGCCTGTGCTACGCGGGCAACGTGCTGCATACGCTGCCGCGCGGCCTGCACGCCACGCGCGAGCAGATCCAGATCGGGGCGGAAATCTATGGCCATGCCGGCCTCGAAGCCGACCTCGAAATCCAGCAGCTGATGCTCGACGCGCTGCGTCTCGCGGGCCTCACGCAGGTGCGCCTCGATCTGTCGCACGCGGGCGTGCTCGCGGCGATCTTCGAAGCCGATCCGGCGGCTGCCGCGCTCGGCGACGCATTGTATGAAGCGCTCGCCGGAAAGGACGTGCCGCGCCTGGCAGAACTTACTGCGAAGCTCGCGCCGGTCACGCGCGACGCGCTGCGCGCGCTGCCGACGCTGTACGGCGACGCGAGCGTGATCGACGAAGCCCGCAAGCGTCTGCCGGCGCTGCCCGGCATCGCGCGCGCGCTCGACGACCTGGCGTTCCTCGTCGGCGAAATCGAAGGCGCGGAACTGGCGCTCGATCTCGCCGATCTGGGCGGCTACGCGTATCACAGCGGCGTGATGTTCTCGGCTTACGTGGACGGCGTGCCGAACGCCGTCGCGCGCGGCGGCCGTTACGACAAGGTGGGCGAGGCCTACGGCCGCGCGCGCGCGGCAACCGGTTTCTCGCTCGATCTGCGCGAAGTGGCGCGTATTTCGCCGGTCGAAGCGCGCAGCAGCGCGATTCTCGCGCCGTGGAAGCACGACGAGGCGCTGCGCGCGGCCGTTGCGGCCCTGCGCGATTCGGGTGAAGTCGTCATCCAGGCGCTGCCGGGTCACGATCACGACATGGACGAGTTTGCCTGCGACCGCACGCTGGTCGAGCGCAATGGCGTCTGGGTCGTCGAAGCGCGCGCTTAAACGACCGCAAAGCCGTCACAAAGCAGCCACAAAGCGGACATAATGCGACGCCCGGCGTACTTGCCGGGTAGGGCGTCTCGCTGCGCAGGCTGTTGAGCGCAAAAGGAAATTCCTGGAAATTCGGGAAAAAAAGGCGGTCTTGTCGCCGAACCCAGGTAGAATACGTTTTTAACCAGCTAACGAAACACCATGTCTGCCAGCGCAGTGAATGTAACCCCGGGACGCAACGTCGTCGTCGTGGGCACCCAATGGGGCGATGAAGGCAAGGGCAAGATCGTCGACTGGCTGACGGACCACGCGCAAGGCGTGGTGCGTTTCCAGGGCGGTCATAACGCCGGCCACACACTCATCATCGGCGGCAAGAAGACCATTCTCCGACTGATCCCGTCGGGCATCATGCGCGCCGGCGTCGCCTGCTACATCGGCAACGGCGTGGTGCTCTCGCCTGAAGCCCTGTTCAAGGAAATCGGCGAGCTGGAAGAAGCGGGCATCGACGTTCAGAAACGCCTCTTCATCTCCGAAGCCACCACGCTCATCCTCCCGTACCACATCGCCATCGACCAGGCGCGCGAAGCCAAGCGCGGCGCCGCGAAGATCGGCACGACCGGCCGTGGCATCGGCCCGGCGTACGAGGACAAGGTCGCGCGTCGCGGTCTGCGCGTGCAGGATCTGTTCGAGCCGGAAACGTTCGCCGCGCGTCTGCGCGAGAACCTCGACTACCACAACTTCGTGCTGACCCAGTACCTGGGCGCGCCGGCCGTGGACTATCAGCAGACGCTCGACACGATGCTGTCGTACGCCGAACGCCTGAAGCCGATGGTCACGGACGTGTCGCGTCGCCTGTACGACGTGAATCACGAAGGCGGCAACCTGCTGTTCGAAGGCGCGCAAGGCACGCTGCTCGACATCGACCACGGCACCTATCCGTTCGTCACGTCGAGCAACTGCGTCGCAGGTGCGGCGTCGGCGGGCGCGGGCGTCGGTCCGCAAAAGCTCAACTACGTGCTCGGCATCACCAAGGCGTACTGCACGCGCGTCGGTTCGGGCCCGTTCCCGAGCGAACTGTACGACGCCGACAACGCTGATCGCCAGGAAGAAGTGGGCCTCACGCTCGCGAAGGTCGGCAAGGAATTCGGTTCGGTCACGGGCCGTCCGCGCCGCACCGGCTGGCTCGACGCCGCCGCGCTGCGCCGCTCGATCCAGATCAACGGCGTGACGGGCCTGTGCATCACCAAGCTCGACGTGCTCGACGGCCTCGAAGAAGTGAAGCTCTGCGTCGGCTACAAGGTCGACGGCCAGGACGTGGATATCCTGCCGCGCGGCGCCTCGCAAGTTGCGGCCTGCGAGCCGGTCTACGAGACCTTTGCGGGCTGGAAGGAAAGCACCATCGGCATCACGCAGTTCGACGCGCTGCCGCAGAGCGCGCAGGCATACCTGAAGCGCGTGCAGGAAGTCGCCGGCGTGCCGATCGACATGGTTTCGACCGGCCCGGATCGCGACGAAACGATCCTGCTGCGTCATCCGTTCAAGGTCTAAGTAGCAAGAAGGTAGAAGCAAAGATGATTCAAATGATGGACCCGCGCAACGACGATAAGAACCTGTGGGTCGGCTGGGACGAATACCACCGGCTGATCGAAATGCTCGCGCTTCAGGTGCACGAGTCGCGCTGGAAATTCGATCAGATCCTGTGTCTCGCGCGCGGCGGCCTGCGCGTGGGCGACCAGCTCTCGCGCATCTATGATCTGCCGCTGGCGATTCTTGCGACCAGCTCGTACCGCGAAGCGGCGGGCACGGAGCAGGGCGATCTCGACATCGCGCAGTACATCACGATGACGCGCGGTCACCTCGAAGGCAACGTGCTGCTCGTCGACGATCTCGTCGATTCGGGCGTCACGCTCGCGCGCGTGCAGGATCACCTGAAAGAGCGTTACCCGGCCGTGACCGGCGTGCGCTCGGCCGTGCTCTGGTACAAGGGCTGCTCGAAGGTGAAGCCGGACTATTTCGTCCAGCATCTGCCGACGAACCCCTGGATTCATCAGCCGTTCGAGGAGTGGGACACGGTGCGTCCGCATAATCTCGGCGCGTGGATCAAGCGCGGTCTGCAACAAGCCCAGCAGCAGAATTCGCAGGGTTGATGCACGCTGGCGTGCCGCCGCGGCCTTCGGGCCTGCGCGGCGCGGCCAGTCGATGAACGGAGCCTTTCGAGGCTCCGTTTTTTTTGCCGCCGAGGCGCGCGTCGGTGCATTTCGGTGCATTTCGGCGGGTTTCGGCGCGTTTTTACGCGCAAGGTCGCCGCTCGGGGCACAGACGGCTGACCGCGGTAAAGCGCCAATGCTAAACTGCGCGGGGACAAGGGTACGTCGCGGGGTCACAACGGCCACTCTGGTTCCGCCCGTAGCCGGTTTAGAATAGCGCTCGAATTTTTCCGCCTCAAACGGATCTCTGCGTATATGACAACTAGCACGCACGTGGCAAAACAGCCGCTACCTTCCCTGGCCGTAGCGGCCATCGGCGTGGTGTTCGGCGATATCGGCACGAGCCCGCTGTACTCCCTGAAAGAGGCGTTCAGCCCTTCTCACGGCATTCCGCTTACCAATACGTCCATCCTTGGCGTCATCTCGCTGCTGTTCTGGGCGATCATGATCGTCGTCAGCGTCAAATACGTGCTCATCGTGATGCGCGCCGACAACAACGGCGAAGGCGGCGTGCTCGCGCTCATGGCGCTCGCGCTGCGCTCGCTCGACCGCAAGAGCCGCTCGGTCGTCGTGCTCACCGCGCTGGGCATCTTCGGCGCCTGCATGTTCTACGGCGATGCGGTGATCACGCCGGCCATCTCGGTGATGTCGGCCGTCGAAGGTCTGGAGATCGCCGCGCCCAAGCTCACGCATCTGGTGCTGCCGCTCACGATGGTGATCCTGATCGCGTTGTTCTGGATCCAGCGTCACGGCACCGCGCTCGTCGGCCGCCTGTTCGGGCCGATCATGGTGATCTGGTTCATCACCATCGCCGTGCTCGGCGTCTCGCGCATCGTGCAGCAGCCGGGCGTGATCGCGGCGCTCAATCCGTACTACGCCTTCTCGTTCATGAGCGCGCATCTGCTGCAGGCCTATGTGGTGCTCGGCTCGGTCGTGCTGGTGCTGACCGGCGCGGAGGCGCTCTACGCCGACATGGGGCACTTCGGCGCGAAGCCCATCCGCTGCGCGTGGTACGGCCTCGTGATGCCCTCGCTGGTCCTCAACTACTTCGGTCAGGGCGCGCTGCTGATGCAGGACCATCGCGCGATCGAAAATCCGTTCTTCCTGCTCGCGCCGGACTGGGCGCTCCTGCCACTCGTCGTGCTGTCGACGGTCGCCACGGTGATCGCGTCGCAAGCCGTCATTTCAGGCGCGTACTCGCTGACGAGCCAGGCGATCCTGCTCGGCTACGTGCCGCGCATGAAGGTGCTGCACACGTCCGATCTCGCGATCGGCCAGATCTATGTGCCGGTCGTGAACTGGATGCTGCTGTTCATCATCCTGTGCATCGTGGTCGGCTTCAAGAGTTCCGATAATCTGGCCGCCGCGTACGGTATCGCCGTGACCGCGACCATGGTGATGACCACGATCCTCGTGAGCGTCGTGATGACGAAGCTGTGGAAGTGGAACAAGTGGCTGGTCGGGCTCATCATCGCGGGCCTGCTGATCATCGACCTCGGCTTCTTCGGCGCGAATCTGCTCAAGGTCGAGGAAGGCGGCTGGCTGCCGCTCGGTATCGGCGCGCTGCTGTTCTTCCTGCTGATGACGTGGTTCAAAGGCCGCATGATCGTGAAGGAACGCACGGCTGCCGACGGCATTCCGCTGATGCCCTTCCTGCAAGGTCTGCTCGCGCATCCGCCGCATCGCGTGTCGGGCACCGCCATCTATCTCACGGGCAGCGACACGCTCGTGCCGGTGAGCCTGCTGCACAACCTCAAGCACAACAAGGTGCTGCACGAGCGCACGATTTTTCTCACGTTCAAGATTCGCGATATTCCGTACGTGTCGAACGCGGAGCGCGTGAGCGTGAAGGATATCGGCGGCGGTCTCTATCTCGTGAAGGCCGACTACGGCTTCAACGAAACGCCGGACGTGAAGGCGGTGCTGGAGGAGATCGGCCGCATCGAAGGCATGTCGTTCGAGATGATGGACACGTCGTTCTTCCTCGCGCGCGAAACGGTGGTGCCGACGCAATTGCCGGGCATGTCGATCTTCCGCGAGCGCGTGTTCGCGTGGATGCATCAGAACGCCGCCAAGCCGACCGACTTCTTCAGCATTCCCGCGAATCGCGTGGTCGAGCTGGGGACGAAGATCGAGATCTGATCGTCTGCTCGATGACGCAAAAAAGCCGCCCGCGGGCGGCTTTTTTATTGCGCGATTTTCGCGCGGCTCAGCGCTTCATGGACTTCAAGCGCTTCAGGCACGGCGCGGGCTTGCATTTCGCGCGCCCCGCGGCCCGCGCCGCGTGTGGCCGATCTCAGCGCTTGAGCTTCGCGAACGCCGCCGCCATCGCGTTCACCGGCTCTTCGCCGCGCGAACGTTGACCACCGCGATTGGCGTTGCCGCCACGGTCGTTGCGATCACGGCCGCCGCCATTCGCCGCGCCGCCACCGGCGCGCTGCGCCGCGCTCGCGGGATCGTCGTCCATACGCATCGTGAGCGCGATGCGCTGACGCTTCACGTCGACGTCGAGCACCTTCACCTTCACGACCTGACCGGCCTTCACGACTTCGTGCGGGTCCTTGATGAACTTCGTCGACATCGCCGAGACGTGCACGAGACCGTCCTGATGCACGCCGATGTCGATGAACGCGCCGAACGCCGCCACGTTGGTCACGACGCCTTCGAGCACCATGCCCGGCACGAGATCGGAGACTTTCTCGACGCCGTCGCGGAACGTGGCCGTCTTGAATTCGGGACGCGGATCGCGACCCGGCTTTTCGAGTTCGGAGAGGATGTCGCGCACGGTCGGCAAACCAAAACGCTCATCGACGAATTCAGCGGGCGAGAGGCCCGAGAGCGCCTCGCGGCTACCGAGCACGTCGCCGATCGTGCGCTGGATCTTCGCGAGCATGCGCTCGACGACCGGATACGCTTCCGGGTGCACCGACGAGCGATCGAGCGGATTCTCGCCGCTGTTGATGCGCAGGAAGCCCGCGGCCTGTTCGAAGGTCTTGTCGCCGAGGCGCGGCACCTTCTTCAGATGTTCGCGCGACGGGAACGGACCGTTCGCATCGCGGTAATCGACGATATTGCGCGCGAGCGTCGAGTTCAGGCCCGACACGCGGGCGAGCAGTGCGACCGAAGCCGTATTCGCATCGACGCCCACGGCATTCACACAGTCTTCGACCACGGCGTCGAGCGAGCGCGCGAGTTCGCGCTGGTTCACGTCGTGCTGATACTGGCCGACGCCGATCGCCTTCGGCTCGATCTTCACGAGTTCGGCGAGCGGGTCTTGCAGACGACGCGCGATCGACACGGCGCCGCGCAGCGACACGTCCAGCTCGGGGAATTCCTTCGCCGCCAGTTCGGACGCCGAATAAACCGACGCGCCGGCTTCGGACACGACGATCTTCTGCAGCTTCAACTCGGGATGCTTCGCGATCAGTTCGCTCGCGAGCTTGTCGGTCTCGCGCGAAGCGGTGCCGTTGCCGATGCTGACGAGTTCGGCCTGCGTCTGCGCGGCGATGCGCGCGAGCTTCGCGAGCGAGCCGTCCCAGTCGCGGCGCGGCTCGTGCGGGTAGATCGTGTCGGTCGCGAGCAGCTTGCCGGTGCGATCGACCACGGCCACCTTGACGCCCGTGCGCAGACCCGGATCGAGGCCGATCACGGCCTTCGGGCCGGCCGGCGCGGCCAGCAGCAGATCCTTGAGGTTGCGCGCGAACACGCGGATCGCCTCGGTCTCGGCCAGTTCGCGCAGGTTCGTCAGCAGTTCGTTTTCGAGGTGCGGCTGCACCTTCACGCGCCAGCACCAGCGGCACACGTCGGAGAGCCACTTGTCGGCGGGGCGGCCCAGATTCGAAATGTTGAAGTGGCGCGCGATATGACCTTCGCCCGGATGCGGCGTCTGCGTGTCGAGCTCGCCGCCGAGGCCCAGCTTGACCATCAGCACGCCCGCGTTACGGCCGCGGAACAGCGCGAGCGCGCGGTGCGACGGCACGGTCTTGATGGTCTCGGAGTAGTCGTAGTAGTCGCGGAACTTCTCGCCTTCCTCTTTCTCCTTGCCTTCGATCACGGTCGACGTCACCACGCCCTGGTTTTGCAGCCAGTCGCGCAGCTTGCCGAGCAGTTCGGCCGTTTCGCCGAATTGTTCGGAGAGGATGTCGCGCGCGCCGTCGAGCGCGGCCTTCACGTCGGCGACGCCTTTCTCCGCGTCCACGTATTGCGCGGCTTCCGTCTGCGGATCGAGCAGCGGATTGGCGAGCAGTGCGTCGGCGAGCGGCTGCAGACCGGCTTCGCGTGCGATCTGCGCGCGCGTGCGGCGCTTGGGCTTGTACGGCAGATAGAGGTCTTCGAGAACCTGCTTGCTGTCGGCGGTCTCGATGGCGGTGCGCAGTTCGTCGGTGAGCTTGCCTTGCTCTTCGATGCTCGCGAGGATCGCGGCACGGCGCTCTTCGAGTTCACGCAGATACAGCAGACGCTCTTCGAGCGTGCGCAACTGGGTATCGTCGAGATTGTCCGTGACTTCCTTGCGGTAGCGGGCGATGAACGGAACGGTCGCTCCTTCGTCGAGAAGCTGGACGGCGGCCGCCACCTGACGCGGTTGAACGTTCAATTCGGTGGCGATACGCTGGACGATCTTGAGTGCTACGGTTTCCGTCATAGGGTCTGGATATTCCTGCGAGGATCGGTTTGCAGTCCGGTTTTCGGTCCGACGACCGGGCGGAGCGCACCCGCGAGGGAACGCCCGCTGGCCGGTGGAGCGGGGCATTTTGCCATAAATGGCGGAGCGCTCGAGTCGGGGGGTGTTAGAATTTCCCCCATGTTCCGCTGCCCTCAGAAGACGTTGATCCCATCCCGTTTGTCACCTGTCCGGTCCGTTGCGCGCGAAGGCGCTGCATGGCGGACCTCCGCCCGCGCGGCGGTTTGTGCCGTCGCGTTGCTGGCGATGGCGAACGTTCCGGCCCTCGCGGAAGACGAGGGCGCCCAGCAGGCGGTGTCGGGCGCTCCCGCGGCTAGCGGCGCGCAAATCGCGAGCCCGGTGGAAGTGGGCGGTCCGATCGGTTCGGGCGCGGCGGCTGCGGGCTTGCCGGCTTCGGCTGCGATCGCGGCATCGGGTGCAACGAACGCCGATGTGCAGAACGATTTTGCCGCGCGTCAGAAGGTGCTCGACCGGCGCACGGCGGAGAACAACTATCGCTATGGCGTGGCGCAGCACGACTGCTACGACACGTTCTTCGTGAATCACTGTCTGGGCAAGGCGCGCGACGCGATGCGCGTGGTGCAGGCGGACATCCGCCAGAAACAGTTGCAGCTCGACGAAGAGCAGCGCGCCGACAACGCGCGCCGCCGCGATGAGCAGACCGCCCTGCAACGCGCGCGCGACGAGGCGGACGCACCGCAGCGCGCCGCGAACGAGGCGAAGAGCGCGCAGGCGTTCGAGGACAAGCAGCGTCAGCACGAGCTCGATCAGGCGCAGCGCCAGGCCGAAGCGCCGCAGCGCGCCGCGAACGAGCAGGCGTATCAGGACAAGCTGCGCCAGCACGCGCTGGATCAGGCGCAGCGTCAGGGCGAACAGGCCCAGTCGCAACGCGCGGCCAACCAGGCTGCGTACGACAAGAAGCAATCGGATTTCCAGAAGCAGCTCGACCAGGCGCGCGCCGAAGGTCAGCAGAAGGCGCAGGAGCGCAACCAGAAGGCTGAACGCTTCCAGCAGAAGCAGGACGAAGCGGCGAAGCACAAGGCCGACGTCGAAGCGCGTCAGAAACAGGCGGCCGAGAAGGCGCAGCAGCAGGCGCAACAGAAGCAGCAACAGGATCAAAAGCAGCAACAGCAACAAAAACAGCAATCGCAGGGCCAGTAGCACCACGCTTTTTCAGCCGGTCAGCAACCTCAGGCGCGCGACCCTTCGCACGGCGCGCGCCGATCATGACGAGGAGGCGAGCATGCGCGAGCATCGTGAAGTCAAAGGCGAGGTCCTTCGTGACCGCATTCTGCAACTGGAATCGGAACACGGCGATCTCAATCGTCAGATCGAGAGGCTCTGCGAGACGTCGGACTTCGACGATCTCGAATTGCAGAAGCTGAAGAGGCGCAAGCTCAAGCTCAAGGACAACATCATCCTGCTGCAACTGCAGCTGGACCCCGATTCAACGAAGACCTCGAACGGGCACGCCTGATTCCGGGTCCCGGCAGGCGCCGGGGCGCGGCCGCAGTCGGGCTGTGCCTCGAGGACCGAGCAGGAACCGCTTGCCTTGAATTCAACGACCGTTTCCCGAACCCAGCCTGCACGCGATGGCGGCGCGCAGGCTGGTGACGCTCGCGCCGCGCAAGCCGCATCGCCCGCGCTGAGCACGCGTCGCGCCGCCGAACTCCAGGAACTCTTTGCCGCCGACGGCTTGCTCGCGCGCGAGATCGACGGCTATCGTCCGCGTGCCGCGCAGATCGAGATGGCGAGTGCCGTGGCCGCGGCGATGGAAGCCGCCGCTCAGGCGCAGCCCGATCCCGCCGCGTTCGAGTTGCAATCGCGTCCGGCGCGCCGTCTGGAACGCGGCGCACCCGCGCCGGCTGCCGCGAATGGCGACGAAGCGTCGCGTGCCGATTCGGGCGACAACACGCTGATCGTCGAAGCGGGTACGGGCACGGGCAAGACCTACGCGTATCTCGTGCCGGCCATGTTGTGGGGCGGCAAGGTGATCGTCTCCACGGGCACGAAGCACTTGCAGGATCAGCTCTTCGCCCGCGACATTCCCACCGTGCGCGACGCGCTCGCGGTGCCCGTGAGCGTCGCGATGCTCAAGGGCCGCTCGAACTACCTGTGCCACTACTACCTGCAACGCACGGCCGACAACGGCCGTTTGCCGTCGCGCCAGGAAACCTCGTATCTGCAAGAGATCATCCGCTTCGCGAAGATCACGCGATCGGGCGACAAGGCCGAACTCGCGAGCGTGCCGGAGACGGCGGCCGTGTGGTCGATGGTCACTTCGACGCGCGACAACTGCCTCGGCCAGGAGTGTCCGCATTACAAGGATTGCTTCGTGATGCACGCGCGCCGCGAAGCGCAGCAGGCCGACATCGTGGTGGTGAATCACCATCTGTTCTTCGCCGACATCATGCTGCGCGACACCGGCATGGCCGAATTGCTGCCGAGCGCGAAC
This sequence comes from Paraburkholderia sp. SIMBA_027, assembly GCF_046535315.1. NCBI lineage: Bacteria > Pseudomonadati > Pseudomonadota > Betaproteobacteria > Burkholderiales > Burkholderiaceae > Paraburkholderia > Paraburkholderia sp. SIMBA_027. The sequence goes on from NZ_JAWRWY010000016.1 coordinate 178,693, forward strand.
ACGATCATCTTCGACGAAGCGCATCAACTGCCTGAAACCGCCACGCTGTTCTTCGGCGAGACGCTCTCGACGGCGCAGTTCCTCGAACTTGCGCGCGATTGCGTCGCCGAAGGCCTGGCGCATGCGCGCGATGCGGTGGAGTGGGTGAAACTGGCCGCCGGTGTCGAACGCGCCGCGCGCGACGTTCGGCTCGCGTTCAAGGAAGATTCGCTGCGGCTGTCGATCACGCAGTTGCCGGAAGACCATCCGCTTTTCGACGCACTCGACGCGTTGCAGACCGAACTGGGCACGCTCGCGACGGCGCTTGCCGGTCAGGCTGAGCGTGCGGAATCGCTGGGTACGTGCCTGCGTCGCGCACGCGAGTTGCAGGGCATTCTCGCGGGCTGGACCGGCGCCGCAGTGGCCGAGCCGGCGCGCAAGCCCGAAGGCGAGGGCGAAGCCGCCAAAGAATACCCGAGCGACGACGAAAAGGTCCGCTGGGTCGAAGTGTTCTCGCACACGGTGCAGTTGCACGAGACGCCGCTCTCGGTTGCGCCGATCTTCGCGAAGCAGCGCGCGGGCGTGCCGCGCACATGGATTTTCACGTCGGCGACCTTGTCGGTGCGCGGCGACTTCACGCACTACGCGGCGCAAATGGGCTTGAGCTCGCGCCGTTCGATGACCTTGCCGAGTCCGTTCGATTATCCCGAGCAGGGCTTGCTGTACGTGCCGCGCAATATGCCGCAGCCGTCGTCGCCGCAATTCACCGACGCCGTGTTCGATGCGGCCTTGCCGGCGATCGAGGCATCGGGTGGCGGTGTGTTCATGCTGTGCACGACGCTGCGCGCGGTCGATCGCATCGCCGCGAAGCTGCGCGACACGATCGAGGCGCGCGGCTGGAACACGCCCTTGCTCGTGCAGGGCGACGCGAGCCGCACCGAATTGCTCGAACGCTTCCGCGCTTACGGTAACGCGATTCTGGTGGGTAGCCAGAGCTTCTGGGAAGGTGTGGACGTGCGCGGCGATGCGCTCTCGCTCGTCGTCATCGACAAGCTGCCGTTCGCGCCGCCCGACGATCCCGTGCTGGCCGCGCGACTCGATGCGCTGACCAAGAAAGGCTTGAGTCCTTTTGCGGTACATCAACTTCCGCAAGCGGTGATCACGCTCAAGCAGGGCGCGGGCCGCCTGATTCGCGCGGAGACCGATCGCGGCGTGCTGATGATCTGCGATACGCGTCTTGTCGATAAGCCCTATGGGCGTCGCATCTGGCAAAGTCTGCCGCCGTTCAAGCGCACGCGCGAAATCGAAGTCGTCAAGGCGTTCTTCGATGGCGAAGAAGAGGGCGCGCAAGCGAGCTGAACAGGCTGTGCGCGTAATACGCGCTTGCAGATGCGTCGCGCTTGTTACATGCGCGGCGCATGAAGAAAGTCTCGATATCTCGATAGGGGAAACAAAAAAGCCACGAACTTGCGTTCGTGGCTTTTTTGCTTGCCCGCTGTGCGACTGGCGATGTCGTCAGGCTGCACCGCGGTTCGCAGCGATGCCCGCTGGAGCCGAAGCTCGGCACGGGCCTCGTGCGAATGCAGCTTACTGGCTTGCGCCCGATGCCGGAGCAGCAGCCGAAGCGCCTGCGTCCGAAGCAGCAGCGCCAGCGTCCGAAGCAGCAGCCGTAGCCGAAGCAGCAGCGTCGCTCGCAGCAGCAGCAGCGCCCGAAGCAGCAGCAGCAGCGTCCGAAGCGGCAGCAGCCGGTGCCGAAGCAGCCGTTGCGTCGCTAGCCGGCGCAGCGGCTTGGTCGCTGCTCTTGTTGCACGCAGCGAGTGCAACAGCTGCCAGCAGGGATGCTACGAGGAGGGATTTCTTCATGATCACGTCCTTTTATGGTTAAAGGTAAGCAACAGCGCAAAATAATACCGGTAATGTGCCCCAACACCGACCTGAGCCGCTGGTGGAGATGCACTGCAAGAGCGTGAATCTTCCCTACGGCCTGGGCGGAAATTATAGGCACTTTCGTATCGACCGTCGACAAATCCGGGGACAATACGTTGTCTTTCTCATACAAGCACTATATTAGTACGGTATAACAGTCCGAAGCGCTTACGCAAGCTCCCCGGTCCGTATCCAGCCCGCACAATACCATTCGTGTAGTAACGCTGTCACACACGAATCGTGTGAGAGTGTTACAAAGCGTTTCCCATCCAGAAAGCGGTTGTCGGCCAAGGCCGGCAGCCACTTTCGGGCTTCTCTGAGCAAGTACTGTTCCCCGTTCAGGTAGTACGACCGCGCATCGTAAAGCAGGATCGTCCTGCGGTCGAGTCTTATCCCGCTTTTCGCGGCGCGCGCAACAAAACGGGCCTCGTCGAGGGGTTTTTCGGGGGCTTCGAAGACCACATTGGCCTTCGGTTCCGAAAGGTACGAGCCCACGAACGACGACACATCGCCATCGCTCCAACGCACTTTAGCAAGCACGGCCGCAACGCGCTCCACAAGTGCCGGGGGCAATTGCGCGGGATGCGCCACGGCGGGCTGATCCGGGTCGCGGTAAAGCGCGCTTTTGCCGCCCTTCGCTCCGGGCTGCGCGGCGTCGTCGGCGCCACGTTCGGCGAGCCAGTAAAGAAACTGATTCGTGAGCTCCGACGTGGAAGGCGAGCGAAAGCCGATCGAGCAGGTCATGCACTCGCCTTCGGCCACGCCGTCGTGCGCGATGTGCGGCGGCAGATAGAGCATGTCGCCAGGCTCCAGCACCCATTCTTCCTCGGGTTCGAAATTCGCGAGAATTTTCAGGGGCATGCCTTCCTGCAGCGACAGGTCGCGCTGCGCGCCGATACGCCAGCGGCGCTTGCCGTGCACCTGCAGGAGAAACACATCGTAGGAATCGAAATGCGGGCCGACACCGCCGCCATCGGTCGCATACGAGATCATCAGATCGTCGAGACGGGCGTCGGGCGCGAAACGGAAGCGTTCGAGCAGCGCGCGGGCGCGATCGTCGTGAAGATCGGCGCCTTGCACGAGCAGCGTCCATTGACGCGTTTTCGGCGTGGGCAGTTCGTCGGCGCCGAACGGGCCGTGTTCGAGCGACCAGCGCTTGCGGAAATGCGTGATGAGGCGCGATTCGACGTCGTCGCTGTCGGCAAGCGCGAACAACTCGTCGCGCGAAAGCGGCGCCTCGATGCCGGGTATCGCCTGGCGGATCAAGAGCGGCTTTTTCTGCCAGTATTGCTTCATGAACTGCGCCGGACTCAGGCCGCCCAGCAACGATGTGGGTGCGTCGGGCGCGGGGCGTGCCGCGGAGGAGGGGGCGCGCTGCTTGCGCGCGTCCTCCACGTGGTCAGGGGACCGCTTGGGCATCGTATAATGTGGTCTGTAATCTGGAGGATCGAATGAAAATTGCAAAGGACACCGTCGTGTCGGTCGCTTACAAGCTATCGGATGCGCAGGGCAATCTGATTGAGGAAAGCGACGAGCCGATGGTCTATCTGCACGGCGGCTATGATGGCACGTTCCCCAAGATCGAGGAAGTGCTGGACGGCAAGGAGCCGGGCTTCGAGACCCAGATCCAGCTTGAGCCGCAGGATGCGTTTGGCGAGTACGATCCGGAACTCGTGAAGATCGAGCCGCGCACCCGTTTCCCTGAACCGCTCGAAGTCGGCATGCAGTTCGAAGGCACGCCGGAAGAAGGCGATGAGGATCTCGACGCGCTCATCTACACGGTCACCGACGTCGCAGAAGACAAGGTCGTGCTCGACGGCAATCATCCGCTGGCCGGCATGGCCCTGCGTTTTTCGCTGAGCGTGAAGGAAGTGCGTCAGGCGACGGAAGACGAAATCGAGCACGAGCACGCGCACGGCGCCGATGGTCTCGAAGTCATCGACGAAGACGAGGAAGACGACGGCGACGAAGCCGAGTCGAAACCTACCCTGCACTGATCTCGCCGATCAGTCGACGCGCCGGCCTCAGGGCCGGCGTTTTTCGTTTACGCGCGGATTCGGCGACGCGGCGGTTCGCTCGTTCAATACCCGGGCGCCGCGCTGCTGGCAGGTGAGGCGCCGTGACCGACCCACGGCGGTGCAAGCTGGAGCGGCGCGGTGTGGGCGCCCGGCGCGTTCGTGGACGGCGCGCCTTGCCAGTCCGGCGGCATCGATGCGCCGCTGGCCGGGGTGGCGGGCATGCCATTCACACCGTAGGCGTTGTTGACGTCCGGCGCTTGCTGCATACCGGGGATTTCGGTGACGTCGGGCATCGACGACACCTCGGGCATGTCCGGCACGGCAGGCGACGCGTTGCTGCCCGGCATCGGCGGCGGTTCCTGCGGCGGCAGGAGCGGCAGATGTTTCGGTACGTCGCGCACGCTGATGCGTAGCGGCGTGCGGCGCGTCATGTCTGCGTCGATCTGTAGCCATTGCGTGAGCGGATCGCGCAGCGCGAGGCTGATGCGCGTCACGTTTGCAATCCTGACGCCCTTTTCGGTGCGCAAGGGTTGATCGATCGCGAAGCCGCGCGCGAGGCGCGTTTCGTCCGGGTTGACGATCACGATCGGCCCACGGAAGGTCTCGGCGGCCTTGATGAGGCTGCGCCGCAATTCGGTATAGCCGTCGCGTTGCGCGCGGCGGAAACGCAGCCACGCGAAGCGCTCGGGTCGCTCGTAGTGCTCCGGCATCGCGTTGCCCTGCATGAAGATGACGATGGCCCGCGCGTTGCGCCGCCGTGCGTATTCGGCCGCGTGTTCGAGCCAGAACCCGTTGGCGATGACGCGGTCTTCGAATTCGCCGTTGCGCCCGCCTGCGTTCAGATAATGGTTGTTGTCGCCGGGCACGTTCAGCGCGATGAACACGGTGTCGCCGGTTTGCCAGCGCGCATTTTCCCGATACGGCCGGAAGCGCGACACTTCGCTTTCGCGCGTGAGCGTCAGTGGATTTTCGCCGAGCGAATTGCTGTCGCCGAAAAAATTCTGACGCAGAAAATCGAGACGCTCGACCGGGTCCCAGGCGCCGCTGCCGTTCATGCCGCAGTTCGCCCAGTCGCGCTGGCCGGGCACGAACACGAGCGGCGGCCGCGATGCCGAGAGCAAGGCGTGGCGGCGCTCGTACAGGTTGTCCGCGCACGATTCGCGCGGGCCTTTGAGATTGCCGTCGTAGACCACGAAGGCAATTTGCGGATCGCGCCCGATGGCATCGACGAGACGTTGCAGCGTGCCTTCGTCGCCGGGCTCGGTCACGACGTTCGCGAGCACGGCGAACGAATAGCGCTGCGAGGACGCGGCCGATTGCGGCTGCGCCCAGGCCAGGCCCGGCAGCGCGAGCGCGATGAGCGCGGCGAGTGCAGTGAATGCGCCGACCGCACCGACCGCGAACCGCAGTGCGCTCAGACGCCACGCCCGCACCGAAGCGCGCCACCTGCCGTGCATATTTTTCAGATAGCGCGAATGCAGCCGCCCGCGGCCTCGTAGGGCAGGCCGCGGCGGCGTCGCAGGGCGACGCTCAGCGTTTGGCGTCCGGCGCTGTGGCCAGCTCATGCAGTTCGTACAGCAGATCGAGTGCGTCGCGCGGACGCAGCTCGTTGGGATCGATGGCACGCAACCGCTCCGCCACGCGCGCCGCCGCCGGATCTTCCTCGGCTTGCGGCGCATCTTCGACATAGTGTTTCGGGGCGTCGAATTCGTCGTCGCTCGCGGCGGCGGGCGCGGCGAACAGATCGAGTTGCGGCGTGGGCTGGCCCGCCGACATCTGCTCGAGATGCACGAGATGCTTGCGCGCCGCGCGTATCACCGAATTGGGCACGCCCGCGAGTTGGGCGACCTGCAAGCCGTAACTCTGGTTCGCCGGACCTTCGCTGACGGCGTGCAGGAACACGATGCCGTGACCGTGCTCGACCGCCGAGAGATGCACGTTCGCCGCCTGCGCGAATTCAGCGGGCAGTTGCGTGAGTTCGAAGTAGTGCGTGGCGAACAGCGTGTGGCAGCCGTTGCCCGACAGCAGATGGCGCGCGATCGCCCATGCGAGCGCGAGGCCGTCGAACGTCGAGGTGCCGCGGCCGATTTCGTCCATCAGCACGAGGCTTTGCGGCGTGGCGTCGTTGAGGATCGCCGCGGCTTCGGTCATTTCGACCATGAAGGTCGAGCGGCCGCCCGCGAGGTCGTCCGCCGCGCCGATCCGCGTGAAGATGCGGTCGATCGGACCGAAGCGCGCGCGCTTCGCGGGCACGTAACTGCCGACGTAGGCGAGCAGCGCGATCAGCGCGGTCTGGCGCATGAACGTCGACTTACCGCCCATGTTCGGGCCGGTGATCAGCAGCAGCTTGCGGTCCGCGTTGAGCACGCAGTCGTTCGCGATGAACTGCTCGACCTGCGCCTCGACCACCGGATGCCGGCCTTGCTCGATCTCGATACCGGGCGCGTCGGAAAACGACGGCGCGGCCCAGTCGAGCGCGCGCGCGCGTTCCGCGAACGCGGCCAGCAGGTCGAGTTCGGCGAGCGCGGCGGCCACGCGCTGGCAATCGAGCAGATACGGCAGCAGCGATTGCAGCAGCGCGTCGTAGAGCGCCTTCTCGCGTGCGAGCGCGCGTTCCTGCGCGGAGAGCGCCTTGTCCTCGAACGTTTTCAGTTCGGGCGTGATGTAGCGCTCGGCGTTCTTCAGCGTCTGGCGGCGGCGATAGTCGTCGGGGACTTTGTCGGTCTGGCCGCGCGTGACTTCGATATAGAAGCCGTGTACCTTGTTGTATTCGACGCGCAGATTGCCGATGCCCGTGCGCGTGCGTTCGCGTGCTTCGAGATCGATCAGGAACTGGCCGCAGTTCTCGGACATGTCGCGCAGTTCGTCGAGTTCCGCATCGTAGCCGCGCGCGATCACGCCGCCGTCGCGGATCATGGCCGCCGGTTCCGGCGCGACCGCGCGATGCAGCAGTTCGGCGCATTCGGGCGGCGGATCGAGCAGATCGACGATGCGGGCGAGCGACGACGATGCGCCGCCGGCCGCCGCGACTTGCTCGCGCAGCGCGGGCAGGGCGGCGAAGGTGTCGCGCAGGCTCGACAGGTCGCGCGGACGCGCCGACAGCAGCGCGAGGCGACCGGTGATGCGTTCGACGTCGGCGATCTGGCGCAGTGCGCTGCGCAGCGCATCCACGCTGGCGGGCGGCGGGGCGTCGAGCAGCGCGCCGATGGCTTGCTGGCGAGTTTGCGCGATGCCCGCGTCGCGCGGCGGATGATGCAGCCAGTGGCGCAGCAAACGGCTGCCCATGGTCGTGCTGCAGGTATCGAGCAGCGAACACAGCGTGGGCGACTCGGTGCCGCGCAATGTTTCGGTGAGTTCGAGATTGCGCCGCGTGGCCGGATCGAGGCCGATATATTCCGACTCCGCTTCGACTTTCAGGCTGCGCACGTGACGCAACTGCTGGCCTTGCGTGGCCGCTGCATAAAGCAGCAGCGCGCCGGCCGCGCCGCAGGCGCTCGTGAGCGTCTGCGCGCCGAAGCCGTCGAGGCTCGCGACGTCGAGTTGATCGCACAGACGCTGGCGGCCCGACGCGACGTCGAAGTGCCAGGCGGGCACGCGCGTCAGCGCGCCCGGCGTGGTGCCCGATCCTGCGGAAGGCGGCGCCCAGCCCGACGACTCCGCCGGCATTTCCGCGACCAGAATTTCCGCGGGACGGATGCGCTCGAAGGCCGCCGCGACCTGTTCGGGGGCGACTTCCGCGAGGCGCAGCGCGCCGCTTGCCAGATTGAGCCACGCGAGACCGACGTTGACGGTCGCGCCGCGCCGGTTGTGACCGGGGCAGACCGCCATCAGATAGACGTCGTTCTTGTCGGAAAGCAGGGCGGCGTCAGTCAGCGTGCCGGGCGTGACCACGCGAACGACCTTGCGCTCGACCGGCCCTTTGGACGTGGCCGGGTCGCCGATCTGTTCGCAGATCGCCACCGACTCGCCGAGCTTCACGAGCTTGGCGAGATATTGCTCGCAGGCGTGATGCGGCACGCCCGCCATCTTGATGGGATTGCCCGCCGATGCGCCGCGCTGCGTGAGCGTGAGGTCGAGCAGGCGCGCGGCCTTCTCCGCGTCTTCGAAGAACAGCTCGTAGAAGTCGCCCATCCGGTAGAACACCAGCGTGCCCGGATGATCGGCCTTGATGCGCAGATATTGCTGCATCATGGGAGTGTGTTGCGCGATGTCGGCTGCGCCTGCGGTGTGTGTAGCCATCCTCGGTGTCTTGCTTAAGGTTCAGGGCGTGAGTGTAACCCGCGCGGGAGGCGCGTGAACCTGGCCGGATGGCCAGCGCATGCGCGCGTCATCCCGTCAGGCGGTGCGCGCTCATTCGTCGACGAGCGCCTGCAGGTCCACGGTGCGGGCGTTCGCGGCACTGCGTCGCATGGCGAGCCAGATCATGCCGGACACGAACACGCCGAATACGACGATGATCCATTGCACCGGCATTTTCGCCGTGAGCAGCAGCGCATAGGCGCCGAGCATCATCAGCACGGCGAGGTTCTGGTTGAAATTCTGCACGGCGATCGAGTGGCCCGCCGACAGCAGCGTCGCGCCGCGATGCTGGAGCAGGGCGTTCATCGGCACGATGAAAAAGCCCGCGAGCGCGCCGAGCGCGATCATCAGCGGATACGCGAACAGCAGATAAAAGGGCAGCACGAAGGTGCCGAAGCGCAGGCCTTCGCCGGCCGGAAACAGATTCTTGCTGTAGAACGCCATCGCCATGGCCACGACGCCGCAGAGCACGCCCACGGGCAGCACGCGCAGCGACGCGCGCAACGACACCCAGGCCGCCGCCGCGCCCGCGCCGAGCGCGATCCCGAGGCCCGTCACGCCCTGCATCACGGCGGCCTTCGAGAGCGTGAGGCCGAGGTTCGCGTCGGCCCATTTGAGCACCAGCAGTTGCAGCGTGACGGCCGCGCCCCACATCAGGGTCGTGACCCACAGCGCGATCTGCGCGAGCTTGTCGGCCCAGAGCACGTTGAAGCAGTGCACGAAGTCGCCCACCAGCCGCGCCGGTTCCTTGAGGCGGTTCTCGTAGCGCGCGCCCGTATCGGGAATGCCGACGTTGATGAGCGCCGCGATCGCATAAGTGATCATGACTGCGAGCATCGCGAGATCGGCGGCCGAGTGGATCAGCGGCATCGGATGGTGCTGGACGAAACGCTGCGCGTAGGTCGACACTAGCGCGCCGCCGAGCATGGTGCCGACGATGGTCGAGAGCACGGTCGCCGATTCGAGCCACGCGTTGGCCGCGACGAGTTTCTCGGCGGGCAGCAATTCAGTGAGGATTCCGTACTTTGCGGGCGAGTAGGCCGCCGCGCCGAAACCGACCACGCCGTACGCGATCATCGGGTGCACGCCCGCGATCATCAGCATGCAGCCGGCGGCCTTGAGCGCGTTCGAGACGAACATCACGTGGCGCTTTTGCAGCGCGTCGGCGAACGCGCCAACGAAGGGCGCGAGCAGCACGTACGAGACCGTGAAGAATATCTGGAGGAGCGGCGTGACCCAGGCCGGCGACGAAATCACCGTGAGCAACGCGATTGCCGCGATCAGCAGTGCGTTGTCGGCGAGCGACGAAACGAACTGCGCGGCGATGATCGTGAAGAAGCCTTTTTTCATCGCGGGTTGGAGCGGTTGAACGGCGGCTCGATGGCCCAGGCGACCACGGCGCGGGAAACGCAATGGAAAGAAACCGGGACGCAACAGGAGCGAACCCGGCGCGCCAAAACCTCGGATTCACGACGAAAAAAGCGGCCGAAGCCGCTTGATGTGGCGGGTGGGCGTCGTGCGGCGCGTGTTCGCGCTGCCGTGTCGCCGCTTTCCCCGCGGGTTGTGTCGCCGTGATCCTGCTTTTTCCAGTTTGCCCGATTGTGACACGGGCCGCTGCGCGCCGCAGTGTTCCTCGCAATCGCCTGACGGCTTCATGCGAGGCGGCGGCAGCGCGGATACGGCGTCAGCGCGCTCAGGCTTCCTTCTTGATGCGCGTGTACTTCGAGAGGATCGGCACCATTTGCGCGTAGATCTTCGGGTTGCCCGCGACGATTTCGCCGACGTGCAGGAAGTCCGAGTCGCCCGTGTAGTTGCCGATCAGGCCGCCGGCTTCCGTCACGAGCAGCGCGCCCGCAGCGACGTCCCACGGATTGAGGCCCTGTTCGAAGAAGCCGTCCATGCGGCCCGCGGCGACGTTCGCCAGATCGAGCGCGGCGGCGCCCGGGCGGCGCAGGCCGGCGCAGGCGTTGGTCATCGCGGCGAACAGATCGCAGTAGCTGTCGAGGCCGTCCTTTTCGCGGAACGGGAAGCCCGTGCCGATCAGGCCGTCGGCGAGACGGTCGCGGCGGCCGACGCGGATACGGCGGTCGTTCAGGAACGCGCCGCGGCCGCGCGAAGCGGTGAAGAGGTCGTTGCGCGTCGGGTCATAGACCACGGCCTGCGTGACGATGCCCTTGTGTGCGAGCGCGATCGAGACGCAGTAGTACTGGAAACCGTGGATGAAGTTCGTGGTGCCGTCGAGCGGATCGATGATCCACTGGTATTCCGACTCGTGGGCCGATTCGCCCGATTCTTCGGCGAGGATCGCGTGGTCGGGGTAGGCGGTGGAGAGCGTTTCGATGATGGCGGCTTCGGCCGCCTTGTCGACTTCCGTGACGAAATCGTTGTGCTGCTTCTTCGCGACCTGCACGAGGTCGAGATCGAGCGACGCGCGGTTGATGATCTGTCCGGCGCGGCGCGCGGCCTTGACAGCGATGTTGAGCATGGGATGCATGAGCCTGGATCCTTGTTGTCCGGCGCGCGCATCGGCACGCGCACCGGTGGTGCGAAAGATAAAGCGTCTAACGATTGGACAGGGCGCGGGCCGAGCGGCCGCGGAACCTGTCCCGCCAACGGAGACGAATTGAATAAGAACGGGGCGCGGCGGTCTTGCGGACCCGGTTTTACGGCCACACGACTGACCGGAAAACGCGCGCGAATCTGGCATTTTACCCGATTTCCGGTCCGCTTCGGGGAGACTTCGGATGGGCGCGGCGCGGGCGGTGGTGCAATGGCTCAGGGGCTCGCGCGGCCGTCGTCGCTGCGTCGTCGCTGCGTCGTCCCCGCGCCGTCCCCAATAGGCCGGGCGCGCGAGCCGCGCTAACATACACGCTTCACTGACCACGCCGTACGAGATTCATCTTGGAGCACCCCGATTCACATGCCGCCGAAGCGGCTCACGAGCCGCTGCGCGGCGGTTTCACGTCCACGCGCTTCGTGCTGGTCGAGCCCAGCCATCCGGGCAACGTCGGCGCCGCGGCGCGCGCGCTGAAGACAATGGGCTTCTCGCGGCTCGTGCTGGTCGCGCCGCGCGTACCACAGGTGCACTGCGATCCCGAGGCCGTCGCCATGGCAAGCGGCGCCGACGACGTGCTGGCCGCCGCCCACATCGTGCCGACGCTCGCCGACGCGCTCGTCGGCTCCTCCTGGTCGCTCGCGCTGACCGCGCGCACCCGCGAATACGGACCCCCGCCGGCCGCGCCGCGTCTCGCGGTGCAGGATGCCTGCCGCCAGGTCGCGCACGGCGACATCGCGCTGGTGTTCGGCAACGAGCGCACCGGCCTGTCGAATGAAGACGTCGAGCGCTGCACCGCGCTCGCGCACATTCCGGCCAATCCGGCCTATAGCTCGCTCAATCTCGCGCAGGCCGTGCAGGTGCTGGCCTACGAACTGCGGCTCGCGTATCTGTCCGCGGAGACGCCGGGCGTCGCGCTGCCGACCGCCGGCGCGCAGGAAACGGCGACGCCGCTTGCCACCAGCGACGATATCGAGCGCATGTACGTGCATCTGGAAAACGCGCTGATCGCGCTCGATTTTCTCGATCCCGCCAATCCGAAGAAACTGATGTCGCGCTTGCGGCGTCTGTTTGCGCGTTCGGGGCTCGAGCGTGAGGAAGTCAACATCGTGCGCGGCATCGCCAAGCACATTCTCCTGAAGAGCAAGGACGGCGCGAAGTAGGCGTCTGCGGCGGGTTTCGGCGCGCTGGCGGGTCCAACCTTGATGGCCGCGTGGACTTCCGGGGCCGCGCGCGCCTTTCGCCTACAATCGACTGCACATCACAAGCAAATCAGCGTGGCTGCTAAGGGATTCGACTTTCCCTAAAACCACGCACGAGCCGCGCGCGCCACGCAGCGACGTCGCACTGATGACGCGCGGCCGGTTCCCCTGTTCCTCACGTTCGAAGCGTGTGAAAGCCATGTTCAAGAGACTTCGCGAAGATATCGCCACGATCCGCGAGCGCGATCCCGCCGCTCGCAGCGCCTGGGAAGTCCTCACCTGTTACCCGGGTCTGCACGCGCTCGTGCTGCATCGCTTCGCGCATGCCTGCTGGCGCGCGAAACGCCGCTGGCTCGCGCGTTATGTCTCGCAACTCGCGCGCTTTCTTACCGGCATCGAAATTCATCCGGGCGCGACCATCGGCCGACGCGTATTCATCGATCATGGCATGGGCGTCGTGATCGGCGAAACGGCGGAAGTCGGCGACGACTGCACGATCTATCAGGGCGTGACGCTCGGCGGCACCTCGCTCACGCGCGGCGCGAAGCGCCATCCGACGCTCGGCGCGGGCGTGATCGTGGGGGCGGGCGCGAAAGTGCTCGGCGGATTCACGGTCGGCGCGCAGGCCAAGATCGGCTCGAACGCCGTGGTCGTGAAGCCGGTGCCCGAAGGCGCGACGGCGGTGGGCAATCCGGCGCGTATCGTTGTACCGGCGGTTGTGCCCGCGGTTGCGCCGGCAGTCGGGTCCGCGGCCGCGCACGAGAAGGCGTCGCCGCAGCCGTCGAAGGCCGCCGCGCGCGAGGGCTTTTGCGCGTACGGCATTTCGCCGAACGCCGACGATCCGGTGTCGCTGGCTATTCACGGTTTGATCGATCACGCGGCGACGCAAACGCAGCGCGTCGATTCGATCGTCGTCGCGCTCGAACGTCTGGGCGCGCGCCTCGAAGCGCTGCATGGCGCCGATGCCGCGCTTGCCGAATTGCGTCGTCTTTCGGCGGGTTTCGAGGGCGGCGCTGCGCCTCGCGAAGCGGAGCAGGCGCGGTCGCGCGACGAGTCGACCGCGCGCGTTTGAGCGTTTCCGATCGACGCCATCATCGCTCGCGTCACCAAATAAAACAGCCGCTTGAAGCGGCTGTTTTCGTATCCGGTGCGATCTCTCGCGCCTCGCGCCCTCAATCGAGCGGCAACATCCTGAACCCTTCCGCGTCCACGCGCAGAAAACCGCCACGCGGTTTGCCGTGATCGAGATCCCAGTCGGGCAGCACCCAGCGTGTGCCGCCGGGTTCCTGATGGCGCGCGGGCCGATGCGTATGACCGTGAATCATCGTGTTCGTGCGCGCGCGCTTGAACAGCGCCGCGACGCCTTTCGCCGTCACGTCGTATTTCGGCAGCGACGGCCCGTCGCGCCGTTCCTCGCTCGCGCGTCGCGCGCGTTCCGCGAGCGCGATGCGCCAACGATACGGCCACGCGAGAAACAGCAGTTGCGGCAGCCGGTTGCGCGCGAATTTACGGAAAAACTGATAGCCACGATCGTCGGTGCACAGGGCGTCGCCGTGCGCGAGCGCGATGCGCGTGCCGAACGCGGTGATCGCGATGGGGTCGGGCAGCCAGATTGCGCCCGCCGCTTTCATGAAGCGTTTGCCCATCAGGAAATCGCGATTGCCGTGCATGATGTACAGCGCGATGCCGCGCTCGGAGAGCGTGTGCATCAACGCGGCCATGCGCGCGAAAAACGGATTGGCGAGCATGTCGTCGCCGATCCAGTATTCGAAGAGGTCGCCGAGTATGAACACCGAGTCGGCCTGATCGGCCGTCACATGGATGAAGTGTTCGAACGCGGCGACCGTGTGCGGAATCGCTTCATTCAGATGCAGGTCCGAGATGAAGAGAAACGGGCGCGCCGCGTGAGGGCGCTTGCCCTCGCCGGGCACGCCCGCGGCGGCGTGTCTGAGTGCCTTGTCCTGCAGCATCGATGAAGCGAGCGCCCTGTTGCGTTATTCGACGACGACAGCCTTCTCGATCACGACGTCGTCGACCGGCACGTCCTGATGGAAGCCCTTCGAGCCCGTCTTGACCGACTTGATCTTCTCGACCACGTCGAGGCCGTCGACGACCTTGCCGAACACGGCGTAGCCCCAGCCTTGCGGCGTCGGCGACGAGTGGTTCAGGAAGTCGTTGTCGGCCACGTTGATGAAGAACTGCGCCGACGCCGAGTGCGGGTCGTTGGTGCGCGCCATCGCGATCGAGCCGCGCACGTTCTTCAGGCCGTTGTTGGCTTCGTTTTCGATCGGCGCTTCGGTCGGCTTCTGCTTCATGCCGGCTTCGAAACCGCCGCCCTGGATCATGAAGCCGTCGATGACGCGGTGGAACACCGTGCCGTTGTAGTGGCCGCTGTTCACGTAGTTGAGGAAGTTAGCGACCGTCTTCGGCGCCTTTTCGGCGTTCAGTTCGAGCTTGATGACGCCGTGGTTCGTATGCAGTTCGACCATGATGGAATCCTTTGCCAGTGGGTGCCTGAGTGTCTGAGGCGGGGGTGAGAGGGCGGTGCGGTTTCGGCACGAGGCGGGGCGTTTGCCTTCGCGTGTGCCGGCGCCGCGCCGCGCGACGAATGGTGGGGTGTGCGGTGCTTGCTGCCTGCTCGCTGCTGGCGCGCTTACTTGCCGATCACGGTGGCCGACTGGATCACGACGTTCGTTTGCGGCACGTCGGACATCGGGCCGCGCGAGGTCGTCGGCGTGGCTTCGATCTTCTTCACGACGTCGAGACCCTGCGTGACCTTGCCGAACACGGCATAGCCGTTGCCGTCCGGATTCGGATAGTCGAGGTTGGCGTTGTCCACGGTGTTGATGAAGAACTGCGCCGTCGCCGAATTCGGGTCGCTCGTGCGCGCCATCGCGAGCATGCCGGTGGTGTTCTTCAGGCCGTTCTTGCTTTCGAGCGGAATGGGCGCGCGCGTGGGCTTCTCGACGAAGCTCGTGGTGTAGCCGCCGCCCTGGATCATGAAGCCGCGGATCACGCGATGGAAGATCGTGCCGTTGTACTGGCCGGACTTCACGTACTGGAGGAAGTTGTCGACGGTCTTGGGCGCCTTCTCGGGATAGAGTTCGACGCGAATGTCGCCATCACTGGTCTTGAAGAGCACCTGCGGATGCGCGGCTTGCGGGCCGTTCTGCGCAAAGGCGGGTGCGTTCGCGATCAGGGCGGCGCTACCGAGCGCCAACATCAACCATTTCATGAGTATCCTCGGAAGTGCGGGGAAAAACGTGTCGCAGTCACGCCGCGCGCGGCGTGCTGCGGCTTAGTTCGATGGCGCCACGAAGGGCGGCATCGCGAGCGACCCGGTCGGGCCGCCGAACTGGATCACCGGATTGTCGAGCATCGGCCCCACGCGTTTGGTCGTGCTTGCGTCCGATGCCGCCGATTCGCCGCGCGCCTTCTTCGACGCCGCCGGCGGATTGACGATCTTCTCGATGTCGGTGAGACGCTGCTGCGTGGGTCCGCTCGTGTGGCCGAGCGCGGTGGCGCGGCGGTACGACGCGTCGGCCAGACGCAGGTACAGGTCGCCGAGATTTTCCCACGCGAGCGTGTACGACGGGTTCGCCTTCGTGGCCGTTTCCAGCGCGATGCGGGCTTCGTCGTAACGGCCGTGCTTCGCGTAGAGCGCCGCGAGATTGTTATAGGGCTCGGGCAGTTCCGGGTAGCTCTGCGTGAGTTCGGTGAAGGCTTCGATCGCGTCGTCGTCGCGGCCGAGACGCGCGAGGATGGTCGCGCGCTTGAACTTCGCCTGCACGTCGCGCGGGTTCGTCTTGATGCGCGCGTCGAGTTCGTTCAGCGCCGAAGCCCAGTTGTGCTGGGCGATGGCGGAGTCCGCGCCGGGCGTGCCGTCGGCCGTGGCGGGCGGTGCCGCATGCGCAGCGGACAGGCCGCCGAGAACGAAACCGACGCTCGCGAGAGCCGCCGCCGCAAAGGTCGCAGCGCGTGTCGCGCGGCCGCTGGAAGATTTCATAGGGTGAGGTCGCGGTGTTATACTCCGAGCCATTCTAACAAAAGGTCTGTGCGTTTTCGTCGCGTGAAATCGCAGCGCCCGGTTCGGTGCCAGTTCCGGCTGGTTACGGGAAGTTCCGGAACGGTTGCGCGCCAGCTTCGCGAGCGACATTGCAAACTTCGCGCAAACGTCATGCAGGCGTCGTCGCCCCGCAAGATTGCGCGCGATGCTGTGCTGAACGCCAGGCTTTCTTTCGCCACTCGTGGTCGTCTCCGCCCTGATGACTGATTGAGCGCGACTGTACGCAGCCTCCAGGAGCGCGGTGCTTCGCACGCACCCGCTGGCTGCTGTCGGCGCCGCCGCGGATTTCTTTCGACCCACGTATCCATCGTCTTTATGGAATCACTGCGCATCTACAACACGCTCGCGCGTGACAAGCAAAATTTCGTGCCACTCGAGCCCGGCGTCGTACGCATGTACGTCTGCGGCATGACGGTGTACGACTATTGTCACGTTGGCCACGCGCGTGTGATGGTGGTGTTCGACGTCGTGCAGCGCTGGCTGCGCACGCTCGGTTACAACGTGACCTATGTGCGCAACATCACCGACATCGACGACAAGATCATTCGCCGTGCGGTGGAAAACGGCGAAACCATCAAGCAGCTCACCGACCGTTTCATCGACGCGCTGCACGAAGACGCGGACGCGCTCGGCGTCGCGCGTCCCGATCACGAGCCGCGCGCGACCCAGTACATTCCGCAGATGCTCGACATGATCGGCATGCTGGAAAAGAACGGCTACGCGTATCAAGGTTCGGACGGTGACGTGAACTACGCGGTGCGCAAGTTCGCGCATTACGGCGCGCTCTCGGGCAAGTCCATCGAGGACCTGCGCGCGGGCGAGCGTGTGGCGGCGAACGATGCCAAGCAGGATCCGCTTGACTTCGTGCTGTGGAAACAGGCAAAACCGGAAGAGCCGGCGGACACGAGCTGGGACTCGAAATACGGTCGTGGCCGCCCGGGCTGGCACATCGAATGTTCGGCGATGGGCTGCACGCTGCTGGGCGATCATTTCGACATTCATGGCGGCGGGCAGGATCTGCAGTTTCCGCACCACGAAAACGAGATCGCGCAAAGCGAAGGCGCGACGGGCGAGAAGTTCGTCAATTACTGGATGCACAATGGCTTCGTGCAGATCGACAACGAGAAGATGTCGAAGTCGCTCGGCAACTTCTTCACGATCCGCGAAGTGCTGGCGAAGTACGACGCCGAAGTAGTGCGCTTTTTCATGGCGCGCGCGCATTACCGCTCGCCGCTGAATTACAGCGACGTGCATCTCGACGACGCACGCAACGCGCTCACGCGCCTGTATACGGCGCTCAAGGATGTGACGCCGGATGCCGGCGAGCTCGACTGGAACGAAGCGTACGCGCAGCGTTTCCGTACCGCGATGAACGACGATTTCAATACGCCGGTCGCCATCGCGGTGCTGTTCGAACTCGCAAGCGAAGTGAACCGCACGCGCGACACGGTGCTGGCGCGTCAGCTGCAGCGTCTGGGCCGCGTGCTCGGCGTGCTCGTGCGCGAACCGCGCGCGTTCCTGCAGCAGGCCGCGGGTGCGCAGGACGCGGGCGCGCTCGACGTGGCCGCGATCGAAGCGAAGATTGCCGCACGCGTCGCCGCGAAGCAGGCGAAACAGTATGCGGAGGCGGACCGGATCCGGGCCGAACTGCTCGATGCCGGTGTCGCGCTCGAAGACAAACCGGGCGGATTGACCGAGTGGCGCCGCGTATGAGCGGGCTGTCCAGTTTCCACTGATCGATTCGCGAGGCAGGAGGCAGGATGGCAACGGCCACGAAGACGCAGGCCAGGCGGTCTGCGTCGCTCACTGGCGCGGCAGGCGAGGCGGCGAAACGCGCCGCGCGCGGCGCTCAGAAACAGCAGGAAGCCGACGTCGCGAAGACGGACGGCGTCAAGAAGCGCGCGCTCAACGGCACGGCGCCGGAAGGCGCGGGCAAGACGCGCGCGAAGGCCAATGGCGCCGTCGACGGTGTCGGCGCGATGCCGGCCGCGTCGCCTGAAGGCGCGCATGGCGACGCTGCGGATGCAGCGGCGGCGCCCGCGCGCGGCATCGAGTCCGAGGTGGTGCGCCCCGACTATTGGGACAAGGCCTGCGCGGACCTCGTCAAGCGCGACCGCATCCTCAAGAAGCTCATTCCGAAGTTCGGCCCCGTGCATCTGATGAGCAGTGACGATCCGTTCGTCACGCTCGCGCGCTCGGTGGTCGGCCAGCAGATTTCGACGGCCGCGGCGCAGGCGTTGTGGCAGAAGGTCGAGGCCGCGTGTCCGAAGCTCGTCCCGCAGCAGTTCATCAAGCTCGGCCACGAAAAGCTCGCGGCCTGCGGGCTCTCGAAGCGCAAGACAGAGTACATCCTCGATCTCGCGCAGCATTTCGTGTCCGGCGCGCTGCACGTGGGCAAATGGACCACGATGGACGACGAGGACGTGATCGCCGAACTCACGGCTATCCGCGGCATTGGCCGCTGGACCGCCGAGATGTTCCTGATCTTCAATCTCGCGCGCCCGAACGTGCTGCCGCTCGACGACCTCGGCCTGATTCAGGCGATCAGCGTCAATTACTTCAGCGGCGAGCCCGTTACGCGTAGCGAAGCGCGTGAAGTGGCCGCGAACTGGGAGCCGTGGCGTACCGTCGCAACCTGGTATATGTGGCGCAGTCTCGAGCCTTCGTAAGCCCGGGACGATCGGGCGGAGCGCCGCGCGCGGGGTGCGTGGCAGTTCCGTCCCCGATTGATTTGTCCTGGTTCCTTCAGAATTTTCCTATCGTTATCTCAATTCGATAGTTCTGCGCCGATTTCGACACGGGCCGGCGCGGTTAGAATACGCGCTGCCGCAAAGTGCAAGGATTCCAACACATGAAAACCACGTTTCTGGATTTCGAGCAGCCGATCGCTGAACTCGAAGCGAAGATCGAAGAACTGCGCTTCGTTCAGGACGACTCGGCTGTCGATATTTCGGAAGAGATCGACCGGCTGTCGAAGAAGAGCCAGCAACTCACGAAGGACCTCTACGCGAACCTGAGTCCGTGGCAGGTTTCGCAGATCGCGCGTCATCCGCAGCGTCCGTACACGCTCGACTACGTGCATGAGCTGTTCACCGATTTCCACGAACTGCATGGCGACCGTTCGTTCGCGGACGATCTCTCGGTGGTCGGCGGCCTCGCGCGCTTCAACGGCCAGGCCTGCATGATCATCGGTCACCAGAAAGGCCGCGACACGAAGGAGCGCGCTGCGCGCAACTTCGGCATGCCGCGTCCGGAAGGCTATCGCAAGGCCGAGCGCCTGATGCGTCTGGCCGAGAAGTTCGGCCTGCCCATCTTCACGTTCGTCGACACGCCGGGCGCGTACCCGGGCATCGGCGCGGAAGAGCGCGGCCAGTCGGAAGCCATCGGCCACAATCTGTACGTGATGGCCGAGCTCAAGACGCCGATCATCACGACGATCATCGGCGAAGGCGGTTCGGGCGGTGCGCTCGCGATCGCAGTCGCCGACACGGTCATGATGCTGCAGTTCTCGACGTACTCGGTGATCTCGCCGGAAGGCTGCGCGTCGATCCTGTGGAAGAGCGCCGCCAAGGCGCCCGAAGCGGCTGAAGCGCTGGGCCTCACGGCGCACCGCCTGAAGGCGCTCGGTCTGATCGACAAGATCGTGAACGAGCCGCTCGGCGGCGCGCATCGCGATCCGAAGGGCATGGCCGCGCTGCTGCGCCGTGCGCTGTCCGACTCGCTGCGCCAGTTCCAGGGCATGAGCATCGCCGAGCTGAAGGACCGCCGTTTCGAGCGCCTGATGGCCTACGGCAAGTTCAAGGAAACGACGCCGGGCGCGTAAGCGCACGCCGTCATCAACGTCCGGCGCTCGCGCGCCGTCACGCCTTGACCGACCATCCCGCATCCGACGCCGGGCGCATCGTTCTCGATGCGCTCGGCGTTGTGCTTTCCACGCTCCCCGACGACGCGCGTATCGCGATTGCGTACAGCGGCGGGCTCGACTCGTCCGTGCTGCTCGATGCGGCGGTGCGCGCGGTCGGGCCGGCGCGTCTCGTGGCGCTGCATGTCCACCACGGCCTGAGTCCGAATGCCGATCACTGGCTCGCGCACGGCGAGGCGACGGCGCGCGCGTATGGCGTGGCGTTCGAGGCGCGCCGCGTGGAGGTGGCGCACGACGATCCGTCCGGTGTGGAAGCGGCCGCGCGCGAGGCGCGTTATCGTGCGCTGGACGCGATGTGCGCCGCGCACGGCGCGCAGTCGCTCTGGCTCGCCCAGCACGCCGACGATCAGGCCGAAACCGTTTTGCTGCAATTGCTGCGCGGTGCCGGGCTGGCGGGCCTCGCCGCGATGGCGCCCGAGCGCGCCGTGTCGGGCGCGGTGCCGCGCGTGCGGCCGCTGCTGCATTTGTTGCGCGCGCAACTTGAGCGCTACGCGCACGCCTGCGATCTGCGCTGGATCGAGGACGAATCAAACGAAGACACGCGTTACGCGCGCAACGCGCTGCGTCACGACGTAACGCCCGCGCTCTCGGCGCATTTCCCCGGCTTTCGCGAGGCGCTCGCGCGCACGGCGGCACATGCGGCGTCGGCGCAGCGTCTACTCGACGACCTCGCGCGCATCGATCTGCGCGACGCCTCGCAGGCGGACGGCGACGCGCTGTCGCACGCAGCGCTCGTCGCGCTCGACGACGCGCGCGCGCTCAACCTGCTGCGCTACTGGATGCGCACGCGCGGCATGCCCGCGGCGTCGACAGCGCGTATTGCCGATGCCTTGCGTCAGCTGCGCGAGGTCGCGCTCAAGGGCGAAGGTGGCGATCACGCGTTGCGCGTCGATCATGCGGGCTTCACGTTGCGCTGTTATCGCGGACTCGTCAGTTGGGGCGATGCGCGCGGCGCGATCTCATCAATTGGCTCATCACGCAACGCATCAGACAGCGAGGAATCGATGGACGACGGTAATGTACGCGCACCCGTGCAACTGGACTGGCGCGGCGAGGAAGTGTGGCGTTTGCCGACGTGGCGCGGCAGTTTCGTATTCGCGCCCGCCCACGCCGACGATCCCGACGCCGTCCCCGAAACCGTGCTTCAGCGCACGCCGCTGATTGCGCGTGCGCGTTCCGGTGGCGAGCGTCTGCGCGACGAAGCGGCCAACGTGAGCCGCACGCTCAAGAATCTTTTTCAATCGCACGGCGTGCCCGCCTGGGAGCGCGACGTGCCGCTGCTTTACGCGGGTGAGACGCTGTTGTTCGTGCCCCGCATCGGCGTGAATCGCTCGGCGTTCGGCGCAAGCGAAGGCGGTGAGGGCGATGCTGCGGCGGTAGGCCAGCGTTGGCGTCGCATCGAATGGCGCGAGGATCTGACGATCGCGTGATCAGGTGTAACGCGTCGTGCGTGACGCGCCCGCGCGTCGCGGTCAAATTTGCCGTTTCGCCGGAGTTCGTGCGCGAGTCCCTGGACCGAACGCCGCAAATCCTTGCCGCACAAGCCTTTTTTGCCTCCCGCAGACCATTTTCGTCTTGTAATTTTGACCTCGATCGGGTAGGGTAACTCGTTTGTCCAGCCCGCTTTTTCGCGTTCACGGACGCCGTCAAAAGCGGCGCTCGCCGTGAAGGCGCGATTTTTCCTTCGAGCGGTTTCCATCCGACGGTTGCAAGGACGTCGTAGCGGTATGCGGGCGGAGCGCGCGGGTCAGCACGGCCACGCGGTTCCGAGGGCAAACTCCGCGTGTGCTGCACGCGCCGGAGCGCCGCCGCGGCCTCTATCCCGGGACACCCCCGGGCTTCCCCCGGCGGTGCCGAATCCCGGCGCGCCAGCGCGGTAACATCTCCAGTTCAGAACGACAATGGCACTCATCGTACACAAATACGGCGGCACCTCGATGGGCTCGGTCGAGCGCATCAAGAACGTCGCCAAGCGCGTCGCCAAATGGCACAAGGCTGGCCACAAGATGGTCGTGGTGCCCTCGGCGATGTCCGGCGAAACCAATCGTCTGCTCGGTCTCGCGAAAGAAATTTCGCCGCAGCCGAATCCGCGCGAGCTCGACATGATTGCGTCGACCGGCGAACAGGTGAGCGTCGGTCTGCTCTCGATCGCGCTGCAGGAAGCGGGCGTGGACGCCATCAGCTACACGGGCTGGCAAGTGCCGGTCAAAACGGATAGCGCCTTCACGAAGGCGCGTATCAACGACATCGACGGCGAACGCGTGCTGGCCGATCTCGACGCCGGCAAGGTGGTCGTGATCACGGGCTTCCAGGGCATCGATCCGGAAGGCCACATCACCACGCTCGGCCGCGGCGGTTCGGACACCTCGGCTGTGGCGGTCGCCGCCGCGCTGAAGGCAGACGAATGCCTCATCTACACGGACGTGGACGGCGTCTACACGACGGACCCGCGCGTGGTCGACGACGCGCGCCGCCTCGACCGCATCACGTTCGAAGAGATGCTGGAAATGGCCAGCCTCGGCTCGAAGGTGCTGCAGATCCGCTCGGTGGAATTCGCGGGTAAGTATCAGGTGAAGACGCGTGTGCTCTCCAGCCTGACCGACCCGATGATGAACCTCGACGAGGAAATGAAGTCGGGCACCCTGATTACCTTTGAAGAAGACGAGACCATGGAAAAAGCAGTCATCTCGGGTATCGCGTTCCAGCGCGACGAGGCCCGCATCATCGTGATGGGCGTGCCCGACAAGCCGGGCATCGCGTATCAGATTCTCGGCCCGGTCGCCGACGCGAACATCGACGTCGACATGATCATCCAGAACCAGAGCGTGGACGGCAAAACCGACTTCACGTTCACGGTGCCGCGCGGCGACTATCAGCGCGCCATCGACGTCCTCAACAACCAGGTGAAGGGCCACGTGAGCGCGGAGCAGGTGCTGGGCGACGCGAAGGTCTCGAAGGTTTCCGTGGTTGGCGTGGGCATGCGTTCGCACGTTGGCGTCGCGAGCAAGATGTTCCGCACGCTGTCGGAAGAGGGCATCAACATCCAGATGATTTCGACGTCGGAAATCAAGATCTCGGTGCTGATCGACGAGAAGTACATGGAGCTGGCGGTTCGCGCGCTGCACAAGGCTTTCGAGCTCGAGCACGCGTAAATCGCGCATGGCGTGACGCGAATGTGACGGTCAGTTTGTTTTGAGATGCCACTGCAAACCTTCGCCTCCACCTCGTCTGCAGGGCAGCAGAAAAAAGTTTGCGAAAAAAGCGTCTTATGAATTGACCGAAGCGTTTTAACCCGCTATGATCTTGGCTTCGTTGCGCTGCCTCCCTGGCGCGAACGAAGTTTTCGGGAGACGTGGCCGAGAGGTCGAAGGCACTCCCCTGCTAAGGGAGCATCTGGGCCAAAACCTGGATCGAGGGTTCGAATCCCTCCGTCTCCGCCAGTAAAATGGCGGTGGAAACCCCGCAAGTCTCGGCTTGCGGGGTTTTTCTTTTTCCGCGCGGAAAATCGTCATACGCGAATTTGCGGTGTTTGCGTGATCGTATTTTTCTGAAAGACATTTCGCGGCTTCCTGCCTTTCTGCTTCCATTCTTTTTTCAATTCGATCGACGTTTCGATTCAACGGATTTTTCCCAACAATCGAGATAATCAGGATGGCGAAGTAAATGGCGCAAAAGTTTTTTCCTTGTCAGCCGTTATTGCGTTCGTGCGTTCTAGACACTGCGTGACGTCGATGCATGCGGGTGGCACGGCGATGACAGGCCGCCTGCAGGTGGAGCCGATACGCTGCGCCAGTCGGTGCTATTCTCGCGTCGCTGTTGCGTCTGTCGTGTCGGTTGCCGCGTTCGCTGTTGCTTTAAATCGTCGCTGTGTAACCAGACGTTACCCCGGTGAACGCGCCGTGCTTTTGTGCATCAGTTATTACAAAGTTGAAATACGCGGGCCGGGGAGCCTGCGCTATATTGGCTTCAACAAAACATCAACCCCAAAAGGTGAGTCCATGAAGTTCGCTCGTGTTGTTGCAATGCTGCTCGGGGGCTTGGCTATCGGTGCGTCGAGCGTGGCGATGGCTGGCGTGAGCGTCGGTGTCAACATCGGTATTCCGGCCCCGGTTTATGTCGCGCCCGCACCGGTCTATGCACCGCCTCCGCCTCCGCCGGTCGTCTATCAGCCTGCGCCGGTCTATGCCGCGCCGGCCATCGTGATCGGCTGGCACGGCGATCGTTATTGGGATGGTCGCCGCTACTGGGGCCGCGACGACTGGTATCGCCATCATGGCGGTTACGGTCCTGGTGGCCCGGGCCGTGGTCATGGCGATCGTGGCGGTCCTCCGGGACACTGGCACTAAGCCACTCAGGCGCGCGTGCGTGACACGCGCGGTGGCCTCTGGCGTTCGCGCCTGAAGATGCGCATCGCGCAGGCCAAAGAAAAAGCCGCCCTCGGGCGGCTTTTTTCATGCGGTAACGCGTGACGCTGCTAGCGTTTCGCCGTTGCGTCCTCAACGAAGCAACGCAGCTCGGACTTACTCGCCGAGATTCGCCATTCCGCCAACGACGGCGTTGAAGCCCGCATCGACGTGGACGATTTCCGCCGTCACGCCGCCCGCCAGATCGGAGAGCAGGAACGCGGCTGTATTGCCGACTTGTTCGATCGTCACGTTGCGTTGCAGCGGCGCATTGTGCTCGACGAAGTCGAGAATCTTGCCGAAGCTCTTGATGCCCGCAGCGGCGAGCGTCTTGATCGGGCCGGCCGAGATGCCGTTCACGCGCACGCCCTTTGCACCCAGCGACACCGCGAGGTAACGCACGCTCGCTTCGAGCGACGCTTTCGCGAGACCCATTGTGTTGTAGTTCGGGATCGCGCGTTCGGCGCCCAGGTAGGTGAGGGTGAGCAGCGACGCGTTGTCGGCGAGCATCGGCTGCGCGGCTTTGGCGAGCGCGGGGAAGCTGTACGCCGAGATGTCGTGCGCGATGCGGAAGTTCTCGCGCGTCATGCCGTCGAGGAAGTTGCCCGCGATGGCTTCTCGCGGCGCGAAACCGATCGAGTGCACGAGACCGTCGAGCGTGTCCCAGTGCTGCTTGAGGTCGGTGAACAGCGCCTCGATCTGCGCGTCGTCGGCGACATCGCAGGGGAACACCAGGTTGCTGCCGAATTCCTGAGCGAATTCCGTGATGCGGTCCTTGAAGCGATCGCCGACATACGTGAACGCGAGTTCTGCGCCTTCGCGCTTGCACGCCTGCGCGATGCCGTAAGCGATCGATCGGTTCGACAGCAAGCCGGTCAACAGGATGCGTTTGCCAGCGAGGAAGCCCATGAATTCTCCTAAATCAGGTCAATGCGCCGGGCGCCGGACGAGGCGGCGCCGCGCGGTTTGGGTAGAATTCTCTCACAATTGACTTGGCACCCCGGACAAATCCCTTTCTATGACGACAGGTACGCGAGGCAGGCAAACGCGCGTGGCGCGTGGGGCAAATCATCCTGCCTGGCGGCACGGCTGGCGATCCACGCTGGCGGGCGTCGCCGCGATGCTGACCGTGTGCTTCGCGGCCATGCCGCAGGCGCACGCGGTCTATGCGATCGCGCAGTATGGCGAGCCGAAGTATCCGGCCGACTTCAAGCACTTCGATTACGTGAACCCGGACGCGCCGCGAGGCGGCACGCTCGTGCTCGCGAATCCCGACCGACTGACGAGCTTCGACAAATTCAATCCGTTCACGCTGCGCGGTAATTCGGCGCCGGGTCTCGGCATGCTGTTCGAGAGCCTCACGACGGGCAGCATGGACGAAGTCGCCTCCGCGTACGGTCTGCTCGCCGACGACATCCGCATCGCGCCCGATCGTCTCTCGGTCACGTTTCATCTGAATCCGCGCGCGCGTTTCTCGAACGGCGACCCCGTCACCGCCGACGACGTGAAGTTCTCGCTCGACACGCTCAAAAGCCGCCAGGCCGCGCCGTCGATGCAGGCGTATTACAGCGACGTCACGCGCGCCGTGGTGGTCGATCCGGCGACCATCCGCTTCGAGTTCCGCAGCAACAACCGCGAGCTGCCGTTCATCGCGGGCGGCTTGCCGGTGTTCTCGCACAAGTGGGGGCTGCGCCCGGACGGCAGCCGCATCGCCTTCGACCAGCTTGCGTTCGAGCAGCCGATCGGCAGCGGACCGTACGTGATCGAGCGCTATTCGAACGGCCGCACCATCACCTATCGGCGCGACCCGAACTACTGGGGCAAGGATCTGCCCGTGCGTATCGGGCAAAACAACTTCGATCAGATCGTCTACAAGCTTTATTCCGACGACGTCGCGCGCCTCGAAGCCTTCAAGGCCGGCGAATACGATGCGCTCGTCGAATACGTCGCGCGCAACTGGGTGCGGCGCGACGTCGGCAAGAAGTTCGACAGCGGCGAACTCATCAAGCGCGAGTTTCCGCAGCATAACGGCACCGGCATGCAGGGCTACGTGATCAACCTGCGCAAGCCGATGTTCCAGGACGTGCGCGTGCGCCAGGCGCTCGATCTCGCGCTCGATTTTCAGTGGCTCAACCGCATGCTGTTCTACAGCCAGTACAAGCGCATCGACAGCTGGTTCGTGAACACCGATCTGCAGGCGAAGGGCGCGCCGTCGCCGGGCGAACTCGCGTTGCTCGAACCGTGGCGCAAGCAGCTCGATCCGGCCGTGTTCGGGCCGCCGCCCGCGCAGCCGAATACCGATCCGCCGGGCTCGCTGCGCGCGAATCTGCTCAAGGCGCGCGAACTGCTCGCGCAGGCCGGCTGGACCTATCGCAACGGCGCGCTGCGCAACGCGCAAGGTCAGCCTTTCGTGTTCGAGGTGATCGACGATACGGCCGCCTCCGCGCAATGGGCGCCGATCATGGCGCAGTACACGCAGGCGCTCGCGCGGCTCGGCATTCGCATCAACTATCGCTCGGTGGATTTCGCGCTGTATCAGAAGCGTCTCGACGATTTCGATTTCGACATCACGACGATCCGCTTTCCCGACGTGCAGGTGCCGGGCGTGGAGCAGCTCGACCGCTTCGGCAGCAAGGCAGCGGGCGAACCGGGTTCGGGCAATCTGATCGGCCTGAAGTCGCCGGCCGTCGACGCGATCCTGAAGGCGATGATGCAGGCGCAGACACGCGAGCAACTGCTCGACGCCACGCACGCGCTCGACCGGGTGCTGATGCACGGCTACTATGTGGTCCCGCAGTGGTATAGCGCGACGCATCGCGTGGCCTACAAGAACACGCTCGCGTATCCGTCGAAGCTGCCGCTGTACTATGGCGCGACCGACTGGATCATCTCGACGTGGTGGCTCAAGTCGTCGGCGCCATCGTCACAGCCATCGTCAACGCCGCCGCAGCCGCAGCACTGATCCTCTTCGAAGCGAGCACAGAATCATGTGGAGCTACATCGTCAAACGCCTGCTGCTGATGATCCCGACGTTGCTCGGCGTGCTCACGCTGACCTTCGCCGTGATCCAGTTCGTGCCGGGCGGGCCCGTCGAACAGGCCGTGCGCGATCTGCGCCGCGGCGCGGAGCAGGGCATGCCGTTCGGCATGCGCGCGCACTCGGGCGTCGACGCGCAACAGATCGCGCAACTCAAGCAGCTCTACGGTTTCGACAAGCCGCCGCTGCAACGCTATTTCCTGATGCTCGGGCGCTTCGCGCGTTTCGATCTGGGGCAGAGCTACTTCCATCATCAGAGCGTGTGGAAGCTGATCATTTCGAAGCTGCCGGTGTCGATCAGCATCGGTTTGTGGACCTTCTTTCTGACCTATCTGATATCGGTGCCGCTGGGCATCGCGAAGGCGGTGCGCAACGGCTCGCGTTTCGATCTGATCACGAGCCTCGTCGTGCTGATCGGTTATGCGATTCCAGGTTTCGTGCTGGGCGTGCTGCTGCTCGTGCTGTTCGGCGGCGGCACCTTCCTGCAACTGTTTCCGCTGCGCAATCTCACCTCCGACGACTGGGACACGCTCTCGCTCGGCGGCAAGATTCTCGATTACCTCTGGCATATCGCGCTGCCGGTGACGGCTTCGGTGGTCGGCAGTTTCGCCGTGACCACCATGCTCACGAAGAATGCGTTCCTCGAAGAGATTCGCCGCCAGTACGTGCTGACCGCGCGCGCCAAGGGGCTGTCCGAGCGCACGGTGCTCTGGAAACACGTGTTCCGCAATGCATTGCTGCCGCTCGTGGTGGGCTTTCCGGCGGCGTTCATCGGCGCGTTCTTCACGGGCAGTCTGCTGATCGAAACGCTGTTTTCGCTCGACGGCCTCGGCCTGCTGTCGTATGAGTCGGTGGTGCGGCGCGACTATCCGGTCGTGCTCGGCACGCTGTACCTCTTCACGCTGATCGGTCTGCTCACCAAGCTGATTTCCGATCTTTGCTACGTGTGGGTCGATCCCCGCATTCAATTCGAACAACTGGAGCGCTGAGTTGAACCGAGTCCGCACCGGCGCCGAATCCGACCTGCGCACCGAGAGCGTGCGCGCCTTCAAGTCGCCCACGCCCGCACGCCGCGTATGGCTGCGCTTCAAGCAGCAGCGCCTCGGCTACTGGAGCCTGATTATCTTCGTCGTGGCGTTCGCGGCGAGCCTCGCGGGCCCGCTGTGGTGCAACGACAAGCCGATCGTCGTGCGCTACGAAGGGCATCTGTATTTCCCGCTTTTCAAGGACTATCCGGAGACCGCGTTCGGCGGCGACTTCCCGACGCCCGCCGACTATCTCGATCCGTACGTGCGTCATCGCTTCGATGCGCCGGGCAACTTCGCGATCTATCCGCCGAACCCGTACTACTACGACACGCTCAATTATTTCTCGAAGGTGCCGAACCCCGCGCCGCCGTCGCGGCAGAACTGGCTCGGCACCGACGCAAGCGGACGCGACCTGTTCGCGCGGCTCCTGTACGGCTTCCAGGTGTCGGTGGAATTCGGGCTCGTGCTCACGGCCATCGGCACGGTGCTCGGTGTGCTGGCGGGGGCGATACAGGGCTATTTCGGCGGGCGCGTGGATATCGTCGGGCAGCGCCTGATCGAGATATGGAGCGCGATGCCCGAGCTGTATCTGCTGATCATCTTCGCGTCGATCTTCGAGCCGGGCTTCATCCTGCTGATCGTGCTGCTCTCCCTGTTCGGCTGGATCGGCTTGTCCGATTACGTGCGCGCGGAATTCCTGCGCAACCGCAATCAGGACTACGTCCTCGCCGCGCGTGCGATGGGTTTGTCGAACTGGCAGATCATCTGGCGTCACGTGCTGCCCAACAGTCTCACGCCCGTCATCACGTTCCTGCCGTTTCGCATGAGCGGCTCGATTCTCGCGCTCACCAGTCTCGACTTTCTGGGCCTCGGCGTGCCGCCGCCCACGCCGAGCCTCGGCGAGCTGCTCGCGCAGGGCAAGGGCAATCTCGACGCCTGGTGGATTTCGATGTCGACGTTCGGCGTGCTCGTCGTCACGCTGCTGCTGCTCACCTTCATGGGCGACGCGCTGCGCAACGCGCTCGACACGCGCATCGCCGACGCGATGAAAGCCGGAGGCAATCAGTGAGCGCCATGCCTCAAGACATCCCCGCGCCGCTGCTCTCGATCGAGCATCTGAGCGTGCGCTTCGGCGACACGCTGGCGGTCGACGACATCGCGCTGGCGATCGGGCGCGGCGAGCGTGTGGCGCTCGTCGGCGAATCGGGCTCGGGCAAGACGGTGACGGCGCTCGCGATCCTGCGTCTGCTGAGCGACGCGCGGATCGACGGCACGATCCGCTTCGACGGCGAAGACCTCGTTGCGAAGAGCGAACGCGAGATGCGCGGCCTGCGCGGCAACGACATCGCGATGATCTTCCAGGAGCCGATGACCGCGCTCAATCCGCTCTATACGATCGGCGAGCAGATTGCGGAAACCATCGTGCTGCACGACGGCGTGACGAAGAAGGAAGCCTACGAGCAGGCCGTGGGGCTGCTGGAGCGCACGGGCATTCCCGAGCCGCGCCGGCGCCTGTTCAACTATCCGCATCAACTGTCGGGCGGTCAGCGTCAGCGCGTGATGATCGCGATGGCGCTCGCGTGCCGTCCGCGTCTGCTGCTCGCCGACGAACCGACCACGGCGCTCGACGTGACCATTCGCGGTCAGATCGTCGAGTTGCTGCTCGAATTGCAGCGCGAGGAGGCGGCGCGGCGCGGCATGTCGGTGCTGCTGATCACGCACGACCTGAACCTCGTGCGCCGCTTCGCGCAGCGCGTGGCGGTGATGGAGAAGGGCAAGCTTGTGGAGACGGGCGCGGTCGAGCAGATTTTCGAGGCGCCGAAGCATCCGTACACGCAGCGCCTGATCGCGAGCCGGCCCGAGCGCAACGTGCTGCCCGTTTTGCCGATCGCGCCGGTGCTGCTTGAAGCGAAGCAGGTGAGCGTCGATTTCGCCACGAAATTGCCGGGGTTCAAGGGCTGGTTCGAGCGCGGGCGGTTTCGCGCGGTAAACGATGCGAGCGTGTCGGTGCGCCAGGGCGAGACGCTGGGCATTGTCGGCGAGTCGGGGTCCGGTAAATCGACGCTCGCGCTGGCGATGCTGGGATTGCAGCGCACGGCGGCGGGCGCGGTCGAGTTCCAGGGGCGCGCGCTCGCGAGTTATCAGGGCCGCGACAAGCTCGGTTTGCGCTCGCATCTGCAGGTGGTCTTTCAGGACCCGTTCAGTTCGCTTTCGCCGCGCCAGACCGTGGAGCGCATCGTGGGGGAGGGGCTCGCGCTGCATCGCGCCGATCTCTCCGCCGAGGAGCGCCGCAAGCGCATCGTGGGCGTACTGCGCGAAGTGGGGCTCGACCGCACGGCGCTGCAACGCTATCCGCACGAATTTTCCGGCGGCCAGCGCCAGCGAATCGCCATCGCGCGCACGCTGGTGCTGGAGCCGCGCGTGATCGTGCTCGACGAACCGACCAGCGCGCTCGACGTCTCGATCCAGCAGCAGGTGCTGCGTTTGTTGACCGATCTGCAACGCAAGTACAACCTGGGCTACGTGTTCATCAGCCACGACCTCGAAGTGATCGGGGCGATGGCGCATCGCGTCGCCGTGATGCAAAACGGGGCCATTGTCGAGACGGGAGATGTAACAAAAATCTTTGACGACCCCATTCATCCTTACACGCGAAAGTTGCTGAAAGCTGCCTTCGATCGATGAACGTTCGAAGAACTTTAGGGGGAATTTTGGTGAAATTCACCAATGAGGTGCGCATCGCGATTGTATTTTTCTATAAGTTTTGACACACAAATACTTACTGGCTAGTATCGTCCAAACTTTTCTTCTAACTCCCTGATTTACGGGCAATTTCTACCGACCCATGCAGCACCGATACTTGACCCAGGCTTGCACGCGCGTCGTCGCCGGGATGTTCATCGGCGTCCTGATGGCAGCAGCTCCCGGCGCGTTCGCCGACGAAGCTAGCAGCTTCAACCAGAATGTCTCATTTTCGCCGAGCAATTCGGCGAATGCGCAGTCGCTCCCCGCCGTTCAAAACGCTACCCAGACCGCATCGCCGGCTGCCCCGGCTCCGTCCGAAGGCGGCGCGAAGTCGTTCCTTTCCGGCATGGCCGGCAAAGCGGGCGACGTCGTGGTGGGCGCGCTGAACATGATCGGCGTGCGTTACCGCTGGGGCGGCAACACGCCGGATTCGGGGCTCGATTGCAGCGGTTTCGTGCGCTACGTGTTCCAGGACACGCTGGGCCTGAACCTGCCGCGCCGCGCCGAGGAAATGAGCCGCGTCGGCGAGAAGGTGAGCATGAGCAACCTCAAACCGGGCGACCTCGTGTTCTTCAACACGATGCGCCGCACGTTCTCGCACGTCGGCATCTATATCGGCGACAACAAGTTCGTGCACTCGCCGTCCACCGGCAGCACGATCCGTGTCGACGATCTGGACGACGGCTATTGGGAAAAGCGTTTCACGGGCGCACGCCGCGTTGAAACGTCGTTCACGCCGGATCAGGCGCAAAGCCTCAAGCAGCGCGTGAGCGCGCAGTTCGACGGCAGCGGCAACTAAAGTATTGCGTTGGGGTCTGCCGGTCCGCTACTGCGGCATCGGCGCAAAAAAGCCTGCTTCATACGAAGCAGGCTTTTTTGCGTTCGGGCGCTGATGTGGCGCCCGGTTTGGGCGCTCAGGCCGCGCGTGCCGCCGCGAGCTTGCGCTCGATTTCCGCCGCCGCGCGCGCGCCGGCTTCCTCGCCCGCGAGTATCGCGGCGTTGCGCTGCGTGAAGTCGCTGCTCGACATCGCGTTGAGGCTCGGACGAATCACTACGTCGGCGTACTTTTCGAGCTCGTAGGTCTTGATCGACTGACCCATGATCGTGAAGGTCTGCATCAGCACGTCGAACTGGCTCAGCGTCGAGGCCGTTTCCGGGCGCGACGAGATGTCCACGGCGATCACGAAGTCCGCGCCCATCTTTTTCGCGAACGAGGCCGGCACGGGGCTCACAAGGCCGCCGTCGACGTATTCGTGGCCGCCGATCTTCACCGGCTCGAAAATCGACGGAATGCTGCACGACGCGCGCACCGCAATGCCGGTGTTGCCGCGCTGGAACAGGATCGGCTGGCCGGTTTGCAAATCGGTGGAGACCACGCCGAGCGGTTTGGCCATTTTCTCGATCGGGCGGTCGTGCAGTGTCGTGTTCAGGAAGTTCTGTAGTGCAATGCCTTGCAGAATGCCGCGCGTGCGGAACGGCATGGCCCAGTCGCTGATCGAGGCTTCGTCCATCGTCAGCGCGAGCTTGTTGATCGCGAAACCGTTCAGGCCCGACGCGTAGAGCGCCGCGACCACTGAGCCCGCGCTCGTGCCGGTGATCAGATCGACCTGGATGTTGCGCGCCTCGAGTGCCTTGATTACGCCAATGTGCGCGAAACCGCGCGCAGCGCCGCCGCCGAGCGCGAGACCCACGCGGATCGGGCGCGGATTGCGCGCGACGGGCGGTGGAGCGACCTGCGGCTTGTTCTGCGGCGTCTCCGTGCCCGTGGTCGTGCAGGCGGCGAGGACCGAGGAGGCGGCCGCGAGCGAGGTGAGCGACGCGAGCGAGAAATGGCGGCGGCTCAGTGACAGCGAGGCGGCGGGCGCCGCAGACTGCGGCTGATCGAGATCGTTGTGCTGGTCAGGCTTCGAACGGGACTTCAAGCAATTTCTCCAGGCGGCGCGGGCAGGAACGTCGAGCGTGTGGCGGGCGCGCCGCATTTTTTCTCGCGGACCGCGGCTGCGGACCGGGCGAAACTGGCGAGGAAGCCAGCGCGCCGACATGATAAGGCAAAGCAATACGCGATCACGCTTCGTACGTGTAACGCGGCGTGACGTGGCGCGCCATCGCGTCAGGTTCTTGCCGGCTGCGGGCCGCGCCCACTCCCGGCAAGGCCGAAGCCGCTGGCGGCGGGTATAATCCCGTCTCTAATTTTCCCGGTTTTCGTTCGCGTGAGCGCCGTGCGCCGTCGGGCTTTTCCACGAGCCCGCCGCGCCGCCACGGCCCGCGCCGCGAACCTTCGCCGAGCGCCGCCGACAGAACGCGTGCGCGACGTTGTCCGCCTTTCGCGCAACGCCGCCGCGCCTTCCGCTCGCCGGCCGGCATCGTCCTCGAGTATTCGCCCATGACCACGACTCCCGTCCGTACCCGCTTCGCGCCGAGCCCGACCGGCTTCATCCACCTCGGCAACATCCGCTCCGCGCTCTATCCGTGGGCGTTCGCGCGCCGCAACGAGGGCGTTTTCGTGCTGCGGATCGAGGACACCGACGTCGAGCGTTCGACGTCCGAATCGGTCGACGCGATCCTCGAAGGCATGCAGTGGCTCGGCCTCGATTTCGACGAAGGCCCGTTCTACCAGATGCAGCGCATGGACCGTTATCGCGACGTGCTCGCGCAAATGCAGCAGCAGGGTCTCGTGTACCCGTGCTACATGTCGACGGAAGAACTCGACGCGCTGCGCGAACGTCAACGTGCCGCAGGCGAGAAGCCGCGCTACGACGGCACGTGGCGTCCGGAGCCGGGCAAGGTCCTGCCGGTGCCCCCCGAAGGCGTGCAGCCCGTGCTGCGCTTCCGTAATCCGCTCACGGGCGTGGTCGCCTGGGACGACGCCGTGAAGGGCCGCGTGGAAATCTCGAACGAGGAACTCGACGACCTCGTGATCGCGCGTCCGGACGGCACGCCGACCTACAACTTCTGCGTGGTCGTCGACGACCTCGACATGAAGATCACGCACGTGATTCGCGGCGACGACCACGTGAACAACACGCCGCGCCAGATCAACATCCTGCGTGCACTCGGCGCCGAGCCGCCGGTCTACGCGCATCTGCCGACCGTGCTGAACGAGCAGGGCGAGAAGATGAGCAAGCGCCATGGCGCGATGAGCGTGATGGGATATCGCGACGCCGGTTATCTGCCGGAAGCGGTGCTCAACTATCTCGCGCGCCTCGGCTGGTCGCACGGCGACGCGGAAGTGTTCACGCGCGAGCAGTTCGTCGAGTGGTTCGATCTGGAGCATCTGGGCAAGTCGCCGGCGCAGTACGACCACAACAAGCTCAACTGGCTCAACAACCACTACCTGAAGGAAGTCGACAACGCGCGCCTCGCGGAGCTGTCGAAGCCGTTCTTCGCGGCGCTCGGTGTCGACGAAGCGGCGCTCGCGAAGGGCCCGGCGCTCGACGGCGTGGTCGCGCTCTTCAAGGATCGCGCGAACACGATCAAGGAGATCGCTGAAAGCGCGATGATGTTCTATCGCGAACCGCAGCCGGAAGCGGACGCGCTCGCGCAGCACGTGACCGACGCCGTGCGTCCGGCGCTCGCCGATCTCGCTGTCGCGCTGAAGGCTGCCGAGTGGACCAAGGAAGCGATCTCGGCCGCGTTCAAGGCCACGCTCGCCACGCACAAGCTCAAGATGCCGCAACTCGCGATGCCGGTGCGTCTGTTCGTTGCGGGCACCACGCACACGCCTGCAATCGACGCCGTACTCACGCAGTTTGGCCGTGACGTCGTGGTGAGCCGTATCGAACAAGGGCTTGCGAAGGGCGCCTGAAGTGGCTTGTCGTGGCTTGTTGTGAGCATTGCGCATGCACTCGGCGGCGTGCAAAAAGCAGGGGCGTGAACTTTTTTTGAAGAATTTTCGCTCTGGCACTAGCGCGACGCCGAGAGTTCTTGTAGTATTCGGGCTCCGTTGAATACGGAGCGCGAAACAGCAGCAAGTTTCACGCAAAGAGTGCTTGAATCGAGCAACGATGTTTCTCCGAAACACCGAAGCGATGAAAAAAAGATTCAAAAAGCTCTTGACGAAAGCGAAATTGATGTTTAAAATCTCGCTTCTGTTCTGCAAGGGGGTATAGCTCAGCTGGGAGAGCGCTTGCATGGCATGCAAGAGGTCAGCGGTTCGATCCCGCTTACCTCCACCATCAGAACAGGTAGTTTCCCAGTCGCAGTAAAGCTGGTGATTCGCAGGAATAGCTGTAAAGTGTAGTCAGGCATTATCTGAAAAGATCATGTCCCCTTCGTCTAGAGGCCTAGGACATCACCCTTTCACGGTGAGTACAGGGGTTCGAATCCCCTAGGGGACGCCAGGCATGAGCGTCGTCAACGAGGTTGGCGAGGCAGCAGGTGGGAGTCAACCAACGCCCATCTGTGATTGTCGCGTTGGAGCGGTAGTTCAGTTGGTTAGAATACCGGCCTGTCACGCCGGGGGTCGCGGGTTCGAGTCCCGTCCGCTCCGCC
>NZ_JAWRWY010000017.1:0-196902 GCF_046535315.1 Paraburkholderia sp. SIMBA_027
AGTGAAGACCAACGGCACGATCAACGACTACAGCGGCAACTATGAGGACTTCCTGGCGAGCCAGGGTCTGCATTGAGCGCAGTTTGCTGATTGCTGATTGCGGGATGAAATGAAAACGGGCGACGCGTAAAGCGTCGCCCGTTTTGTTTTGGTGGTCCGCCAAGGCACGGATTAGTCCGTGTAACGCAGGGTGTCGCCGACACTTTACGTAACCGTCAACCACGCTAGAATGTAACGTTGCCGCCGCGTGGTTCTTGACGCCCGCGCCGTCCCGAAACACGTCCGGCGTGCGTCAAACAGGCATGCGGCAAGAACACCAACAGACACGGAGACAGGAGCACACCGCATGAACAATTACGCCCAGCTCTACATCAACGGCCAATGGGTCGCGCCGCATGGCAAAGGGACGATCGACGTCTTCGACTCGGGTACGGAGGCCGTGATGGGCCGCATTCCCGAGGGCGTCGAAGCCGATGCCGAAGCGGCCATCGCCGCCGCGCGCGCCGCATTCGACGCCTGGTCGGCGACACCCGCCGCCGAGCGCGGCGCCTATCTGCAAAAGATCGCCGAGAACCTCAAGGCCCGCACCGACGAACTCGCGCAACTGATCGCCGGCGAAGTCGGCATGCCGCTCAAGCTTGCGCGCGCGATCCAGGTCGGCGGTCCGGTCTACAACTGGGGCGCCTACGCGAAGCTCGCAAGCGAGTTCCCGTACGAGGAGCGCGTCGGCAATTCGCTGGTCGTGCGCGAGCCGGTCGGTGTGGTCGCGGCGATCACGCCCTGGAACTATCCGCTCAACCAGATCACGCTCAAGGTCGCCGCCGCGCTCGCCGCAGGCTGCACCGTCGTGCTCAAGCCGTCCGAAATCGCGCCGCTCAATGCGTTCGTGCTCGCCGAGGCCATTCATGCGGCGGGCCTGCCGGCCGGCGTGTTCAATCTCGTCACGGGCTACGGCCCGGTTGTCGGCGAACTGCTTGCGCGCCATCCGCAGGTCGACATGGTGTCGTTCACGGGTTCCACGCGCGCGGGCAAGCGTGTCTCGGAAGTGGCGTCGGCGACGGTCAAGCGCGTGGCGCTCGAACTCGGCGGCAAGTCGGCCTCGGTCCTGCTCGACGACGCCGATTTCGCGGCGGCCGTCAAAGGCACCGTCGGCGCGTGCTTTCTGAACTCGGGGCAGACCTGCTCGGCGCACACGCGCATGATCGTGCCGGAATCGCGCTACGAAGAAGCGCGCGCGCTCGCGAAAGAGGCGGTCGAAGCCTACACGGTCGGTGATCCGCGCGACGAGAAGGCGAAGCTCGGCCCGCTCGCCTCGAAGGTGCAGCAGGAGCGCGTGCAGCACTACATCGAACGCGGCATCGCGGATGGCGCCGAACTCGTGACCGGCGGCGCGGGCCTGCCTGAAGGCGTGACGCAGGGTTTCTTCGTGAAGCCGACCGTGTTCGGCCGCGTGCCGCGCGACGCCGCCATCGCGCAGGAGGAAATTTTCGGCCCGGTGTTGACGATCCTCACGGCGAAGGACGAAGACGACGCCGTCGCCATCGCCAACGACTCGCTCTACGGTCTCGGCGGCGCGGTCTGGGCGGGCAGCGACGAGCGCGCGATGCGCGTGGCGCGACGTATCCGCACAGGTCAGATCGACATCAACGGCGGCGCGTGGAACATGGCCGCGCCGTTCGGCGGCTACAAGCAGTCGGGCCACGGTCGCGAGAACGGCGTCTACGGTCTGGAGGAGTACCTGGAATACAAATCGATGCAGTTCAAAGTGCCGAAAGCCTGATCTGTAGGCGCTTTTGCGCCTTGCAAATGTTTCGGCGTGACGTGTTGATGCGAATCATCCATGCGGGGTTCTTCATAAGACCCCGCATTTTTCATTGATTAATCGCAATGTGATCTGTGGGCGGCGCGCGACCATTGTCGTTTTGTCATCGACAACGCAAAGCGGGTCACCATGTTTCCTACTCATTCGTTCTCGCCGCTCGTCATCCGCGGGCGTCAACTGCTGCCGGTCGTGCAAGGCGGCATGGGCGTCGGCATTTCGGCTCACCGGCTCGCGGGCAGTGTCGCGCGCGAAGGCGCGCTCGGCACCATCGCGAGCATCGACCTGCGCCATCATCACGCCGACCTCGCCGATGAATGCCGCGAAGATCACTCGCACGAAACGCTCGCACGCGCGAACCTGATCGCGCTCGGCCGCGAGATCGCCGCTGCGCGCCAGCTCGCCGGCGGCAACGGCATGATCGCCGTGAACGTCATGAAGGCCGTGAGCGCCCACGCCGACTATGTGCGCACGGCCTGCGAGGAAGGCGCCGACGCCATCGTCATGGGTGCCGGTCTGCCGCTCGATCTGCCCGATATGACCGCCGGCGTCGATATCGCGCTCGTGCCTATCCTGTCGGACGCGCGCGGGGTCGCACTGGTGCTCAAGAAGTGGGCGAAGAAGGGGCGTCTGCCCGACGCCATCGTGCTCGAACACCCGGCGCACGCGGGCGGCCACCTTGGCGTGACCGACATCGCCGACATGGACAACGAGCGTTTCGCGTTCGACCGCATCTTCGCCGATCTCGACGAGGTCTACGCCTCGCTCGGCATCACGCGCCGCGACGTGCCGCTGATCGTCGCGGGCGGCATCAACAGTCACGAAGCCGTGCGCAAGTGGCTGGAAGCCGGCGCCAACGGCGTCCAGGTCGGCACGCCGTTCGCCGTGACCGAGGAGGGCGACGCGCATCCGAACTTCAAGCGCGTGCTGGCCGACGCCACGCCCGAAGACATCGTCGAATTCGTCAGCGTGACGGGTCTGCCTGCGCGGGCGGTGAAGACGCCGTGGCTCGACCGTTACCTGCGCAACGAATCGCGTATCCGCGCGAAAATCGGCTCGATCAAGCTGGCCTGCCCGACCGGGCTCGACTGCCTGTCGATGTGCGGGCTGCGCGACGGTATCGAAAAATTCGGCCACTTCTGCATCGACACGCGTCTCGCGGCGGCTTTGCGTGGCGACGTGTCGAACGGGCTGTTTTTCCGGGGGCGCGAGTCGTTGCCGTTCGGCAACGCGATCCGCAGCGTGCGCGATCTGCTGGAGCTGCTTTTGACGGGGGGTTCGCGGCCGGCGGTCGCCAAACGGGCCGCTTTTGCGCTGCGTTGAAGGCGCAGTTGAGCGTCGGGAATTGACGCCCGGCGCGCCGCTCGGGCAGGAAAAAAACGCCGGTTCGTCCGGCGTTTTTCATGTTTGCGGCGTCAGGCGTTCTTCTTCTGGAAGCGCATGGCCGTGCCTTCGCGCTCGATGCGCGTCCAGACGGCGCGCTTTTCCTCGTCGCTGAGGAACACCCAGTTGGAGACTTCCATCGCGGTGCGGCCGCAGCCTTTGCAGATGTCGTCGAAGAGCGTCGAGCACACGCCGATGCACGGGCTGTCGGGGAGATCGTGAAGATTGGATGCCATGAAATATCTTGGGGCGGGATGACCGGCGCGGCCACGTGCCGGTCGGGACCAGAAACCCCGCTATGTTAGCCGATCCGGCCAACTGCGGCCCGACGCCACGGCGGGCGCCGTCGCGCGCAGTCAGCGCGCAATGCTGTAGCCGATCCGCGCAACCCAGTGCTGGCGCTGGTTGTAGTCGAGCAGATCCTCCCCGTAACCGTTGAAATAGCCGATCCACAGATAGCCACCCCACTTGCTGCTGATCAGCCGCGAGAGCGGGTAGGTGAGCTGGGCGTCGACGCTGCCGTACCCGTGTTTCGTGCCCTTGCGCAGCGTCGTGGCGAGCTGCCAGCCGTCCGGGCTGCCGTACTTGATCAGCAGGTCCATGTAGCCGCGGTAATCGGCAATGTCCTCGTTGTCCGATTTGCTGAGGTAGTAGTACAGCTTCGGCGAAACCGTCACGTGGTAGTCGTCCACGTTGCCGAACTCCCACGTGGGCCGCACGAACACGATGTTGATGCCGCGCGACGCCGCGCCCGACTGGCCATTCGACTCGTGACCGACGCCCGCCGCGATGCCCATGCGCGTGAACCAGTCGCTCTTCCAGCCGGTATCCGGGATGTAATAGAACAGCTGCGGCATGTAGCTCGTGTCGCGGAACGGCGCCGAGGTCGCGCTCAGATCCCAGATCGAATTCTGCGTGTAAGCAAAATAAAGGTTGTCGAAGAAACCTTTCGAGCGCAGGTCGTCCGGCATGATGATCCGGTACTTGAAGCTGAGCTGGAAGCGCGCAGTCGTGTCACCGTTCTTGCCCACGCCGACGTACATCGGCTCGTAGTAGGACAGGCGCGCGAGCGTGCTGCGGCCCGTCGTGGCGAGCGAGTCGGCGGCGGGCGCAATGGCGCTGTCGGCGCCGGTGGCCTCGATGGCGGCGATCCTGGCGGGCGAGGTCGCGGCGCTTTCGGCGCGCGCGGTCTGGACGACGGCGGCCTGGTTCGGGCCGCGATTGAGCACGACGAGCGCGGGCGAGGCGTCGAAGCCCACCGGATCGATGCGCACCGCGCCGCGCGCGCTGTCGGGCCACGGCGCACGGTAGCGCACCTTGCGGAACTGGCCGGGCCGCAACGTCAACCTGTCGGGCACGCCGGGCTCGCGCACGAGATCGAGCGGCGCGGGCGCGACGTCGCCGTTCGTCAGCGTTACGCGCAGCGTCGCAGGCAGCGTGACCTTGAGCGGGCGGCCGTCGTCGGCGGTGACGAGCAGGGTGAGTTCGAGCGGCTGGGAGGCGGCGACTTCGCGCGGCGGCTGCAGCATGGCGATGCTCGCGTGCGCGGCCGGCGCGGCGGCAAGACCCGCGGCGGCCATTGCCAGCGCCGGAATCAAAGTCGATGCGCGATGGATCACGGCGGCTTGGCTTCGGCGGCGCCACGGCGATTGCGCGCGGATTGTGCCCCTGCGCGCCCGGAAAGGCATCCAGGTCGGCAAAAGCGGCACAGAAGACACACAGGACAGAAGACGGCGAAACCAAAGGCTAAGGCAAGGCGCGGGAGTATCGAGGCTCATGCGTCGGGTCGTCAGGAGGCGGGCGGTGGTCGGAGGGGCGCGCGGGGCGGTGCATGCCGCCCTGAGGCTCGCGAGGCGCGGGCCCGGTCTGCTCAGGGTTTTTTTTACCACGCGTCCTGCCCCGGCGCGCCGGATGTGCCCCCGCGATGGCGTGCCGCACGCCCCGGCCTGCGCGGCGCCTCGGCGTCGCCCGCGTCGCGCGAATGTCGCACGGTCCGGTTTTTTCGGTGGACAGGGACGCATAAACGGCTAAAATTGCGCCCGATTTGCCATCGGCGCCGCACGGAGAATGCGTGTTCCGTTTGCGCGACATGCGGCCGTTCTTTTTTGGCGCCTGGCATGTTTGATGGTAGGTTCGGTAAATTCTGGGGGCCGCGCGAGGCGCGGCGACATGCGAGGCAAAAACAAAGGGCGGGCGCGAGCTGCGCCGTGGCTGAGTGAATCGGAGAACGGGATGAAGAAACGGGTTTGGGCGCATCTGGGTGCGATCGCGTTGTGCGCGGCGCCGTGGGTGTCGTCGGTGGCGAAAGATACGCAACTGAACGTGTACAACTGGTCCGATTACATCGCCAAGGACACGATTCCGAACTTCCAGAAGCAAACCGGCATTCAGGTCAAGTACGACAACTACGATAGCGACGACACGCTCCAGGCCAAGCTCCTCGCGGGCAACTCGGGCTACGACATCGTTGTGCCGACCAGCAATTACGCGGGCAAACAGATCGCCGCCGGCATTTTCTCGCCGATCGACAAGTCGAAGATCCCCAATCTCAAGTATCTCGATCCGCAGCTGATGGCGCTCGTCGCCGGCGCGGATCCGGGCAACAAGTTCGCGGTGCCCTGGGCGTATGGCACGACGGGTCTCGCCTACAACGTCACGAAGGCGCAGCAGATCCTCGGCAAGAACGTGCCGCTCGACAACTGGGACATCCTCTTCAAGCCCGAGAACATCTCGAAGCTGAAGGCGTGCGGCGTCTCGGTGCTCGACGCGCCGGACCAGATGTTCGCGGCCGCGCTGCACTACATCGGCAAGGATCCGCTCTCGACGAACCCGGACGACTATCGCGCCGCGCTGGCGATGATGAAGAAGATCCGTCCGTACATCACGCAGTTCAACTCGTCGGGCTATATCAACGACATGGTCGGCGGCGACGTCTGCTTCGCCTACGGCTGGTCGGGCGACGTCGTGATCGCCAAGCATCGCGCGATCGAGGCGAAGAAGCCGTACAAGATCGAGTACTACATTCCGAAGGGCGGCGCGCCGATCTGGTTCGACG
The DNA here is from genome assembly GCF_046535315.1 of Paraburkholderia sp. SIMBA_027. Lineage (NCBI taxonomy): Bacteria > Pseudomonadati > Pseudomonadota > Betaproteobacteria > Burkholderiales > Burkholderiaceae > Paraburkholderia > Paraburkholderia sp. SIMBA_027. Next base: position 6,258 of record NZ_JAWRWY010000017.1, read on the forward strand.
TGATGACCATCCCGAAGGATGCGCAGCACAAGGAAGCCGCTTACGAGTGGATCAACTACATCGAGACGCCGCAGGTGCACGCGGCGATCACGAATACGGTGTTCTACCCGAGCGCGAACGCGGAAGCGCGCAAGTACGTGAACAAGGACATCGCCAACGACCCGGCCGTCTACCCGCCGCCCGAGGTTCTGAAGACCCTGTTCCTGCTCAAGCCGCTGCCGCCTGAGATCCAGCGTCTGCAGACGCGTCTGTGGACCGAATTCAAGTCGGGCCGCTGACGCGCCGCGCAGCAGACTGACCGTTTTACCCGAGCCCTCGGCACGACGCCGGGGGCTTTGTTCGTCAACCCCGTCCAGTAGTCAGGCAGAACCAGGCAGGGCAGAGAGAATCATGAGTGACCAGTCGAGCGCGCCGGCAACCGCCGGTGTGCTGCCTTCGGGCTTCGCCGCGGCCAACGGTGCCAATCCCGCCGCGGACAACTTCGTGCAGGTCGTCGATGTCGTCAAGAAGTTCGGCGACACCACGGCCGTCAAGGGCGTCAACCTGTCGGTCAAGAAGGGCGAGCTGTTCGCGCTGCTCGGCAGCTCGGGCTGCGGCAAGTCCACCTTGCTGCGCATGCTCGCCGGTCTGGAGACCGTCACGTCGGGCAAGATCCTGATCGACGGCGAAGACCTCGCCACGCTGCCGCCGTACCGCCGTCCGGTCAACATGATGTTCCAGTCGTATGCGCTCTTTCCGCATATGACCGTGGAATCGAATGTGGGCTTCGGGCTGCGCCAGGAAGGCGTCAAGAAGGGCGAGCTCAAGGATCGCGTGGCCAACGCGCTCGAACTCGTGCAGATGACGCGCTTCGCGAAGCGCAAGCCGCATCAGTTGTCGGGCGGTCAGCAGCAGCGCGTCGCGCTCGCGCGCTCGCTCGTCAAGCGTCCCAAGCTGCTGCTGCTCGACGAGCCGATGTCGGCGCTCGACAAGCAGATTCGCCAGCGCACGCAGATCGAGCTCGTCAATATTCTCGACAAGGTCGGCGTCACCTGCATCATGGTCACGCACGACCAGGAAGAAGCGATGACGATGGCGGGCCGCCTCGCGGTGATGAGCGAAGGCCAGATCGTCCAGCTCGGCACCCCCAACGAGGTCTACGAGTATCCGAACAGCCGTTTCTCGGCGGAATTCATCGGCTCGACCAATCTGTTCGACGGCAACGTCGTGGAAGACGAACCGGACCACGTGTTCGTCGAGTCGGCGGATCTGCCCGTACGCCTGTACGTGAACCACGGCATCACCGGCCCGCTCGGCATGCCCGTGACGATCTCGGTGCGCCCCGAGCGCATCTCGCTCACGCGCAAGCCGCCCGAGGGCGTGTTCAACTGGGGCAAGGGCGTCGTCAAGAACATCGCCTACATGGGCGGCTACTCGCTGTATCACGTCAAGCTCGAATCGGGCAAGACGGTGATCGCGAACATGTCGAGCCTCGCGCTCTCCGAGATCGACTCGCCCACCTGGGAGGACGAAGTCTACGTGCGCTGGAGCGCATCGGCCGGCGTGGTGCTGACCTCATGAGCGCGCCGACCTTCAAGGACGTGCTGCACTGGCCGGCGCGGCGCTTCAACCTGACCGGCCGCACCGCCGTGGTGGCGGGGCCGTTCTTCTGGTTGCTGCTGTTCTTCCTCGTGCCGTTCATTCTGGTGGTGAAGATCAGCTTCGCCGACCAGCAGCTCGGCATTCCGCCGTACACGGAACTCACGTCGTTCAGCGACGGCGTCTGGCACATCGCGCTCGACCTCTCGCACTACGCGTTTCTGTTCCAGGACAGCCTGTACTTCGCGACCTACGTGAATTCGGTGGTCGTGGCGGCCATTTCGACGCTGCTGTGTTTGCTGATCGGCTATCCGATGGCGTACTACATCGCGCGCTCGAATCCGGCCACGCGCAACATCCTCATGATGGCCGTGATGCTGCCGTTCTGGACGTCGTTCCTGATTCGCGTCTACGCGTGGATCGGCATTCTGAAGAACAACGGACTGCTGAACAATTTCCTGATGTCGGTCGGCATCATCCATTCGCCTATCGAGCTGTATCACACGAACACGGCGGTCTATATCGGCATGGTCTATTCGTACCTGCCGTTTCTCGTGATGCCGCTTTACGCGCACCTCGTGAAAATGGATCTCACGCTGCTCGAGGCCGCTTACGACCTCGGCGCGAAGCCGTGGCGCGCATTCCTCGAAATCACGCTGCCGCTCTCGAAGAACGGCATCATCGCGGGCTGTCTGCTGGTGTTCATTCCGGCGGTCGGCGAGTACGTGATTCCGGAACTGCTCGGCGGCGCGAACACGCTGATGATCGGCCGCGTCATGTGGAACGAGTTCTTCGATAACGCCGACTGGCCGATGGCGTCCGCCGTCACCTGCGCGATGGTGCTGCTGCTGCTCGTGCCGATGGCGCTGTTCCAGCACTTCCAGGCGAAGGAACTGGAGGGCCGCGGCAAATGAAACCGAATCGCGTCCTGCAATTCATCGCGCTCGGCCTTGGCTTCGCGTTCCTCTACATTCCGATCGTCAGCCTGATCGTCTATTCGTTCAACGAGTCGCAACTCGTGACGGTGTGGACGCATTTCTCGACGCGCTGGTATCAGGCGCTCGCGACCGACGACGAACTCATCAACGCCGCGTGGCTCTCGCTGCGCATCGCGCTGATGACGGCGTTCGCCTCGGTGATCATCGGCACGTGGGCGGGTTTCGTGCTCGCGCGCATGGGCCGTTTTCGCGGCTTCACGCTCTACACGGGCATGATCAACGCGCCGCTCGTGATCCCCGAAGTGATTCAGGGCATCTCGCTGCTGCTGCTGTTCGTCGAAATGGGCAAGCTGCTCGGCTGGCCCGCGGGCCGCGGCGTGTTCACGATCTGGATCGGTCACGTGATGCTCTGCATCTCCTACGTCGCGATCATCGTGCAGTCGCGCGTGCGCGAGCTGAATCCCTCGCTGGAAGAGGCCGCGCTCGACCTCGGCGCCACGCCGTTCAAGGTGTTCTTCCAGATCACGCTGCCGCTGATTTCGCAGGCGCTCGCGGCGGGCTGGCTGCTGTCGTTTACGCTGTCGATCGACGACCTCGTGCTCTCGGCGTTCCTCTCGGGCCCCGGCTCGACGACGCTGCCGCTCGTGGTGTTCTCGCGCGTGCGTCTGGGCCTGAATCCGGAAATGAATGCGCTCGCGACGCTGTTCATCGGCGTCGTGACGGTGGGCGTGATCGTCGGCAATTACTTCATGCAGCGCGCCGAACGTCGGCGCTCGGCGATGGCGGTCTGAGGGTTTCGCTGCTTCGGCGGCGTCGCCAAAACAGACAAAACGGCGCGTGGACTTCGGTCTGCGCGCCGTTTTTCTTTTCGGGCGTGCGGGCTTAAGAGCCGCTTGTTTAGAGCCGGCTTTTAAAGCCGATACCCCATTCGAAAACCGCCCCAATGCCGTCCGTTGACGAAGATCGGCGCGGACGCGTCCTTCATCATCGCGAACTGGCCGCCGCCCATATCGCGCCGATACGTCTGCAACAGAAACGGCTTCGTATGCGAGCCCGCGGCGAGCCCGGTGCGGTCGTTGAAGATGCGCCGGTTGCGGCAGTTCGCGGCGTTCCATACCGGATCCGCGCCCTGCGGATGCGAGAACTTGCGGTTGTGCGTGGGAATGTAGCCGAGCGGATCGATGGCGGCGCAGAAAGCCACGCGCTCGTCGAGTTGCAGCAGCGGTTCGAGAATCGGCGGCAGCACGCGGTCGGTGAACGCGGTGAAGCGCGTCATGTGCTGCTGCGGCTGCGTGTTCGGCACCGGCGCGTGGTGGCGGTCGAACAGATCGGCCTCGCTGATTTCGCCGCGCGCGACGGCCGCTTCGAAGAGCTTGCCGACCTGCTCCGCCGCGCGCTGCACGCTGTCGATGAAACGCGTGTCCTCGGTTTCCACGCCGGTCGCGGCCGAGAGTTCGATGAGCGTCTCGGAGACCGAAAGCAGCTTGCCGAGTTGATCCTTGGCCTGCGCGAAATTGCGGCTCGAATCCTCGACGCCGTTGGCCATCTCGCTGACCTGCGATTCGAGACCGTCGCACTTCGCTTCGATCTCGCCGGTGAGTTTGGCGATCTCTCCGGCGTGCGCGTCGAGCAGGGTGATCGCATCGCCAGTGCTGTGCACGGCCTCGCCGATCGCGCGCGTGCCTTCGCGCACGCGATGCGCGCGCTCGGTGTTGGCGGCGCCTTCGACGATCAGACGCTCGGTCTGCTGCGTGAGTTTCGCGAGCGTCTGTTCGATCTGTCCGGTGGCTTGCGCGGTCTTGGCGGACAGGTTCTTCACCTCCGCGGCGACCACCGCGAAGCTCTTGCCGGATTCCCCCGCGCGCGCGGCCTCGATGGCGGCGTTCAGCGCGAGCAACTGGGTCTGACGCGCGATCAGCGAAATTTCCTCGGAAACCCGCGAGACGTGTTCGAGCGCCGCCTTGAGCGCGCCGATCTGGGTTTCGATGACGGTCACGCCCTCGACCAGCCAGTGAATGTCGCCGAGCGACGCCTCGATGGTCTGCTGCGAGGCCTGCACATTGGCGGCCGTCCCGGCGCTGACTTCGCGCATGGCGCGCGCGGCGGTGGCGATCTGATGGTTCCCCGCGAGCGTGTGCGCGGCCGACTCGCGCAAGGCGTCGCACACGTCCGCCTGATGCCCGACGCGGGCCGCCACGGCCTCGACATTGCCGGACACGTCGCAGATTTCAATGCCAAGCCGGCCCGCGTGCGCGGCGATATCGCCAACGATCGAGGCCGATTTTCCTGAGCGGCGGCGGCCGCGCCAGGCCAGGCGCAAAACTGTCATCGGAAGTCTCCTTGCTCTACGTATTCGCTGCGGCGATGCGTGTCGCGCCCGGTCGTCGCGCCACGCATGCATGACGCGTGCGCGATCGCCGGGATTTCAACGTGTTTACGGCAGCGCGGACGGCGACTTGAGCGGGCTTTCCGGGGTAGCTTCGGGCCAGGCTTCCAGGCCGCTTTCGCGTGCGGGTAGCGCGGGGCGCTATGATCGGGGCTTGCGGATCGCGATGGGCGCGCTCCGCAGTGGGAACATGATGATAGAAGCGATATTTGGGGAGGGCGCGTTTGTGGTGGTCGGCGCGTTCTGGCATCAACTGGCTCAGCTTTGGGAACTGATTGTGATGGTGTGCCGTTTTCTCTGGGACCTGCTCAAGCTGTTGAGTGGGGCCGGATGAGGCGGCGCGCCGCGCGAGACGCGACACGCTGAGCGCACAACACACGACGAGGGGCGTTCATGACCGACGATTCCACCCGGCGTTTCACCGACCGGGTCGCCGACTACGTGAAGTACCGCCCGAGCTATCCGCGCGAAGTGGCGACGTTCGCGCACGTCGAATGCGGCGTCGCGCCAGGCGCGACGGTGGCCGACATCGGCGCGGGCACGGGTTTGTCGTCGAAACTCTTTCTCGACGCGGGCCATCCGGTCGTCGCTGTCGAACCGAATGCGGCGATGCGCGCGGCGGCGGACGCATTTCTGGCCGACTATCCGCGCTATCGCAGCGTGGCGGGCACGGCGGAAGCAAGCACGCTCGATACCGCGAGCGTCGATCTTGTGATTGCCGCGCAGGCGTTTCACTGGTTCGACAAGGCGGGCGCGCGGCGCGAATTCGCGCGCGTGCTCAAGCCGCGCGGCAAGATCCTGCTGTTCTGGAACAGCCGTCTGCTCAAGGGCTCGGCGTTTCTCGAAGGCTATGAGGCCTTGCTGCACGCGTTCTGCGCCGACTACACCGAGGTGGCCGAAACCTATCCGTCCGACGACGCGATGGCCGACTGGTTCGGCGAGGGCTTCGAGCAGAAAACGGTGTTTCCGAACGCACAGCAGCTCGATTTCGACGCGCTGAAAGGGCGCTTGATGTCGTCGTCATATGCGCCGACAGCCGACGACGCACGCCACGCGCCGATGCTCGCGGCGCTACGCACGCTGTTCGATGCCACGCAGCAAGGCGGCACGGTGGACTTCGCGTACGAAACGCGGGTCTACGCGGGCAAGCCGGTGCGCGTGTAGAGCGCGTGGCACATATGATTCGGATGCCGAAACATATGTGCCGTTAGCGGCCGAACTCATAGTCGCTTTCGCGCACGCGCCGCGTCTGGTGACGAAACGCGAACGTGAAGCCAGGCCACAGCGACGTGACCTTGCCGCTTTTCGTCTGATAGTAGCTATGGCAGCCCGACTTCCAGACCGTGCGCGCGAGCTGCGCCTGCAGTTTCGCGTTGAACGCGCGCTGCACGTCGGCGCGCACGTTCATCGTGCGCGCGCGACGGCGCTGCATCGCGCGGATGCAATCGGCGATATAGCGGATCTGCGACTCGATCATGTAGATCATCGAGTTGTGGCCGAGACCCGTGTTCGGGCCGATCACGATGAAGAAGTTCGGAAAGCCCGCCACGCTCGCGCCCAGATATGCCTCGGGACCGTCCCGCCGCCACGCTTCGCCGAGATCCGCGCCATTGAGGCCCGTCACGCGAAACGGCGCATCCACGTCGTTGACCTGAAAACCCGTGCCGCAGACGATCGCATCGACGCGATGATGCGTGCCGTCTTGCGTCACGACGCCATCGGCGACCACTTCGCGAATCGGCTCCGTTACGAGCGCCACGTTAGGCTGCGTGAGCGCCGGCAGATAGTCGCTCGATAGCAGCACGCGCTTGCAGCCGAGCAGGTAATCGGGCGCGAGTTTCGCGCGCAGTGCCGCGTCCTTGACCTTGTGCGCCAGATAGTTGCGCGCGAATTTCATCGGCGCATTCAGCAGGCGCAAATCGACGATAAAGCCGAGCGCGCGCGATTCGAGCTGGCAATAGATGGCCGCGCGCGCGAGCCGCTGCGCGAGCGGAACGTGTCGGTAAATCCAGCGCCGGCGCGCGCTGATCGCGCGGTCGCGGCGCGGCATGATCCACGGCGGCGTGCGCTGGAACACCGTGAGCTGCGCGACGCGCGGCTGGATGCGCGGCACGAACTGGATCGCGCTCGCACCCGTGCCGATCACGGCCACGCGTTTGCCTTCGAGCGCGTAGTCGTGATCCCAGCGCGCCGAGTGAAACAGCGTGCCTTCGAAGCGATCGAGCCCGTCGATCGCGGGCAGGGCGGGACGCGAGAGCGGTCCGTTGGCGGCGATCAGCAGATCGGCTTCCACGGTTTCGGTCACGCCTTCGCGCTCGATCTCGATCACCCAGACGGCGCGCGTCACATCGAAACGCGCGGCGCTTACCCGCGAGCGATAGACGACGAAGCGCTCGACGTCGTATTTGCGCGCGCAGCGTTCGAGATAGTCGAGAATCTCCTGTTGCGGCGCGTAGGTGCGCGTCCAGTCCGGGTTCGGCTCGAATGAAAACGAATAGAGATGCGACGGCACATCGCACGCCGCGCCGGGATAGGCGTTGTCGCGCCAGGTGCCGCCGAGGCTCGCGGCGGCCTCGTAGATCGTGAACGACTCGATGCCCATGCGGCGCAAGCGGATCGCCATGCCAATACCGGCAAAACCGCTGCCGACGATGACGATGCGCGGCGCAGTGGAGGAGGGTCCCGCAGGTGTGGCCATGATCGTGTGCTTCTTCAAAGCGGGAGCGCGTGCTCGAAAAATGAAAGGCAGCGCCGATGTAAAACGGGCTCCGCGAGGGAGCCCGTGATCCAAAAGCAGCGGCGAATGCGCGGCGGCTGGGCGCCTAGCTGTTCCAGTCGTCGGAACTGCTGTCGTTGCTGCCCATGTCGACGCCGCCGCCCGAACCGTCGTCCCAGTCGTTCGAGCCCTGGCCGAAGTCGAGACCGCCGCCGTTGCCGCCGTCGCGCGGCACACGGCGGCCGTCGTCGTCGACGATCACGTCGCGTTCGATCACACGGTCGCGGCCGTGGTTGAGCGCCTCGCCGAGCAGCACGCCCGTCAGCAGTCCGCCCATGCCGCCCATTCCACCGCCGCCTTGCTGCACGATGACTTGCGGTTGCTGCTGTGGCGGATATTGCGGCGGATATTGCGGATTGTGACCAAAGGCGGCGTCGGCTTCACGCGCGTAGGCCGAGCCGCTGCCGTACGCGGCCGCCGGCGCGGCGGCCTGGGCGTTCGGATCGGAGCGGCCTTCGGCGCGCGCCTTGAGGCTTTCGAACTGGCGTTCCAGATCTTCGATCTCGTAGGGTGCGACCGGATTCGTGCTGCCCGAAAGCCGTTCGACCACGCCGCGAAGCTGCGTTTCGAACGCTTCGAGATCTTTCTCCAGCACCTCGTGACCGGCGGCCGTCGAGAGCTTCACGTCGAGCTTGAGCGAACGCACGCCGTTGAGCAGGTCGGTGGCGCGCTTGAGCTGGTCGCGGCGGTCGTCGCCGGCCTTGGCGTCGTCGTTCGATTTCGCGCGGCGCAGCGTCCAGCGCAGCACGAGCGCGATGCCGATCACGACGATCGCAATCCCGATCCACATGCCGATGCCCGGACCGTGCCTGACCGGCGCGGCAGCGGCCATGGCGGCGGCGGGCGCGACGGATTGCGATTGCTGCGCGAACGGATTGCTTGCGCGGTTGGTGGTGACGCTACCGGCGCGCGCGGCGTCGGAGCGGATTTTGGCTTCGACCTGCGCGAAGCGCTGCGGCTGCGTGAAGCGCACTTGCGGGTCGAGCTGCTTCGCCTGCTGGACCTGCGTGAGCGCATCGGCGTAACGGCCTTCGCGGTTGAGCACCTGCGCGTACAGATAGTGCGCGCGGGCGTTGTCCGGATGCGCCTGCAGAACCTCGGTGAGACCCGAGTCGGCGCGTTGCCAGTCGCCTTGCGACATCGCGGATTCGATCTGCTGGACGCTCGGCACGGCGAACGCCAGGCCGCTCACGAGCGCAAGCGAAGCGAAAACAGCGACAAAAAACTTTTTCATGTTGCAGGCCGGGCGGCTTGTCGCCCGTCTCCATGACAGTGTTACGTGGATGCGGCGCGCGAAGACCGCTGCGCCGCATCCGTCACGCGCGGCGTGTTACTGCGCCGGCGTATTCAGCTGCTTTTTCAGGGCTTCGAGGCGGTCATCCACCGACGGGCCCTTGTTCAGCGCGGCGAGCTTGTCGTCGAGCGCCTTGCCGCTCGACGTGTCCGCCGAATTCAGGCGGGCGTCGGAGCGGGCGTTCGACAGATTCACCTTGTCTTCGAGCTTCTGGAAGTCCTGCGCAAGATTCTTGCCGCCGATGCCGCCGAGCGCGGTCGCCGCGACGTCCTTGGCCTGGGCGATCTGCTGCTTCGCCTGCAGGATGTTCGAGCGTGCGTTGAGGTCGTTGCGGCGCGAGCGCATGTCGTCGATCTGCTGCTTCAGCTGGTCGACCGACGGTTCGAGCTTGGCGAGTTCCGCCGCGAGCGCGTCGCGTTCGGCTTCAGCCGTCGACTGCGCGCCGAGCGCCTCGCGAGCGAGCGCTTCGTCGCCCGATTGCAGCGCGCGCTTCGCGCCGTCTTCGTACTTCTTCGCCTTGTCGGCGGCCACGTCGCGCTTGCTTTGCTGCATTGCGACCTGCGCCTGGATCTCGACGAGCGAGTTCTCGGCTTTCGCAATGCTGTCGTCGAGTTCGCGCACGATCTGGCGCGCGTCGCGCGACGGGTCCTGCACGGAGTCGGCGGCATCGTTCAAGAGACCCTTGACCGTGCGAGAGATGGAGTCGAAAAGCGACATGTAATTCTCCGGTGAAATGAGATCGGCCCTACATTTGGCGGGCCGCGATGCGGCTTGCGGCACGTGCGCGCGCCTCGCGTTCAGCTTACGCCGCTTTGGGCGAGCCGCGCATGCAGCGCGCAAATCGGGACGAAAGCGCCGATTGCAATAGCGCGAACGATTCACGCCGACACAATTGACCTTTCTTCACGTCGCGCCGCGTTTCATGCGTGGCCCAGCGCGCATCGCTCGCGGATATTACACCACGGGGTCTCTTAAAAGGGACTTAAAGGCACGGCGCGCAGAGGGTGCGTCGCGCGTGCATCGGCCGTCGCGTTGGCCGTCTAATTGGCGCGGGCAGGCGCGCGCTCAGGCGAACTTGCCGCCCTCGGGCGCGGGGCCATGGCGATGTGTGTCTTCTTCGTCGCGGTCGTCGAGCGTGCGACGGGCGAACGGTGTGCCGCTGAGCGGCTGCAGCGGTTCGTTATCGGCGAAATGCACGTCTTGCGGCAGCGCGGCGTGGCTTTCCTGCGCAGCGCTTTCGGCGGCGGATGCCGCGAGGCGTGCGACCGCTTGCGCCACTTCGTGCGTGGCGTCGTGTTCGAGACGGGCCTCGTGATCTTCGTGTGTTTCGTCGGATGTCTGCGCGTGTTCGAGCGGCGTGGCGGTTTCGAGCGGCGCGTTTGCTTCGCCGGCGACAGCGGGCCGGATACCGGCGCGTCCCGGCTTCAGCGGTTTGGCGGCCTTGCGCAAGACCTGCGCGAGCGCGTCAGGCTGGCGCGGCGCGTTCAGACGGTCGACGATGCTGGCCGCCTTCACCTGGTCGCTGGTTGCGCTGAAGGCGATCACCGCGCGCCGCATGAGCTCGCTGATGCTGATGCCGAGTTCGTCGGCAGTGGCGGAGATCGCGCGTTTCTGCGCGGGGGTGACGAAGACCACGATGCGTTCGCTGGGCTTGTTCATGATCGGCTCGCCGATGGATCGGCGTCGGGGTCGGCCTCGAATGACCTCGGGTCCGGCGCGGGTGGGGCGGCCGTTACAGCAGCGCGATGGCCGCCGCTCGCGCAGGGGCGTGCAGCAATCTCTCCATGATAAGACGAGACGCGCGATGCGCAACGCCAAGCTGCGCGCACGGCGCTTGCGCAGCGCGCAATGATCTATTGCGGATCGGGGCGCACAGCGTCGAAAGCGCGCGCCGATCTCCTGTCGCTTCGACACTTTCTCCGCAGAACGCGTCAGGTGGCGCAAACTGCCGTCACCGCACGGCATTCACGGCGAATAAACAGGTCGGCATGAGCTTGTCCAGGAAACTCTTACAAAAAAAGCGCGACCGCCCCCGCCCGAATTATTTAGAATGCGCTGTTACATTTCGCGTCGATGCAGCGCACAAGGCTTCATGGGCGGGCTTCACGCGAAAGGGTGATGAAAGATTCACCTTGCGACGGCGCGCGGAATTCGCGCGCCACGTGGCCGGACGGGGGCGTTGCCGGCCGCGTTACGGAACCGCGCTCGGGGCGCGGCGCCGTCACATGCCGCATTGGCGCCATGACGCCATGATCGAGATCTACGCGCGCTTGCCGCGCAGCCGCGGCGCAAACGAACGCGCCAATCATTCCAGTCATGCCTATCATTAAACGACCGCCTTCACCGCAGTACCCGAACGACGATCGGGAACCCTCCTTCAACCGTGGACGCGAGCCGCAGCGCCGCGACGACGCGCGCGACGAACGGCCCAAACGCCGCTCGATCGGTGCGTCGATCGCGCTCGGCTTCTTCGGCCTGTTCGCCACGCTGGCCGTGGTGGGCGCGCTGATCGTCGGCTATGCGCTCGTCGTGATGGGCCCGCAGCTGCCTTCGCTCGACGCGCTCACGAACTATCAGCCGAAGGTGCCGCTGCGCATCTACACGGCCGACCACGTGCTGATCGGCGAATTCGGTGAAGAGCGACGTCAGCTCGTGCGCTTCGACGACATCCCCGACGTGCAGAAGAAGGCCGTGCTCGCGATCGAGGACTATCGCTTCTACGAACACGGCGGCGTCGACTTCGTCGGCATTCTGCGCGCAGGCGTGGCCGATCTGATGCACGGCGGCGCGTCGCAGGGCGCGAGCACGATCACGATGCAGGTCGCGCGTAACTTCTTCCTCTCGAGCGAGAAGACCTACACGCGCAAGATCTACGAAATGCTGCTGGCGTACAAGATCGAACGTGCGCTCACGAAGGATCAGATCCTCGAGCTGTACATGAACCAGATTTATCTGGGTCAGCGCGCCTACGGTTTTTCGGCCGCCGCGCGCGTGTACTTCGGCAAGGATCTCAAGGACATCACGCTCGCCGAAGCGGCGATGCTCGCGGGTCTGCCGAAGGCGCCGTCCGCGTATAACCCGATCGTCAATCCGAAGCGCGCGAAGATCCGCCAGGCGTACATCCTCAAGCGCATGCTCGATCTCGGCTACGTGACCCAGGCACAGTACGACGAGGCCATCAAGGAGCCGCTGCACACGCGCACCGCGGGCACCGAGTACAGCGTGCACGCCGAGTACGTCGCGGAAATGGTGCGCCAGATGATGTATGCGCAGTACAAGGACGAAACGTACACGCGCGGTCTCACGGTCACCACGACCATCGACAGCGCCGACCAGAACGCCGCCTACGCCGCCGTGCGCAAGGGCGTGATGGATTACGAGCGCCGTCACGGCTATCGCGGTCCGGAAGGTTTCGTGCAACTGCCGCCGGCCGGCGACGACCGCGACCAGGCGATCGACGACGCACTGACCGATCACCCCGACAACGGCGACCTCGTCTCCGCGGTCGTGATCGACGCCACGCCGAAATCGGTGACGGCGCAACTGCTCGACGGTACGCAGATCACGGTGACGGGCCAGGGCCTGCGCTTCGTGGCGGCGGGTCTGTCGCCGCGCGCGTCGAACGCGCTGCGCATTAAGTCCGGCTCGATCGTGCGCCTGATCGCCGACGAGAAGAACGACTGGCAGATCACGCAGTTGCCGCAGGTGGAGGGCGCGCTCGTCTCGCTCACGCCGCAGGACGGTGCGATCCGCGCGTTGATCGGCGGCTTCGATTTCAACAAGAACAAGTTCAACCACGTCACGCAAGCCTGGCGTCAGCCGGGTTCGAGCTTCAAGCCGTTCATCTATTCGGCGTCGCTCGAAAAGGGCCTCGGACCGGCGACCATCATCAACGATGCGCCGCTGTATTTTCCGCCGAGCTCGCCGGGCGGCGACGCATGGGAACCGAAGGACGACGATCAACCCGACGGCCCGATGCCGATGCGCCTCGCGCTGCAGAAGTCGAAGAACCTCGTGTCGATCCGCATCCTGTCGTATATCGGCACGAAGTACGCGCAGGATTACGTGACGCAGCGCTTCGGTTTCGACGCGGACAAGACACCGCCGTATCTGCCGATGGCGCTCGGCGCGGGGCTCGTCACGCCGCTGCAATCGGCGGGTGCGTACTCGGTGTTCGCGAACGGCGGTTATCGCATCAATCCGTATCTGATCGCCGAAGTCGACGACGCGCACGGCCAGCCGATCTCGCGTGCGCAGCCGCTGGTCGCCGGCCAGAACGCGCCGCAGACGATCACGCCGCGTAACGCGTACATCATGAACAGCCTGCTGCATTCGGTGGCGACGGCGGGGACGGGCGCGGGCACCAACGTGCTGCATCGCGACGACCTGCAAGGCAAGACCGGTACGACCAACGACGCGCACGACGGCTGGTTCGCCGGCTATCAGCACACGCTGGTGGCGGTTGCGTGGATGGGTTACGACCAGCCGAAGAGCCTCGGCAGCCGCGAGTTCGGCGCGCAGCTCGCGTTGCCGATCTGGGTCGACTACATGAGCAAGGCGCTGCGAGGCATTCCGCAGGAAGAGCCGCCGATGCCGCAAGGTCTCACGACCATCGGCAGCGAGCTGTACTACTCGGATATGACGCCGGGTGCGGGCTTCGTTTCGGCCATCGGCATGGATGCGGGCGTGCCGGCCGGCGCGGCCAGCGATGCGAGCGGCGCAACGGGCAGCATGGGTCCGGGCGGCATGACGCCGCCGAGCGTGACCACGAGCGAGAAGCAGCAGATCATGGATCTGTTTGAGACGAACAAGCCGTAACGCTGCGGTATTCGCTCAGGTTCGCCGCTTCACCTCATTACACGGCACGTCGGCAACGACGTGCCGTGTTTTGTTTTGCGCGGACAATTCTCTTTGGCAACAAGGGTTTGGGTGGGTTGCCCAGGGCTTGTCCACAGGGACTTCAACAAAAACTGGGGATAAGTCTTCCGCGATTGCGCTGAACTACCGTTGCGCCGGCAGTGTTGATCGATCCGTTCTCTTGCGGCGCGAAGTGCCAGCAAGTCGGCTTGTTCGCTCGTGTCGCAGAAAGAATTTGGATAGCGAACGATCCCGGGATCCTGGCCCAGATCAAAACGCCCCCAAACCAGGCACCGCGCATTCGCTATTCGGACTGCTCTCATATCGCCTCTGTTATCCCCCATGCGCCAATGCGTGTTTAGTGGATTTCACGGAAAGCAACGGCAGATGAGAGACGACATAACGGGGCGCGAAGTCGCCCGCCTGGGCGACGCCACGGATCATGGCGGCGAGGTCATCGAAGCCGCGCCGAATCTGCAACACCACGGCGTGCCGGTGATGCTCGAAGGGCATCGGGTGCGCTGTCCGAAGTGCGGCGGCGACTATCCGGGGAAGGCATCGGGCTCGCGCACGCATAACGGCGTGAAGGTGATGTTCATCGGCGACACAACCGCGTGCGGTGCCACGCTCATCGGGGCGTGAGGCATTCCATGCAAAACCACAGCGATTCCAGCCGGGAACGCTATCGTGCCCCCGGGAGGCCGATGGAGATCGACGGCGCGGCCATTCCGCGATTCACACCGCTCACACCGCGCGAGGACTGGTACTGGCGTCTGAATCCGACCGTGCCGCAGAAGGAAGTGACGCATTCCCTGCTGGTCCCCATCAGCCTGAAGGGTACGGAGTCAGTCGGCGGCCTTTTTCACTACACCGTGCGCGCAAAAACCGATCTGCGCGCGCCGTGGACGCTCGACACCGCGCTTGATCTCGACGCCATCGTCGGCACCGAGATTACTGTGTCCATCGACATTCCCGGGCGCGGCACGTTCATCCCCGGCATGCCTGGCAATACGGGACAGGGCAACATCGGTTTCCACGTGCGCGAAATTACCGGGCGTGTGAGCACGGCGCGCTTCATCGAGCGTAACGATCGCACGATGGTCTACGAATTCGTGCTGGAGCCGACGCTGAAGCAGGCGTCGATGGGGCAGAACTATCGCGTTTTCCAGAACAAAACAGTGATCGATGCGATCCGCGAACTGCTGGCGGACTACCCGGTATCGATTGACTGGCGTGTCGCGGGGCCGATCCACGGTGGACACTATCCCGTGCGCGACCTGCAACGACAGTATTTCGAATCTGACTTCACGTGCTTCATGCGCTGGTGCGAACGCGCGGGTCTGTTCTTCTGGTTTGAGCACTCGAAAGGTTTTCACCGCCTCGTTATCGCGGACACGATGGGCGCGTTCCAGCAGCACGGCGAGGCCTACAGGACGCTGCGCTACGCGCCGGGTGAGAACCGCGTGGACGAGGAGTGCATCGAGTGGCTGACGGCGGCGCGCGACATCCACGAAAACGCGGCGCAACTCGCGCAGCAGCGCGGCGCACAGGAGCCGGGGCGCGATCAGAGCGACGCCGTGACAGCGATCAAGACCGCGAACGATGAGCTGCGCGGCAGCGCGAATCCGCGCGCGGGCGCGGATGATTTCCCTGAATTCGAGCGGCCTCACCTGCTGCTCGCGAGCGCGGCGGGCATCCAGGCGGCGGCGACCGACGACCTGCACCTGTCGAGCGGGCGGCATCTGGCGGCAAGCGCCACGGGTCACGTGTCGCTTGCGGCGGGCAAGTCGTTGCTGGTGTCGGTGCTGAAGAAGATTGCCTTCTATGCACAGGAGACCATCCGGCTGATATCGACCGGGCCGGTCCATGCCGAGTCGCGCAACGGCACGATGACGCTGATGTCGCAGGATGACATGACGGTAACGAGCACCCAGGGGCGTGTCGACATCAATGCGCCGAAAGGGATCAATCTCCGCTGCAACAACACGCTTGTCAGCCTGCGACCGGATGGGTTCTACGTCTACACCAACGGACAGCATCTGATTCACGCGGCAGGACATGCGACAGCGGACCCGCAAGGTCAACCGGTGCAGTTTCCGGTGACGCCGGACAGCCCTGGCAAGTTCGCAGCGCATCACGTGCTGGTGGAGAACCAGGGGGGCTTCGCGATCTCAAACCAGCCGTACCGCATGACGCTCGATGATGGGCGGGTCATCAGCGGTGTGACAAATGAGCTGGGGGAAATGGAGCTGGTCACAAGCAATGCGACGATGTTCGGCATGATCGAGCTGATGTCGCAGAGCGAGCCGGATCACGTCGTCGGGCTGGTCAGTACGACGGTCTACCAGGATGCGAGCCTGCCACCACCGAACGCGGTGGCGCCGGCGCAGACCATGCAGGTTGGCAACAAGACCGTTTCCACTCCACAGACGGGGGCGACATCGCAGGCCAGGGAGCCAGCGTTCCTGTCGTGCGATCCAATGAATTTCGGCCTGCGGACGTACCGCTTTATTGGCAGCGCCAAGGCGGATATTTCAATTGGGCTGTCGCGGAAAGACGTTGAATACCCGGTCGCGAAAGCCTATACGGCAGCAGTCAAGAAAACGCTGACGGCCATAGACTGGAAGGGGGGGAGATCCGCGTCCAGCACATTGCTCGCAGAGCAAATCACAATTGCGGTTAAGGACGCGCTCACCGCCGCCCTTCAGTCTGGGGCTTTTGGAATGCCAAAATCCGCGATGCCCGACCTTGAAATTCTTACGCGCGAGTCCGCGAAAGTATCGGGGTTTAACCTCAGGGGTACTGAAGCGGCGGTATTTAACGCCACAGCGTGGACGATGCATATCACTGAAGCAACAATTTCCATTTTGTTGAATCAATTTGACATGATTGATGCCGCTAAAACGGATGCAAAAAAGGCGAGCGCGCGGGGGAGCTTCGACGCACGACTTAGAGGATTAGCAACAACGATCTACCATGAAGCACGTCACTGTCAGCAAAGGTTCTGGATGATGTCACTTTACGGAACATATCCGGACGACTACAGGCAGTTTCCTGGTATTGCAGCAATGTTCAAAACGACTACGCAGGAAGATATCCTGACGCTGGCTGAAAAGCAGCAATTTCCGAGAAACGATCTCGTCAAGATTGGCGTACATCGCATGCTCATCTTTCAATACTGGTGGTTCATTGTTGTTAACCGGGAAGCTGGAATCGGGTATGAACCATGGAAACCGGCATTTGCGGATGCTGACAAGGTGCAGGCCGAAGTCGCAAAAATGCGTGGCGTTACGCTGGAGCAGGCTTTGGCGATGGGGCAACGCGACGAGCCTGGATACTACACCCATTACCACGAGGAGGATGCATTTGCGACCGAAATTGCAGTTATGCAGTATTGGGATAATCCTGACCATGCTGACCTGGTCAATCCCGGCACTTGCACAAGGCACTATCGACATGCCCTTGAAGAAATCGGAGTCTTCGGCAATGGCTGATCAGGTAACAGATACGCAAAGGGTGGCGATAGTGAACGCATTGCGGGAGGCCATGCTGGTTCTGCGAGACGACAAGCCTTTGGACGTTAACAATCCCGCATTTGGGAAAATCCATCAGTCAACAAAATCGGTATTTTCCGATTTTGGGGAAGTATATTCTTTCCATAACAATGAAATGCCAGAAGCCTCCATCAAGCTAAGGACGGTTGATGATCCGCTTGACTATACTGACGATCGCTCTATGTTGAAAATAGTGCCATCCGAATTCCGACTGACTTTCTATGTAGCGGTTCGCGGAATATCCATATCCGTTCTGAAGCAGGAACTCGATTTGGCCGATTATTGGGTAAGCAGCGATGGATCTCGGTCCAAAGACAACGATATGGGACCGCCCTTGGCTGAAACGCCCGGACAGCATAGATATCGTTTCCGTGCGAATGCGCATTCGGATAGTCGCTTTCCAGTCGATGTTGAACTTACCTATTTCGAACCGGGAAGTGATGCACCAGTTGGTACGCAGCCGTCACTGTGGTTAGTGAGAATTGCCCGCGCCTATCCGTTGCTAACACCAGAAATGCGCAAACAGAAGCGCGAGGAAGAACGACTCAAGAAGCGCAATGACTACGGCTACATGAACCTCTGCACAGGGGGCGTCTGCCCGGAAAGCGGCTATTGGGAGGGCTGGACGAAGGAGTCCGGACCCACCGATATCCTGCGCATCGAGAAGGGGCAGAAGTTCGACGTGGTACGCACCGTACCGCTGACCACAGACCGTTCGTCCTGCCCGATGGTCCCCGGGCAATGGATGTGGCTGTGCTCGCTGGAGGAAGCACGCGGCTTCCAGTGGAAGGGCTTCACGTTTAACGGGTAATCGACCGGCACTCCGACCAGGCAGGGGTGCAATGTCAATCATTAGGATGCCGAGCAATGATAGGGGCGAGTGGCCACGCAGACAGTCTGGAGCTATCCACAGTTTTTGTTAGCATCCCTGTGGGTAACCTCTGAAGATCAAATCTAACCCGCTGATCCGCATGGCGCTTTCGCGCGCGTGCCGCGCAAGGCAGATTGCGCCTCAAAACACGCTGTCGTATCGCAGACCGAAGGTTTGGCTATGCGATGTACGCGAGAACATCAACCCCCAGTGCGTGAGCCACGCGCCTGTGAGCGCGCCGAGCGCGTCCGCGAACAGGTCCTTGTACGAGAATCCGTCGCTGCGGCAGGTGCCGTCGAACGCCTCTTTCAGCAAGCCCGGCACCGTGCCGATCAATGTGCCGTAGATCACCGGATGTCCGGTATCGCGCGCGAGCCAGCCACCGATTGCACCGAATGGCGCGGACAAGCCGAAGTGTTCGAGCTTGTCCGTGCCGGTCCAGCTATCGTGGTTCTGGAAGCGAAAGCCGCCACGCGAGCCGGCGCAATCGATGCCTGCGTACGCCGCGTGACTGACGGCGATGAGCAGCGCGAGCGAGATCGTGTATCGGAAGAAGGCAGTCATGGTCGTCATGCTCGAGGTTGTGGTCCGCGGACGCGACCATGCACGCGATGCGACGATGCACAGCCCACGCCCTTAAACGCTCCGATCAGTCATTATTTTCATCAGCATCACTAATGAATTATTTTGCGATGAGCTGATGTGACGGGGAGTGTAGCAGCCACATCCCAAAAAGAGTCCTGCGATTTTTCTGACAGAAAAACGTGAAAAGCGCCTGTTTCAGGCGCTTTTCAACGAATCATGCGAAACGCCGGGTGCGTATCAGTTGCTCACCGCGGAGGCCGATGCAGCGGCATCGGCGGCCGCTTTCGGAGAAGAAACGGGATTGTCCGACGGCGGGGTACCCATCGCCTGAAACAGCGCCGCCGTGTCGGACAGACGCGCGCCGCGATAACGAATCTCGTCGAGACGCGCATTGCGCCATTGCTGCTCGCTTTGGCGCACGGCGTAGTAGGGCAGCGCGCCGAGCTTGTAGCGCGCGTTGGTGTCGTCGTAGACGCCTTGGGCGGCCTGCGCCGAGGTGCCCGCTGCATCGAGCGCCTGCGCGTCGTGCTCCAGCGAGGCGAGCCGGTCGGCCACGTCCTGGAACGCCGCCAGCACGGTCTGCCGGTACGACGCGCTGGCCGCATCATAGGTCTGCAGCGCCGCGCGCCGCTGCGCGACCAGCGCGCCGCCGTGAAAGATCGGTTGCGTGAGCGAGGCGCCGATCGCCCACAGCGCGCCTACGCCCGACGTGACCACCGGCCAGCTGAAGCCCGCCTGCCCGAGGCCCGCCGAGAGCGTGATGCTCGGGAACATCTGCGCCGTCGCCGCGCCCACGTCGGCGGAAGCGGCGATCAGCGCCGCGCTCGCGGCCTCGATGTCGGGACGCGTTTTCAGCAGTTCCGACGGCACCACCACCGGCACCTGCTGCGGCAGATGCAGGCTCGCGAGATCGAGATCGGGCGGCGCATTGTCGGGCGTGCGGCCGAGCAGCACGGCGAGCGCGTGGCGCATCGCCGTCCATTGCTGACGCAGTCCCGGCAGGTTGGCCGCCAGCGACGCCGCGCTCTGCTGCGCATTCAGCAAATCGGTGTGCGACACGGCGCCGAGCGCGTAGCGTTTCTGCATTTCGTCGGCTTGCGCGTTGGCGAGCGCGATCAACTGCACGGTCGTGTCGATCTGCGCATGCAGCGTGGCCGCGCCCAGCGCACTCGCGACGATGTTGGCGGCCAGCGCGCGTCGCGCCGACTCGAACTGGAACACCTGCATGTTCACGCGCGAGGCGAGCGCCGCGTTGTTCAGTCGCGTCGCGCCGAACAGGTCGAACGAGTACCGCACTTCGACGAGCCCCGCGAACACGTCGTACTGGAGCTTGTCGATGCCGAGTTGCGGTATGCCGGGCGCGCGCTGGCGCTGCGCGGTGCCGAGTGCATCGACGGTCGGCAGCATCGAACTGCCGATCTGACCGCGCAACTGTTCCTTCGCGGCTTGCAGGCTGTGATCGGCCGCGGTGAGATTCGGGCTGTTCGCGAGGCCTTCCTCGACGAGCGCATCGAGCTGCGGCGAGTCGTAGAGCGTCCACCACTGCGGCACCGGCTGCGCGCCCACATCGAACTGCTGCGCGACGCCTTGCGCGGCGACCGTCTGCGCCGCTTGCGGCTCGGCGCCGTAATGCGCGGGCTGCGGCATTGCGGGCGGCTTGCCGTCCGGCCCCCACGAACAGGCGCTCGCGAGCAGCGCCGCCAGGGCCGCCGCGCTCAGGCGCAGGCGCGAGGCAGCGGCCGTGCGCCGGGCCGCGCGTACGGCCTCGCCCATCTTCGTCGGCGTGGAAATGGTCATGATGCTTTCCCCGCGTTCGCTTGAGGCTGGTCGGTTTCGCTGCTGCGCACGCGGAACGCGGTCGCGTACAACGCGGGCAGGAAGAACAGCGTGAGCACCGTGGCGCTCGTGATGCCGCCCATCAGCGCGGTGGCCATCGGCCCGAAGAAGTTAGAGCGCACGAGCGGAATGAGCGCGAGCACGGCGGCCGCCGCCGTCAGCATGATCGGGCGGAAACGCCGCACGGTCGCGCCCACGATGGCGTCGAAGCGCGGATGCCCCGCGCGGATATCCATCTCGATCTGATCCACGAGAATCACCGAGTTGCGCATGATGATGCCGAACATGGCGATCACGCCGAGCATCGCGACAAAGCCGAACGGCTCGTTGAACAGCAGCAGCGCGACGGCCACGCCGATCAGCCCGAGCGGCGCCGTCAGCACGACCATCATCACGCGCGACAGACTTTGCAACTGGATCATCAGCAGCGTGAGCACGGCGATCACGAGTATCGGCAACTGCGCGTAGATCGACGTCTGGCCTTTCATGCTTTCCTCGACCGAGCCGCCCACTTCGATCCGATAACCCGTCGGCAGCGTGGCCTGGATCGACTTGAGCGTTTTCTGCAACGCATGGGTGACGTCGATCCCTTGCGCGCCCTGGCGCACATCGGACTGCACGGTGATGGTGGGCTGCCGGTCGCGCGACCAGATCACGCCGTATTCGAGCGTGTTCTCGAGATGCCCGAGCGCGCCGAGCGGCACCGGGCCGTTCGGCGTGGGCATGGCGAGCGAGAGCATGTGCGCGGGATCGACGCGCTCGTTGGGCGGCGAGCGCAGATCGACGCTGATGAGCTTGTCGCGCTCGCGATACTGCGTGACGGTGTAGCCGGAGTAGGTCATCTGCAGGAAGTTGGCGACATCCTGCGAACTCACATTGAGCGCGCGCGCCTTCTGCTGATCGATCTCGAAGTGCAGCGAGCGTTCGGCCGGCTCGTCCCAGTCGAAGCTGACGTTTTCGGTGCGCTTGTCGGCGCGCATGGCCGCGGCCACGCGATCGGCGATGCCGCGCACGGTCGCGATGTCGTCGCCGCTCACGCGGAACTGCACCGGATAGCCGACGGGCGGTCCGTTCTCCAGCCGCGAAAGACGCGTGCGCACCGCCGGAAAATCGTTGCGCAGTTTGGTTTCGAGCCATTCTGCCAGCTTCTCGCGATCCTTCACCGACTTCGCCGTGATGACGAACTGCGCGAAATTCGGCTGCTGCAATTGCTGGTCGAGCGGCAGATAGAAACGCGGCGCGCCGGTGCCGACGAAGTCGATCGAATGATCGATTTCCGGACGGCCCTTGAGCGCTTCTTCGAGTCGCTTCGCCTGGCGCAGCGTCGCGTCGAACGATGCGCCTTCGGGCAGCCGCACGTCGACGAGCAGTTCGGGGCGATCGGAACTCGGGAAAAACTGCTGCGGGATCAGCGTGAAGCCCGCGAGCGCGACCACGAACAGCACCAGCGTGAGCCCGAGCACGACGAAGTTGCGCTCGATGCACCAGCCGATCCAGCCGCGCAGCCGATGGTAGAAACGCGTGTCGTAGATGTCGTCTTCGTGATGTTCGTCGTGCGGCGCGTTGGCGTCACGCTTGCGCTCGGGCAGCAGGCGGTAGCCGAGCAGCGGAATCAGCACCACGGCCGCGAACCACGACGCGATCAGCGCAATCGCCGACACCTGGAAAATCGAGCGCGTGTATTCGCCCGTGCTCGACTTCGCCAGCACAATCGGCAAAAAGCCCGAGACGGTCACGAGCGTGCCGGTGAGCATCGGGAACGCCGTGCTCGTGTACGCGAAAGCGGCGGCGCGCGTGCGGTTCCAGCCCTGCGCGAGCTTCACGGCCATCATTTCGACGGAGATGATCGCGTCGTCGACGAGCAGGCCGAGCGCGAGCACCAGCGTGCCGAGCGAGACCTTGTGCAGGCCGATGTCGAACAGAAACATCACGAGCGCGGTGACGGCCAGCACGATCGGAATCGTGATGACGACCACCATGCCCGTGCGCACGCCCAGCGAGACGAGGCTCACGACCAGCACGATGCCGACGGCTTCGGCCACGGCTTCGACGAAGTCGTCGACGGAATGCGAGACCGCGTCGGGCATGCTCGACACTTCGGTAAGCTTGAGGCCCGCGGGCAGTTCGGCGCGCAAGGTGTTGATACGGGCGTCAAGCGCTTTGCCGAGCCGGATCACGTCGCCGCCCGGCTGCATTGTGATGCCGATGCCGAGCACGGCCTTGCCGTCGTAGCGCATCTGCGTGGCGAGCGGATCGTCGTAGCCGCGCCGGATCGTGGCGATGTCGCCGAGCCGGAAGTTGTGGCCGTTCACGGTGATGAGCGTGTCGGCGAGCGTCTTGAGGTCGGTGAACTGGCCGCTCGGGCGCACGAACACACGGTCGTCGGCGGTGGTGAGCGTGCCCGAGGCCGCGACGCTGTTCTGCGCGCCGATCACCTGGCCGATCTGCGTGGGCGAAATGCCGAGGCGCGTGAGCTGCGCGTTCGGAATTTCGATATAGATGCGCTGGTTCGGGTCGCCGAAATAATCGACCTTGCCCACGTCCTTCACGCGCAGCAGTTCCTCGCGCAGCTTGTCGGCGTAGTCGTGCAGTTGCGCGGGCGAGAAGCCGTCGCCTTCGAGCGTGTAGATGTTGGTGTAGACGTCGCCGAATTCGTCGTTGAAAAACGGGCCTTGCACGCCTTGCGGCAGCATCGGCGCGATGTCGCCGACCTTCTTGCGCACCTGATACCACGTTTCGCGCACCTCGCTGACGGGCGCGGAGTCCTTCATCGTGAAGAACACCAGCGACTCGCCCGGACGCGAATAGCTGCGCAGGAAGTCGATATACGGCGTTTCCTGGAGCTTGCGGCCGATGCGGCTCGTGACTTCGTCCTCGACCTGGCGCGCGGTCGCGCCGGGCCAGAAGGTCTGGATCACCATCACGCGGAACGTGAAGGGCGGATCCTCGGACTGCGAAAGACGCGTGTACGAGAGCGCGCCGAAGATCGTCGCGAGCGCGATCACGAAGATCACCAGCGCCTGATGGCGCAGCGCCCAGGCGGAGAGATTAAAGCGGCCTTCCTGATGATCCGCGCCTGGCTCGCGGTCGTGTTCCTGCTCGGGTACCTCGCTCATGACGCGAAGTCCTCGGGATGCAGCGGCGCAATCGGGCGCACTTTTTCGCCGACGGTGACCGTGTGCACGCCTTGCACGACGACGCGCTCGCCGTCCTTGAGGCCGTTCGTCACGGTGATGGTGCGCGCGTCGTAGCGCGAGACGCTCACGCGGCGCAGTTGCAGCACGTTGTCCGCGCCTTGCACGATCCAGAGCGCGGGCGCGTTGCCGTCGTGGAAGAGGGCGGTGGCCGGGACCGTGTATGCGTCCTGGGGCACGTTGTTCGCGTTGTTTGCCGCCAGCGCGACGTTCGCGGTCATGCCGAGACGCACATCGGCGTCGGGATGTTCGAGCGTGAGCTTCACGCGCCACGTGCGGCTTTGCGGATCGGCGGCGGCCGCGAGTTCGCGCACTTTCGCGGCATAGCGGCGGCCCGGCAGCGCGGGCAGCGTGACCTGAGCCGTATCGCCCGTGCGCAGGCCCGCGATGGCGTTTTCCGGCAGATCGCTCACCACGTCGATCTCGCCGGTCCAGGCCAGTTGATAGACGGCTTGCCCCGCCTGCACGTTCTGGCCGGTGTCGGCGTTTTCGGCGGTGATCACGCCCGCGTGGTCGGCAACCAGCTGCGTATAGCGGCGCTGATCCTGCGCGAGCGCGAGCTGCTGTTTGGCCTGGTCGCGCTGCGCGAGCGCCGACGCATACGCGTCCTGGGTCTGCTCGAACTGCGCGCGGGCGATGAGGTTGGCTTGCGACTGGGCGGTGTCGCGATCGAGCTGCTGCTTGGCGAACACGTAGCGATGCGCCGCGGCGTCGTACTGCGCCTGCGCGCTCGCGGCGTTCTTGTCGTAATCGCCCGGATCGAGACGCGCGAGCACCTGGCCGGGCTTCACGCTGTCGCCCAGCCGCACGTTGCGCTCGATGATCTTGCCGTTCACGCGGAACGACAGCGGCGTGGCGTTGCGCGACTGCACGGTACCCGGATAGCTGGCGCTCGCGCCGTGCGCGTCCGGATGCACGGTCATCGACACGACGGGGCGCGGACCGGGCGCGGCGGCCTCGTGCTTGCCGCAAGCCGCGAGGCCCGCGAGCGCGCAGCACGCGGCGACGCCCGCAAGGCGGCGCACGGCCCGGCGCAGAGTGGAAGGGGATTCGACGAAAACGGGGCACTGCCCGCGCATCCTGCTCGATGCGCCACGACCGCAACGATTCACTTGGACCTCGACACGCCTGGAACGCGCGCCGGGCCGGATCGAATGCACCGGACACGCCGCGCCGCCGCTGAGTCTGTCCGCGCGTGGCGCGGGACGCGCCTCGATGTCTCCTCCGCTGCGCGTCAACCGATCTCAGATGATGGTTTGCATTCTAATACAACGTTGTATCTGAATACACGATTGAATCCGAAGAATGATTCAGTGCTAGACTTCGGCGATCGCCTTTCCATCCGGGACGCATCGTTCCGGCGACGTTTTCCATCGAGGTCCCCACCTCGTTTCTCGCATCGTTATCGACACGCCATGGCACGCCAGACCACCGGGCGCAAGCGCCTTACCCGCGAAGAAAGCCGCGACCAGACGCGCGAGCGCCTGCTCGACGCCGCGCAGGCCATGTTCATGAAGAAGGGTTTCGTGGGCGCGAGCGTGGAAGACATCGCGGTCGCGGCCGGCTACACCCGCGGCGCGTTCTACTCGAACTTCGGCAGCAAGGCGGAATTGCTCGTGGTGTTGCTGCGGCGCGATCACGAAGCGATGGAAGGCGAGCTGCGTTCGATCTTCGAAACGCCCGCCTCGCGCGAGGAAATGGAAGCGCGCGTGCTGACTTTCTACAGCCGCTTGCCGCAGGACAACAAGATGTTTCTGCTGTGGGTGGAAGCCAAGCTGCTCGCGGCGCGCGACGCGCGTTTCCGGGCGCGCTTCAACGCCTTCATGAAGGAAAAGCGCGAGCGGCTCGGCGCGTATATCGCGGAGTTTTCGGCGCGCGTCGGCACGCCGGTGACGATCGCGCCGGACCTCATGGCGCTCGGGCTGATGGGCCTGTGCGACGGCGTGCAGTTTCTCGCCACGGCCGATCCGCAGCATGTAACGCCGCCGGTGGTGGAGGAAGTGCTGGGCCGCTTCTTCGCGCGCGTGGTCTTCGGTCGCGACGCCTGACGCGTGCGCGCGGCGTGCCTCAAATGCCGAGGCCAGGGCCGTAGTTGCTGCCGATGAGCGCCGTGACCGCGGCCACGTCGCGGTAATCCTGCTCGGGCATGCCGTCGAGAATCGCCAGCACCTCGTTGCTGGCGCCCGCCGCGCGTGCGGCGTCCACGAGATCGTCCTTGTTGGCGGGCCAGCGCACTTCGCGCAGGACGTCGGTGAACTGGAGGTCGATCGGTTCTTCGGGGAGGCGGGAGGCGGACATGCGTTGAATCCTTGCTGAACGGGCTGAAGTGTCGGAAATCGGTTCAATGGCGGTTTCTGGATACGGCCCGGCCATCCAGCCGGAGCCGATCAGATATGCGTTTCGGTCCACGGGCGTCGCGGGTCAAGCATACACAATCCACGTCGAAACCCGCCGCAGGGTGCGCGGCCGCCCGCCGCCCGTTTCAGCCCACGCGGGCGCGCGGCTCAGGTCTGCAGATGCACGTCGGGCGTGAGCGCGTGATCGAGACGGTGCGATTTGGGCAGGGTCAGATATTCCCAGCGCTGCGTGCTCGTGGCGGCGGGCACGTCGGGCGCGGGTGGCGCGACGGGCACGTCGGCCATCGGAGAGCGTGTGGACGGCTCCATCGCGTGTGCGCTGGCGCGGTCGATCTGGGCATCATGCGTGTGCACCGGCGCGGCAAAACACGACGCGGACAGCAACACAGTGGTCAACAGCGTCGAGGTTTTCATCGCTCGACCTCCTTTCCTCATGCGGCCCGAAGGCCACAGCAAGTGCCGTACCGCGACAGTGCGCCCCTGCGTCCGTGCGATGCGGCGACCGCGTGCCGAAGGCGCGCCGACGATGGCAAACATCACGGCAACCCCAGCAGCGAAGCGGCTCAGCGCGGCGCGTGCGAACGGCGGGCGAGGCGGCCTGTGCGACGAGGGGCCGGCTGGAGAAACCGGCTGTGACCGCCGGCCCGCGCACACGCGCGAGCGTCCTGCTCATAATGGCAGCAAAAGCCTGCGCGCGTCGCGAACGCGCGTGCTTTTTTCATCGATCGGTCTGCAAAACGCGAGAGGCGAGGCGCTACAGGCGAACTCCGCCACGCGGCCTCAGCGCTCGGCGTTCAGCCGCTGATACGCATCGAGCAGCGATGTCTTATAGACCACGCCCGCGAGTTTGGGCTGTTGCGCGCTTTCGATCACCGGCAGACGCTCGCCCTGAAACGACATGAAATGCTGCAACGCAACAGCGAGCGGCATGTCGGGTGTCAGCACGTCGAACGAAGCCTTGAGGTAGTCGCAGGCATGCTTGTTCGAGGTATCGCGCTTTTGCAGCAGGTCGTTCGTGATGTCGGCGAGCGCGACTGCGCCGAGGAAGCGGTCGTCGTCGTCGGTCACGTAAAGATACTTGACCGGATATTCGAGGAACACGCGCGTCATTTCCTGCACCGTCGCCCCGGCGCGCACGACCGTGTCGGCGGGGCGCACGAGTTCGCGCATCTGCGTGGCGCGCAGGCGCAGACGCTCGGCTTCCTCGCGATTGCGATGCAGCGTGATTTCGTACATCGACTTCTTGCCGGTCGCGCGCGCGACGAAGTACGCGACCACGCAGGACAGCATCAGCGGCAGCACGACCTGATAGCTGAGCGTCATTTCGAAGATCATCAGGATCGCCATCAACGGCGCCTGGGTCGCGCCCGCGAGGAACGCGCCCATGCCGACCATCGCATACGCATACGGCGCCGACGTGCCATGCGGCCACAGCGCATGCATGCCCTGGCCGAACAGGCAGCCCACCACCGCGCCCATGAACAGCGTCGGGGTGAACACGCCGCCGACCGCGCCCGAGCCGACTGTCGCCGCCGTCGCCATCAGCTTGAAGACGAGCACCGCCGCGAGCGCGGTCCACGTCCACGGCGAATGCAGGATCGAATTCACCACGCTGTAGCCGTTGCCCCAGACTTCGGGCGTCCACACCGAAATCACGCCGCAGACGAGGCCGCCGAGTGCGAGTTTCGCGGGCAGCGGAATCGCCAGCTTGCCGAAGCCCGCCTTGGCGACGTCGAGCAGCGAGAGAAAACGCGGCGCGAGCACGCCGCACAGCAGCCCGAGCGCGACGAACAGCAGCACCTCGATGCCCGTCACGGGCGGAAACACCGGCATCTCGTACGGCGGCTTGTAGCCCGCGAACTCGCGCATGGTGATGTTGGCGACCACGGAAGAAACCACGATCGGCCCGAAGCTTTCCATCACGATCGAGCCGAGCACGATTTCGGTGACGAAGAACGCGCCCGCGATCGGCGCGTTGTACGCCGAGGTGATACCGGCCGCCGCGCCGCACGCCACCAGCAGACGCAGCCGCTGCGGATCGAAGTGCACCCAGCGGCCGATCAGCGAGGCGGCCAGCGCGGCGAGTTGCACCATCGGGCCTTCGCGGCCGATCGAGCCGCCGCTCGCGATGGTGAACAGCGACGAAACGCTGCGCCAGATGCTTTTGCCGACCGGCATCACGCCGTCGCCGATCGCCACGGCTTCCACGTAGTCGGTGTGGATCGGCTTGCTGCCGCCGCCCGCGGCGTCGCCCGCCGAACTGCGTTTGGCGACGAGCAGCAGACAGCCCGCGATAAAGCCGCCCGCCGCGGGCAGCCAGATGCGCGTGTGCCACGGCAGACGGCGCGCCATCTCGACGAAGCTGCCTTCGCTGCCCGTGAACAGAATCTGCAGATGCGCGATGCCTTCGCGAAACAGCACGGTCGCAAAAGCACCGGCCACGCCGACGATGACCGACCAGATCAGCATCGTGTGGGCGTCGGAGAGGCGAAAGAGATCGCGGGCGCGGGTGCGCAGTTTCAGCAGGAATGACAGCACGGCAGGCAGACGGATTGAACAGGTGAACAGGATCGCACGCGCGCGGGGCGGCGTGCGTGCGAAAGCGTCGATAAAGCGAGGATAACGTCGCGGCGGCGCGCGGGCGTCGCGAACGCCGGGGCCGCACAGCGCGCGGCATGCGCTGCGTCAGCCCGATAGCAGGCGGGCGGGCGCGGGAAGCGCCGGCAGCGCCGCCTGGCGTTCAGCGCACGGCGTGGTCGAGTTCCGGGTAGTGCCGGAAAATGCCGGTCTCGTTGAACGGCAAACGCCGCTCCGAAGCCAGATACGCGGCGATGTGCGGGCGCGCCGCCACCGCGTCGTGCAGCGCGACCACGTGCGGATAGTGATCGGCGAAATGTTTCGTGGCCTTCGGAAACGCGTAGCGCAGCCCTTCGACGATCTGGAACATCGAAAGATCGACGTAACTGAGCGCGTTGCCGACCATGTGGCGCGGCCCGTCCGGATTCTGCGCCAGCACGCGCTCGAAATAGCCCATGAATTTCGGAATGCGATGCGCGATGAAATCCTTCGAGCGCGCCTTCGCCTCGTCTTTCTGGTCCTCGTAATAGAGGCCGCTCGCGATCGGATGATGCGTGTCGTGTGCTTCGGTCACCAGATCGGCGATCGTCAATTGCAAGCCGTTCGCAATGATCCGCAGACCCTCGTCGCGCGGCGCGAGCTTGAGCTTCGGCCCAAGGTAGAACAGGATGTTGGCCACGTGCGGCACGATCAGCTCGCCGTCCTTCAGAAACGGCGGCGCGTAGGGCGGATACGGGTCGTCGCTGTCCAGTTCGGCCATCATCGCGCCGATGCCCTGGCCATCGTCCTTCGAGCCGCGCGCCACGTCGATATACGGCGCCTTCGCTTCTTCCAGCGCGAGCCGCACGAATTCGCCCCGGCCTTGCAGGCCGTCCCAGTAATACAGTTCGTATGCCATCGGTCGTCCCCCTGGTCGAGCCGCCGCCTGAACGTCGGGCGGCAGTGGACAGTATGGCTCGCAACCGGCGCGCCTGGATTGCGCGTGCCCCCGGCGCACAAACGCCAAAAGCCCCGCGGCGGGCGGGGCTGACGGCGCTGTTGGCGCTGACGGGAAGGGCGGCGCGGGCGGCTCCCGCTCGGCCGCGGATCATGCGCGGGTCATCCGAACAGACGCTCCACGCCCCAGGTGATCGCGAGGCCGCCGAGCGTCAGCCACACGTAGAGGATGAACCCCGTCGTCAGCGCACGCGGACCGGCCTGGCGGATCTGCGAGACGCGCGTTTCGATGCCGAGCGCGGTCATGGCCATCGTGAGCGCGAAGGTGTCGAGCGTGTTCAGCGTCGAGGTGGCCGCTTCGGGCAGTACGTGCAGCGAATTCACCACCACCAGCGCGAGGAAGCCGAGCGCGAACCAGGGCACCGCGAGCTTGCGGGCGCCGTGGTGCGCTTCGTGCTGCGCACCGTGCGTCTTGCTGGCGACGGCCTGGCGCGCCGAGCGGTTCAGCCACACGCCGAGCACGAGCAGCACCGGCACGAGCAGCATGACGCGCGTCATCTTGACGATGGTGGCGATATGCGTGGCCTCGGGGCTCACGTTGCTCGCCGCGCCCACGACCTGCGCGACTTCGTGGATCGTGCCGCCGAAGAACAGGCCCGCGCCGACCGTGTCGAGATGAAGCCAGCCCGCGCGGTACAGCAGCGGATAGAGGAACATCGAGAGCGTGCCGAACAGCACCACGCTGCCCACGGCCATCGCGCTCTTGTGCGGCTTCGATTGCAGCGTCGACTCGAAGGCGAGCACGGCGGCCGCGCCGCAGATCGCGCTGCCTGCCGCCGTCAGAATGGCGGTGTCGCGATCGAGCTTCATGACTTTCATGCCGACCCACGTGCCGATCACGAGCGTGCTCACGACGATGGCGACCGACTCGACGAGCCCCGGCACGCCCACCTGCGCGATTTCCTGCAGGCTCACGCGCAACCCGAAGAAGGCGACGGCGATGCGCAGCAGCTTGCGCGCCGAGAAGTTGACGCCGGCGGCCCAGCTTTCGGGCATGCCGTCGCGCAAGGCGTTGCCGTAGACGGCGCCCGCGACGATGCCGACGATCAGCGGGCTCAGGCCCAGATTGGCGATGGCGGGCAGCGCGGCGACGCGCGTGACGGCGGCCGCGAACAGGGCGACGAACAACACGCCGTTCAGTTGGCCGCGTGTAGACGACGGGGAATGCGCAAGCGTGGTCGATGGGGTGGACATGACGGTTATCCAATTAAGTATCGAGCGAATGCGCTAATCCTAATTTAGATATAACGATATGAATAATCGTCATTTACGAAGTAAAATATAGGTCAACCTTATAGATCTACGCAATGACCCCGGAGCAACTGATAACGTTCGCCGCCGTCGCGGAGCACCGCAACATCAGCCGTGCCGCGCTGGCGCTGCATCTGTCGCAGCCCGCCGTGTCGGGGCAATTGCGGCTGCTGCAGGAGGAATTCGGCGAGCCGCTGTATCAGCGCGACGGCCGCGGCGTGCGGCTCACGCCCACCGGCGAGCAGCTCGCGGCCTATGCGGCGCGCCTGCGCGACACCTGGCGCGACGCTCAGGCGTTCCGTGACGCGCTGCGCGGGCTCGAACGCGGCACGCTGCGCATCGGCGCGAGCACCACGCCCGCGAGCTACCGGCTGCCGTATCTGGTCGCGGCGTTTCACCGGCGCTATCCCGACGTCAAGCTCGAAACCGCGAGCGGCAACACCTCGGACGTCGTCGCCATGCTCGGCCAGCTCGATATCGCGCTGGTGGAAGGGCCGGTGGGCGAGCAGTTGCCCGCCGATGCCGCCGTGCATCCGTGGCACGAGGACGAGATCGTGGCCATCGTGCCGCGCGGGCATCCGCTGATCGCGCAACTCGATGAACGCGAACGCGCGACTGCCACACCGTCACCGACACCGCCGCGCTGCGACTTGAGCGCGTTCGCCGACTGGCCGCTGGTGCTGCGCGAGGACGGCTCGGGCGTGCGCCAGCTCGTCGAGCGCGCGTTCGCGCGCGCCGCCGTGCCCATGCGCGTCGCGCTCGAAATCGCGGGCGTGGAGGGCGTGAAAGAGGCCGTGCGCGCGGGCATGGGCATCGGTTTCGTCTCGGCGATGTCGATGCGCCACGAAGACGGCGCGCTGGGGCAGATCCGCATCGGCCCGGAACCACTGGCGCGGCGCTTTTCGATCCTCGTGCCGCACGCGGGCGCGGCTTCGCGGGTCGCCCAGCGCTTTCTCGAACTCTGTCTGCTCGATACGCCCGATGACGGCAGCGCGGCGGCCAGGTTCCCGCCGTGATTTAGGGGATTTCCACAATGGCGACGCGCGGCGCCTCGGCGCACTATTCGGCCATCGATCGGGCGCTTCATGCGCCTTTTTTCGGAACCTGATTGGAACCGGTTCCAAAGCAAATATGAAGCAATGAGAAAGGGTGCCGGATCGCGCAAATCGCGCTCCGGCCGGCCCGGAAACAGGAAGACGACGATGGCGGAAGTGGCAATTGTGGCGAGCGCGTTCGGCGCCGGGGCGATCCGGCGAGACGGACACGCGACGTGGCTGAAGGTCGCGAACGCGGGCGGCGCGCACGCTTTCGAGGTGCGGCGCGAATTGATGGACGACGCCGACGCCAGCCTCGACGCGCTGCGCAGCCTCGGCACGGCATTTGCGAACGCGCAGATGTGGTCCGTGTGGTCAACGCCCGATTCGCTCTACGCCGAGGACGGCGCGCTCGACGCATCCGCGCTGCGCGAGGCGGTCGCGTGCGCTCAGGCGCTCGGTGCGCGGTTCGTGAAGCTTCAGCTCGGCGGCTTCGCCGGCGACGCGCACGCGGCGCATCTGGCCGACGTGCTCGCGGAACTGGGCGCGAAGGCCGCAAAGGCCACAACGAACGTCGTAGCAAGCGAAACGCGTTTGCCGCGCGTGGTCGTCGAAAACGGCCAGCTTGAAATGGGCGGCCGTCTCGCGCAATTCACCGGGCTGTTTCGCGCGCTGCGTGCGAGCGGCCACGACGGGCTGCTTGGCATGACGTTCGATATCGGCAACTGGCAATGGACCGGCGAAGCGCCGCTGATGGCCGCCGTGGCGCTCGCGCCGCACGTCGAGTACATCCACTGCAAGGCCGTGCAGGGCGAGGGCGCGCGGCGCTTCCCCTGCGCGCCCGCCGCCGACGATCCGCTGTGCCGCGCCGCACTCGCGCGCCTGCCGTCGGACGTGCCGCGCGGCATCGAATTTCCGTTCGACGAGACGCGCCTCGCCGACGACGCCGCGCGCTACGTGAGCTGGCTCGGCGCCGCCTGAAGCGCGCCTCAAAGCACACCTCAACGCACACGAACGGCCCGCATTCTCTCCATTCAGGAACGCATTCCATGAACCACTCACTCGATGTCATCACTTACGGCGAGGCGATGGCGATGTTCGTCGCCGCCGAAACCGGTCCGCTGCACGGCGTCGCGCAGTTCACGAAGCGCGCGGCGGGCGCCGAACTCAACGTGGCGACCGGCCTCGCGCGCCTCGGCTTCAAGGTGGGCTGGATGAGCCGCGTCGGCGACGACTCGTTTGGCCGCTTCGTGCGCGCGGTGCTCGAACAGGAAGGCATCGACACGCAATGCGTGGCCACCGACGAGCGCTTTCCCACCGGTTTCCAGCTCAAGTCCCGATGCGACGACGGCAGCGATCCCGCCATCGAATATTTCCGTCGCGGCTCGGCGGCGAGCCATTTGTCGATCGGCGACTTCAAGCGCGGCTACGTGCTCGGCGCGCGCCATCTGCATCTGAGCGGCGTCGCGCCCGCGATTTCCGCCACCTCGCGCGAACTCGCGTTCCTGCTCGCGCGCGAAATGCGCGAAGCGGGCCGCACGATCAGCTTCGACCCGAATCTGCGCCCGACGCTGTGGGGCTCCGAAGCCGAGATGGTCGCGACGCTCAACGAACTCGCGCGGCTCGCCGACTGGGTGTTCCCAGGCGTGAACGAAGGCCGCATTCTCACGGGCTCCGACGATCCCGCGCTGATCGCGCGTTTCTATCTGGAGCGCGGCGCGCGCGGCGTGGTCGTGAAGCTCGGCGCGGAAGGCGCGTACTTCGAGACCGCCGAGGGCGCGTACGGCCACGTGCAGGCGCAGCCGGTGGAGAAGGTGGTCGATACCGTGGGCGCCGGCGACGGTTTCGCCGTGGGCGTGGTCAGCGCGCTGCTCGAAGGCCGCACGCTGCCCGAAGCGGTGGCGCGCGGCAACCGCATCGGCGCGCTCGCGGTGCAGGTGATCGGCGACTCGGAAGGCTTGCCCACGCGCGCGCAGCTCGACGCGCTCGAAGCGCAGGAAGCGCAGGAAAGGCCCGCTACTGTCGATCTCACCGATACCGCTCACGCCGCATAAAACACGCCACACCTCGTATCACTACGAAGCAGCCTGAAACGGCAAAAGCCGGGCGCAATTGAACCGCCGCCCGGCAGCCATCCGCCATGCAGGGGGCCGCACGAGGCGCAGCCGCGCCCGATGCGATCAACAGGAGACATCGATGACCTCAACCTCGCTCGCACCGCGCCGCTGGTGGGCGATCATGCCGATCGTGTTCATCACGTACAGCCTCGCGTATCTCGACCGCGCGAATTACGGCTTCGCGTCGGCGGCCGGCATCAATCGCGACCTGGGCATCAGCCCGGCGCTCTCGTCGCTGATCGGCGCGCTGTTCTTTCTCGGCTACTTCTTCTTCCAGATTCCGGGCGCGGTCTACGCCGAACGCCGCAGCGTGCGCAAGCTCGTGTTCGTGAGCCTCGTGTTGTGGGGCGGCTGCGCGGCGCTCACCGGCATCGTCTCCAACATTCCCTCGCTGATGGCGATCCGCTTCGTGCTCGGCGTCGTCGAGGCCGCGGTGATGCCCGCGATGCTCATCTACATCAGCAACTGGTTCACCAAGAGCGAACGCTCGCGCGCGAACACCTTCCTGATCCTCGGCAATCCGGTCACGGTGCTGTGGATGTCGGTGGTCTCGGGCTATCTCGTGCACGCGTTCGGCTGGCGTCATATGTTCATCGCCGAGGGCGTGCCCGCCGTGGTGTGGGCCGTGTGCTGGTGGTGCCTCGTGCGCGACAAACCCGCCCAGGTGACGTGGCTCTCGAACGACGAAAAGCGCGCGCTCGACGCCGCGTTCCGCGCCGAACAGGCCGCCATCAAGCCGGTCAAGAATTACGCCGAAGCGTTTCGCACGCCGGCGGTCATGCTGCTTTCGGCGCAGTACTTCTGCTGGAGCATCGGCGTGTATGGTTTCGTGCTGTGGCTGCCGTCGATCGTGAAGAACGGCTCGGCGCTCGGCATGGTCGAAACGGGCTGGCTCTCGGCATTGCCGTATCTCGCTGCTACCATCGCGATGCTCGCGGCGTCGTGGGCGTCGGACAAGCTCGACAATCGCCGCGCCTTCGTGTGGCCGTTCCTGCTGGTCGGCGCGCTCGCCTTCGCGGGTTCGTACGCGCTCGGCACGACGCACTTCTGGTTTTCGTACGCGCTGCTGATCGTGGCGGGCGCGGCGATGTACGCGCCGTATGGCCCGTTCTTCGCGATCGTGCCGGAGCTGCTGCCGAAGAACGTCTCGGGCGGCGCGATGGCGCTGATCAACAGCATGGGCGCGCTCGGTTCGTTCGTGGGCTCGTACGTGGTCGGCTATCTGAATGGGGCGACGGGCTCGCCTGCGGCATCCTATGCGTTCATGAGCGCGGCGCTGGTGGCCGCGGTGGGTCTCACGCTCGCCGTCAAGCCGCAGCGCGACGACGCGGCTGGCTATGCCGCGCCAGTACATGGAAAATAACGCTTTCAAGAACCTCGTCACACCGTCCCGACCGCATTGAAGCATTCGAGAGATAGCGCACCTATGAAGCAGAAAATCGTTGCCTACAAAGCCTTGCCCGACGACGTCACCGCGTATCTGCGCGAGCACGCCGAAGTCGAATTCGTCGATGGCAACAACGCCGAAGCGCTCGCCGCCGCGCTCAAGGACGCCGACGGCGCGATCGGCGCGAGCGTGAAGGTGACGCCCGCGATGCTCGACGGCACGCGCATCAAGGCGCTGTCGACCATCTCGGTCGGCTTCGACCAGTTCGACGTGGCCGACCTCACGCGACGCGGCATCGTGCTCGCGCACACGCCCGACGTGCTGACCGAATCGACCGCCGACACCGTGTTCTCGCTGATCCTCGCGAGCGCGCGGCGCGTGGTCGAACTGGCCGACTGGGTGAAGGCGGGCCACTGGAAGGGCA
The DNA here is from genome assembly GCF_046535315.1 of Paraburkholderia sp. SIMBA_027. NCBI lineage: Bacteria > Pseudomonadati > Pseudomonadota > Betaproteobacteria > Burkholderiales > Burkholderiaceae > Paraburkholderia > Paraburkholderia sp. SIMBA_027. The sequence continues at coordinate 42,270 of NZ_JAWRWY010000017.1, forward strand.
GCATCGGCGCGCCGCAATTCGGCGTGGACGTGCAGGGCAAGACGCTCGGCATCGTCGGGCTCGGACGCATCGGCGGGGCGGTCGCGCGGCGCGCGGCGCTGGGCTTCAACATGAACGTGCTCTACACCAACCGCAGCCCGAACGAGACGGCCGAGCGCGAGTATGGCGCGCGCCGCGTCGAACTCGACACGCTGCTCGCGGAGTCGGATTTCGTCTGCCTCCAGGTGCCGCTGACCGACGCCACGCGTCACATGATCGGCGCGGAGCAGTTCCGCAAGATGAAGAAGAGCGCGATCCTGATCAACGCCTCGCGCGGCGCGACCGTCGACGAACCGGCGCTGATCGCCGCGCTCGAAGCGGGCACGATTCACGGCGCGGGGCTCGACGTGTTCGATCAGGAACCGATCGATCCGGCTTCGCCGCTGCTGCGCATGCCGAACGTGGTGGCGTTGCCGCACATCGGCTCGGCCACGCACGAAACGCGTCACGCGATGGCGCGCAACGCCGCCGAAAACCTCGTCGGCGCGCTCGCGGGCACGCTGCGCAACAACATCGTCAATCGCGAGGTGCTCGCGCGATGAGCATGGGCGTGGACGGCGGCCATCGAGACACTCAGGCAGACCCGCACGCAGACGCCCCGGCGGCCGCGCCGCGCCGCGCGACGATCAGCGACGTGGCGCGCGAGGCGGGCACCGGCAAGACCAGCATTTCGCGCTATCTGAACGGCGAGTTGTCGGTGCTGTCGCCCGATCTGCGCGCGCGCATCGAAGCCGCCATCGAGCGCCTCGACTACCGGCCCAACCAGATGGCGCGCGGCCTCAAGCGCGGCCGCAACCGTCTGCTCGGGCTGCTGCTCGCCGACCTCGCCAATCCGTATTCGGTCGAAGTGCTGCAAGGCGTGGAGTCGGCGTGCCATGCGCTCGGCTACATGCCGCTGATCTGTCACGCCGCCAACGAAGTCGACATGGAGCGGCGCTATCTGCAACTGCTGACGACGTATCGCGTGGAAGGCGTGATCGTGAATGCGCTCGGCGTGCGCGAGTCGATGCTCAAGCCGGTCGGCAGCGGCGGCATTCCGGCCGTGCTGGTGGACCGCACCGTCGACGGCCTCGACGCCGACGTAGTCGGTCTCGACAATGCGGCGGCCGTGCGGCTCGGTGTCGAGCATCTGCTCGAACGCGGCTACGACGACCTCGTCTTCGTGGTGCAGCCGTTCGAGCACGTGAGTTCGCGGCGCGAGCGCGAAGCGGCGTTTCGCCACGCGACGCAGGACGCACAGCATGCCAAAACCGTCGCGCACGCGACGCAGGTGCTCGATCTGCGCGAGGAAGACGCGGTCGCGCCCGCGCTCGACGCACTCGACGCGCATCTCGCCCAGGCCGCGAAGCGTGGCGCGCGCTGCGCGCTGTTCGCGGCGAATGCGCCGGTCGCACTGCGCCTCGCGCTGCATCTGAAAGCGCGCTTCGGCGCGCAATGGCCGCAGCACGTGGGCCTGATCGCCATCGACGATCCCGAATGGGCCGAACTCGCCGGCATCACGACGATCCGCCAGCCGACGCGCGAGATCGGCTATCGCGCCGTGGAATTTCTGCACGAGCGCATCGAAGGCGCGGCGCCCGCCGCGCGCGCGGCGGCGTTTCCCGGCGAACTCGTCGTGCGCGCGTCGACGCTCGGCTGAACGCCGCAGCGCCCGGACAAAAAACGCGCGCGACGCGCCATGGGCGCGTAGCCGGGGCTGCGCGAGCCGCCCGATATCTGCGATGATTCGGGCTGCGGCGCGCGCCCGGCGCGCCGGATGTCACAAGGAAACCCATGCACGTAGATCCGGTCACGCTCGTCTGCCTGTCGCTCGCCACGCTGTTCGTCGCCGTTTTGCCCATTACTGTCTATCGCCGGCTGCGCAAGCCGTTCCGATTCGACTGGCGCGACACCATTTCCGGCGTCGCGGTGTTCGCCTTGTTTGCGACCGTGCTCGAACGGGGACTCAACGACTTCGTGCTGCATCAGAATCCGGCCACGGCGCAACTGTTCGAAAATCCGCTCGCCTTCGTGCTCTACGGCGCGCTCGCGGCGGGCGTCTGCGAGGAAGTGGGGCGCTACATCGCGATGCGCATGCTCGCGCGCCGCGGCGGCCGTCTGCCCAACACGCCCGTCGACAGCACGGGCCTCGCCTACGGCATCGGCCACGGCGGCGCGGAGGCGTGGTTCGTCGGCGTGCTCGTGCAGTTGCAGTGGATCTTCTTCGCGGTGCTCGCCAATCGCGGCGAGCTCGATACGCATCTGAGCAATCTCACGATGGATTCGGTGCTGCGCGTGCATCTGGTGCTCGCCACGCTGTCGCCGCTGCAGGCCGGCATTTTCGCGCTCGAACGCACGGCGGCCTTCGTGTTCCAGATCGGGCTGTCGGTGCTGATGTGGCGCGGCGTGCAGGCGGGACGCAAGTCGATCCTGCCGCTCGCGATCGTGCTGCACGCGCTGATCGACGTGCCCGCGGCGATGTTCCAGGCGCGCCTCGTGCCGCTCGTCGCCGTCGATGCGCTCTATGCGGTCGTGGCGGTCGCGGTGGCCGTCGTGCTGTTCCGCCGCTGCGCGCCCGGACGTCCCGCGCGCGCCGTCTGATAGAGTCCTGCACCGCAGCGCTTTTTCACTTTTTTGGTCAGCGATGGAAGACTATCTGTTTGAATGCGCGAGTCCCGATTTCGAGGAGCTCGCGCGCGTGATCGCCGATCTGTTTCCGGAACAGACGCGTTTTAGCGAGCAGCCCGCCGATAACGGCGCGCCGCTCCTCGTCGTGCATTGGGTGGCGATGCGCATGGGCGCCGCCGCGCGCCGCATGACGCTCTCGGTGGCCATCGCGCCCGCCGCGCTCGCGCGTTACCGCGCGCTGCCGCCGCGTTTGCGCGGACGCAGCTTCGCGGTGTTGCGCGCCTACGTGGAAGCGACCATCGGCTCGCTTGAGGAGCAGCATGCGAAGGGCGAGGAAACGCCGCGCGACGTGACGCTCGCGCTGGACGAAGAGTTTGCCTGAGCGCGACGGACGCCCAATGAAGCGACGAGCGCGTCGCTCAGTCCGCCAGCCGGTAGACCTTCGCAAAACGCGCGGCTTTGACGACGCCGTAATCGCCGGGTGCGTATTGCATGACCCAGTCGCCGGCCGCGCCGGTGAGGCGGTCGCCGCCCGCCGAGCGCACGATAGTGAACGGTTCGTCGATCCGTTTGGCGAGCACCACGGACGGGCGGTTGCGATACGCGCCGGGCGCGCCGTGCGCGAGCGCGGCATCGGCGGACAGGTATTTCGGATCGAAACGGTCGCGCGAGACCACCCAGCGTTCGCCGGTTGCGCCGGTGATGATCGCGTCGCCTTGCGCGTAGCGGTTCGGGCCTTCGAGGCTCATCAGCTCGCCGGGCGCGGCGGCGAATTCGACCGTCACGGTTTCGTCCTTGACGACGCGTTGTGCGGCGGGATCGGTGGCGAGGTCGAGTTGGTTCAGTTCGATCATGGTGGCGGAAGGCGCAGAAAGCAGGGAAAGCGGAAAACGACTGCCTGAAATATAGGCTAGAAAAGCGGCCCGCAAATACAGTCCGGAAATACCGTCCGGAAGCGCAGTCCAGAAATACAGAAAGGCCGGGCATGATGCCCGGCCTTCGCAGGTTCCGCAAGGCTTCGCCGCTTCGAGCCGTGGCCCTGCAGCGGCGCAGCCTCCAGCGAGCTTACTCGGCTGCCGGCGCGCTTGCGGCTTCCGCGCCGCTGGCTGCCGCTGCGGGCGCCTTCGACTTCGGCTTGCCCTTGTGCTTGCCGTGAGCCGGACCCTTCGCGCCCGGACCCGGGCCGCGGTGACGGAAGGTGGTGTCGGCGAGCTTCTTCTGTTCCGGCGAGAGGCTGGTGTAGAGCGGCTCGAAAGCCGTCACGAGCTTCTGCATGTCTTCGGCGTGCGCCTGGCTGATCTGCGCGTACTGCTTCATGTCGTCGAGCGCGTTACGCGACGTTTCGCTGTCCGCGCGCTGCTTGTACAGCGTGGCCATCGTCTCGCCGTTGTTGCGCATCGTGTCGGCGAACGCCTTCCATTGCGGCTCCTGCTCGGGCGTGATCTTCAGCGCCGAGTGCAGGTAAGCGATACGCTCTTCCACGCGTTGCTGATGCTGTGCAGCGCGCACGTCGGCACCCGACGCCGCGGCAGCCGCAGGCGTGGACGCGGCGGTTTGCGCGAACGCACCGCTCATGGACAGCGTAGCGGCCAGGATGACGAAAGCTTTCTTCATTGTTGCTCCTTGAATCTTCGTTTCGTAGCGAGTAGGCGCGTTACCCGGCAGCGAGGCCGGGTTAACAGCCGATATTAGTACCACGTTATCGTGTAAAAGCGGCTGCGATGCCACAACTGCTTACAAACGAAACGCTCCGAAATACCCTGAAATACGCAGTGCGCATCGCATTCCGGCTCGCATGAAGGTGGCGGCGTGCTTTCGCTGTCGTGGCCACGCGCGCGATAATGGCACGAGCTTCTTAACGTTTCTTCACATAGAGAGCCGCTTCCTCGATGAGACCGCCGCGCCTCGACCAACTCGACGACCTCGACCGCAGCCTCGTCGCGCTGCTGCAGGAAAACGCGCGCGAAAGCGTGGCCAATCTCGCGCGTCAGCTCGACGTCGCGCGCACCACGGTGCTCGCGCGCATCGCGCGGCTCGAACGCACGCAGGTGATCGCCGGTTATGGCGTGCGCCTGGGCCAGGACGTGCTCGACGCGAGCCTGCAGGCGTGGGTCGGACTGATCATCGCGCCGCGTCACGGGCCGGACGTGCAGAAGCGGCTCGGCAAGATGCCCGAGGTGCAGTTGCTCTGCGCGGTGAGCGGCGAATACGACTACGTGGCGTGGCTGCGCGCCGATTCGCCCGATCGGCTGAACGATCTGCTCGACCAGATCGGCGGCATGCAGGGCGTGGAGCGCACGACCACGTCGATCGTGCTCGCGCGCAAGATCGACCGCGGTACGGTGATGGGCTGAAGCGGATTGGGGTGGATTGAAGCGGATTGAAGCGCACCGACGCGGTTTGCCGCGGCGCGTTTTTACGCTGTTTTTACCCTTTTTCGTCACTATGACGAAAACCTTCGTCGAAATGACGAAAATCGACGACAAAGCGCATCATTTTGCGCCTATCAACTGATTTTGCACCTCCCTAGACTGTCTGCGAACGGGCGCCGCAAGCCCATCGATCACAGAACATGAAAAGGAGAGGCGAGATGAAAGTCGCGATTGCAGGCGCCGGCCTGATTGGCCACACCATTGCTCACATGCTGCGCGAAACCGGCGACTACGAAGTGGCCGCGCTCGACCGCGATGCACGCGCGCTCGACGCGCTTTCGGCGCAGGGCATTCCCACCGTGCGCGTCGACTCCGCCGACGCCGCCGCGCTGCGCGGCGCGCTCGAAGGCTACGACGTGCTGATCAACGCGCTGCCGTATTACCTCGCCGTGAATGTCGCGTCAGCGGCCAAGGGTGCGGGCGTGCATTATTTCGATCTGACCGAGGACGTGCGCGCCACGCATGCGATCCGCGCGCTCGCCGAAGGCGCCGATCACGCGTTCATGCCGCAGTGCGGTCTCGCGCCGGGCTTTATCGGCATCGCGGCGCACGCGCTCGCGAGCCGCTTCACCGAGATCCGCGAAGTGAAAATGCGCGTCGGCGCGCTGCCGCAGTTTCCGACCAATGCGCTCAAATACAACCTCACGTGGAGCGTGGACGGTCTCATCAACGAGTACTGCCAGCCCTGCGAAGCGATTCGCGACAGCCGCATGCAATGGGTGCAGCCGCTCGAAGGACTCGAACATTTTTCGCTCGACGGCGTCGAGTACGAGGCGTTCAACACCTCGGGCGGACTCGGCACGCTGTGCGAAACGCTGTCAGGCCGCGTGGAGTCGCTCGACTACAAGTCGGTGCGTTATCCTGGGCATCGCGCGCTGATGCAATTCCTGCTCGAAGATCTGCGTCTTTCAGGCGACCGCGACACGCTCAAGAACATCATGCGCCGCGCGATTCCGTCGACCGAGCAGGACGTCGTGCTGATCTTCATGACCGTCACCGGCATGCGCAACGGCCAGCTCGTGCAGGAAGTCTTCACCCGCAAGATCTTCGCGAAGACCGTCTGCGGCATGCCGATGAGCGCGATCCAGATCACCACGGCCGGTTCGATGTGCGCGGTGCTCGATCTGTTCCGCGAGAAGCGTCTGCCGCAAGCGGGCTTCGTGCGTCAGGAGCAGGTGTCGCTGCCGCAATTCCTCGCCAACCGCTTCGGTCAGGTCTACGAGGGCGCGACGCTCGATGCGCGTGCTCCGGCGGCGGTGGTCTAAGTCAGGTGGGAAGCAGAGGCGGCCGCGGCGTTCAGTCGGCGGCCGCCGTCACAACGATTGCAGGCGCTGCAATAGCGCGTCGTAGTCCGCGTCGGTGGGCGAGGTGGTGTCGAACGCGATCAGCGCGTCGAGTGCCGCGCCGACCGGGTCGATGCGGCGCTGCCGGTAATCGTCCCAATGCGCGAGCTTCCAGGCGTCGTCCGGATGGGCGCGCGCCACGATGCGGTGCTGTGCGGTCGCTTCGTCGCAGCGCACCCAGACGGCCGCCACTTTCACATCGGCGTCCACGCCCAGCCACGCACGATCGGTGAGACGCCGCTCACGCGCCTCGCGCGACAGCGGCGCGACCACCAGCACGCTCACGCCGAGTGCGAGATTCTCGCGGGCCGTATCGAGCAGCCCCTGGTATTCGGGGTCGCGCAGATGGTGGAGAAACAGCGGGCTGTCGCGGTCATGCGGGTCCTGACCGAGCGCGCTGAGCGTCGCGGCGCTCGTGCGGCCATAGAGCGTGTCCTTGTCGAGCAGGCAGAACGGTTCGCCCGTCGCGCGCGCCAGCGGGCCGATCAGGCGTTTGGCGAGCGAAGTTTTGCCCGTGCCGGCGTGACCGCACACCATCACCAGTCTCGTCACGAACGGCTTTCCGGTGCTGCCGGCGCACGGGCGCGGCCATCGTCGCCGCTGGAGGCCGGGGTGTCGCCGGGCCGCTCGAAGAACTTGCCGTTCGCATCGAGCCACATCACGTTGATGATGCCGAAGCCGAGCGCGACGCCAATGCCGAGTATCCACGTGAAATACCACATCGCTCGCGTCCTCCTGCGGGTGCCCGATGAATTTCGGGACAGCATACTCCATCGCCGCGCGCCTCGTGCCGCCGCGCGTATATCATGGGACCGCACGCGAACATCGCGACATCGGCCTGACCGGCCGGTCGCGCATCACCGGCGAATGACAGAACAAACGAGGGGAGAGCGTCCATGCGAGCGAGCGGAGTGAGCGTGTCGTCGTCGGGGAGCGGGGCGGGCGGCAGGATGCGCAACAGGCGAACGTCGCTTGCCGCGGCCTCGTGCGCCGCCCTGACAGTGGCGCTGAGTCTGTTCATGTGCCTGACGCTCGGCGGCTGCGCCGAGGAGCGCGCGGCCGCCGCGCCGTTCAAGCCGGTCCCGGCCGCACGCATCCTCAAGCCCGGCTACACCACGCCCGGCGAAGGGCTCGTGGCCGTGGACGTGCGTCGCGAGCGCACCGGCAACGTGATCGTCAAATTCCGCGACGCGCCCGTCTACCTCGACGGCGAGCGCGTCACCGACCTGATGGACGGCGAGCACGTCACGTTCTACCTGAAACCCGGCGTGCACCGCATCGGCGTCTCGACGCAGTTCGATCCGGTCGTCGAACTGCGTTTTCTCGTCGACGCCCGTTATACGAGCTTCGCCAGCGTAACGTTCGACAAGGATCATCGGATCGGCATCCGGCGCGTGCCGCACTGAGGCGGCCGCGTCCGCGCCCGCCGAGGCGCCGCACTGACCCGGGCGCGGAACCTGCTAGCCAGCGGCCTGGTCAATCCAGCGCTTACACTGGGAACCGCTTCAGCGAAACGATTCAACTTCAGGACGAGCGGCTTGCAAAGCTTTCAGTTTCCGCACGCCGCCAGGACGAACACGACATGCTCATCAATTGCGCCGCGTATCAGGGCGGCAAGAAACTGGCCGACATCGATGTCGAGGCCATCAGCGACTATCTGCAGAAACCGGAGTGCTTCGTCTGGGTCGCACTCAAGGATCCCGACGCGGGCGAGATGGCCGCGATGCAGGAGGAATTCGGGCTGCACGTGCTCGCGATCGAAGACGTGATGAACGGCAACCAGCGCCCGAAGATCGAGGAATACGGCGACACGCTGTTCGCGGTGTTCCACACGATCGAACTCGACGCCGACAGCGAGCTCGTGACCGGCCAGGTCAACGTGTTCGCGGGCAAGAATTTCGTGCTCTCGGTGCGCCACCGCGCGCAGCAGGGTTTCACCGACGTGCGCGCGCGCTGCGAGCGCGAGCCGGAACTGCTCAGCGAAGGCTCGGGTTTCGTGCTCTACGCGCTGATGGACAGCGTGGTCGATCGCTACATGCCGGTGCTCGAATCGCTCGCGAGCGAAATCGAGGAACTGGAGGACCGCATCTTCGAGAAGCACAATCTCGCGGCCTCGCGCGCCATCATCGAAGATCTCTATTCGCTCAAGCGCCGTTTCGTGATCTTCCAGCATCACGTCACGCCGCTGCTCGACGCCGTCGGCAAGCTGATCGGCGGGCGCATTCCGCAGATCTGCGCGGGCATGCAGGCGTATTATCGCGACGTGTACGACCACCTCGTGCGCCTGTCCAACACGATCGACGCGCGCCGCGAAATGATCGTCACGGCGATCCAGGTGAATCTCGGCATGATTTCGCTCGCCGAGAACGAGGTGACCAAGCGGCTCGGCTCGTTCGCAGCCCTGTTCGCCGTGCCGACCATGATTGCGGGTATCTACGGGATGAACTTCGAACGCATTCCCGAGCTACATTACAAATACGGCTACGAAACCTGTCTGGCCGTGATGGCCGGCATCGACATCGTGCTGTACTTTCTGTTCCGCCGCGGCGGGTGGCTCTGAGTCAAACTCCGGGTCAAACCGCCGCCAGGACGGGTGGCCGCATGGCAGGACTGAAGGCGTAACACGCAGAGAAGAGAAGGACCGGCATCCCGTCCACCGTTTCGGGATGCTTGCAAACGTTTGCGCATAACCAGAAATACGGCCCGCACCGGGCCAGACAAACCGGAGACACAAACGATGAACTTCCGCATCCGCCGTCGCGTGCTGTGCACGGCCGTCGCCCTCGCCACCGTCGCGCTCACGCCGCTCGCCGCTCATGCGCAGGCGGCGGCCCACAAGCCCAAGGTCGCGCTCGTCATGAAGTCGCTCGCCAACGAGTTCTTCCTGACCATGGAAAACGGCGCGAAGGACTACCAGAAGCACAACGCCGGCGCCTTCGACCTCGTCACCAACGGCATCAAGAACGAAACCGATACGGCCGCGCAGATCCAGATCGTCGAGCAGATGATCGTCTCGAAGGTCGACGCCATCGTGCTCGCGCCCGCCGACTCGAAAGCGCTCGTGCCGGTCGTGAAGAAGGCCGTGGACGCGGGCATCATCGTCGTGAACATCGACAACCGGCTCGATCCCGACGTGCTCAAGTCGAAGAACCTGAACGTGCCGTTCGTCGGGCCGGACAACCGCAAGGGCGCGCGCCTCGTCGGCGACTACCTCGCGAAGAAGCTCAAGGCGGGCGACCAGGTGGGCATCGTGGAAGGCGTGTCGACGACCACCAACGCGCAGCAGCGCACGGCCGGCTTCAAGGACGCGATGGACGCGCTCGGCGCGAAGATCGTGTCCACCCAGTCGGGCGAGTGGGAAATCGACAAGGGCAATGCGGTGGCCTCGGCCATGCTCAACGAGTATCCCGACCTGAAGGCGCTGCTCTGCGGTAACGACAACATGGCGATCGGCGCGGTCTCGGCCGTGCGCGCGGCGGGCAAGCAGGGCAAGGTCTACGTGGTGGGCTACGACAACATCGACGCCATCAAGCCGATGCTCAAGGACGGCCGCGTGCTCGCGACCGCCGACCAGTACGCCGCCAAACAGGCCGTGTTCGGCATCGATACCGCCCTCAAGGCCATCAAGGAGCACAAGAAGCAATCCGATCTGTCGGGCGTGGTGGAAACGCCCGTGGTGCTGGTCACGAAGTAAGCGCCGTGCATGGCGCGCGGCGCGCACACGCTATGCATGCCGAATTTTCGGCGTGCATAACGGTGCAACCGACGCGCGGCGATTTCCCGGTGCGGCGGGCGCGCGGCCATTCTTCATACTTTTCGTGCAATAAGCGCTCAAGAAAGCTGCGGCGCCGCCGTTATTTCGTCGGTGATGGGCGCGTGTGCATCCGGGCAGCGGGAAGGCCCGTTTTCCCGCGCCGTCGCCTGACGATGTCCGGGCCAGCCGCCCGGCGTCGCAACCGCGGGATCGTCCGGATGGCAACCGCCCGGACGCGCCGGCGGAACCACGAGGCGTGCCCGCGGACCTGGGCGGCGCAGCCCGCGACTACAGGATCGTGATGGATGCAATTGCCCCCGACACCCACCCGGTAGCCACGGCCGACGCCGTGCTGACGGTCAAGGGCGTCGGCAAGACCTACGAGCAGCCCGTACTCGCCGACGTCAGCCTTGCGCTGCACGCCGGCGAGGTGCTTGCGCTCACGGGCGAGAACGGCGCAGGCAAAAGCACGCTTTCAAAGATCGTGGGCGGCCTGACCGCGCCGAGCGCCGGTGCGATGACGCTGGGCGGGCAGACTTACGCGCCCGCGAGCCGCAACGACGCCGAGGCGCTCGGCGTGCGCATGGTGATGCAGGAGCTGAACCTGCTGCCGACGCTGTCGGTCGCGGAGAACCTGTTTCTGAACCGGCTGCCGCGTTCGCGCGGCTTCGGTGCGCTGGGCTGGACGGGATGGATCGATCGCGCGCGCCTGCGCGAGGACGCACGCGCCGCGATGGCCCAGGTCGGACTGGAGGCGATCGACCCGGACACGCTCGTGGACGAACTCGGGATCGGCCATCAGCAGCTCGTGGAGATCGCGCGCAATCTGATCGTCGACGAAACGCAGGGCGGTGCGCCGCTGCGCGTGCTCATCCTCGACGAACCGACGGCGATGCTCACGGGCCGCGAAGTCGAATTGCTGTTCGAGCAGATCGCGCGGCTCAAGGCGCGCGGCGTGGCGCTCGTCTATATCTCGCACCGGCTCGAAGAGCTGGAGCGCATCGCGCAGCGTGTGGCGGTGTTGCGTGACGGCCGCCTCGTGCGCGTCGACGCGATGGCGAATCTCACGCCCGAGCGCATCGTCGCGCTGATGGTGGGACGCGAGCTGGGCGAGCAGATCGATCTGGGCGAGCGGCGCATCGGCGCGCCCTTGCTCAAGGTGGACGGTTTGAGCCGGGCGAACGCGGTGCGCGACGTCTCGTTCGAGGTGCGCGCCGGTGAGATTTTCGGCGTGTCGGGATTGATTGGCGCGGGCCGCACGGAGTTGATGCGCCTGATCTACGGCGCCGATACGAAAGAGCGCGGCACGGTGGCGCTCGCGGGCAAGGACGGCGGCGCGCCGCAGCCGGTGAAGATCGATTCGCCCGTGGACGCGGTACGCCACGGCATCGCGCTCATCACCGAGGATCGCAAGGGCGAAGGGCTGCTGCTGCCGCAACCGGTCGCGGCCAACGTGTCGCTCGGCAACGTGGGGGCGGTGGCGCGGTACGGCATCGTGGACGCGGCGCGCGAAAACGCGCTCGCGCGCACGCAGATCGAGGCGCTGCGCATTCGCACGGCGGGTCCCGGCCAGCCGGTGGGCGAGCTGTCGGGCGGCAACCAGCAGAAGGTCGTGATCGGCCGCTGGCTTGCGCGGCGCATCAACAGCGACGTGCGCGTGCTGCTGTTCGACGAGCCGACGCGCGGCATCGACGTCGGCGCGAAGTTCGACATCTATGCGCTGATGGGCGCACTGGCGCGCGAAGGCCGCGCGCTCGTGGTGGTGTCGAGCGATCTGCGCGAACTGATGCTGATTTGCGACCGCATCGGCGTGATGTCGGCAGGCAGGATGACGGGGATATTCGCGCGCGGCGCGTGGAGTCAGGACGCGCTGCTTGGCGCCGCGTTCGCGGGCTATCGCGCCGAGGACGCCATGCTCGCGGACGCGGCCGATCTGCCGGCCGCCGGCGACGTGCACACAGACGCAGGAGGTAGCGCTTCATGACGAACGGACCGTTGCGCGAACCGGCAACGAATCAGCCCGCGCCGCAAGCCGCGAGCGGCAAGCCCGCGGGCACGCGTTTCGGCTTCTCGAACTACCTCGGGCTGGCGCTCGCGCTGGTCGCGATGATCGTACTGTTCTCGCTGTTGAGTTCGCACTTCCTGACATACGATACGTTCAGTACGATCGCGAACCAGATTCCCGATCTCGTCGTGATGTCGGTGGGCATGACCTTCGTGCTGATCATCGCGGGCATCGATCTGTCCGTGGGCTCGGTGCTTGCGCTGGGCGCGTCGGTCGTGAGCGTCGCGGCGCTCAAATGGGGACTCGGCGCGCTGCCTTCCGCCGTGCTCGGCGTGCTGGCCGCGGCGGCCACGGGCACGCTCACGGGCGCGGTCACGGTGGGCTGGCGGATTCCGTCGTTCATCGTGTCGCTGGGCGTGCTGGAAGCCGCGCGCGGCTTCGCGTACCAGATGACGAATTCGCGCACGGCCTATATCGGCGACGCATTCGATTTTCTCTCGAATCCGATCGCGTTCGGCATCTCGCCCGCGTTCCTGATCGCCGTCGCGGTCATGGTGATCGCGCAGCTGGTGCTCACGCGCACGGTGTTCGGCCGCTATCTGATTGGTATCGGTACCAACGAGGAAGCGGTGCGGCTCGCGGGCGTCGATCCGCGGCCCTACAAGGTGATCGTGTTCGCGCTGATGGGCGCGCTGTCCGGGCTCGCGGCGCTGTTTCAGGTGTCGCGCCTCGAAGCCGCCGATCCGAACGCGGGCGTCGGGCTGGAGCTGCAGGTGATCGCGGCCGTGGTGATCGGCGGCACGAGTCTGATGGGCGGGCGCGGTTCGGTGATCAGCACGTTTTTCGGCGTGTTGATCATCTCCGTGCTGGCGGCGGGGCTTGCGCAGATCGGCGCGAACGAGCCGACCAAACGCATCATCACCGGCGCGGTGATCGTGGTGGCGGTGGTGCTCGATACGTATCGCAGCCGGCGCGGCAAACGCAAGGCTTGATGGGCGTCGGAAGGGAATCGGAAAAGTATCGACTAGCCGTGCAATGCAGCATCGACGGAAAAACCAGCCGGAACCGGCAGCAACAGATGAAGCGATAAAAGCGGTAGACGAACGCTGCGCGCGCAACCAGGCGCGGCGCGACGGCTCGGACCGCGGCAAGAAGAAGACATTCGAGGGCGTGCCCGCGCATTGGACCAGCGCGGGCGACGAGAGCAATCACCGCCGCGTGGCGGCAGCAGTAGCAAACGGCAGCACGAAGCAGGAGCAACATACAAGATGGCGACGATCAAGGATGTAGCCGCAGTGGCGGGGGTGTCTTTTACGACGGTGTCGCATGTGGTGAACAATTCGCGTCCGGTCTCGGCGGACGTGCGGGCCAAGGTCGAGCGCGCGATACGCGAACTCAACTACGTGCCGTCGGCGGTCGCGCGCTCGCTCAAGGCGCGCTCGACCGCGACGATCGGGCTCGTCGTGCCGAACGGAACGAATCCGTATTTCGCGGAGCTGGCGCGCGGCGTCGAGGACGGCTGTGCGAAGAAAGGCTACTGCGTGTTCTTCTGCAATTCCGACGACGATCCCGTAAAGCAGCGCAACTATCTGCGCGTGCTGCAGGAAAAGCGCATCGACGGGCTGATCGTGGCCTCGGCGGGCGACGACGCGGTGCTTGCGGCGACGCTCGGCGACACCCGCGAGCCGATCGTGGTGGTGGACCGCAACATCGAAGGGCTCAACGCCGATCTGGTGCAGATCGATCACGAGCGCGGCGCGTGGCTCGCGACGCGCCATCTGATCGAACTGGGCCACGCGAACATCGGCTGCATCACCGGGCCGATCACGACGGCGGTCAGCGCGATGCGCATGCACGGTTTCCTGCGCGCGATGGCCGAACGCGGCATCGAGATCGCGCCGGGCGCGATCGTCGAAGCGGATTTTTCGGGCGCGGGCGGTTATCGCGCCGCGGCCCAGCTGTTCGACACGGTGCGCCCGAGCGCGATCTTCGCGGGCAACGACATGATGGGCATCGGCGCGCTGCGGGCGGCGGCGGAACGCGGCTTGCGCGTGCCGGCCGACTGCTCGATCATCGGTTTCGACGACATCGAACTGGGCAATTTCACGTGGCCGGCGCTCTCGACGGTCGGGCAGCCCGTCCGCGCGCTCGGCGAAATGGCGGCGCTCACGCTGATCGAGCGCATCGGCGGCGAGCCGCGCGCGCGCGATGGTGTGTCGGTGCTGCGCCGCGTGATCGCGCCGGAACTGATGCCGCGCGAATCGACGGCGCCGTGGTGCGCGCCGGCGTCGGCATCGCTGGCGGCCTGACGCGGAACGTCGCGACGACGTCCTCGCCGCAGGCGCAGCCGCAGCAGCGGCCACTGCACAGGAGGGGACACAGTGACGACTCACGCAAGCCCGAACGCAGCTGACACTCCACACACTGCACCGACGACGACGGCGGGACGCGTCGCCGTGGTCGGCAGCCTGAACATGGATCTGGTCGCGCGTGCGCCGCGTCTGCCGCGCGCGGGTGAGACGCTGGCCGGCAGCGCGTTCGCGCAGGTGGCGGGCGGCAAGGGCGGCAATCAGGCCGTGGCGGCCGCGCGCCTGGGTGCGCGCGTGGCGATGGTGGGCTGCGTGGGCGCCGACGCCAACGGCGAACTGCTGCGCGCGGGACTGCTTGCGGAGGGTATCGACTGCGATGCGCTCGATACCTCGCCCGATGCGCCGACCGGCGTCGCACTGATCGTGGTCGACGAGACGAGCCAGAACGCCATTGTCATCGTCGCGGGCAGCAACGGGCAGGTGACGCCCGCGACGCTCGCCCGTCACGAAGCGGCGCTCGCGGCGGCGGACGTCGTGGTCTGTCAGCTCGAAACGCCCACCGACGCGGTGCATGCCGCGCTCGCGACCGCCCGCCATCTGGGCAAACTCACTATCCTCAATCCCGCGCCCGCGATCGGTCCGTTACCCGCCGGCTGGCTGCCGCTCGTCGATTATCTCGTCCCCAACGAACTCGAAGCATCCGCGCTCACGGGGCTGACGATTGACACCCCCGAGGACGCCGCACGCGCCGCACAGGCACTGCGCCAGGCGGGCGCGCGCAACGTGCTGGTGACGCTCGGCGCGCAGGGCGTGTGCGCACTGCTCGGCGACGCCGCGCCGCAACACTGGCCCGCGCCGCGCGTGGCGGCCGTGGACACGACCGCCGCCGGCGACACCTTTATCGGCGCGCTGGCCGCCCAGCTCGCGGCGGGCGTGACCGCCGAGCCCGCGATCCAGTTCGCCCTGCGCGCGGCCTCGCTGTCCGTCACGCGCGCGGGCGCGCAGCCTTCGATTCCCACCCTCGCGGAAGTCAGTCCCGCAGGCTGAAAATGGGCCTTCCAGGAGGCGTCCTGTGGTTCCGGTTTTGTAAATACGGGGCCGGCGGATTTTCGCCTAATCTTCATACCATATAACTATTTCAAGCTCTTCAAACGTTTGCCGTAAACGAAATTAGTGCAGTTATTCAAATTTCGGGGCGGATCACCCGCCTCACGGCAGCAGGCAAGGAGAGCCATGAACAAGGGCATCAGCATCAAGGCACGCATCGGCATCACGATGGGTTTTCTCGCAGCACTCATCGTTGCGATCAGCGCGGTGGGGATGCTCGGTCTCTCGCGTTCGAACGACGCGTACCGCAACACTTTTAGCAACCAGATGCCGAGCAGCCGCGCGGTGAACATGTCGGAGATCTATGCGGCGCGCGAGCGTCTCGCGCTCGACCGCGCGGCGTTCCAGATCGGCACGCCGGACGCGGCCACCACGATCGAACGCGCACGCGCCATGCGCGGCATCTCGGACGACTTCTGGAAGAAATACCTGAACCTGCCGCGCGACGCAGACGAAGACCGTCTCGCCCAGGACGTGGCCGCGCGCCGCGACGCGCTGCATCAGATCGCCGACAGTTTCGGGGCGACCGTGGCGGCAGGCGACCAGAGCAAGGTGCTCGACGGCGCGAAGGCGCTGCAGGCGGCCTATGACCAGCTTTCGAAGGCGGACTCCGCACTCGACAAGTTCCAGATCCAGCAGGCCCAGCAAGGCTACGACGAGGCGCAGACGGCGTTCAGCGAACTGCGTATTGCGGCCATCGTCGCGCTGCTGGTCGGCATTGGCGCGTCGGTGTTCTCGTTCCTCTCGCTGCGCCGCGCGATTTCCGAGCCGCTCGGCGAGGCGCTGGGCGCGTTTTCGGCGATCGCGGCCGGCGATCTGCGCCGCCCGGTCGTGGTGCGCTCGCGTGACGAAATGGGCGAACTGCTCGGCGGCGTCGCGCAGATGCAGCGCAGCCTGACGGATACGGTGCGCTCGGTGCGCGCCGGCACGGAATCGATCGCCACGGCCACGCGCCAGATCGCGGCGGGCAACATCGACCTCTCGTCGCGCACGGAAGAGCAGGCGTCGGCGCTGCAGGAGACCGCGTCGAGCATGGAGCAACTGACCGGCACGGTGAAGCAGAACGCCGACAACGCCCGCCAGGCGAGCGCGCTGGCCGCGAACGCCTCGGAAATCGCCAACAAGGGCAGCTCGGTCGTGAGCCAGGTCGTGGGCACGATGGGCGACATCAACCAAAGCTCGGCGAAGATCTCCGACATCATCACGATCATCGAAGGCATCGCGTTCCAGACCAACATTCTGGCGCTCAACGCGGCCGTGGAAGCGGCGCGCGCGGGCGAGGAAGGCCGCGGCTTCGCCGTGGTCGCGGGCGAGGTGCGCAGCCTGGCGCAGCGTTCGTCGGCGGCGGCGAAGGAAATCAAGGCGCTGATCGACACCTCGGTCGAGCGCGTGCAGGCGGGTTCGGCGCTCGTCGACGAGGCGGGCCGCACGATGACGGAAATCATCGGCGCGGTGCAGCGCGTGACGGACATCATGGGTGAGATCGCGGCGGCGTCGCAGGAGCAGTCGAGCGGCATCGACCAGGTCGCGCGCGCGGTCACGCAGATGGACGAGGTGACGCAGCAGAACGCGGCGCTCGTCGAGGAAGCGGCGGCGGCGGCGCAATCGCTCGAAGACCAGGCGAGCCGTCTGCGTGCGGCCGTGGCCGTGTTCTCGCTCGACGACAGCGGCAGCCCGGCTGCGTCGATGGGCTCGTTCGGTTCGACGAGCACGAAGGTGACGTCGAAGCCGGTCGTGCGTGCGGCGGCGAAGCCGGCCGCGAAGGCCGCGCCGCGCGCGTCGGCTCCGGCGCCGGCTGCGCGTCCTGCGGCCGCGCCCGCGGCCGCAGCGCCGGTGGCAGCAGGTTCGAACGACGATTGGGAAACCTTCTGATCGCCGCCGGCCGTCATTGCACCGATGGCGCCTCGATAACACACCGATAGCGCGTTGATCACGCGTTGATCGCGTCCCGATGACGTCCGTATCGGCACACAACGATCGCCCGACACGCCGCTGCCTCGCAGCGGCGTTTTTTTCGCCTGTGCGGCCCGCACACGCGCCTCGCGGTCGTGCTTACGGTACATTGTGAGCCGTGTCACGCACGCCGGCAGGGACGCGCGGTACACTGCGCGGCAGCCTCGCAGAAACGGGGCGCAAAGACGGGCGCAACGCGCGGTGTGATGCCAACGGCGCCGCACCACGCGCATGTCGGCACGTCGGCACGAGCCCGGCTGAAACGCATGGCCGGAACCAACGGGGTAGCGCTGCGGTCAGGCAAGAGCGCCAGGGAGGGCGCACCGCATCGCTGCGCAACACAATCGAGCGGCGCAATGGACGGCATGCGCGCCGCGTCGCACCGCAACCCGGCAGATGACGGAACGCTGCGGCAATGCGCGCCGCGCTTGCCGCAGCGCGAACGGACAAAAAAAGGACCCAGACATGACGCATGACGATCTCGCGCAACGCCTCGTGAACGCGCGCCACCGCCATCAGCTCATCGCGACGCTGGAGCCCGAGCGCCTGCCGCCCGACGCCGCCACGGCCTACGCGATCCAGCAGGCGGTCATCGCCGGTCTCGGCAAGGGCACGGGCGGCTGGAAAATCGGTGCGCGCTCGCCCGGCGCCGCCGCGTCCGGCGCGCCGATTCCGGGCGCGCTCGTGCTGCCGTCGCCCGCGCGCGTCGAGCGCCAGAACTTCTTTCGCGTGCTCGTCGAACTGGAGATCGCGTTCCGTTTCGCGGAGCCGCTCGCGCCGCGCGCCGACGTCTACTCGCGCGACGAAGTGCTCGCGCACGTCGGGCAGATCCTGCCCACCATCGAAATCGTCGACAGCCGCTTCGCCGAATGGCCGAACGTCGCGCCGCTCGCGCAGCTCGCCGACTTCCAGAACAACGGCGCGCTGATCACGGGCCACGCGCAGCCCTATGCCACGCTCGCACGCGCGCTCGACTTTGTCGCACCCGAACTCGAACTGAGTTTCGACGGCGCCTCGCTCGTGCCCGAAGCGCCCGGCAATCCGGCCGGCGATCCGCGCGAACTGCTGGTGTGGTTCGTCAATCATTGCGCGGCGTCGGGCATCACCATCGAGCCCGAGTGGACCATCACCACGGGTTCTTACGTAGGGGCGCACCGCATCGAAGGTCCGGGCCTGCTGCACGGACATATCGATGGTCTCGGCGAGGTCGAAATCGAGTTCGTCTGATCAAGGGACAAGGGGTTTCCCCGAGTCCTCGAAGCCACTCTGACAAAGGGCCGTCGCGCATACTGCGTGACGGCCTTTTTTGTTGCCGCTCGCTTGCACAATGCGCGCACTATGCCCGCTCAAAGCCCGGCACTTTGCACCGCGATTGCGCATGAAAATCACCGGCAAAGCCACTACTGACGATAGGGGCAGTTTGCGCGCGATTTCAGCGCGTTTTCCGTCGTGCGCCAGCGCACTCACGCACGCGCGACAATGCGCGGCAGGTCACTGACGCGGGTGTTTTCGACGCGTAAAACGGGAAAAAATTAGCGATGACGTGTGCGGACAACAGGCTCGTCATAGGGCGTTACAAGGAGTTTGATGCGGCGTGTGCACGCGTTGCGCGCCAAAGCGTTTAAGGAGAAACAGCCTGGCTGCCGTAATGCTGTTTGAGCGTCGAATTCCGGCGCCATGACGTGACGCTGGCACGCTGCCGGCGAGCAGGTGAAATGCGCTTGAGGCGTGAATCTTGCGCGGGTGGGAAGATCATTGTAAGACGCACATCCGCGTAGCACCAAGCACTAAAACGAGCCCTTGAATTGGCGCGATTTTGTGTGAAAAAAAATTCAAAAGGGTTTAGGATGAATTCGAGCGATGTCGTTTCCGATTAGCGCGCCGCGCACGACATCGGTCGCAGATCTCGGCGAGGAGGTAGCATGGATATCTACAGCAGCTTCGCGACCCGCTTCGAAAAAACGCGAGAGGAGGAGTTCTCGCTCGAGGAGTATCTCGCGCTCTGCAAGGAAGATCCCAGTGCGTACGCCACGGCTGGCGAACGCATGCTGACGGCAATCGGCGAACCTGAACAGATCGACACTCGCAACGACCCGCGCATGTCGCGCATCTTTGCGAACAAGGTCATCAAGGTTTATCCGGCTTTCCGCGAGTTCTATGGCATGGAGGACGTGATCGAGCAGGTCGTCGCGTACTTCCGCCATGCGGCGCAAGGACTCGAAGAAAAGAAGCAGATTCTCTATCTGCTCGGTCCGGTGGGCGGCGGTAAATCGTCCATCGCCGAGCGCCTCAAGCAGCTCATGGAACGCGTGCCGTTCTACTCGATCAAGGGTTCGCCCGTGAACGAGTCGCCGCTCGGTCTGTTCGACTACGACGAAGACGGCCCCATACTCGAAGAGCAATACGGCATTCCGCGCCGCTATCTCAAGAGCATCCTGAGCCCGTGGGCGGTCAAGCGCCTGCACGAGTACAACGGCGATATCCGCAAGTTCCGCGTGGTGCGCCGCTATCCTTCCATCCTGCGGCAGATCGGCATCGCCAAGACCGAGCCGGGCGACGAGAACAATCAGGACATCTCCTCGCTGGTCGGTAAAGTCGACATCCGCAAACTCGAGCAATACGCGCAGGACGACGCGGACGCCTACAGCTATTCCGGCGGTTTGTGCCTCGCGAATCAGGGTTTGCTCGAATTCGTCGAAATGTTCAAGGCGCCGATCAAGGTGCTGCATCCGCTGCTCACGGCCACCCAGGAAGGCAACTTCAAGGGCACCGAAGGATTCGGCGCGATTCCGTTCAACGGCATCATCCTCGCGCACTCGAACGAGTCGGAATGGAAGGCGTTCCGCAACAACCGCAACAACGAAGCACTACTCGATCGTATCTTCGTGGTGAAGGTGCCGTACTGCCTGCGCTACTCGGAAGAGATGAAGATCTACGAGAAGCTGCTGCGCAACTCGTCGCTCGCCGAGGCGGTCTGCGCGCCCGGCACGCTCAAGATGATGGCGCAGATGTCGGTGCTCACGCGTCTGGCCGAGCCGGAGAACTCCAGCCTCTTTTCGAAGATGCAGGTGTACGACGGCGAGAATCTCAAGGATACCGATCCGAAAGCGAAGTCGTATCAGGAGTATCGCGACTTCGCGGGCGTGGACGAAGGCATGAACGGCGTGTCCACGCGCTTCGCGTTCAAGATTCTCTCGCGCGTGTTCAACTTCGATTCGACCGAAGTGGCGGCGAATCCGGTGCACCTGATGTACGTGCTCGAACAACAGATCGAACGCGAACAGTTCCCGCCGGAAACCGAGCAGAAGTATTTGTCCTTCGTGAAGGACGTGCTGGCCTCGCGTTACGCGGAATTCATCGGCAAGGAGATTCAGACCGCCTATCTGGAATCGTATTCGGAATACGGGCAGAACATCTTCGACCGCTATGTCACGTACGCCGACTTCTGGATTCAGGACCAGGAGTTCCGCGATCACGACACCGGCGAGAGCTTCGACCGCGCGGCCTTGAACGCCGAGCTGGAGAAGATCGAAAAGCCCGCGGGCATCAGCAACCCGAAGGACTTCCGCAACGAGATCGTGAACTTCGTGCTGCGCGCGCGTGCGGCCAATGCCGGTAAAAACCCGGCGTGGATCAGCTACGAGAAGTTGCGCGTGGTGATCGAGAAGAAAATGTTCTCGAATACGGAAGAACTTTTGCCGGTCATCTCGTTCAATGCAAAAGGATCGGCGGAAGAGCAGCGCAAGCATGAAGACTTCGTCAACCGCATGGTCGCGAAGGGCTACACGCCGAAGCAGGTGCGCTTGCTCTGCGACTGGTATCTGCGTGTGCGCAAGTCGTCATGAACGCGCAGGCATCACCTTCCTGCTGCGCCGCCGCATCGCTCATGCGGCGGCGCAAAAAGGAAATCCGGCGGGGCGCAGGCCACGCAGCCGCAAGCGGGTAGCGGCGGCGCCTGGCACGCAGACTGCGCACCTCGCCCATTCGAAACGTGAGCGGGAGACTGGATGTGCTTCATCAAATCATCGACCGCAGGCTGGCCGGCAAGAACAAAAGCATTGCCAATCGCGAGCGCTTTTTGCGCCGTGTGAAAAACTATATTCGTCACGCCGTCTCGGAAGCGGTGCGTGACCGCAGCATCAAGGACATACAAAGCAACCAGAGCATCACCATTCCGCGCAAGGACATCGCGGAGCCTTCGTTCCGGCACGGTCCGGGCGGGCGGCGCGAGATGGTCCATCCCGGCAACGAGGATTACATTCGCGGCGACCGCATTGCGCGTCCGCAAGGCGGCGGCGGTGGTGGCGGCAGTCAGGCGAGCAACGAGGGCGAAGGTCAGGACGACTTCGTGTTCGAGCTCTCCCGCGAAGAATTCATGCAGTACTTCTTCGACGACCTCGAACTGCCACGTCTCGTCAAAACCCATCTGATGGCCGTCCCCACGTGGAAAAGCATCCGCGCGGGCTGGGCCGCGGAGGGCACGCCCAACAACATCGACGTGGTGCGCTCGCTGCGCAGCGCGCTCGGCCGGCGCATCGCGCTGGGCGCGCCGCTCGTCAACGAACTGCATACGCTTGAGCAGCAGCTCGAGGCGCTGATGGCCGATCCGTCCGACCGGCGCGATGAAATCAAGACGCTCGAAGACGAAATCCACCACCTGCGCGGGCGCATCTGGCGCATCCCGTTCATCGACCCGTTCGATCTGCGTTACGTGAACCGCGTGAAGCAGCCGCAGCCGTCGAGCCAGGCCGTGATGTTCTGTCTGATGGATGTGTCCGGCTCGATGGACGAGCAGCGCAAGGACCTTTCCAAACGTTTCTTCATCCTGCTGTACCTCTTTCTCAAGCGCAACTACGAGAAGATCGAGGTGGTGTTCATCCGGCACCACACGCGCGCCGAGGAAGTGGACGAGGACACCTTCTTCCATTCGACGGAAAGCGGCGGCACGGTCGTGTCGAGTGCGCTGGAGCTCATGAAGAAGGTGATCGAGGAGCGTTATTCGCCGAGCGACTGGAACATCTACGGCGCGCAGGCATCGGACGGCGACAACTGGACCGACGATTCGCCGAAGTGCCGCAAGTTGCTCCAGGATGACATCCTGCCCCAGGTGCGCTATTTTGCGTATATCCAGGTGACGCCGGAGGAGCAGAATCTCTGGCTGGAATATGCGCAACTGGCGCTCACCCAGCCGGCGCTGGCGATGAAGAAGGTCGACACGGCGGCGGATATCTACCCGGTTTTCCGGGAGCTTTTCGAAAAGCAGGTGGAGCACTCATGACGACACGCCACCTGCACAACGAGGCGCGCGGCTACGAGCCGGAGCGCCGCAAGACGGGCGGCCACGGAACAGGACAGCACGGCGATCACGCGGCCGCCACGGAAATGGGGGGACACGTTGCCGATCCCGGGCGCGAAGGCGCGCACGGGCTTCCTCAAGCGGATCTCCCTGAACGCCGGCTCCCGGACACCAGGGAATTGCATATGAACGTAGCCGACAGACGGCCGTTGCCGTGCCCATCCGACTGGACCTTCGAACTGATCGAGGAGTACGACACGCACATCGCGCAGGTTGCCGAGCAATACGAACTGGACACGTATCCTATCCAGCTCGAATTGATCAGCGCCGAGCAGATGATGGATGCGTATGCCTCGGTCGGCATGCCGGTCAATTACCGCCACTGGTCGTTCGGCAAGCACTTTCTCTCCACCGAGAAAAGCTATCGCCGGGGCCAGATGGGTCTCGCGTACGAGATCGTCATCAATTCGAATCCCTGCATCGCGTATCTCATGGAAGAGAACACCATGACGATGCAGGCGCTCGTGATCGCGCACGCGGCCTATGGGCACAACTCGTTTTTCAAGGGCAATTATCTGTTCCGTCTCTGGACGGACGCGCACGCGATCATCGACTACCTCGTCTACGCGAAGAACTACATCGCCGAATGCGAGGAACGTTTCGGGCTCGATCGCGTGGAAGAACTGCTCGATTCGTGCCACGCGCTCATGAATTACGGCGTGGATCGCTATAAGCGTCCGCAGAAATTGTCGCTGCAACGCGAGGCCGCGATGCGGCGCGAACGCGAGGCGTATCTGCAGTCGCAGGTCAACGAACTCTGGCGCACGCTGCCGAAAACGCAGCAGCCGATCGCCGAGGAAACCGACGAGCGCTATCCGCCCGAGCCGCAGGAAAACCTGCTGTATTTCGCGGAGAAGAACGCACCGCTGCTGGAGCCGTGGGAGCGCGAAGTCATTCGCATCGTGCGCAAGGTCGGGCAGTATTTCTACCCGCAGCGCCAGACCCAGGTGATGAACGAAGGCTGGGCCACGTTCTGGCATTACACCTTGCTCAACACGCTCTATGCGCAGGGCAAGCTCGAAGACGGCTTCATGATGGAGTTCCTGCACTCGCACAGCAACGTCGTGTATCAGCCGCCGGTCACCAAGCCGTATTACAGCGGGATCAATCCGTACGCGCTGGGTTTTTCGATGATGAGCGATATTCGCCGCATCTGCGAAAACCCCACGGACGAAGACCGCAAATGGTTCCCGGAACTGGCCGGCAGCCCGTGGCTCAAGGCGCTGCATTACGCGATGCGCAACTTCAAGGACGAGAGCTTCGTCGCGCAATATCTGTCGCCGCATCTGATTCGTGAAATGCGCCTGTTTTCCGTGCTCGACGACGACATGCGCGACGCGCTCGAAGTCTCGGCCATTCACGACGAAAGCGGTTATCAGTACGTGCGTCAGGCGCTCTCGCGGCAGTACGACATGCATCATCGCGAGCCGAACATCCAGGTGTGGTCGGTGAATACGCGCGGCGACCGCAGTCTCACGCTGCGTCATTTCATGAGCGACAATCGCCATCTTTCGGGCGACACCGACGAAGTGTTGCGCCACATGGCGCGGCTCTGGCAATTCGACGTCTACCTCGAAAGCGTCGATGAAAACGGCACGGTGAGAAAGCGCTATGAATGCCGTTATGTGCCGCCGGCCATCAAGGTGTAGCGCGGCGTTCGGGTTCGACGTTGTTTGAAAAGGCCAGCTTCCACGCTGGCCTTTTTTCATGTCGATACGTGGCGACTCTTTCAGCGGGGTTTCGGCGCTGCCGGTTGCGCGGAGGAAAAGGGCGCAGCCGCGCTAACATAACGGCACGGAAAACAATCACGTCGAACGCGACGTCGAACGCGGCATCGAAACGCGAGGAGCAACAGACACGCATGCGCAGGTCGAAATCGAACCAACCGCGGACCCCTCGGCAAACGCGGACGCTTCAGCAACAAGCAGGACGCCGCCATGGCGTTTGAGTTCTTCAAGGGCGTGCGGCCGCTCAACCGCGCAACGGCGTTGCGCGACGCCATCGCGGGCGTGCAGCTCGCGTCGATGAACGTGCCGCAACTGCTCGGCTACGCGCGCATCGCGGGCATGCCGGCCGTCACCGGTCTCTACACGGGCTTCCTGCCGCTGATCGCCTTCGCGCTGTTCGGTGCGTCGCGCCATCTCGTGGTCGCCGCCGACTCGGCCACGGCCACCATCTTCGCGAGCAAGCTCTCGACCATGGCCACGCCGTCGAGCGCCGAATACGTCGCGCTCGCGGGCATGACGGCGCTGCTCACGGCGGTCATGCTGCTGATCGCGCGCGTGTTCAAACTCGGCTTTCTCGCGGATTTTCTCTCGCGCACGGTGCTGGTCGGCTTTCTGACGGGCGTGGGCGTGCAGGTGGGCGTGGCGATGCTCGGCGACATGCTCGGCATCACGGTCAATTCGCGGCGCACGGTCCTGCAGATCAAGCAGATCGTCCTGCAATTGCCGCAGATTCACGGGGGCACGCTCGCGATCTCCGCGCTCGTCGTCGTGGCGATTCTGGTGTTCAAGCGCGTGCGGCCGCGCTGGCCCGTGCCGCTCGTCGCCGTGATCGGCGGCATCGTGGCGAGTGCGCTGTTCGACTTTCAGCGCCACGGCGTGGCCGTGATCGGGCCGGTGGCGGGCGGCTTGCCGCATGTCGCGTTTCCCGCCGTCGGCTGGTTCCAGATGATCGATCTGCTGCAGGTGGCGGCGTCGTGCTTCGTCATCATCGTTGCGCAGAGCGCCGCCACGAGCCGCGCATTTGCCGAAAAATACGGCGAGCGCGTGGACGAAGACGCAAACCTGCTCGGCCTCGCCGCCGCCAACGCCGCTGCCTCGATGAGCGGCGCGTTCGTGGTGAACGGCAGTCTCACGCAAACCGCGATGGCCGATCAGGCCGGCGCGCGCAGCCAGTTCGCACAAGTCGTCTTCGCCGGCGTGGTGGTGATCGTGCTGCTGTTTCTGAGCCGCTGGCTGCAATATCTGCCGCATTGCGTGCTGGCCGCCATCGTGTTCACGATCGCGGTCGGGCTCGTGCATATCGGACAACTGATCGATATCCGCAAGGAAAGCCCGGGCGAATTCGGGCTTGCCGTGACGACCGCGATCGCGGTCGTGGTGATCGGCGTGGAGAACGGCATTCTGATTGCCATCGGGCTTTCGCTGCTGCGCCATGTGCGCCATAGCTATCGTCCGCACACGATGGTGCTGGTGCCGAACGAGGAGGGCCGCTGGATGCCGGTGCCGTCGCACGCGGGGCTTCAGACCGATCCGGGACTGATCGTTTTCCGCTTCGGCGCCGACCTGTTCTATGCGAACGACCACCTGTTCGTCGACGAAGTGCGTCGTCTCGTGGATGGCGCGCCGACGCCCGTGCGCTGGTTCTTGGTCGATGCGGCGGCGATCACCGATCTCGATTACTCGGCGGGTCGTTCGGTTAACGAACTATGCGAGTCGCTGCGCGAGCGCGGCGTCAAGGTGATTTTCGGCCGCGTGAACCGCTATCTGCGCGCCGACATGGACCGACACGGCATCACGCCCGTGGTGGGCGCGCAAAATATCTACACCACCTTGCACGAGGCGCTCGCCGCCGTGCATCCCAACCTCGACGCGCACGCCGAGGCGTGACGCCGCCCACCTCGTCCTGGCGTTCCAGAGAGCCCGGCGCGGACTGACTGTCCGCGCCAAATCACGCTGTTTCACGTCACATCGCTCCCGCAAGTAGTCAAAATCCAAAATCCGGTGCGCATACCCTACACAGGAACTACTTAAAACTGTCCTGAAAAACCCTGATTTACCGCAGGAATTCGCGGCTGATATCGTGCGCTTCAAGCGCTGTGGAAGCGCTTCCACCCAATCACCCGCCGGCGTCCGCATCGCCCGGTTCCGACCCTTGCGCAGGAGCTTTCGTGACACACGATTCGCCACACACCGCCTCGGCCATTCTCGAGGACGACGCCTTCACGCCGTCGCCCGATTCCGCGCTCTGGCGCCGCGACTTTCTGCTCGGCGCGGCCAC
This sequence comes from Paraburkholderia sp. SIMBA_027, assembly GCF_046535315.1. NCBI lineage: Bacteria > Pseudomonadati > Pseudomonadota > Betaproteobacteria > Burkholderiales > Burkholderiaceae > Paraburkholderia > Paraburkholderia sp. SIMBA_027. Next base: position 69,180 of record NZ_JAWRWY010000017.1, read on the forward strand.
CGCGTCGTATCAGATCGAAGGCGCCGCGACCGAGGATGGCCGTCTGCCGTCGATCTGGGACACCTTCAGCGCCACGCCGGGCAAGGTGCTCGCGGGCGACACGGGCGCCGTGGCCTGCGATCACTACCATCGCTGGCACGGCGACCTCGATCTGCTCGGCGACCTGAACTTCGAGGCCTATCGCTTCTCGATCGCCTGGCCGCGCGTGATGGACGCGTCGGGCCGCCCGAACGCGAAGGGCATCGACTTCTACAAGCGCCTGCTCGAACGTCTGAAAGAGAAGGGCATCCAGACCTACGCCACGCTCTATCACTGGGATCTGCCGCAGCATCTCGAAGATCGCGGCGGCTGGCTCAATCGCGACACGGCGTATCGTTTCGCCGATTACGCGGATCTCATGAGCCGCGAGTTGTCCGGTCTCGTCGACGCGTGGATGACGCTCAACGAGCCGTGGTGCTCGGCGTATCTGGGCTACGGCAATGGCCATCACGCGCCGGGCCTCGCGAGCCCGCGCTATCCGACCCAGGCGATGCATCATCTGCTGCTCGGTCACGGCATGGCGATTCCGGTGCTGCGCGCGAACGATCCGAAGTCGGCGAAAGGCATCGTCGCGAACGTGGGCCGCGGCACGCCGAACTCCGATTCGGCCGCCGACATCACCGCCGCGCGCCGTTTCGAAGTCCAGCACAACGCGTGGATTCTCGATCCGCTGCTCAAGGGCGAATATCCGGCGGAGTTGTTCGAGCTGTGGCCGGGCACCGAGCCGCTCGTGCTCGACGGCGACATGGCGACGATTGCCGCGCCGCTCGACTTCCTCGGCATCAACTACTATTTCCGCACCAACGTGAAGAGCGACGGCGCGCACGGTTTCACCGAGGTGCCGCTGCCCGACGTCGAGCGCACGCAGATGGGCTGGGAAGTGCATCCGGACGGTCTGCGCGATCTGCTGATCGGCTTCGATCGCACGTATGAGAACCTGCCGCCGATCTACATCACCGAAAACGGCATGGCCTCCGACGACGACGTGATCGACGGCGAAGTGGTCGATTCGCAACGCATCGCGTTCCTCAAGCGTCACCTGGGCGCCGTGGACACGGCGATCAAGGCGGGCGTGGACGTGCGCGGTTATTTCGTGTGGTCGCTGCTCGACAACTTCGAGTGGGCGTTCGGCTATGAGCGGCGCTTCGGCGTCGTGCACGTGGATTACGACACGCAGAAGCGCACGAAAAAACGCAGCGCCGAACTGATCGCGCGCTTCATCGCCGAACGCAAGACGCGCGGCGCCTGACGTCTCGACCGATCGATTCGCTCGACGCAAAGATCGACGCGAAATCGAAAACAAGAACGGTAGTTGCCGTAATTGCCGTACCGGCTGCGCGCCGCGAGAATGCGCGACAGGGGAAAGTTGCACCAAAGCACGATCGCGTGCGCGCGGCCACCCGCATCACCGCCAAGTTTGACTTCATCGACCAGCAGAGAAAACCGGATCAACCGGAGGAGACGCAATGAAGCAAAACGCACCCGTCCTGCGCGGCCTCGCCGCCGCGCTGGCATTGGCCGGAGCCGTCGCGGCGCACGCCGCCGACGCGCCGCTCAAGGCCAATGTGATTCACTGGTGGACCTCGGGCGGCGAGTCGGCCGCCATCAAGCAGTTCGCGCAAGCCTACGACCAGGCGGGCGGCCAGTGGGTCGACAACGCGATCGCGGGCGCCGACCAGGCGCGCGCCACGGCGATCAACCGCATTGTCGGCGGCGATCCGCCCACGGCGGCGCAGTTCAACACGTCGAAGCAGTTCCACGACCTGATTGACCAGGGACTCCTGAATAATGTCGATGCGGTCGCGGCGAAGGAAAACTGGAACGGCATCCTGCCCGATTCGATCCTCAACCAGATCAAGGTGAACGGGCACTTCTATGCGGCGCCCGTCGACATCCACATGCAGGACTGGTTCTTCTACTCGAAGCCGGTGTTCGCGAAAGCGGGCATCGCGGCCGAGCCGAAGAGCATGGACGAACTGTTCGCCGATCTCGACAAGCTCAAGAAAGCCGGGGTGATTCCGCTCGCGCTGGGCGGCCAGGCGTGGCAGGAGAAGATCACGTTCGACGCGATTTTCGCGGACATGGACCGCAATCTGTACATGAAGGTCTATCGCGACCGCGACGCGAATGCCGTCAATTCGCCCGCGTTCAAGAACGTGCTCACGACCTTCAAGCGTCTGCACAACTACGTCGATCCGGGCTCGCCGGGCCGCAACTGGAATGACGCGACGGCGCTGGTGATTTCGGGCAAGGCCGGCATGCAGATCATGGGGGACTGGGCCAAGGGCGAGTTCTCGAACGCGAAGCAGATCGCGGGCAAGGACTTCGGCTGCTTCCCGGGTTTCGCGAATTCGCCGTACATGATCGCGGGCGACGCCTTCGTGTTCCCGAAGACCGACAATCCGCAGGCCGTGAAAGCGCAGCAACTGCTCGCCAGCGTGATCACGTCGCCGACGGCGCAGGTCGCGTTCAGCGAGAAGAAGGGTTCGATTCCGATCCGTCTCGACGTCGATACGGCCGGTTTCGACGTGTGCGCGAAGCAGGGCATGGCGATCATGAAGGACAAGGCGCGTCAGTTGCCGAATCCGGAAATGCTGATCCCGCCTGACGTGCAGGGCTCGCTCCAGGACGTCATCACGAACTTCTGGAACAAGGACCAGTCGGCCGAGGACGCGCAGAAAGCGTTCGCGTCGGCGCTCAAGAGCTGAGAGGCTTATGTACGCGCTCAAGCTGGATCAGGCTAAACGGCAGGCGCGTGCAGCGCGCCCCATGCGGCGGCGGCTGTCGCTCGCCGCATGGATCGCGTTGCTGCCCATGGCGCTCACCGTCGTGTTCGCGTATCTCGGCACGATGCTGTGGACCGCGCGCGTTTCGGTGAGCTATTCGCGCTCGTTGCCGACGAACACCTTCGCGGGCTTCACGCAATACGTGCGGCTGTTCGAAACCGAACGCTGGATCGTCTCGTTGCAAAACCTCGCGATTTACGGCGTGTGCTTCGTCGTGGCGTGTCTCGTGATCGGTCTGCTGCTGGCGATCTTCATCGATCAGCGCGTGGCCGCCGAAGGCGCGCTGCGCACGATTTTTCTCTATCCGTATGCGATGTCGTTCGTCGCGACCGGTCTCGTCTGGCAGTGGATCCTGAATCCCGAACTCGGCGTGCAGGCCGTGCTGCGGCACATGGGCTTCACGCACGCGCATTTCGACTGGATCGTCTCGCAGCAGTTCGTGATCTACACGCTCGTGATCGCGACCGTCTGGCAAGCCTCGGGCCTCGTGATGGCGCTGATGCTCTCGGGCCTGCGCAGCATCGACGACGAGATCTGGAAGGCCGCGCGCCTCGACGGCATTCCGCGCTGGCGCGTCTACGCGAGCATCGTCGTGCCGATGCTGAAGACCTCGATGTCGACCGCCTTCGTGCTGCTGTTCGTGATGGTGGTGAAGCTCTACGACGCCGTCGTGGCAATGACGCAAGGCGGTCCCGGCACCGCGAGCGAAGTGCCCGGCAAATTCGTGATGGATTATCTGTTCAACCGCGCCAACATCGGGCTCGCCTCGGCGGCCTCGATCGTGCTGCTCGCCACCGTGCTCGCGATCCTCGCGCCGGTGCTCTACGCGAAAAGCCGCGCGGCACGCAAAGGAGAACGAGCATGAGCGCGCCGCTGACCGAACCGTCGGGCGCCATTCGGCCCATTCCGCCCGTTATCCGGCGCACGCCGGGCGCCTCGAAAGGCAAGCCGAAGCGCAGCCGCTTCACGCCCGCGCGGCTGGGCGTCTACGGCTTTCTCATCATCGCCGCGCTGTTTTTCCTGCTGCCGCTCTACGTGATGCTCGTGACTTCGGTGAAGCCGATGGACGAGATCCGCATGGGGCATCTGCTCGCGCTGCCGCGTCACCTCACGTTCGCGCCGTGGCAGGACGCGTGGGCGTCGGCCTGCACGGGGCTCGAATGCGCGGGCATCCGCGTGGGCTTCTGGAACTCGGTGCGCATCGTGGTGCCAAGCACGATCATTTCGATCGCCGTGGGCGCCGTGAACGGCTACGCGCTGTCGTTCTGGAAACCGCGCGGTGCGGGCGTGCTGTTCGCCGTGCTGCTCGCGGGCGCGTTCATTCCGGTGCAGGTGATGGTCTATCCGCTCGTGCGCGTGCTGGCCACCGTGCATCTGTTCAGCTCGCTGCCCGGCATCGTGCTGATTCACACGGTGTTCGGCATGCCGGTGATGACGCTGCTGTTCCGCAACTACTACGTGTCGCTGCCGCAGGAACTGTTCAAGGCGGCGCGTATCGACGGCGGCGGCTTCTGGCGCATCTTCGTGCAACTGATGCTGCCGATGTCGGTGCCGATCATCGTGGTCGCGATCATCATGCAAGTGACGGGCATCTGGAACGACTACATTCTCGGCCTCGTGTTCGCGGGCACGAAGAATCTGCCGATGACGGTGCAACTGAACAACATCATCAACACCACCACGGGCGAGCGGCTCTACAACGTCAACATGGCCGCGACGATCCTGACCTCGCTGGTGCCGCTCGCGATCTATTTCGTGTCGGGGCGCTGGTTCGTGCGCGGCATCGCGTCGGGCGCGGTGAAAGGCTAAAAGCGGAGACACACAATGACGAATCTGGCAAACGTCTCAGTGCGCAAGCTGCGCATCGATCTGGGCGCGAACACGGTGATCGACGACCTCGACCTCGACGTGCGCGCCGGCGAATTCGTGGTGCTGCTGGGGCCGTCGGGCTGCGGCAAATCCACCTTGCTGCACAGCATCGCCGGGCTGATCGACGTGAGCGACGGCAGCATCGAGATCGGCGGCGAGGACATGACCTGGGCCGACCCGAAGGATCGCGGCGTGGCGCTGGTGTTCCAGTCCTACGCGCTGTACCCGACCATGAATGTCGAGCGCAACATGTCGTTCGCGCTTCGTATCAACGGCACGCCGAAGCCGGAAATCGAGCGCCGCGTGAAGCGCGCCGCCGACATGCTGCAACTCGGGCCGCTGCTTGCGCGCAAACCCGCTCAACTGTCCGGCGGTCAGCGTCAGCGCGTGGCGATCGGCCGCGCGCTGGTGCGCGAAGCCGACGTGTTCCTGTTCGACGAACCGCTCTCGAATCTCGACGCCAAGCTGCGCACCGAACTGCGTCGCGAGCTCAAGCAACTGCATCAGCAACTGGGCGCGACGATGATCTACGTGACGCACGACCAGGTCGAAGCGATGACGCTCGCCACGCGCATGGCCGTGATGAAGGGCGGCGTGATCCAGCAGTTCGGCACGCCCGCCGAGGTCTACGCGCGGCCCGAGAATCTGTTCGTGGCGACGTTCCTCGGCACGCCGCCGATGAACCTGTTGAAAGGCAAGCTCGAAGCCAATGAAGGCAAGCTCTGGTTTCGCGGCGCGCAGCTCGACGTGGACGTGACGAACTACGCGTTCAAGGGCGCGCCCGATCTCGCGCAACCCTGTGTGCTCGGCGTGCGGCCGGAAGACGTGCACGCCACGCGCCTCGGCGCGCCGGGCAGCGAAGGCGCGCATCAGGGCAGCGTCACGCTGGTCGAACCGATGGGCAATCATCGCGTGCTGTGGCTCGACTATCACGGTGCGCAGATCGCTTCGATCGATCAGGACAAAACGCCGCTCGCGAGCGGCGCGCACGTGCCATTCAGCATCGACGCGGCGCATGTTTCGCTGTTCGACGAAGCGAGCGGCGAGCGCGTTTGAGCGGCCGCGAAAGGTCTGCTATTCCTCCGATCAATGCACCAAAAAAGCACGCTCGGAAGTCAGTAAGAACGTGGTAAAAATTTGGCCGTGCTGATACAGCGCGCGACGTCGTACACAGATCGCGCAACGACAATAAAACCGAGGGACGTACGAGAAGTGGCAACCCTGAAAGACGTGGCAACGCTGGCCGGCGTGGGACTTTCCACCGCCTCGCGGGCGATTTCCGGCAAGGGCCCGGTGTCGGCGGACGCGGCGGCGCGCGTGCAGGCCGCCATCGAACAACTGAACTTCCGGCCGTCGTCGATCGGCCGGGCGATGGCGACGCAGTCGCTCGGCATCATCGGCATTTTCGTGCCGACCTTCTTCGGCTCGTACTACGGCACGATCCTCAAGGAGACCGACACCGAACTGCGCGCGGTGCGCCGTCACGTGGTGGTGGCGACGGGCTGCGGCGAAGCGTCGCCGCGCGAGCAGGCGATCGAGGCGGTGCGCTTTCTGATCGGGCGCGATTGCGACGGCGTGGTGGTCATCAGCCACGATCTGCACGACGAGGATCTGGGCATGCTGCACGCGCTGCATCCGCGCATGGCCTTCCTCAATCGCGCCTTCGCGCATTTCCCCGAAGCCTCGTTTTGCGCCGATCACTTTCACGGCGGCGAACTGGCCGCGCGCACGCTGATCGAGCACGGCCATCGCGAGATTGCGGCGATCGGCGGCACGGCCAGTTCATCGGACAATCAGGCGCGTCTGGACGGCTTCTTCGCCGAACTCGCGCGCCATGGCATCGAACGCGAGCGCGTGCCGCTCATCATGTCCGACTTCTCGCCCGAGGGCGGTTATGCGGCAGCGGGGCGGCTGCTCGAATCGAAGCGCCGCTTCACGGGCCTCTTCTGCGCGAACGACACGATGGCGATGTCGGCGCTCGCGCGTTTGCAGCACGCGGGCATCTCGGTGCCGCGCGACGTCTCCGTGATCGGCTACGACGACGACTATTCCGCGGCTTACATGGCGCCTGCGCTGACGTCGGTGCATATTCCGACCGCCGAGCTGACGCGCAATGCCGTGCGCTGGCTGATCAACCAGTGCTACGGCACGGAGTGGGACATCGAGCGCAGCTTCAACGTAAGCGTGACGATGCGCGCCTCGGTGACGCACGCCAGGTAGGGCGCGCGTCGATATCGCTTCACGGCTGCGCGGCCAGTGCGGGCGAGGGCGTATAGGTGCCGCTGAGCGCGTTCAAAAAGGCGACCAGCGCATCGACGTCGGCGTCCGATGGCGCAGTGCCCAACTGGTATTGGGCCATCTGCTTCACGGCCTCGCGCAGATCGCTCACGCTGCCGTCGTGAAAGTACGGCGCGGTGAGCGCCACGTTGCGCAGCCCCGGCACCTTGAACGCCTGCACGTCGTGCGGATCGCGCGTGACGTTGGCGCGGCCGTTGTCGGCTTCGGTGAGCGCGCCACCGCGCGCCGCAAACCAGTCGCCCGCGCGGCCCATCCGCTCGAACGACTGGCCGCCCAGATTCGCGCCGACGTGACAGGTCGCGCAGCCCATCGACTTGAATAGCTGATAACCGTGCGCCTCGTCGCTGTTCAAGGCGCGCGCGTCGCCGCGCAGATAGGCGTCGACGCGGCTCGGCGTCAGCAGCGTCTTTTCGAATTCGGCGATCGCGTCGGTGATGGCCGGGCCGCTGATGCCGTCAGGATAGATCTGCGCGAAGGTCTCGACGAGCGCCGGATCGGCCTGCAATTTGCCGACGATCTGCTCCCACGACACCGAAGCCATTTCCACCGGATTCAGCGGCGGTCCGCCCGCCTGTTCCTGCAAGGTCGCGGCGCGGCCGTCCCAGAACTGCGCGTGATTGAGCGCCGCGTTGAACACCGTCGGCGCGTTCACACTGCCCAACTGGCCGCCCACGCCAAGCGAGAGTTTTCGGTTGTCCACGCCGCCGGTCCCGAGCGCATGGCAACTGGCGCAGGAAATCGTGTTGTCGGCGGACAGACGCGGATCGTGAAACAGCCGCATGCCGAGCGCGACCTTGCGCGGATCGGCGCGCAATGTGTGCGGCAGCGGCTGCACCGCGTCGTTCTCGAACGCCGCCGCGACGCCGGGCGTCGCATACCAGCGCTTGCGTTCGTGCGCGATCCAGTCGAGCAGCGTATGCCGGTCGCCAGCGCTCAAGCCGGTTCCCCAGTGCACGGCGCGAAAGCGCGCGGGCGGCATGGTGTCGTTTTGCGCGACGCGTTCGAGTTTGGCGAGATCGGCTTCGCCAGGTTTCGCGCCATCGTGCAACGCGGCATACAACGTATCGAGCCGGAAATAGCGCTGGCCTCTTTCGGTATCGAACTGCGCGATCTGCTTGATGCCGGGCAGCGACGCATAAGGCGGCAGCACCGCTTTCGTCGAATGACAGCTGTAGCAGGCGTTGCGGTCGAGAATATCGCGGATGCGCGCGGCTTCGGGCGAGGCGGCGGGGCGGGCGGCCGCCCCTTCCGCGTAGGTCGTGTCGTGATACCAGGCGAGGGCGCTGAGGCCGAGATAACCGGCCGCGAGCAAACCCGCAACGCTGACGAAAAATTTATTCATGGCGATGTGAGGTGGAGAAACCTGGGAATCCTGAGCGGATATCCGGCTTTCGATGCCCACTCGGCGGCGCTGTCGGAAAGCGGGCCTGCAAGGCGAGTGGGGCGGTGCCGGCCGGATCAGCGTCCGATGCTACGGACGGAGCCCGCACGCGCCATTGCGGACGGTCAAGCTACGCGCGAACCGCAGGCATCGCCGATGAGGCAGCGCGCGAGCGATCGCAGGAAAACGGCACGAATGCGGCCGAATCACGCATGAGATCGCGTAAAATTCAGGCTTCTCTGCTTGCCTTTCATCGCCCGACATGCCCGCGGAACAACCGCCCAAGAAGGAAGAAGGCGTCGCCGTCATTGACCGCGCGTGCGCCATCCTGTTCGCTTTCCGTCCCGAAGACGGCCCGCAGAACGCGGCGCTCACGCTCGCCGAACTCGCGGCGCGCACGGGGCTCTACAAGAGCACGCTGCTGCGCCTCGCCGGCGCGCTCATTCAGCATCGGCTGCTGCTGCGGCTCGAAGACGGCCGCTATCAGCTCGGACCGGCCACCTTCGGACTCGGCGCGCTTTATCAGCGCAGCCTGAATCTCGGCGACATCCTGCTGCCGCTGATGCGCGAACTCATGGAAAAAAGCGGGGAAAGCGTGTCGTTCTATGTGCGCGACAACGCGGTGCGCGTGTGTCTGCATCGCGTGGATTCGATGCATGTCGTGCGCCATCACGTGCGCGAGGGCGACGTGCTGCCGCTCGAAACCGGTTCGGGCGGCCGCGCGCTGCTCGCCTTCGGTCATGAACCGGGCGAGGCGTTCGAGCAGATCCGGCGCGACTTCTATTGCATGTCGATCGGCGAGCGCGATCGGGAAACCTCGGGCGTGTCGATGCCCGTGTTCGGCGTGCAGAACGCGCTGCGCGGCGTGATCACGCTCGCGGGTCCGAGTTCGCGCATCGACCGCGCGTTCGTGGAAACGAATCTCGATGCGTTGTTCGATTGCGCCGTGCGCGCCACCGACGCGCTGGGCGGCGACTCGCGTGCGCTGCGCGCGGCCCGTCAGGCGCACGCGCAGGGCGCGTAAAACGGCGAAAAAGCGGCGAAAAACCGCGTTCAAACGCCGAAAGCTCAGCCCTCGCGCGGCTGCGCGCCATCCGGCAGATGACGCTCCGGCGCGCCGGTGTACGCGTAGTCGATCTGACGCGGCATCGGCCCCTTGTTGCGCTCGCCGCGTCCGCGCTGCTCCCACGCATGCGCCAGAATCCCCACCGCGCGCGAGAGGATGAACACGCCGCGCGCGAGTTCGGGCGCGAAGCCCAGTTCCGCATAAATCACCGCCGTTACGCCATCGATATTCATCGGCACGGGCTTGTTTTTTCGGCGCTTGAGCAGCGCTTCCACGCCGCGCGCGATCAGCGCGTAACGACCGTTGATCGCGCCCGATTCCACGCGCGCATCGACGAGTTCGAGCAGGCGTCCGGCGCGCGGATCGACCGGATGAAACCGATGCCCGAAGCCCGGCAGATACTTGCCGTTTTCCGCGACGAAGGCGTCGACGCCCGCCTCGACGGCCTCGTCGAGCGGCGCGCCCGCATCGAGCCGCGCCGCAATCGACGCATAGAGTTCCACCGCCTGCTGACCCGCGCCGCCGTGCACGTCGTCGAGCGCGTTGATGGCGGACGCCATCGCGCCGTTGAGCGGCAGGCCGCAACTCGTGGCCATGCGCGAGATCGCAATCGACGGCGCATGCGGACCGTGGTCCACCGAGGCCACGAGCGCCGCTTCGAGCAGCGACGCTTCGTCGTCGCCGGGCAGCTCGCCGCGCAGCATCAGCCAGATCATCTGCGGAAAACTCACGCGGCCGATCAGCTCCTGAATCGGAAAACCGCGCACGGCGATCGAGCCGGGATGAATGTCGATGATCGAGGTGCGCCAGTAATCGGCGCAGAGGGCGGCGAGGTCGGTGTTCGTCGTGCTCATGTTCAGATGACTCCTTCGGCGCGCAGGGCGTCGATGTGCGCGGCGTCGTAGCCGAGTTGTGCAAGGGTTTCGCGTGTGTGCGCGCCGAGTGCGGGCGCGGGCGCGGCGGGGGCGGCGTCGCCGTCCGAAAGACGCAGGCCCGCGCGCGTCACGCGCTGCGCCGCCTCGCCGTTCGCCGGCGCGAATTCGCGCACGAATTGCCGCTCGGCCAGATGCGGATGCGCGAGAATCTGCGGCACCGACAGCACGCGGCCAACCGGCACGCCTTGCGCGAGCAGCCGCGCTTCCCAGTTTGCGGCGCTGTCGGCGGCGAGCGCGGCTTCGATTTCGGCCTTCAATTCGGTGCGATGCTGCTTGCGCAGATGGCGCGCGGCGAAGCGCGCATCGCTCGACAGTTCGGGACGGCCGATCACCTCGCACAGGCTCTCGAACTGACGCGTTTCGTTGGCCGCGATGTTGAGCAAACCGTCGCCGGTCGCGAACGTGCCGGAGGGCGCGGCGGTGAAATTTTCGTTGCCCATCGGCACGGGCTCCACGCCCGCGTTCAGATAGTTCGACACGACCCAGCCCATGGTCGCGAGCGTCGCTTCGAGCATCGACACATCGAGGCGGCGTCCGCGCCCGTTCGTGCGCGCATCGACGAGCGCCGCGCAGATGCCGAACGCCGCCGTCAGGCCGCCGACCGTATCGGAGACCGGATAGCCCACGCGCAACGGCGCGCTTTCGGCGTCGCCCGTCACGCTCATCACGCCGGCCATGCCCTGGATGATCTGGTCGTAAGCGGGGCGGGGCGACAGTTCGCCGGAATCGCCGAAACCGGAAATCGCGCAATACACCAGACGCGCATTGACTTCGGATAGCTGATCGAATCCCAAACCGAGACGATCCATCACGCCGGGGCGGAAATTCTCGACCAGAACGTCGGTATCGCGCACGAGATCGAGCAGGATCGCCTTGCCGCGCGGGTCCTTGAGATTAAGCGTGATCGAGCGCTTGCCCGCATTCACGGCGACGAAGGACGCGCCCATGTTGCGCGCGGCGGCGTCTTTGTCGGCGCCGAGACGGCGCGCGAGATCGCCGCCTTCGGGATGCTCGACCTTGGTGACGTCGGCGCCGAACAGCGCGAGCTGATACGCGCAGAACGGCCCGGCCAGCACGTTGGAAAGATCGAGAACGCGGATTCCTGCTAAAGGCAACATCGTGATTCCAGCCTCTGGTTCAGTTCAATGGGAAATATCGTCGAGCGAGCGGTTGTTGGTGCGCGGGCCGAACAGACCGATGGCCGCCATCACCGCGACCATCGCGCCCGTGATCAGGGCGAAGACGCCCGGCACGCCGAAATGGCGCAGCGCGAATGCGATCATGAAGCCCGAGAACATCGCGGACAGCCGCGACATCGAATAGACGAAGCCGACCGCCGTGGCGCGCATGCGCGTGGGAAACAGTTCGACCTGGTAGGCGTGATAGCCGACCGAGAGCAGCGTGCCGCCGAGCGTGATGAGCACGCCGAGCACCATCAGCATCACGGGCGAGGTCTGCATGGCGAACAGCGAACCGAAGACGGCGATGGCGAGCGCGGAGAGCACGATGAGCGTCTTGCGTTCGATGCGGTCGGCGATGGCCATGCCGATCAGCGGGCCGAACGGATTCGACGCCGCGATTACGAACGCGTAGAGCAGGCTGTGCGTGATCGTCACGCCCTTGGAGACGAGCAGCGTCGGCACCCACGACGCGAAACCGTAGAAGCCGATCGCCTGAAACAGATTGAAGACGAGCAGCGTAATCGTGCGGCGGCGATACGGCGGCTGCCAGATCTCGCTGAAGCGCGCCTTGCGCAGCGGCGCGGCGGTCGCGCTTTCCGTCGCAAGCGGCGGCGCGGGCAGCAGGCGGCCCGTCTGCGCCTCGATCTTCGCTTCGAGTGTCGCGAGCACGCGCGCCGCTTCGTCGTGGCGTCCGCGCTGCGCGAGCCAGCGCGCGCTTTCGGGCACGTTGCGGCGGATCGCCCACGCGATCAGCGCGCCGGCCGCGCCGAACATCACGACCCAGCGCCAGCCGTCGAACCCGAGCGGCGCGCGCGGCACGAACCACCACGCGAGCAGTGCGACCGTCGGCACCGCCGTGTACTGCACGAGATGCACGAAGGCGAACGCGCGCCCGCGCATGTGCTTGGGCACCAGCTCGCTCACGTAGGTGTCGATGGTGACGAGTTCGATGCCCACGCCGATCCCCGCGATCAGCCGCCAGAGGTTGATCGCGGGCGCGGACGTTTGCAGCGCCATCACGCAGGTGGCCGCCGAATACCAGAGCAGCGACGCCGTGAACATCGTGCGGCGGCCATAGCGGTCGGCGAGGCCGGTGAAACAGAAGGTGCCGATGAAGAGCCCCGCAAACGAGGCCGCCACGAACGCGCCCAGCCCCGAAAAGCCGAAGAACGAGGCCGTCGTGGTCGAGTAAAGGCCGCTCTTGACGAGCCCCGGCCCGACGTAGGCCGTGAAGAACAGGTCGTAGAACTCGAACCATCCGCCTGTCGCGATCAGCAGGACGAGCGTCCAGACCGCGCGCGCGGCCGGCAGGCGGTCGATGCGCGCGTTGATCTGCGCCGCGCTCGCGGGCGGGACGGATTCACGGAGCGACTCGTGCGTCGCGCCGACCGGCAAACTGGACATGGCGGGCTCCTCCTGAGCTCGGGACAAGGGCATCGGGCTGTCTCGTTCTTTTCGTTCTATCTGATAGAACGGCGTTCTAAAAATGGATGAGCCGCATGATACCCCGCGTCCGGAACTCGCCTGACCAGGGCTTTTACTGAGCGAACGCAAACGGGAAATCGACGCGCAGGGCGAGGGCGGCGCATTGGGGGGGACGAAGAAACGGACCGCTGGTAAGCTCGTCGATACGAGATGCGAGGCGCGCGAGGCACGAAGAGGCTTGCGACATCGCCTGCAACCGCCGCGCGTTTCGCCGACCCAAGGCATCGGTCGCTGCGCGCGCAACGACTTGCACCGGCGGTCGAATCCGGCGAACTTTCAGTCAGGAGACGATGTGAACAAGAGAGTCTTCCCTGGAGTCATCGCGCGAGCGGCGCCTGCTTCGCTCGCGTTGTCGATCTCGATTGCGCTCGCCGGCGGCCTCGCGCTCGCCGGCTGCGCCCATCAGGACAACGGCGGCGAACACGTGCCGGCGCAATCGAACGTCCCTTCACCGCTCGTCGATCTGGGCACGAGCGAGACCGGCGGCAGCAGCGAGACGCCCGCCATCGACGAACAGGCCACCGACGCGCTCGACGCCATGGGCGCGTATCTGCGCACGCTGCGCACGTTCCAGGTGGACGCCGACACGGTCACCGACGTCGTGCTCGACAACGGCCAGAACGCCGCGCTGCTGCGCCATACCGTGCTCAAGGTGAAGCGGCCCGATCGCATGCGCGCCGACATCACCGGTAACGGCAACGTGCGCGGCATGGTCTACGACGGCCATCGCTTCACGATCTTCAACGAGAAAAAAGGCTACTACGCGCGCCGCGACGCGCCGCCGACGCTCGACGAACTCGTGCGCGATCTGGCCGTGACGTGGCACATCGAAACGCCGCTCGCCGACCTGTTCTACTGGGGCGCCGACAAGCCCGACGATCTCGCGATCAGCTCCGCGCAGTCGCTCGGCACGGAGAAAGTCGATACGCGCACCTGCACGCATTACGCCTACCGGCAGCCGGGCGCCGATTGGGAGCTGTGGATCGAAGCAGGGCGGCGACAGCTGCCGTGCAAGATGATCATCACCGATACCACGCAGCCGTCGCGGCCCCGGCACGAGGTCACTTATCACTGGAATCTGAATCCGGTTTTCGCGGCGTCGACCTTCGTGTTCCGCCCGCGTCCGGGCGCGCGGCAGATCGAGATGAAGCCCGCGGACCGCCCGCCTTATCAGGAGGCGGAATGATGAACAGGCACACACAACGGGCCATTGCGGCGGGTCTTGCCGTCTCGATGGCGCTGGCCGCGCCGGCGGCGCTCGCGTTCCGCGGGATGGCGCGAACCAGCATTCATCCGATGGGCGGCGGCAATTTTGGCGGCGGCGGACAGTTTCATGGACGACCGGGATTCAACGGCGGCGGCGTGCAGCACAACGGTGGTCAGCCGGGGCCGCATCCGAATCCTGGGCCGGGGCCACAACCACAACCGCATCCGCCGGGGCCGGGTCCAGGGCCGCAGCCTCATCCGCCCGGGCCTGGGCCGGGACCGCAGCCTCATCCGCCTGGGCCTGGGCCGGGACCGCAGCCTCATCCGCCGGGACCCGGACCCGGACCGGGGCCACAGCCTGGTCCGGGTCCGCATCCGCCCGGGCCTCCGCCTCCACCCCCGCCGCCATATTGGGGTGGCGGCTGGTACGTCGATCCGGTGGCTGCCGCCGTGACGGTGGGCGTAACGGCCGCGGTGGTCGGCTCGATGGTCGCCACGCTGCCGCCGTCGTGCACGGCGGTCGTGATCGGCGGCGCGAGTTACGAACAGTGCGGCGCGACGTGGTATCAGCCGCAATACATCGGTGCGCAGGTGCAGTACGTGGTGGTTTCTCCGCCGCGCTGAAGCGCGGCGAATGCGTCTGACGACGGCCGCGCCGCGCCCGGCGCGGCCGTTTGCTTTTCACTCGCCATTGCTCGCCGCGCCACCTTTATCGCATTGATTCAACGGGGATTTTCCGCGAAAAGCAGGGCGGCGAGAGCGTCGCGGGGTAAAGCCGTGTAATGCCCCCCTCATCGCAAATCGCTTCGACGCACCGGGCCTTAAGCAAGCCTTAAGCAACGGCAATCGAGACTATTGGCCACGTATGAAAAGTGTGCCGATGCGATGAGAGCGATCTATGCCGACCTGAAGCGAGCCCGTATGCGTCCGACCTCGAGTCGCGTCGCGGTGCTTCGGCTGTTCCACGAATTTCCGAACGAGCACATGACCGCCGATCAGGTTTTCCGGCGCGTGCCGCCGGAAACGGAGCAATGCAGCCTGGCGAGCGTGTATCGGGCGCTGTCGCAGTTGCTCGAAGCCGGTCTGATCACGAACGCGTGGATCGGCGAGCAGCGCGTCGTCTACGAACTCAATCGCGGCACGCGTCATTCGCATCTGGTCTGCAACGACTGCGGCGAAGTCGCGGATATCGACGATACCGAACTCGAATCGCAGCACGAGACGATCGCGGGCGCGCGCGGTTTCCGCTACACGAGCGCGAGCCTCGTGATCTTCGGACGCTGCGCGCACTGTGAGGCGACGCTGGAATCGCGGGTTCGTCGCACGGGCGCGATGCACGGGCTGAGCCGCCGGCCGTAACGCGTCACACGATGCGAAGGCCGCCCGAGGCGGAAATCGGGCGGCCGGACGAGGCTGGAAGGCGCGCGGAAGACGTTTGAAACACGTCGTTCACCGCGAATTTGTGATTTTACATAACATAAATTATCGACATTTTTTGCGGCGCAGCCTGGCGTGTCGAGCGCCCATTCCTTTGCCTCAATCCTTCGCGTAATGAAACTCCGGCATCGCCTTGAGCGCGGCCTTGTCGGTTTGCAGCACGATCTGCTTGGCGCTGATGTGCAGATCGTTAAACGGCACGGCGACGAGATGTTCGCCCATGCCTAGAAAACCGCCGACGGACAAAATCGCAAATGCGCCGTCGTTCGGCGATTCGAGCACGATGTCGTCGATCGAGCCGATCTTGCTGCCGTTGTTGTCATAGACATTCGAGCCGACGAGTTTGGAGGCGCGAAAGCCCGTGCCGGACTGAACCGTCGCCATGCGCTGGACGGCGATCGATTGCGGCGCGCCCTGGGCATGCACGAGCGTCGCGCTGCCCAGCGCACCGGTGAAAACAGCCGCGTTGGCGATGGCCGCGGCAAGCGAGATGGCGCGTCGGTTCATGGTTTCCTCCTTCTATTGATTGTCATTGGCGCGGCGCGTGGCGCCGCCTGGCGAGAGCGAGGAACAAAACGCAACTGCCGTGCCTGTGAAATCGGCAAGAAGCAAGAAGCAAGCGGTCAGCGGCGCGCCAGGCGGCGCTACGCCTGCGAAACCCAACGCTCGATCACCGGCCCGCTTGCGCCATCAACCGGATCGCTGGCCGGAAACGGCAACGCCGCCATCGCGCGCAATTCGTCGGACGTGAGCGCATCGCGTCGGATATCCCACTGCTGCCCGGCGGGATAGCCGCCCGCCACCTGAAACGCATCCGTGCGCGACAGAAGACGTGCGCCTCCATGCCGCCGAACAGCGACGCCGTTACGCATACAGCGCATGCCAACCGGGGCACCGCGCGTGCGCCGTTGACCATCGGATCGACCTCCTGGTGCGGGTTGCCGCCTCGCATGTCGAGTTCGCAACCCGCGTTCCAGCAGCGCTTTTCGTTTGCGACCGGAGTGGACGACACGGCGAGAACCGGACGAGTCGGCACGTCGCTTGCGCCATCGTCATCTCTCGCGCTTCGCCGGCGCGCGCTTTTACAGGCCTGCGCTCGACGAACACCCGGAGCCATCTATGCCCCACGCTTTCCTGCCTCATCCCTATCCTGCGCCTCTTCACGCGCATCTGCCGACCGAAGAGCCCAACACGCCGGAAACGCCCCAGCGCAAGCCTCCGCCCGTTCCGGACAGCGATGTGCCGCCGCCTCCGCCGCTCGGCGATCCGCCGTCCGACGCACCGCCCGAACGCGCCGTCGATTAGCGCAATAGCTAACGCATCGGCAAACGCGCCGAAAAGCGCGCCGAAAAACGCTACGACGACCGCTGCGGCGCGCGCGCGCCTTGCGCCGCGGTGCGCACGCTCACGAGTTCGCTGCGCGAGCGCGTGAGCAGATGCAGGATTTCGTCGGGGTCGGCGGGCTTCGTGATGTGCCAGTCGAAGCCCGCGTCAAGCGTGCGCTTGCGATCCTCGTCCTGCCCCCAGCCGGTGAGCGCCACCACCACCGTCTCCTGCGTATCGGGCAAGCTGCGCAGCGCGCGCGCCACTTCATAACCGCTCAGGCCGGGCATGCCGAGATCGAGCAGCACCGCCTCCGGATGAAACACGAGCGCGAGTTCGAGCGCCGCCGCGCCCGCATGCGCCACCCGCACCTCGTGGCCCGAGAGCGAGAGCAGCAGCGCGAGACTTTCGGCCGCGTCCTTGTTGTCGTCGACGACGAGTACGCGCCGCGCCGCCCTCGCCGGCTGATGCGCGTCGTCGACGATGGCGCGCGAACGCAGCGTGGGCACGACGATCGGCAGCACGACACGGAATTCGCTGCCGCGTCCCGGCCCGTCGGAACGCGCGTGAATGGAGCCGCCGTGCAGCCGCACGAGTCCTTTCGAGAGCGCAAGGCCAATGCCGAGTCCGCCTTCGGCGCGCGGCGAACGCGCGTCGATCTGCGAGAACATGGCGAAGAGACGTTCGTCGGCGTCGGGCGGCAGGCCGATGCCGTCGTCTTTCACGACGAGTTCGATCGTCGCGCCCTCCACCTGGATCGCGAGTTCGACGTGGCCGCCCGGATCGGTGTATTTACCCGCGTTGTTCAGCAGGTTCGAGATCACCTGTGCGAGCCGCAATGCGTCGGCGTCGATCAGCACGTCGGGCAGCGGCGCATGCACGGTGAGCGTGTGCCGCTTGCGTTCGAGCAGCGGCCGCGACGCCTCGACGGCGGTCTTGATCACGCCGCCGAGATTCACGACATCGCGGCGCAAATCGAGCTTGCCGCACGTCACGCGCGCGAGGTCGAGCAGATCGTCGAGCAATCCGGACATATGCGAAACCTGACGGCGAATCACGTCGGTCGCCCACGCCAGTTGCTCCGGCGTCAGCGACTTCGAATCGAGAATCGCCGCGGCGCTCCGGATCGGCGCGAGCGGATTGCGCAGTTCGTGCGAGAGCGTGGCGAGAAACGCGTCCTTCTGCTGATCGGCCTCCTCCAGTTGCTGACGCACGCGCACCTGCGCCGAGATATCGCGGAAATAGCAGACGAGACCGAATTCGCCGTCCGCGAGCGGCGTGCGATGCACTTCCCATTCGTAGCACTCGACGCTCTCGCGGTCGCGGCGCGGCTCGCTGCGTTCGGGCGTGTGATACGGCGCGCCGGTCGCCAGCGTGTCGCGAAAGATCGCGACGATTTCGTCCGCGTAGGGCGGGTGCCAGACGCGCCGCATCAGCGCGCCCACATCCTGGCCGGTGAGGTCCGCGGCGTCGCCGAAAAACGCCTGCGCGCCCGGATTGGTTTCGCGGATGCGCAACTCGCGATCGATCAGATAGACGCCGAGCGGCGCTTCGTTCATCAGCGTTTCGAATTGCGCGGTGCGCACGCGGATCGCTTCCTGATCGGCCTTGCGTCCGCTGATGTCGGAGAGCAGCACGGCGGCGCCATGCGCGGCCGGATAGATGCGCACTTCGTACCAGCGCCCGCGACGCGCGCACCAGGTCTCGAACTGCTGCACCGCGCCGGCGTCGAGCGCCGCCCGCAGCGCTTCGTTGAAGCCGTTGCTGTTGGCCTCCGGACACACATCGACGATGTGCCGGCCGAGCGCGTGCGGCGCGCTCACGCCGGTCATCTCCAGGAATTGCGGATTGGCGAGCGTGATGCGCGCGTCTTCGTCGAGCATGAAGAACTGGTCCTGAATGCTCGAGAGCGCGAGTTCGAGCAACTGCTCGTTGGCGTGGCGGATCTGCGTGCGTTCGAGCAGCGCGCCCACGCGCGCGGCCAGTTCGCGCGCCGAAAACGGCTTGACGAGATAGTCGTCGGCGCCCGCGTCGAGGCCTTCGATGCGCGCCTCCTCGCCCGCGCGCGCCGAGAGCAGGATCACGGGGACTTCGCGCAGCGCCGGGTCGCGCCGCACTTCGGCCAGCAGGCCGAAGCCGTCGAGGCGCGGCATCATCACGTCGGCGAGGATCAGGTCGGGACGCGTGCGGCGGGCGCGTTCGAGCGCTTCGGCGCCGTCGGCGGCAAGTTCGACCTGCCACGCGCTCGCGAGCAAGCTGCCGACGTAGGCGCGCATGTCGGCGTTGTCGTCGACGAGCAGGATGCGCGAGCCGAACGTGAGCGCGAAACGCCGGTCGCGCAGCCCCGCCGACCATGCCGGTGCGGCGGCAGCCTCGGCGGCGACGCCATTGCCAGCGCGGGCCGCATCAACGCCGTGCTGCGCGCCCTCGCCGTTTGTCTCGCCCGCGCCCGGCGGCAAGGTGCCGAGCCAGCCCGCCGCTTCGGCGGCGAACGCGGCGGCCAGTTGCGCATCGCCGTTGCGCAGGACGTCGACGCTGCGCGGCGCGTCCGGCCCCGGCTCACGCACGCGCTCGGCCGGCAGATGCGCGCGGCCCAGCGGCACGCGCACGGTGAAGCGCGAACCGCGTTCTGGCTCGCTCGCCGCCTCGATGGTGCCGCCGTGCAGTTTCACCAGTTCCTGGACCAGCGCGAGGCCGATGCCGGAGCCCTCCTGCGTGCGCCCCTGCGTGCCCTCCACGCGATGAAAACGCTCGAACAGACGCGGCATTTCGTGCGCCGGAATACCCGAGCCGCTGTCTTCCACCGTGAGCACCGCACACTGGCCATCGCGCGCGAGATTCACGCCGATACGCCCCGCGAGCGTGAACTTGAACGCATTCGACAGCAGATTGAGGACAATCTTTTCCCACATCGGCCGGTCGACGTAGACCGCTTCGTCGAGCTGGCATTGCACGCGGTACGCGAGTCCGCCGCGCTCGATCGCCGAGCGGAACGTGCTCGCGACGTGCTGCGTATAGCGCGCGAGATCGGTGGCTTCGTAGCCGACGTCGCTGCGCCCTGCCTCGATGCGCGCGAAATCGAGCAGCGAATTCACGAGCCGCAGCAAGCGGTGGCCGCTGCGGCGCGCGAGACGCAACAGCGCGAGGCGCGCGGGATCGCGGTCGGCGGCCACGAGATCGTCGATCGGCGCGAGCATCAGCATGAGCGGCGTGCGCAGTTCGTGGCTGACGTTCGAAAAGAAGGTGGTCTTGGCGCGGTCCAGCGCGGCCAGTTGCTCGACGCGCTCGCGCTCGGTTTCCACGGCGCGCGCGCCTTCGACGATGCTGCCCGCCTGCGATCCGACGAGGCCGAGGAAGGCGCGGTAATCGTCGTCGAAAAGCAGACGCGGACTCACGCCCGCGACGAGAAAACCGAGCGTCGCGTGGCGCGCGCCATGATCGGTCGCGGCGCCCGGTGCAGCCGTCGCGCCCTGCCCGCTCTGTCCGCCCGGCGCGCGACGCCGAAGCGGCACGATCGCCGCGCGGCTCACGGGTTCGGGCCATGCCGATTCGGCGGGCAGCACGCCGTCTAGTACGGTGGTTTCGAGCAGCACGTCTTCGTGCGGCGCACATGACGCCTCGGCGAGCGCCGCCGCGAGGCTGCCGGGCGCGGTGTCGGCGAGATTCAGCCGGATGGGCAAGGGCGACGCGCCGGCGTGATTGGTGGCCGCGAGGCGCGCGCTGCCGCCATCCGCGTCGAGCAGATAGAGCGCGACGAAAGGCTGATCGTGACGGTTGCCGTCGAGCGCGGCGAGCATCTCGGCGCAGGCTTCGGCCACGGACTGCGCGTTGCGCGCCGTCCCCGACAACTGCGCGACGGTGGCGAGCCGCCGCTCGGACAGCACGCGCCGCGTTTCCTCCGTGACCACGCAGAGCATGCCCTGAACGCTGCCGCTGTCATCGTGCACGGGACCGTATGAAAACGTGTGATAAGTCTCTTCCTTGAAACCATTGCGTTCGAGAAAGAGTTGCAGGCTTTCGTCCCATGTGGCCTCGCCGGTGGCGAGCACGTGCTCGATGCGTGAACCGGCTTCGGTCCAGACTTCGGCCCAGACCTCGCGCGCGGGCAAACCGATGAACTGCTGCTTCGCGCCGAGCGTCGGCCGATAGGCATCGTTGCAGAGAAACGTGAGTTCGGGGCCCCAGGCGAGCCACATCGCGTAGCGCGACGCGAGCATCAGACGCACGACGCTCTGCAGGCTGTGCGGCCACGCCGCGCTCGCGCCGAGCGGCGTCGCGGACCAATCGTAGCCGCGCACGAGTTCGGCCATCGTCGCCAGCGTGCCGGCGGCCTGCTGTGCAATATTTGCCGCGCTTGCCGGTATGAACTGCGCGTTCTGGGTGGGCTGCGCGTTCGCTTGGAGCGCGGGGCGCACGCCTTCTCTCACGGCCGTGCGGGCGGCCGGATTCGGGGCATGGGCATCGTCGATCCGTTCTGACGTCATGAACATTCCCGCGTAAGCGTAGGGGCGCGATGTGGGCGCGTTATAGCCGCGTCGGGGCGGCATGCTGGCTCCGTGCGCGCGCGACGCTGCGCGGCGGTGGCGTTGCGCGCGACGAACCGGCAGCGTCGCGCGGGAGGCGCTTCGCGAGCAATGCGGATGAGAGCAATTTGCGCGCCCGGTCCGCGACCGGTTGCGCGTGCGCGAAGGCCGGGCCGACGGCTGCCCCGATTCATCCGACGAATGACGACCGCGTCGCGACGCATCCGGAACCGCGCAGAAGCGTGCTTGCGCGCGGTTGCGCATAGGCTCGCGGACGCCGACCCGCTACAATCCCGGCTTGCGCGCGGGCGCCGTGGATGAGACACGCGGCATGGACGACCCGCCGCGAAGCCTTTCTAATTCGATTATCCGCATTGCGCCATGGCCCGCATCGAGCTCCACTTCCCCGAAGACCAATACTTTTATTCGACGCATCTCACCGTACGCGTCACCGACATCAACTCGGCGAATCACCTCGCCAACGACTCGATGATCTCGATGATTTCGGAAGCGCGGGCGCGCTTCCTGTTCGACGCCGGCATCGAGGACATGAAAGACGCGCACACCAGCATCATCGTCACCGACCTCGCAACGACCTATCGCGCCGAAGCCTACGCGCGCGACCAGCTCTGCTTCGAAGTGGGCATCATGGACTTCAACAAGTACGGCGGCGACATCATCTTCCGCATCACGCGACCCACGGACGGCGCACTGATCGCCATGGCGAAGTCGGGCTTCGTGTTCTTCGACTACGAAGCCAAAAAGGTCGTGCCGATGCCGCCCGCCTTCCGCGCGAAATTTCCCGGCGTCAATTCGCTGGTCTGAGCGCCGGTCTGAGCACGCGCGCTCAACGCGGCTGGAACGCGATCAGCGCCATGCCCGCGAGCGTGAAGGCGATGCCGGCCCAGTCCCACGGGCTCGGCCGGATCGCTTCCACGCCCCACAGCCACAGAATCGCCACGCACACGTAGACGCCGCCGTAGGCCGCGTACGTGCGCCCCGCCGCGCTCGGATGCAGCGTGAGCAGCCACGCGAACAGCGTGAGCGACGCGGCGGCCGGCACGAGCCACCAGGCGCTCGCGCCTTCGCGCAGCCAGCGATACGGCAGATAGCAGCCGACGATTTCGGCCAGGGCGGTAACGACGAACAGCAGAAACGTCTTCATGAGCGGCGTGGTGGGCGCAAAGGCGCTCATGGTAGCGCAGCGGGCGCAAGACGCGCGGCGTGATCCGCGACGATTGAATCAAGCGACGATTGTGCGATTCGCAAGACTCCATTCCGGCATTGCATATCCATCAACGGATTTTCCCGTTGTTGCGGATTTAAATCGACCCTCGCATCACCAATCATTTAATCGATTTCGATTATTCGAATAATAGTCTACAAACTCATACCCATACTGCATTTGGGCGAATTTTCATCCATGCCGATCGCATTGAATCGCAAATAAAAAGCAATTATTTCGCAATCCAGATTTGAATTTAATGGTCTATGACGAATAATGTATTTTCGCAGTGGTCGTTTTTAATAATCGATTATCGATCGCCGAGGAAAACCATCATGCTGATCATGCGACATGCCATTTACGCCCGTTGCCTCGCCGCGGCGCTCGCGGCCGCAGCCGCCTTGCTGCCCGCTCGCGCGGCGCTGGCGCAGGAGACGGCCGCCCTGCCGCGCGTCGCCGTGCTCGCCACCGGCGGCACCATCGCGGGACAGGCCGACACGCGCGCCGCGAACGCCTATAACGCGGGCGCGGTCGGCGCGCAGCAACTCGTGCAGGCCGTGCCCGGCATCGACAAGCTCGCGCGGCTGAGCACCGAGCAGGTCGCGTCCATCGGTTCGCAGGATATGAACGACAAGGTCTGGTTCGCGCTCGCGCGGCGCATCCAGGCGCTGTTCGACCACAACGAAGCCGATGCCGTGGTCATCACGCACGGCACCGACACGCTGGAGGAAACCGCGTTCTTCCTCGACAACGTGCTGCATACCGACAAACCGGTCGTGCTGGTGGGCTCGATGCGGCCGTCCACGGCCACGAGCGCCGACGGCCCGAGCAATCTCTACGAAGCCGTGGAGGTGGCGGCCAGTCCGTCCGCGCGCGGACGCGGCGTGATGGTCGTGCTCAACGACACCATCCAGTCGGCGCGCGGCACGACCAAGACGAACACCACGAGCGTGCAGACGTTCGCCTCGCCGAACAGCGGCCCGATCGGCTACGTCGATCCGGCGAGCGTGCGCTTTTTCACGCC
Source organism: Paraburkholderia sp. SIMBA_027 (assembly GCF_046535315.1). Classification (NCBI taxonomy): domain Bacteria; kingdom Pseudomonadati; phylum Pseudomonadota; class Betaproteobacteria; order Burkholderiales; family Burkholderiaceae; genus Paraburkholderia; species Paraburkholderia sp. SIMBA_027. The sequence continues at coordinate 92,958 of NZ_JAWRWY010000017.1, forward strand.
CGCATTCCAGCCCGATGCGCACAAATACGCCCTGCCCTCCGGCGATCAACTGCCGCGCGTCGAGATCGTCTACTCGCACGCGAACATGGACGGCGTGCCGGTCGAGCACGCCATCGCGAGCGGCGCAAAAGGCATCGTGCTCGCGGGCGTCGGCGACGGCAACACGTCGCAGAGCGCGCTCGAAGCGCTGCAACGCGCCGCGAAACAGGGCATCGTGGTGGTGCGCTCGACGCGCGTGGGATCGGGCTTCGTGAACCGCAACGTCGAGGTCAACGACGACACCAGCGGCTTCGCCGTCTCGCTCGATCTGAATCCGCAGAAAGCGCGCGTACTCACACAACTGCTGATCGCGAACGGCGTCACCGCGCCCGCGCAGGTGCAGAAGGCGTTTGCCGCGACTTACTGAGCGCGCTCAGCCAGTCGACGCATCAAGGGCGCTCGCCGCGCGCAAGGCGCGTTTCGATCTCCGTGACCACGGGCAGCAGATCCGCGACGCTGTCGATCACGTAATGCGCGCCCGCCGCGCGCAGACGCTCGATCGCCGCCGCGCGGCGCAGCGCGAATTCGTCGGGGGCGAGCGCGTGCACTTCATCTTCGCTCAGGCCGAACGCGTTGCCGCTCACCGCCACGCCCACGGCCCAGGTGCCGCCGTTGAGACCTTCCTCGATGCCCACTTCGGTGTCGTCGACCTTGATCGCATCGCGCGCGCGCCACACGCCCAGTTGCGGCAGCGTGCGATAGATCATGTATGGCGACGGACGGCCCTCGGGCGTGTCGCCGGTGCAGACGATGCTGTCGGCTTCGAAGCCCTGCTTCGCCGCGCCCGGCACGATCCGGTCGATGATTTCGCGCGTGTAGCCCGTGGTGGAACCGATGCGCACGCCATCGGCGCGCAACTGTTTCGTCACGGCGGCCACGCCCGGAATCACGTCGCTGTATTGCGCGGCGACGGCCACGTTGCGCGGCACGAACACATCGTAGACCGCATCGATATCGGCGTCGCCGGGCATGTGGCCGTAGCGCGCCTGCCAAGCCTGTGCGACGCGCGGCAGCGCCATCAGCGCCGCGATATGCGGACGCTTGGCCATGCCCATCGGGCCGCGCGCTTCGTCGATCGAAATCGGCACGCCGAATTCCTCGAAGGTTTCGACGAACGCGCCCATGGGCGCGCGCGAGCCGTAGTCGACCACCGTGCCGGCCCAGTCGAAAATCACTGCCTTGACGTGTTGCATGATCGTGAATCCTGAAGTTGCGCAGATCGCTGCGCGGCAAGAAAGCGTGCTTGAAACCAGGGCTTCGGCGCTCAGGCCGCAAGCGCCTCGCGGGCGTCCAGCGAAGCGTGCGCGGGTGCGCCGTCGGGCACGCCGAGCGTGCGCAGCGCAGCGCCGCACGCCTCGACCACGCGACGCATGACGTGCTCGTCGAGCGCGCCGATACAGCCGATGCGGAAACTCTCCACGTTCGTCAGCTTGCCCGGATAAATGATGAAACCCTGCGCCTTCATCAGCTCGTAGAAGCGCTCGAAGCTGAACGACGCATGCGCAGGCGAAAAGAACGTGACGATGATCGGCGAGCGCCACGCTGCGGTCAGCAGCGGCTCGAAACCGAGCGCGCGCAGGCCGTCGACCATCACATCGCGGTTGCGCGTGTAGCGCGCGAGGCGCCCCGCCTGGCCGCCTTCGATCTCGAACAGACGCAGCGCTTCGAGAAACGCGGCGACCGCGTGCGTGGGCGGCGTGAAGCGCCACTGGCCCGTCCGGTTCATCACGTCCCACTGATCGTGCAGATCGAGCGCGAGCGAATGGCTGTTGCCCTTCGCGGCTTGCAGCGCGCTTTGCTTCGCGATCACGAAGCCGAAGCCCGGCACGCCCTCGATGCACTTGTTCGCCGACGACACGAACGCTTCGCACGGCAGCGTGCGCACGTCGAGCGGCACGGCGCCGAATGCGCTCATCGAGTCGATCAGCAGACGGCGGCCGTGGCGCGCGGTCACTTCGGCGATTTCCTCGATCGGATTGAGGATGCCCGAGCTGGTTTCGCAATGGACGACCACGACGTGCGTGATGTCCTCGTGCGCGGCGAGCAGGCAATCGACGTCGGCGGCGCGCGGCGGCAGGTAGTCGCCCGTGTCGTGCACCGTGTGGCTGCGGCCCAGATAGCGCAGCGTGGTCGCGATGCGCTTGCCGTATGCGCCGTTGACGAGCACGAGCGCGTGGCCGTTGCGCGGCACGAAGCTGCCCAGCATCGCTTCCACGCAGTAGCTGCCGCTGCCTTGCAGGGGCACGCAGTCGTAGTCGCCGTTTGTGTCGCCGGCGACGGCCAGCAGTGCGGCGCGCAGACGCGCCGTCATCGCGCGGAAATCGGCGTCCCACGAGCCCCAGTCGCGCTGCATCGCGGCTTTGGTCGAGGCGGCCGTGGTCAGCGGGCCGGGCGTCAGCAGGTACGGATCGGCGGGGGTGTTCAAGGCGGTGCTCCAGTCAATCGTCAGCTCGGATGCCGCTACGGTACGCGAATGAAACCCATCGGTAAAATCGATATAATCGATGAGAGTATCAGCCGAACTTATGGTCTGCCGATGACCGTTTTAAGGCGATTCGATGAATTTTCGATGATGTGCGCGAAGGAGAATCTGCCATGCAGTACGCGCAGTTGCGGGCTTTTCATGCGGTCGCCGAGCACGGCGGGTTTTCGCGCGCCGCGCAGGCGCTTTCGCTCACGCAGCCGGCGGTGTCCGACCACGTGAAGCGGCTGGAGCAGGATTTCGGCGTGAAGCTGTTCGAGCGCGCGCCGCGCGGCGTCGAGCTGACCGATCTCGGGCGGCGGCTCTATGCCATCACGCGGCAAATGGTCGGCGGCGAGCGCGCCGCGCGGCGGCTGCTCGAATCGGCGGGCGCGCTCGAATCGGGCGAACTCGCGCTGGTCGCGGACGCGCCCGATCTCGCGATCAAGCTCGTCGGTGCGTTCCGGCGCCGTTATCCGGGCGTGGTGGTGAAGCTGGCCATCGCGAACGCCACGGAATGCATGCGCCGCGTGCTGGCGAGCGAAGTGGACGCGGCGATCACGGCGGCGCATCAGGTGCATAGCCGGCTGGAGACGCGCGTGCTGCGCGAGGAGCCGCTGGTGGCGGTCGTGCCCGCGGACAGTGCAGCGGCGAAGAAGCGCCGCATGACCTACGAGGAACTGGTGCGCCAGCCGATGATCTTTCGCGAAGCGCATTCGGTCACGCAGCAACTGCTCGAAGCGGAACTGGTGCGCAAGGGGTTGCAAGTGCATCCCGTGCTGTACGTCGATGGCCGCGAGGCGCTGCAGACCGCTATCGCGCAGGGGCTGGGCGCGGGCGTCATCGCGGGCGCGGAGTTCGGCGAGTCGCGGCGCATCCGCGCAATCGCTTTGGTCGACTGCCAGGTGCGGATGGTCGAGTCGCTGACGCGGCTCGCGGATTCGTCGTCGAATCTGCTCGATGCGCTGTTCGACACGCCGCTCGATTGAGCGGCGCGGGATGGGTGCAGTGTCGGTGCTGCGTTGGCGCTACGCCACCACGATATCGGCGCCGACTTCGTGCAGCAGGTCGCGCAAGGTTTCCGCCTGATCCATGCGTGCGCCGTGCCGTAGATGGATGCGCAGCGCGCGGCCCTCGATGCCGTCGATCGGACGCACGAGCCGCAGCTCCAGTGCGAGACCGAGACCGTCGGGCGCATCGGCCTCGACCGGTTCGACGACGCGGGGCGAGAAACAGGCGGATTCGGACATGGCGCGGACCTCGTCGGTGAAAGGCACGGCTCATCGTAACCATGCGCTCGCGCCGCGCCAAACGAGAAATCCGCGTATGCAAATGAGCGCGCGGCGGGAGACGTTTGCTGCGCGCGCGCTTTGCGCCGTGGATCGCGGCGCGCATGAAAACACACCGTTGTCCGGCTGATGCAGGTGGTCGGCACCGCCGCCGGCGCGTATGACAAACAAGTGGCACACTGCACGGATCGTTCCGCCCAGTGTGTGGACGGGATCGGCCGGTGCGCCGATCGACAGGAACAGTTTATGGAACGCCCTTTCACCGATCGCCGCGAGGCAGGCCGCCTGCTCGCGGCGCAACTCGCGCCTTATGCCGGGCGCCGCGACGTCGTCGCGCTGGCGTTGCCGCGCGGCGGCGTGCCGGTCGCTTTCGAGGTCGCGCAGGCGCTGGGCGTGCCGCTCGACGTGCTGCCCGTGAGCAAGCTCGGCACGCCGTGGCAACCCGAACTCGCGATGGGCGCGCTGTCCTCGAACGGCGCGCAATACGTGAACGACGCGCTGATCCGGGAAGCCGGCGTGAGCGAGGCGCAATTGCAGAGCGCGCTGGCGCTCGCGCGTATCGAACTCGGTCGGCGCGAGGCGCGTTATCGCGGCGAACGCGCCGCGCTGCCGGTCGCGGGACGCGTGGCGCTGCTGATCGACGACGGCATGGCCACGGGTGCGTCGCTCAAGGCGGCGGCGCGCGCGCTGGCGACGCTCGGTCCGGCGCGCATCGTCGCCGCGCTGCCGGTGGCGCCCGCGGGTGCGCGCGCCCGGCTCGGCGACGCCGTCGACGATCTGGTGTGCGTGCAGACGCCGGCGTCGTTCATCAGCGTCGGCCAGTTCTACTTCGATTTCGATCAGGTCGACGACGAGACCGTGCGCGAGTTGCTCGACCGCGCGGCGAACGCGGGTGCCTGATACAGCAGCCTGACGCGCACACGTTGCCCGCGCAGCGTTTCTATCCCGATCACGCCGAACGCATCACGCCGGATGCACCGGCCTGGACGCCTGCTCACCCACCACGGTCTGCCAGGGCCGCACGCCCCACGACTTCACGAGCCCCGCGCGCACGTAGGGATCGGCTTGCGCGAAGGCTTCGGCGGCCGCCGGGCTGTCGCCCTGGAACAGCAGCAGCGCCGTATCGGTCGGCTCCGCGAGCGCGCCCGCGAGCAGCAGTTCGCCGCGCTGCGCCGCGTCCCATGCGAGACGCAGATGCTCGTCGCGGTAGGCGCCGCGGCGTTCGAGGTAGTCGTCCACGAGGTCGTATTTCAGCAGGTAATGCATGGTCGCTCTCCGTTGGCGCCGGTCGTCAAAGGCGGAATGACGAATCGGCGGGATGGTGGATCAATCGTCAACAATGGTCAGGCGAAGGCGGTTTCGACGCCGTCTGCCGGTGATTGTGCCGCACGCGCGTCAACCGAAGGCATCATCAGCTCGTTTTCAGGTTGGCTTTGCCATAATGGTCGCGGCGATGGGCAATGACGATCCGGCCTGCTCGCACCACGAACCACAACGTCCAAATCCCATGGGAGTGAACGATGAAGATGCAATCCGTCATTGCTGCAATCGTGCTGGGCGGCGTGTTCGCCGCGCCGGCGTTCGCACAGACCGCCGCGCCCGCTGCGCCGAACAGCCAGCAGTCGAAAATGAAGACCTGCAACATGCAGGCCGGCGACAAGAAAGGCGACGACCGCAAGGCCTTCATGAAGGACTGTCTCTCGGCGGGCGGCGGCGCGCCGGCGAAGATGACGCAGCAAGAGCGCATGAAGGCGTGTAACCAGCAGGCCGGCGACAAGAAAGGCGACGATCGCAAGGCCTTCATGAAGCAGTGCCTCTCGAACAAGGGCTGATCGCACGCCCGATCGCGCAGGGGTCCTGAACGACTCGCTTTGCATCTGCGCTGCGCGTACTTTTCGTTCCCGCGACGCGCCGTGGCTCATGCTGCGGCGCGTCGTTTTTCATGGTGCGCCGCACAGTACGATGCACAGCGCGATACGCACGCCCTCGCCCCTGCGCCGACGCCGCGTTTTTCTCCTATGATGGCTCCAGCGGCCGCCCTTCCGTTACACGAAAACGCACGCCCTCGGGCCGCCGCCTGGACGCGAGAGTCTGGATGATGCGCACGGCATCGCATGGAGGCGCGGATGGTCTGGAGATACAAGAATCGGTGGTTCCGCCGCTGGCTGGTGGTGATCGTCTTCTGGCTTGTGCCGGTGATGATCGTCGCGGTGCGCGAGATCCAGGACGAGATGGCCTATAACCGCGCCGATCTCCAGCGCGCACTCACCAGCTGGACATTCACCGACGCCGAACGCAGCGCCGGCGCGCCGCTGCATTGCCGCGGCACGCCTCAGGCCGCGCGCGCACAAGGCTGCCCGGCCGACGTGCTGGCCGAAAATGCCGCGCGTCACGCCGACGCGCTCAGCGAATATGCCGTGCGGCGCGCCACGCTCATGACCTACCTCTGGCATGCCTTCGTCGGCTATTGGGTCGTGCCCGCGGCCGGCCTGCTCGCGATCGGCGTCGTGCTGGGCGGCGTCAAGCGCGCACTGCGCCGCCCGGCGGCCGCCGCCAAACCCCTGCCGGAACGCTGATTTCTCCCCTGCGGCGCGGCCCTCGCCTGCCCGGAACGCCTGTCCCGGCTCAAACGGCCGGATTCGGACCCTGTGATATAAATGTAAGGCTGACTCCGTCATCGGCACGGCCATGGCGGTAAGGCGTCCGGAAAACAGAACGGAGAAGAATATGCAAGCACGTCGCTTCATCCTGAAGACTTCCATCGCGGTCGCACTCGCGGCCTCGGCTCTCGCAGGCTGCACCACCACCGGCAACCAGCCGCCCACCGAACAATCCAACGACTCGCGCCGCCAGTCGATCGACGCCAGCGTCGACGGCACCATGTCGCGTCTGTATCAGACCGTGCCGGGCTCGCGCGAACTCGTCGGCAAGGCGCGCGGCGTGCTGGTGTTTCCCTCGGTGGTTCAGGCTGGCATCGTGGTGGGCGGCGAGCACGGCGATGGCGCGCTGCGCGTAGGCGGCGGCACGGTGGGCTACTACAGCACCACGGGCGCGTCGGTGGGCGCCACGCTGGGCGTGCAGTCGAAAGCGGTCGTCTATCTCTTCATGACGCAGGACGCGCTCGACAAATTCCGCAATTCGGACGGCTGGTCGGTGGGCGGCGACGCCTCGGTCGCGCTCGTGAAGGTCGGCGCGAACGGTTCGATCGACACCACCACGGCCACCAAGCCGGTCGAGGTTTTCGTGCTGACCAACAAGGGCCTGCTCGGCGACCTCTCGCTCGGCGGCACCAAGATCTCGCGCCTGAAACTCTAAGGCGCGGCAAGTCGCGCCCGGCACGCGCGCAATGCAAAACCGGCGGCCCAGGCCGCCGGTTTTTTCATGCTCACCACGCCATGCTCAGGTCGCGGACGTGTCGATCACCTTGAAGCGCGAGCGCTTGTTCGCGCGGATCACCGCCTGATACGCCTCCACGTATTCCTGCGCCATGCGGCGCGACGTGAAGCGTTCTTCAAAACGTTGCCGCACGCCCGCGCGCGGCACGCGTGCCAGGCGGTTCACGGCGGCCACCGCGCCAATCTCGTCCTCGACGATGAAGCCCGACACGCCCTCGTCCACGACTTCCGGCACCGCGCCGCGATTGAACGCGATCACCGGCGTGCCGCAGGCCATCGCCTCGATCATCACGAGGCCGAACGGCTCCGGCCAGTCGATCGGAAACAGCAGCGCATGCGCGCCCGAGAGGAATTCGGCCTTCTGGCTATCGTTGATTTCGCCGATGAACTCGACGAACGGCAGCGCGAGCAGCGGCTTGATCTCGCGCTCGAAATACTCGCGGTCGGCTTCGTCGACCTTGGCGGCGATGCGGATCGGCAGGCCACAGCGCTCGGCGATGCGAATCGCCGTATCCACGCGTTTTTCCGGCGAAATACGGCCGAGGAACGCGAGATAACGCTGCTCGACCGGCTGCGGCGTGTAGAGGTGCTCGGGCAGCCCGTGATAGACCGTGCGTAGCCATTTGGCCTGCGGAATGGGCTGGCGTTGCGCGTTCGAGATCGAAATCACGGGCGCGGTATTGAACGTGTCGAAGACCGGCTGATGCTCGGGCAGATCGAGACGGCCGTGCAGCGTGGTCACGAACGGCGTTTCCTGGCGCTTGAACACCGAAAACGAATAGTAGTCCATATGGAAGTGCAGCACGTCGAACTGGTCGGCCTGGCGGCGCACCAGCTCCATCAGCAGCATGTGCGGCGCGACCCGGTCGCGGATGCTCGGATCGAGCCGCAACGCCCGCGGCCAGACGGCTTCGAGCTTCGCGCTCGTGACCGAATCGCCGCTGGCGAACAGCGTGACGTCGTGGCCGAGTTCGACGAGCGCCTCGGTGATGTACGACACGGCGCGTTCCGTGCCGCCATAGAGCTTGGGCGGGACCGATTCGGTCAGCGGGGCGATCTGCGCAATTCTCATCGGGTTCTCCAGCGAGTGTCTCCGGCAACGGCTGTCGCGAGGGCGTTGGCGATGCAACCTTCCAGCGCATCGACCGATTATGGGGCCGCACGGCTGGCCCACGAATGCCCCGGTTGCGCGCGCACCACATACGCCAACCCAGGCCGGGACAGAACCGCCCGTCCCTAATCAGCCGATGCAGCCGATGCGCGCGCGCCATCTTCATTATTCGGGAAGCGGCCTGGTCGGGCCGCAACACTTTCAATTGTTATACAGACTTACACGCGGATACATCCTCGCTTTCTCGCATGGTCCGCGCGCGCGAGTGCGATTACGCGATGAGTGCGGCAAGCACAATCAACGTGACGGCCACTTCCAGGCGGGCACGTCGAGCGCGTCCTCGTCGGCGAGCGCGGTGGCGCCGAGGCGCCGTTCCAGCACAATCGACTGGCTGCCCGCCTCGCGTTCGAGCGCGGCGACCAGCCGCGGCGCATGCGAGACGACCAGCACCTGCGACTGCGTCGACGCCCGCGCGATCAGCCGCGCGAGCGAGGGCAGCAAGTCCGGATGCAGGCTCGTTTCGGGCTCGTCGAGCACCAGCAGCGCGGGCGGACGCGGGCTCAGCAGCGCCGCCGCGAGCAGCAGATAACGCAGCGTGCCGTCGGACAGCTCCGCGCCGCGCAACGGCCGCAAGAGCCCTTCCTGGCGCAGCGCCACCTCGAAACGCCCTTCGTGGTTCACGATCTCCGCGCGCGCGCCCGGAAACGCATCGCCGATCGCCGCATCGAGCGCCGCGCCGTCGCCGATCTCGCGGATCGTCTGCAAGGCGGCGGCGAGGTTCGCGCCGTCGTCGGAAAGCACCGGCGAATGCGTGCCGATCTGCACCTGACGCGCGGCCGCCTGCACGTCGGTGCGGAAATGATCGTAGAAGCGCCACGAGCGGATCTGCTCGCGCACCGCGATCATCTCGGGCGCGCTACGCGGGTCGGCGAACTCCGTCATCATGCTGTCGAAGCTCGCCACCGGCTGGGCGAGCGTGGTCCAGTCGTCGCTTCCCCCGCGTCCGCCGCCCTCGCCCCGGATGCGGATCATCGGCCCCTGACGATCGACCAGCAACGCCGACGGCCGCAGGATCGGCCCGCTCCAGATGCATTCGCGCTTGATCACCGGATCGAGCGCGAACTGCGAGGTGGACGCCGGCGGCGGCAAGCCCAGATCGATCGCATAGCCGAAGGTCTCGCCCGCGAAACCGAGCTTGAGGCTCACCGCGTCCTTGCGCACCGTGCCCTGCACCGCGTGCTCGCCCGCACTCACGGCGCGCGAGAAGCGCTCGGGTCCGGCCCAGAGCGTCGATTGCAGACCGCCCTCGCGCGCCAGCGACGGAATCACACCGCCGCGCGCGGTCAGCGCGAGCAGCCGCAAGGCGCGATACAGATTCGATTTGCCACTGCCGTTCGGTCCCGTGATGACGTTGAGCGAGCCGAGCGGCACGATGAGTTCGCGCAACGAGCGGTAGTTGGCGATGGCGAGCGTAGAGAGCATGTGTCGATGAGCCGAGGCGCGTCGGGTGTGAAGATCCACGCAGGATCATACGCAATCGACGCGCGACGGCAGGCAACGATGCAACGATGGGCCCAACCTTAGCGCTGATGCGGCACGCGCGCGAGATCGCTGAGGAAACGGTCGCGCCACACGCCGAGGTCGTTGCGGCGCAGCGCCTCCATATTGGTGTGATAGCGCTCCTTGCGTTCTTCGAGCGGCATCGAGAGCGCGTGCTCGAGCGCCTCCGACATGCCCGTTGCATCGTGCGGATTGACGAGTAACGCGCCCGCGAGTTCGGCGGCCGCGCCCGCGAAAATCGACAGCACCAGCACGCCCGGATCCTCGGGATTCTGCGCGGCCACATATTCCTTGGCGACGAGATTCATGCCGTCGTGCAACGGCGTGACGTAACCCACCTGCGACTCGCGGAACAGCGACATCAGCTTCCAGCGGTCGTACTGCTGGCTCAGGTAGCGGATCGGCGTGTAATCGAGGCCCGAGTAGCGGCCGTTGATGCGCCCCGCCTCGCGCTCCAGTTCCTCGCGAATCACCTTGTAGCTGGCCACATCCGAACGCGTGGGCGGCGCGATCTGCACGAGCGTGACTTTGCCGCGCCATTCGGGCGAATGTTCGAGCAGTTGCTCGAAGGCTTGAAAGCGCTCGACGAGGCCCTTCGAATAGTCGAGCCGGTCCACGCTCATGATGAGCTTGCGTCCTTCGAGGCTCTGCTTGAGATCGAGCACGTGCTGGCGGCTTTCGTAGCGCGCGGCCTGCTCGGCGATCTCGTCGGGAAACACGCCGATGCGGTACACGCCCGTGTGCAACGTGCGTCCGTACGCTTCGAGCACGCCCTCCTCCTCGACCTCGCCGGCTGTTTCGGCGCCCTTGCCCGGCTTCGTGGCTTCGCCCAGTTCGCGCACCGTGCCGTGCGCCTCGCGCGCGATGTAGTCGTGAAACGCCTGCTGGTCGTTGCGCGTCTGGAAGCCGAGCAGGTCGTAGCAGCACAGCGATTTCACGAGTTCCTCGTGCGGCGGAATCGTCTGCAGCACCTGCGGCGAGGGAAACGGAATGTGCAGGAAAAAGCCGATGCGGTTGCGCACGCCTTCCGAACGCAGCGCCTCGGCGAACGGAATCAAATGGTAGTCGTGGACCCAGATGATGTCGTCGGGCTCGATCAGCTTGACGAGCTTGTGCGCGAGCCAGGCGTTCACGCGGCGATAGCCCGCGTATTCGTCGCGCTCGTAGCGTGCGAGGTCGTTGCGGTAGTGGAACACCGGCCAGAGCGTGGCGTTCGAAAAACCGCGGTAGTACTGGTCGTAATCCTTCTTCGTGAGACCGACGGTCGCGAACGTCACCGGTCCTTCCTGATCGAGCGTCGGGCCTGCGTTCGCCACCGTCTCGCTCACCACGTCGCCGCTCCAGCCGAACCACACGCCGCCCGCGTCCTTGAGCGCGCCGAACACGCCCACGGCGAGGCCGCCCGCCGAGCCTTTGGTTTCGGTGGGCGTCGCCACGCGGTTAGAGACGACTATCAGTCTTGCCATCGTGCTTTTCCTCCACGGATCGCCTGCTTCGCGATGTCTTCTCGTTGTTGAAATTCAGTTACAGGCCGCGCCGGGTTTGCATCTGCGTTTGCATCTGCGTTTGCATTCGTCGCTGCGCGTTGCCTCTCTTTCGCCTCGTCTTGCAACCGACGTTTCAACCGCGCTCTAACAGATCTAACGCGACGGCGCCGGCTCCTCCGCCGCGCGCGAGCCGCTGTCCGCCACCGGATCGGCTTCGGTGTTGGCCGCCGTGCTCGACGCCGCATTCGCACCGCTTCGCGACCCGCGCCGCGTGAACGCCGGCAACTCGCCCGTCGGCGCTTGCGCGCCGCTCTCCACGTCCGCCGACACCTCGGCGCGCGCCCGCGGCAAATATTGCGGATAGTGCGCGTTGATGAAGTCGAACAGCCCTTCGCGCACGCGGCATCGCAAATCCCAGTTCAGCCCCGAATCCTGCGAGCTGACGAGCACGCGCAACTGCATCGCACGCTCGTTGGCATCGGTGACCTGCAGCACCTGCACGCGTTTGTCCCATTCGGGCGCGCGCTCGACGATGCGCGCCAGTTCCTCGCGCAGCGGCGCGAGCGGCGTGCGGTAATCGAGCCACAGAAACACCGAGCCGATGATCTGCGAGCTGCTGCGCGTCCAGTTCGTGAACGGATTCTCGATAAACCATTGCAGCGGCACGATCAGTCGCCGCTGGTCCCAGATGCGCACCGAGACATACGTACCGGTAATTTCTTCGATGCGCCCCCACTCGCCCTGGATCACGACCACATCGTCGAGCCGGATGGGCTGGGAAATCGCGATTTGCAGACCGGCAATCAGATTCCCCAGCACGGGGCGTGCCGCGATACCGGCGACCAGACCGGCGACGCCCGCCGACGCCAGCAGACTCGCGCCGATCTGGCGCACGTTCGGGAAGGTCATCAGCGCCGCGCCGAGCCCGAAAATGATGATCACGACCATCACCGTGCGCGCGAGCACGCGCGCCTGCGTGTGGATGCGGCGCGCCTGCAGGTTGTCGGCGATATCGAGCGGATGCGCCGCGATGATCGCCTCGCCGATGGCCGCCGCGCAGCGCACGGACAGCCACGTCATGGCGGCGATCAGCGCAAACGCGCAGAGCTCACGCAAGGTGCTGATGAAGTGCAGCGTGTCGGGCGCCTGCCACCAGACGAACTCCAGCGCGAGCACGGCGAGCACCATGCGCGCGGGCGGGTTCACGTAGCGCACGAACACGCTCGCATACGGATACGGCCGCGCGAGCCGGCGCACGACGCGCGCGCCGAGCCAGTGCACAGCGAAAGCGAAGGCCAGCGCGATGGCGCTGACGAGGAGCGTGCCGAGCCAGTTTTGCAACGGGGCGTCGGTCAGTCGGGAAAAGTCGTCGAGAGTGGGCATCGGTGGCCAGTTCCTCCTGCGCGTGGCGACCTGGTGGAAACGGCACGGGCGGCAGGCCCGCGGGCGAGACGGCGCGGCAACGCGGCGTCGGCAAAAGCCGGGCCCGTCAGGCGTAACGCTACGCGAATGCGTGTAAAAACGCGCTCAAGATTGCGCCGATGGTGCGACTCATGCGGCTAATGCAGCTGGTGCGGATCGAGCGAGCGGCGCGCTGCGCGAGACGCGGCGGCCCGGAAAAGCCGCCGCGCAGGAGAATCGACTGGCGATTGCGCCGTTGGTTCAACGGCGCTACGGATGCGAGGTGATACGGCGGAGGTTGCGGCAAAAGACGGGCAGCACGGCCGGACGCGGCCGTGCCGAGGCGGCCATCAACTGCCCGTCTTGCAGGGAAACGCCTTGCCGAGCCCAAGCGAAATCGCCGTGCTGGCGTTGTAGCCCGCGATGTTCGGGTTGTCGGCGATGTACTTGCGCACGGCGTCGGTCAGCTGCGCGGAGCGCGCATCCGCCGGCAGGCAGAAGTATTGGCCGACGCGCGGGCCGGTCGTGCCGCCGATCGCGTCGATGGTGTTGAAGATGCCGTCGGCGGCACCTTCGATATACGCCGCGCACGCACTGCGCGAGGCCACGTCGGTCTTCGAGCAAAGGCGGTTGAGGTCGCTTGCGGTGAATGCGAAAGCCGAGAGCGGCAAAACGAGCGCGCCGGCGCAGAACAGAGCCCGCAGCATGGTTCTCCTTGAATCGTCGTGTGGTGCGGCGCCCCTGCGCCGCGCGCCGCCCGCCGGTGCGCGCGTGGAGCGCGGCTGCCGGCAAGGGGCAATTTCGCTATTGTGCACTGTTTTGCATAACTGCCGCTCGGGTCCGGTTCGCGCCGCACCCGCGCGGCCGTTGCGCGCGAGGCCGCGTGGCAGGCGGCCCGGGGTGCGGTCGAGCGCTGACTGAGCCGTTATCGGCCCGTTATTGCGCCGCCTGCCCCATGCGCGCCGAGAGGTCCTTGATCGCATCCGGCGCCTTGTACTGCTTGGCGAAATCGAGCGCGTTCATGCCGATCTGGTTCTTGGCCTGCAGATTCGCGCCGTGATCGAGCAGCAGATTCGCGGTGCTCATGTGATCGCCGCGCGCGGCCATCATGAGCGGCGTGGTGCCGTTCGGCGACTGCGCGTTCACGTCGGCCGAATAGCCGATCAGCAGCTTCGCGACGTCGTCGTTGCCGTTTGCGGCCGCATAGTGCAGCGGGGTCCAGCCCTGCTTGTTGACGTCGGCGCCCTTGGTGATGAGCATTTTCACGAGGTCGACGTCGCCGTTCAGCGAGGCCAGCATGAGCGCGTTTTCGCCCGCCTTGTCCTGCGCGTTGATCTTGATGGCCGGGTTGTCGAGCAGCACCGCCGCGACCTTGTCCGACTTCTCGCGGGCGGCCAGCACGAGCAGCGGCATGCCCTGGTCGTCGGTCGCGTTCGGGTCCATGCCGTTGGCGATGTCCTTGGCGACGCCCTTGTCGTCGTCGAACTTCACGCCTTTCACGAGCGAATCGATCGGCGCGGCGTGGACCGGCGCGCTGACGAGCACGGCGGCGCCCATGCCGAAAGCAAGCGCGGCAGCGACGCGGCGCACGGCGGCGCCCCGGACGGTTTGCGCGGATTTCACGGTGGACAGTTGCGAATTCGAGTTCATGTCAGGCCTTAACGTTATTCGATATCTGATTGATAACACGCCGTTTTTTCAGCGGCATTGCCCGTAGCGGCTGCGTTCAGGCCGAAGCCGGAATCTTGAAGAGCCGGAAAAAATTCTGCGTGGTGGCAGCGCCGAGTTCGGCGTCCGGCAATCCGCGTTGCTGGGCAATGAATCTTCCGACATGGCTGACGTACGCAGGTTCATTGGGTTTGCCACGAAATGGCACTGGCGCAAGATACGGCGAGTCCGTTTCGATCAAAAGACGCTCGATCGGCACGCGGCGCGCCACTTCCTGCACATCGGTCGCGCTCTTGAAGGTCACGATGCCCGACAGCGAAATGAAGAAATTCTGCGCGATGGCGCGTTCGGCGATCGCCCAGGGCTCCGTGAAGCAGTGCATCACGCCGCCCGGCTCGCCCGCGCGCTCCTCTTCCATGATGCGCAGCGTGTCCTCGGAAGCGGCGCGCGTGTGGACGATCAGCGGCTTGCCGGTGGCGTGCGCCGCGCGAATGTGCACGCGAAAGCGCTCACGCTGCCATTCCATGTCGTCGATGGTGCGTTCGCCCAGACGGTAGTAATCGAGCCCCGTTTCGCCGATCGCCACCACCTTCGGGTGTTTCGCCAGCTCGACGAGGTCGGCGACCGAGGGTTCCTGCACGTCTTCGTGGTCCGGATGCACGCCCACCGACGCGTAGACGTTCTCGTAGCGGCTCGCGATATCGAGCACCGAGGGCAGCGTCTCCAGATCGACCGAGACACACAGCGCGTGGGTTACGGACTGCTCGCGCATGTTTTCGAGCACCTGCGGCAGCCGGTCGGCGAGGCCCTCGAAGTTGATGTGGCAATGCGAATCGACAAACATGGACAAGTCCTGCGGTGAAAATCGTTAAGGCTAAGCGAGGCTCAAGGCCGGCGCGGCGCGCTGTGTGATCAAACGCGCATCAAATACGCGTCAGGCGAACATTTCACGATAGCCGAGAAACAGTTCCTCGAACACGAGCCGCGCATTGAGCGGATGGTTTTCGATCGCGCGCTGACGCGTCACGGTCTTCATGTAGCGCGCGAGCGCCGGGCTGTCGAGCTTCGCGGCGCAGCGCCCGAGCGCGGCCGCCGACTGCGGGTAATAGCGCGGACGGCCCGCCGTGCGTTCGGCCAGCAGATCGTAGACCCAGCGCTGCAACCAGCCGAGCACCAGCGGCACCGGCAGCTTTTGCAGCGTCTCGCCGCAGGCGAACGGATCGCAGGCCGGGCCTGCGGCGAGCTGGGTGAGCGTCCAGTCGCGCAGCGTGCGGTTTTCGTCGCTCGCGAGCGCGAGTGCCGCAAGCGGCGCGCCGCCCGCTTCGGCCAGCAGCCCGACCGGATCGTCCACGCCCTGCTGCGCAAGCCAGGCCTGCGCCTCGGCGGGCGCGGGCGTGCTCATCGGCCACTGGCGGCAGCGGCTGATGATGGTCGGCAGCAAACGGTCGATGCGCGCCGAGACCATCAGGAACACCACGCCCGAAGGCGGTTCCTCCAGCGTTTTCAGCAGCGCGTTCGCGGCGGCGACGTTGAGCGCTTCGGCCGGATACAGCACGACCACGCGCATGCCGCCGCGATGCGAGCCGACGCCCGTGAAATCGAGCAGCGCGCGCACCTGCTCGATGCGGATTTCCTTGCTGGGCGCGCGCCCTTTCTTGCCTTCGTCGTCGCCCTTGTCGGCTTTCTCGGGCTTGCCGTCGCTGTCGTCGCCCGTCGGGCCGACGAGGCTGGCGAGCGCTTCGGGCACCACCGCGCGGTAATCGGGATGATTGCCCTGCTCGAACCAGTGGCACGCCGGGCAGGCGCCGCACGGCTGACCGTCGGCGTGCGGCGACTCGCACAGCAGCCCCTTCGCCAGATGCTGGGCGAACTGGAGCTTGCCGATGCCGGCCTGGCCGTGCAGCAGCAGCGCATGCGGCCAGTGGCTGCGCAACTGCTGAAGGCGTTCCCAGTCGCCGCTCTGCCACGGATAGATCATATTTAGAATCAATCAGTTAGGCGAAGTTCGCGAGATTTCGCGCGAACCACGCCGTTCATATAACTTCGCCAAATAACGCTTTGCAATCAGAGCGTTGCGATGATCTGCTCAAGCTTGGCGCGAATTCCGTCGATGCTCTGCGAGGAATCGACGATCGCGAAGCGGTACGGCGCCTCTTCCGCGCGGCGCAGGTACTCGGCGCGCGTGCGCGTGAAGAACGCATCGGTCTCGCTTTCGAAGCGGTCCGGCTCGCGCGCCGCGCCGCGCCGCTCGCTGGCGGTGTCGGGCGCGATGTCGAACAGGATGGTCAGATCGGGCTGAAAGCCGCCCTGCACCCAGCGTTCGAGCGTTTCCAGCTTGTCGCGCGGCAGGCCGCGGCCGCCGCCCTGATAGGCAAAGGTCGCGTCGGAAAAGCGGTCCGACAGCACCCAGTCGCCGCGTGCGAGCGCCGGCTCGATCACGCGCGCGAGATGCTCGCGACGCGCCGCGAACATCAGCAGCGCCTCGGTTTCGAGGTCCATCTGCTCGTGCAGCAGGAGATCGCGCAGCGATTCGCCGAGCGGCGTGCCGCCCGGTTCGCGCGTCATGACCACCGTGCGGCCGCCGGCAGCGAGCTTGTGCTCGAGCTGCTCGCGGAACCAGGCCAGATGCGTGGTCTTGCCCGCGCCGTCGATGCCCTCGAACGTGATGAATCGGCCACGCGCCATTTAGTTACCCCGGATGTATTTGTCGACGGCCTTGTTGTGGTCGACGAGATTGTCGGAAAACACGCTGCTGCCGTCGCCGCGCGCCACGAAATACAGCGCGCCGGTCGCCGCCGGATTGAGCGCTGCCTGCAATGCCGCGGCGCCGGGCAACGCGATTGGCGTCGGCGGCAGCCCTGGGCGCAGGTACGTATTGTAAAGAGTGTCGGTTTGCAGATCGCGCTTGTGCAGACGCCCCAGATAGCCCGCGCCCATCCCGTAGATCACCGCCGGATCGGTCTGCAGCGGCATGCCCACCTTGAGGCGGTTCGTGAATACGGCGGCCACCAGCGGACGGTCGCCGGCCTTGCCGGTTTCCTTTTCGACCAGCGAAGCGAGCGTCAGCGCCTCGTACGGCGACTTCAGCGGCAGACCCGGCGCGCGCGCGGCCCATGCCTCGTTCAGATGCGTCTGCATGAGCTTATAGGCGCGGCGGAAGACGTCCAGATCGCTCGAACCCTTGTCGAACAGATAGGTGTCGGGGAAGAACAGGCCCTCGCCGCTGCCCTCGGGCGAAGCGGGTGCGCCGATCGCCGTCAGAAGCTGGGCGTCGTTCATGCCCGCGGTGTCGTGGCGCAGCGCCGGATTCGCGTCGAGCTCGTCGCGCATGCGCTTGAAGGTCCAGCCTTCGATAATGGTCGCGACGTATTCGTTGACGTCGCCGAGCGCCATCTTCTGCAACACTTCGTAGGGCGTGATGCCCGCCTTGAATTCGTAATTGCCCGATTTGAGATGGCTCTGCAAGCCGAGCGCGCGGGTCATCAGCACGAACAACTGGGGCTGGACCGGCACGCCGCCGCGGTTCAACTGGGCGGTAACGCTGCGCACGGTGCTGTGCGGCTTGATGGTGACGTCGAGCTGCTGGACCGCGAGTGCAACGGGCGTGGTGGCCCAGTACCAGACACCGCCTGCGGCGGCTGCGCCCAGCACGGCGCACGCAACGCCGGCGGCAAGGCATTTCTTCAGGAGGGACATGGAAACATGACTCAGGGGGACCTCATATAATAACTGCTTGCCCTCGCTAAAGTCAGGATTGACTGTTCCCCGAATCCATGAACTCCCCGCTCGCTCCCGCTACTACGCTTTCCTCCTCGCCGGCCGTGCAGGCTGATCTGCCCGGCCCGACCGCCGCCGACTTCGACGCCGCGCTCAAGGGCGGCGCCTACGCGATCCTGCCGCAGTTCGGCGTGATCGACGCCAACGGCGAAGACGCCGCCACTTTCCTGCACAGCCAGCTCACCAACGACATCCAGCATCTGGACGTCGCGGGCGCGCGCCTCGCGGGCTACTGTTCGGCCAAGGGCCGCCTGCTCGCGTCGTTCCTCGTCTGGAAAAGCGCCGAGACGATCCGCCTGCTGATCTCGAAGGACGTGCAGGCCGCGGTGCAAAAACGCCTGTCGATGTTCGTGCTGCGCGCCAAGGCCAAGCTCGTCGACGACAGCGACAAGCTGCTCGTGGTCGGCTTCGCGGGCGACGTGCGCGGCGCGCTGTCGGGCGTGTTCGACGCACTGCCCGACGGCGTGCACGTCAAGGTCGACGACACCGCCGGCTCGCTGATCCGCCTGCCCGACGCGGCCGGCCGTCTGCGCTATCTGCTGGTCGGTCCGAAGGACGCGGTCGAAGCGAAACTCGCCGCGCTCGACGGCAAGATCGCGCGCGTCACGCCCGCGCTGTGGGACTGGTTCGACATCCACGCGGGCGAGCCGCGCGTCACGCAAGCCGTGAGCGAGCAGTTCGTGCCGCAGATGATCAACTTCGACGTGCTCGGCGGCGTGAACTTCAAGAAGGGCTGCTATCCGGGTCAGGAAGTGGTCGCGCGCAGCCAGTATCGCGGCACGATCAAGCGGCGCACGGCGCTCGCGAGCGTCGCGGCCGGTCGCGACGCCGCGCGTCCGGGCGTCGAGCTGTTCCATTCCGACGATCCGGGCCAACCCTGCGGCATGATCGTGAATGCGGCCGCGTCGCCCGAAGGCGGCGTCGATCTGCTCACCGAGATCAAGCTCGCGGCGCTCGAAGCGGGCAGCGTGCATCTGGGCGCCGCCGACGGCCCCGCGCTGCGCTTCTTGCCGCTGCCCTACGCACTGCCCACCGAGGTCTGACGCGTTGTCGGCACTGGAAGTGTTGGTGTTGGCGTTCTGGCCGGTCGGAACGCGGCCGCCCTCTGCGTGCGGCCTGAGCGACGGAGGTCGCGCGCCATGTGCCTGATCGTGTTCGACTGGCGCCCGCAGGCGACCGCAGGCGCGCGCTTCACGCTCGCCGCGAACCGCGACGAGTTCCTGCGCCGCACCGCCGCGCCGCTGCAATGGTGGGCCGACGCGCCCGACGTGCTCGCGGGCCGCGATCTCGTCGGCGGCGGCACGTGGCTCGGCATGACGCGCGGCGGGCGCTTCGCCGCGCTCACCAACTATCGCGCGCCGCGCGACATGCGCCCCGACGCGCCCACGCGCGGCACGCTGGTGTCTCGCTGGCTGATGGGGTCATCGGCGGCGACCGGGACGCTGCCCGACAGCGCGCTCGGCTATCTCGACGAAGTCGCGCGCGACGGAGCGCTCTACAACGGCTTCAATCTGATCGTCGGCGACTGGACGCGCGGCGAGCTCGCCTGGTATTGCAATCGCGCCGACCGCGCGCCCGCGCTGCTGCCCGAAGGCACGCACGGCATCTCCAACGCGGTGCTCGACACGCCGTGGCCGAAGCTCGTGCACAAGCGCGCGGAACTCGCCCAACTCACGCAGCGCGCGAGCGACGGCTCCGACGTCCCGCTCGAACGTCTGATCGAGATGATGCGCGACCCGCGCGTGGCGCCCGACGCCGACCTGCCCGCGACCGGCATTCCGCTCGAACGCGAGCGCGCGCTGTCGGCGGCCTTCATCGAAACGCCCGATTACGGCACGCGCGGCACCACGGCGCTGCGCGTACGCGTGAACGGCGCGCGTCTGGACGTCGAGGCGCTCGAACGCAGCGACGACGACGGCTCGCACCGCCTCGTGCGCCCGGGCGCATTCGAGCGCCACGAACGCTACGTCATCGACACGGCGCGCTAAGCCGCTCCGCTCATCACGCCTCCACACCGAACGCCGCGCGCAACGCTTGCGCGGCGTCGGCGTGCGCGCGACGCGCGTCGTCGACGTAAGCGCCCATCTTGAAGAACTCGTGGATCATGCCGTCGTAGCGCACCAGCGTGACGTCATTGCCCGCCGCGCGCAGTTTCTCCGCGTACGCCACGCCTTCGTCGACGAGCGGATCGAACTCCGCCACCGCGATCCACGCCGATGCCAGCCCGCGAAAATCCGGCACGCCGCTCGTGCCGCCAATGCCGTGCTTGCCGTCGAGCGGCGCGAAGCGCCAATCGTCGCGGTCTGAAGCGGCGCGCACGTAATGGTTGAAGAACCACTGGATCGTGGCTTCGGTCAGCAGATAGCCGTCCGCGAGACGCCGGTGCGAGTCCGTGTCCTGATAGCCGCCCGTGCCCGGATAAATCAGCATTTGCAGCACGGGCGCGATGCCCGCGTCGCGCGCGAGCACGGCGCACACCGTTGCGAGCGTGCCGCCCGCGCTGTCGCCGCCGACGGCCAGGCGCGCGGCGTCGATGCCATATTCCGCCGCATGCGCGTGCAGCCACATGTAGGCGTCGAAGGTGTCGTGAACGGCGGTGGGAAACTTGTGCTCGGGCGCGAGCCGGTAGTCGACCGAGAGCACGGCGCAGCGCGCGTCGTGCGCGAACATACGGCACAGCGCATCGTGCGTATCGACGCTGCCGACGGTGAAGCCGCCGCCGTGGACATACACCAGCGCGGGCAGCGGCTGCGCCCAATTCGGTTCGACCGGCGTATAGAGACGCGCGCGGATCGTCTCGCCGTCGCGCACGGGAAGGCGCAGATCGTCGACCGCGTGCATCGGCGCGGCCGCGATCTCCAGCACCGAGGCGCTTTTCTCGTAGGACGCGCGCGCGTCCTGAGGCGTGAGTTCGTGATACGGCGTGCGGCCCGCGCGGGCCACCATTTCGAGGACGAGTGCGATCTTCGCGTTCAGCGGCATGGTCCCGGTTCGTGCAGGAGAAAAAGTTGCGGATAACGCCTTGCGCAACCGGGACCGTTCGCCGGGCTGCGCGTCAGGACGCGGCGTTGGCGTTCGCCTCGGCTTTGACTTCGGGCTTGAGCGACAGCGGATCGGTCGGATTGCGCAGCGTTTCGATGTCTTCGTGACGCAGCTTGACCGAAGCGAGTATGCCCGGATGCGTGAGGATGTAAAAGCGCGCATCGCGCACGGCGTCGAACGTGGCTTTCGCGACGTCGTCGGGCGTGAGGCGGCCCGAACGCACGGCGCGCTGCAATTGCAGATCGGCGGCCTGTTGCGAGCGCGTGGGCGGCGCGTCGTTGCGCAGATCGTCGGGACGGCTGCGCTCGGCGTTGGCGATGCCCGTCGGCACGAAGGCCGGACACAGCAGCGAGCAGCTCACCACGTCGCTCACGTTCTTGAGGTCGTGATAGAGCGTTTCGGTGAGCGAGACCACCGCGTGCTTCGACGCGTTGTAGACGCCCATCGCGGGCGGCGACAGCAGACCCGCCACCGACGCCGTATTGACGATATGCGCGCGCTCGCCCTGCTTGAGCATGACCGGCGCGAAGCTGCGCACGCCGTTCGCCACGCCCATCACGTTCACGCCGAACACCCACTCCCAGTCCTTCGCGCTGCTTTCCCAGAGGAAGCCGCCCGTGCCCACGCCCGCGTTGTTGAACAGCAGATGGACCTTGCCATAGGCCTCGATCGCCGCTTGCGCGAGCGCGTCGACCTGGGCGGGATCGCGTACGTCGGTGCGCACGCCGATCGCCTGCGCGCCCTGCTCGCGGATTGCCTGCACGGCGGCGTCGAGCGTGGCGGCATCGACGTCGGCGAGCACGAGTTTCATGCCGAGCGCGGCGGCCTGTTGCGCGAACGCGCGGCCAAAGCCGCTCGCCGCGCCGGTGATGACGGCCACGCGGCCTTCGAACTGAAATGGATCGGACATCGCGTCTCCGGTGCTATTCGTTAGGGATGCAGAAGTCATGGAAAGGGGCCGGCGCGGTTCGTCAGATCAGTTTGACGAGCTGCTTGCCGAAATTCTGGCCTTTGAGCATGCCGAGGAACGCGGCGGGCGCGTTGTCGAGACCGTCGGCGATCGTCTCGCGATACGCCAACTGTTTCTTCGCGACCAGCGCGCCGAG
Organism: Paraburkholderia sp. SIMBA_027; assembly: GCF_046535315.1. NCBI lineage: Bacteria > Pseudomonadati > Pseudomonadota > Betaproteobacteria > Burkholderiales > Burkholderiaceae > Paraburkholderia > Paraburkholderia sp. SIMBA_027. The sequence continues at coordinate 115,294 of NZ_JAWRWY010000017.1, forward strand.
CTCGCCGAGCGCCTGCGGCCACACGTCCATGTGTTCGCTCACGATGAAACCCTGCACCAGCAGGCGCTGCGTGAGCAGCAGTTGCGGATACTTGAGCGGCATCGGCTCGCCGTCGTAGCCCGCGATCATGCCGCACAGTGCGATGCGGCCGAACGCGTTCATGCGCGCGAGCGTGGCGTCGAGCACCGCGCCGCCCACGTTTTCGAAATAGCCGTCCACGCCGTCCGGCGTCGCGGCCTTGAGATCGGGATACAGATTGCCGGCCTTGTAGTCGACGCAGGCGTCGAAGCCCAGTTCCTCGACCACGTAACGGCACTTTTCCGCGCCGCCCGCGATGCCGACCGCACGGCAGCCCGCACGCTTCGCCAGTTGGCCAACCACGCTGCCGACCGCGCCGCTTGCCGCGCTCACGACCACGGTCTCGCCCGCCTTCGGCGCGATGATGCGGTTCAGGCCGTACCAGGCGGTGACGCCCGGCATGCCGACCGGACCGAGGTACGCGGAAAGCGGCACATGCGTCGTATCGACGACGTGCATGTCGTTGCCGTCCGAGGTCGCGAATTCCTGCCAGCCGGCCATGCCGACTACCTTGTCGCCCACCTTGAATTTCGGATTGAGCGACTCGACCACCTCGCCCACCGTGCCGCCGATCATCACCGAATCGAGCGGTTGCGGCGCCGCATACGACTTGCTGTCGTTCATACGGCCGCGCATGTACGGATCGAGCGACAGATAGTGATTGCGCACGCGCACCTGACCCTCGGCGAGCGGCGCGAGCGGCGTTTCGACGAGACGGAAGTTATCGACGCTGGCAGCGCCTTCGGGACGCGAGGCGAGCAGGATCTGGCGATTGGTCTGGGTCATGAGCGTGGTCAGGCTTCGAAGAGGCGCGGCACGGGCCGCGCGGGGTGGAAACGGATGCGCGCCCGCCAGAAACAGTGATCGTTTCATTGCGGAGCGGGCGCGCAAGCCAGGCGCGAAGCCGGGCGAAAGCGACGATCAGCCGTCGCTCGGGCCCGGCTTCGCGTTGGGATCGCTGCGCAGGCGCTGACGCGTGACGTCGCGTCCCACAGCGAGCTTGCGCATGTATTTGAAGGTGCCGAGCGCCTTGGCGACGAAGTGGCCTTCGCTGTCGCGGATCTCGCCTTCGCAATAAGCCATCGTGGTCGAGCGGTGCAGCACGCGGCCATAGGCGCGCAGTTCGCCGCGCCCCGGCTGCATGAAGTTCACTTTCATCTCGACGGTGACGACGCCCACGCCGTCAGCGGCGACGCTGCGCGCGGCCATCGCGAGCGCGATGTCGGCGAGCGTCATGGTCACGCCGCCATGCGCGACGTCCCACGTGTTCAGGTGACGCTCGGCAAGCGGCAGCATCACTTCGCTCGCGCCGTCGCGCGCGCTGACGAGCTGCGCGCCCAGATGGTCGACGAACGGGCTTTCGATCACCATGCCCGCGTTCTGGGCATCGTGCGGCTGTGCCGATTGTGCCGTTGGGGCCGGCTGCGCTGGCTGCTGGGCCTCGCCGCCGCTCGGCGCGCTGCCCTGGGTGGTATCTGCGGTTCCGATCATGGCGAGCTTCACACGACGTAATCGACAGCCTGACGCGACTCGACCACGCGCTTGGCGAAGTCCTTCACGACGAGGTGTTCGGGGTGAACCTGGTAAGCGTCGAGCGCGGCCTTGTCGGCGAAATCGGAAAGCAGCGCGAGATCGTAGGTCGAATCGAGACCCTCGCCCGCCACGCCGACTTCGAGATGCAGCGTGCCCGGCACGAGGTCGCGGCAGGCTTCGAGCAGCGTCTTGAACTTCGCGACATTCTCGGCGCGCGTCGCGCCTTCGGCCGTTTCCTTGAGCTTCCACATCACGATATGACGAATCACGGTTTCACCTTTTCTCTGTTGCATGAACGGGGCTCGCGCGCCGTGCGAAGCACGGGCGCAAGGCAGCCGTCATGATACCCGTGCGAGCGCGCGTACATGGCCCGCTCATGCCTTCGCGCCCGCGCCCGGCAGCGCGTTTTCGCGGGCCAGCCGGTGTGCGATCGCGCCGATCCGCAGCAGCGCATCGTCGGCGCTATGGGGCAGCGGACCCGGACAGCTCACGCGGATGCAATGTTCGAAACGCCCCGAGTTCGAAAACACGGTGCCGGGCATGATGCGGATACGCTCGGCGAGCGCGGCGTCGAACAGCGCCATCGACGACACATGCCGCGGCAACTCGATCCAGAACGCCAGCCCGCCTGCCGGCGGCGTGAAGCGCGTGCCCTCGGGAAACGCCGCGCCGATGCCCTGCGCCATACGTTCGCGCTGCGCGCGCAGCCGCTCGCGCAGGCGGCGCAAATGGCGTTCGTGCGCCTGGCTTTGCAGGAACTCGGCGAGCACGGCCTGCGAAAGCGGTTCGTTCAGGCGCGACTGCGAAAACTTCAGCATCGCGATGCGCGCGTGCCAGCGCCCGCCCGCCATCCAGCCCACGCGCATGCCCGGCGCGAGCGTCTTGTTGAACGACGTGCAGTGAATCACCGTGCCCGCGCTGTCCCACGCTTTCAGGGCGCGCGGCGCGGTCTCGCCCTCGACGAGTTCGCGGTACGGATCGTCTTCGATCACGGCCACGCCCGCCTGCGTGCACAACTCGACAATGCGCTGCTTGTGCGCATCCGGCATCACGCAGCCGAGCGGATTCTGCAGATGCGGCACCACCACCACGGCCTTCAGTTCCGGATGCTGCTGCAAGGCGAATTCGAGCGCCTCGACCGACAGCCCGGTGGTCGGGCTCGCCGGAATTTCGAGCGCGCGCAGACCGAGGCTTTCGAGCACCTGCAGCAAGCCGTAAAAACACGGCGATTCGACGGCGACCGTGTCGCCGGGCTGCGTCACCGCGCGCAGGGCGAGATTGACCGCCTCGGTGCCGCCGTTGGTCATGACGATCTCGTCGGCGTGAACGGCGAAGCCCGCCGCAAGCGCACGTCGCGCGATCACGGCGCGCAGTTGCGGATCGCCACGTTCATGGCCCGGAGACGTGAGCAGATCGGGACGGCGGCGCAGGATGCGCACGGCGATCTTCTGCAATTCCTCGCCGGGAAACAGCGCGTCGGCGGCGGTCACGCCGCCGAGATTGAGCGCATCGGGCACCTGCTGAAAGCGCGCCACGAGCGCGGAAATGGCCGCGTGCATGCCGACGAACTGCGCGACGAGCGGTTCGCGGTGCGTCGCGTCCTGCCAGTCGGGCTCGCGCGCGGCGGGCAGCGTGTTCGCATTCGCCGCGCGCACGAAATAGCCTTCGCGCGGACGCGCCTCGATCAGCGATTCGCGTTCGAGCACGCGATAGCTTTCGGTCGCGGTGGCGAGACTCACGTCGTGCTGGCGCATGAACGCGCGCATCGACGGCATGCGGTCGCCGGGACGCAGCACGCCGCTTTCGATGGAGCGCCGGTAGTGGCCGGCGAGTTGCCGGTAAAGAGGCTGATCGGGGACGTTCATCGGTCGATGATGCCAGAGCGGCGGCCTGGCGCGACAGATACACGTCTTGTCGCTTTGCACCGATACAGCGCGATGTTTGTCACCGCTGTAGCGCAACGGATCGCGCCCCGTTGTGCCTGTTGCGCGCGCGTTCGCGCCCATAAAGTCGGGGCATGTCAGCACTTCAACGTTCAGGTCTCGATCATGCACGACTTGCCCACCCTCTCGTCTCTTGCCCCGGGCGCGCCCGACGCGGCTTTGGCGTCACCGCCGCCGCTGCTGCGCATCGCGCCCCATCAGGTTCACTGGATCGCCTTGCGTCGCGGCGCTGCGCTCGTTGCAGTGGAAGGCGCGCTGTGCGTGACGTATCGCGATGCCGCTCTCGCCCTGGCCGGGCACGTCGCACCGCTACAGACGCGGCGCCTCGACGAAGGCGAGCGTTATCCGATCAGCGATCGGGGCTGGTACGGCTTGAGCGGCGCGGGACGCGATGCCGCCGGCGTGCTGATCGTGCCGGCGGCCGCGTCGCCGCTCGTGGCGTGGGCGCGCCGCTGGATCGCGCGCCTTGCGGGCGTTACACGACTTCGAAAAGTCCCGCCGCGCCCTGACCGCCACCGATACACATCGTGACGACGACAAGCTTCGCGCCGCGGCGCTTGCCTTCGATCAGCGCATGACCGGTGAGACGCGCACCCGAAACGCCATACGGGTGACCGACCGCAATCGCGCCGCCGTTCACGTTCAGGCGATCGGCGGGAATGCCGAGCTTGTCGCGGCAATAGAGCACCTGCACCGCGAACGCTTCGTTCAGTTCCCACAGGTCGATGTCCTCGACCTTGAGGCCCGCCTGCTTGAGGAGCTTCGGCACCGCGAACACCGGGCCGATGCCCATTTCGTCGGGCTCGCAACCGGCCACGGCGAAGCCGCGGAAGATGCCGAGCGGTTGCAGGCCCTCGCGTTCCGCGACCTTGGCGTTCATCACCACGCAGGCGCTCGCGCCGTCCGAGAACTGGCTCGCGTTGCCCGCCGTGATCACGCCGCCGGGCATCGCCGTGCGGATCTTCGCCACGCCTTCGAGCGTGGTGTCGCCGCGAATGCCTTCGTCGGACGAGATCGTCACTTCCTTCGTGATCAGCTGGCCCGAAGCCTTGTCGGCGACGCCCGCGAGCACCGTCATCGGCACGATTTCGTCGTTGAAGAGACCCGCCGCCTGCGCCGCGGCCGCGCGCAGTTGCGACTGCACGCCGTATTCGTCCTGACGATCCTTCGAGATTTCGTAGCGTTTCGCGACGTTTTCCGCCGTCTGCAGCATGCTCCAGTAGATTTCCGGCTTGTGCTGGCTGAGCCAGCCTTCGGCCATCATGTGGCGATTCATTTCGTTCTGCACGCACGAAATGGATTCCACGCCGCCCGCCACGAACACGTCGCCTTCACCGGCGATCACGCGTTGCGCCGCGAGCGCAATCGTCTGGAGACCGGACGAACAGAAACGGTTCACCGTCATGCCCGGCACCGAGACCGGCAGGCCCGCGCGCAGCGCGATCTGGCGAGCGATGTTGGCGCCCGTCGCGCCTTCGGGGTTGGCGCAGCCCATGATCACGTCCTCGACGCGCGCGGGGTCGATCTTCGCGCGCTCGACGGCGGCCTGCGTGACGTGGCCGCCGAGCGTGGCGCCGTGCGTCATGTTGAACGAGCCCTTCCACGATTTGGCGAGGCCCGTGCGGGCGGTCGAAACGATTACGGCGTCAGTCATCTGTGTGTCTCCTTGTCGATCGGCGCTTGCGCCTGTGCGCGGTGCGCCGATCCCATCCCAATGGTTTGATCCGGTGAATCTCTGTCGCTTCGAACGAACGAATGCGGGGGAATCTGCGCCCTCAGGCCGCGCCGCGCAGCACGTCGGCCGACTGCGCGCGCTTCACGCCCGCCGCCTGCAACTGCTCCCACGCGGCGGCCAGCGAGCCGTTCAGGTCGATGGCGCGCGAGGCGTCTTCGATCAGCACGGTTTCGAAGCCCGCGGCGCGCGCATCGAGCGCGGACCACGCAACGCAATAGTCGGTCGCGAGGCCGCAGCAGTACACGCGCTTCGCGCCCGTATCGCGCAGATAGCCCGCGAGTCCGGTGGGCGTCGTGCGATCGGCTTCGAGAAACGCCGAGTAGCTGTCGACGTCCACGTGATGACCCTTGCGGATGACCGCGCGCGCATGCGGCACGTCGAGATCGCGATGCAAAGCCGCGCCTGACGTGCCCTGCACGCAGTGCGTGGGCCACAGCACCTGCTCGCCGTACGACAGCGCGACGGTCTCGAAGGGCTGGCGCCCCGCGTGATTCGCGGCAAACGACACGTGCGCCGCCGGGTGCCAATCCTGCGTGAGCACCACATGCGCGAAGCTCTGCGCGAGCCGGTTGGCGACCGGCACGACTTCGTCGCCGTGCGCGACGGCCAGCGCCCCGCCCGGCATGAAGTCGTATTGCAGGTCGATCAGCAGGAGCACGTCGTCTGCGCTTCTCATCGTGTTCGTCCGTTCTTGCTAGCGTTGATACATCTGGTTGATACGCGTGCGGGCGTCGCTCAGTTGAACGCGCCGCCGTTCTCCGCGCGCTCGGCCAGCGACGACGCGATCTGCCAGGCGTCGCCGTTCGGCTGTTGCGCGTAGCGGCGAATCGAGCGCGCCACGTTGTAGAGACCGACCGTGTCGGCGTAGAGCATCGGGCCGCCGCGCCACAGCGGGAAGCCGTAGCCCGTGAGATAGACCATGTCGATGTCCGACGCCTTCGACGCGATGCCTTCTTCGAGAATCTTCGCACCTTCGTTGACGAGCGCGTAGACCAGGCGCTCGACGATTTCCTCGTCGCTGATCTTGCGGCGTTCGACGCCCGCTTCCTTCGAGTACGCGACGATCATGTCGTCGACGAGTTTCGAGGGCAGCGCATTGCGTTCGCCCGCCTTGTAGTCGTACCAGCCCGCGCCGGTCTTCTGGCCGAAGCGCCCCGTTTCGCACAGACGGTCGGCGATCTTCGAGTACTTCATGTCCGGATGTTCCTGGTAACGACGCTTGCGGATCGCCCAGCCGATATCGTTGCCCGCGAGGTCGCTCATGCGGAACGGACCCATCGCGAAGCCGAACTTCTCGATCGCGCGGTCGACCTGCGCGGGCAGCGCGCCTTCTTCGAGCATGTAGAGCGCCTGGCGCACGTACTGCTCGATCATGCGGTTGCCGATGAAGCCGTCGCACACGCCCGAGACCACGGCCGTCTTGCGGATCTTCTTCGCGACCTGCATGACGGTGGCCAGCACGTCCTTCGCGGTTTCCTTGCCGCGCACGACTTCGAGCAGCTTCATCACGTTGGCCGGACTGAAGAAGTGCAGACCGACCACGTCCTGCGGACGCTTCGTGAAGGCCGCGATCTTGTCGACGTCGAGCGTCGAGGTGTTCGAGGCGAGAATGGCGCCCGGCTTCGCGACTTCGTCCAGACGCTTGAACACCTGCTCCTTCACGCCGAGTTCTTCGAACACCGCTTCGATGATGAGATCGGCCTGCTTGAGGTCGTCGTAGGACAGCGTCGGGCTGATCAGCGCCATGCGCGCGTCGAGCTTCTCCTGCGTGAGCTTGCCCTTCTTGACCTGCGCTTCGTAGTTCTTGCGGATCGTGGCGAGACCGCGATCGAGCGCTTCCTGCTTCGTTTCGAGCAGCGTGACCGGCACGCCCGCGTTCAGGAAGTTCATCGTGATGCCGCCGCCCATCGTGCCCGCGCCGATCACCGCGACTTTCTGGATGTCGCGCGTGGGCGTGCTCGACGGCACATCGGGAATCTTGCTCGCGGCGCGCTCGCCGAAGAACGCGTGACGCAGCGCGTGCGATTCCGGCGTTTGCACCAGTTCGACGAAGCATTCGCGCTCGTAGGCGAGGCCCTTGTCGAAGCCCTGCTTCACGCCCGCGGCGATGGCGTCGATGCACTTGACCGGCGCCGGATAGTTCTTCGACATCGCGCCCACGGTGTTGCGCGAGAATTGCAGGAAGCCTTCGGCGTTCGGATGCTCGATCTTGCGGTTGCGCACGAGCGGATGCGGACCCTGCTTGTCGGCGGCCTTGCGCGCGAACGCAACGGCTTCGTCGAGCAGATCGCCTTGCGCCATGGCGTCGAACAGGCCCGACTTCGCGAGCTTCTCGCTCGGCACCGGCGCGCCGCTGACGATCATGTTCAGCGCGGCTTCGAGGCCGATCGCGCGCGGCAGGCGCTGCGTGCCGCCCGCGCCGGGCAGAATGCCGAGCTTCACTTCGGGCAGCGCGATCTGCGCGCCGGGCGCCGCGATGCGATAGTGCGCGCCGAGCGCCAGTTCGAGGCCGCCGCCCATCGCCACGCTGTGGATCGCCGCGACCACCGGCTTCGCACTCTTCTCCACTTCCTTGATGACGGTGTGGAGCGTGGGCTCCTGGGTGGCCTTCGGCGTGTTGAATTCGGTGATGTCGGCGCCGCCCGAAAACGCCTTGCCCGCGCCCGTGATGACGATGGCCGTGACCGCCGTGTCGGCGTTGGCGCGCGCGATGCCCTCGACGATGCCGGTACGGGTCGCGTGACCCAAGCCGTTGACGGGCGGATTGTTGAGCGTGATGACGGCGACGCCGTCGCGAGTCGTGTAAATCACTGCCGCGTTGTCCACTACCATTTGCCTGCCTCCATGCTTGCGGGCCGCGTTGTGCGTCGCCGGCTTCATTGTCCGACATTCCCGGTCAGCAGGCAGAATACCGAAAAAAGAACGTTCGTTCCATTTTTTTCGATAACAAAGGCGTCAGGGTTTGTACCGACCGTCGTGCAGGTTTGGGAACAAACGGCTCAAAGCGTACGAAAAGCGCACGGAAAGCGCACGGAAAGCGCATAAAAAAACGCGGCCCGCAGGCCGCGCCGAAGCAACGCTCGACGGCTGCCGAGCGAACCGCGATGCGGATCTAATCGGGCGTCGCCGCCGACTTGACCGGGTGCGCGCCGCCGCCCGCGTGCGCATCGATATTCGCGTCGAGCGGCTCCATCGGACATTGCTCGCTCGCCGCTGCCGCCGTGGGCAGCACGTGATCGCGGAACTGATCGCGCAGTTTGAGCTTTTGCAGCTTGCCGGTGGCCGTGTGCGGCAGTTCGTCGACGAAAGCCACGTCGTCGGGCTGCCACCATTTCACGACCTTGCCGTCGAAATACGCGAGCAGCGCCTCGCGGGTGACCTCGGCGCCGGGCTTCTTCACCGCGACGATCAGCGGCCGCTCGGTCCAGCGCGGATGCGCACAGGCAATACACGCGGCCTCCGCAATCGCCGGATGCGAAACCGCGATGTTTTCCAGCTCGATCGAACTGATCCACTCGCCGCCCGACTTGATCACGTCCTTGCTGCGGTCGGTGATGTGCAGGAAGCCGTCGGCGTCGATGGTCGCGACGTCGCCGGTCGGGAACCAGCCGTCGATCAGCGGCGTGCCGCCCGCCTGCCGGAAATAACGGTCGATGACCCACGGCCCGCGCACATGCAGGTCGCCGAACGCGACGCCGTCCCACGGCAGCTCGCGCCCGTCGTCGCCGACGATCTTCATGTCGACGCCGAAAATCACGCGCCCCTGCTTTTCGAGCAGCGCGCGGCGCGCGTCCGGCGGACGCTGCGACTGCTCCCAGTTGAGCTTCGCGAGCGTGCCGAGCGGCGACATCTCCGTCATGCCCCACGCGTGAATCACCTGCACGCCGTAGGTGTCTTCGTAAGTGCGCAGCATCGCGGGCGGACACGCCGAACCGCCGATCACCGTACGCTGCAAGGTCGAAAACTTCACACCCGCGTCGCGCATATACGTGAGCAGGCCGAGCCACACTGTCGGCACGCCCGCCGAACAGGTCACGCCCTCGGACTCCATCAACTCGTAGAGCGACTTGCCGTCGAGATCCTTGCCGGGCAGCACGAGCTTGGTGCCGTTCAGCGGCGCCGCGTGCGGAATGCCCCACGCGTTCACATGGAACATCGGCACGACGGGCAGGATCGCGTCGCGCGCCGAGAGCCCGATCGAGTCGGGCAAGGACGCCGCGTACGCATGCAGCACCGACGAACGATGCGTGTAGAGCGCGCCCTTCGGATTGCCGGTGGTGCCCGATGTGTAGCAGAGATTCGACGCGCTACGCTCGTCGAGCAAGGGCCAGGCATAATCGCCGTCTTGCGCCGCGAGCAGCGTTTCATACGCGAGCACCGGCGTTTTCATCGCCGGGAGACAGGATTCGTCGCACAGCGCGATCCAGCCGCGCACGTTCGGACATTGCGGCGCGAGTGCGTCGACGAGCGGCGCGAACGTGAGGTCGAACAGCACATAGCGATCGTCGGCGTGATTGACGATCCAGGCGATCTGCTCGGGAAAGAGACGCGGATTGATCGTGTGGCACACGGCGCCGAAACCGGTCACGCCGAAATACGCTTCCATGTGCCGGTAGCCGTTCCAGGCCAGCGTGCCGACGCGCTCGCCGGGCTCGACGCCCAGCGCGATGAGCGCCTGCGCGAGCTGCTTCGCGCGCGTCTCGCAATCGCGGTAGGTATAGCGGTGCAGGTCGCCCTCGATGCGGCGCGAAACGATCTCGGTGTTGCCGTGATGACGCGCGGCATGCGCGATCAGCGACGACACGAGAAGCGGCACGTCCATCATATGTCCCAGCAGCGGCGCAGTCATGCTCGTCGGTCTCCTCGGCTCGAATGCGATCATTCTCGTTATGGGATGGAGCGGGGCTCGCCGGGTCCGGCGCGTGCGCATGCGGGAGGCGTGCCGCCCGACGGTGTCGATGACAACGATGGCCTGTCCTGCACGCCGGCGGGCGCGGACTTACAATATCGGCTAATCCACAGGCGCTCAACATGTCGTTTTCACCAGGCCTTTCAGACTCGCAAGGCGGCACGTCCGCCCCCCAGGCGCCGCAAAGCGGCGCACTCGCCGACTTCGAACGCGCGCTCACCGCAGCGCGCGACGACGCGTTCGCCGCGCTCGGCGCCACCTTCCACACGCGCCTGCCCGGCGCGCCGCTGCCCGCGCCCTACGTGGTCGGGTTCTCGGCGGACACGGCCGCGCTGCTCGGGCTCGATCCGGGCGTCGTGAACGATCCGTCATTCGCGGCGTTTTTCTGCGGCAACTTCACCCGCGAACGCTCGCCCTCGGCCATGTCGTATGCGGCCGTTTACTCGGGGCATCAGTTCGGCGTGTGGGCGGGCCAGCTCGGCGACGGCCGCGCGCTGATGCTCGGCGAAGTCGAGCACGCGGGCCGGCGCTACGACGTCCAGCTCAAGGGCGCGGGCCGCACGCCCTACTCGCGCATGGGCGACGGCCGCGCGGTGCTGCGCTCGTCGATCCGCGAATATCTGTGCTCGGAAGCCATGCATCACCTCGGCATTCCGACCACGCGCGCGCTCGCCGTGATCGGCTCCGATCAGACCGTGCGCCGCGAGGAACTCGAAACGGCCGCGGTCGTCACGCGCGTCTCGCCGAGCTTCGTGCGCTTCGGCCACTTCGAGCACTTCTATTCGCAGGACAACGTCGAGGCGCTGCGCACGCTTGCCGATCACGTCATCGACCGCTTCTATCCGCAGCTGCGCGAAGCCGACGACCCGTATCTCGCGCTGCTCGATCAGGCCGTGCGCACCACGGCGGCGCTGATGGTCGAGTGGCAGGCCGTGGGTTTCTGCCACGGCGTGATGAACACCGACAACATGTCGATCCTCGGTCTCACGATCGACTACGGCCCGTTCGGTTTCATCGACGGCTTCGACGCGAATCACATCTGCAATCATTCGGATTCGCAGGGTCGCTACGCGTACCGCAATCAGCCGCAGATCGGCTACTGGAATCTCTTTTGCCTCGCGCAGGCGCTGTTGCCGCTGTTCGGCCCGCAGTACGACCAGACTGACGAGAAAGCGCACACCGAGCGCTGCATCGCCGACGCGCAACGCGTGCTCGAAGGCTTCAAGGGGCATTTCGCGCCCGCGCTCGAAGCGCGCATGCGTGCGAAGCTCGGCCTCGAACACGCGCGTGAAGGCGACGATCAGCTCGCGAACCAGCTGTTCGAAATCATGCATGCGAATCGCGCCGACTTCACGCTGACGTTCCGCCATCTCTCGCGCGTTTCGAAGCACGACGCGAGCGGCGACACGAGCGTGCGCGACCTGTTCCTCGATCGCGCCGCGTTCGACGCGTGGGCCGTCACCTATCGCGCGCGTCTCGCGCACGAAACCCGCGACGACGCCGCGCGCGCCGCAGCGATGAACCGCGTCAATCCGAAGTTCGTGCTGCGCAATCACCTCGCGCAAACGGCCATCGAGCGCGCGGCACAGAAGGATTTCAGCGAAGTCGAGCGGCTCGCGACGGTGCTCAGGCGTCCCTTCGACGAGCAGCCGGAATACGAAAGCTACGCGGCGCTGCCGCCCGACTGGGCGAGCTCGCTCGAAGTCAGTTGCTCTTCGTGAGCGCGCCCCCATCTAAGCGACTCTTCCGCACTTCCCCTCGACCGCAACCCGACAGGAACCCGACATGAGCCAGGACGACCACAACTCCGACGCCTACCCCGGCCACAAGTCCGACGCCGAATGGCGCGAGAAGCTCGACCCCACGCAATACCAGGTCACGCGCCACGCGGCCACCGAGCGGGCTTTCACCGGCAAGTACTGGGACCACAACGAGCGCGGCATCTACGACTGCGTCTGCTGTGGCACGCCGCTGTTCGAATCCGACACGAAATTCGACGCCGGTTGCGGCTGGCCGAGCTACTTCCGTCCGATCGACGGCGAGGTAATCGAGGAGCGCACGGACCGCACGCACGGCATGCTGCGCATCGAGGTGCGTTGCAAGAACTGCGGCGCGCATCTGGGCCACGTGTTCGAAGATGGTCCGGCCCCGACCGGCCTGCGGTATTGCATCAATTCGGCTGCGTTACAATTCGAGCCCAAGTAAGCGAGGCGCCGCCTCGCGCGAGGGCGCAAACGCCCGCCGGCCTTGGGGCCGCGCGGGCGTCGCGCCCTCTTTTAGCGGCTCATAGAGCCAACTTCCAGGCCGATAATGAAATTTCTGTTTGATCTGTTCCCGATCATCCTGTTCTTCGTCGCCTTCAAGCTGTGGGGCATCTTCACGGCCACCGCCGTGGCCATCGCGGCGACGCTCGTGCAAATCGCCTGGGTCGCGTTTCGTCACCGCAAGGTCGACCCGATGCTGTGGCTGAGTCTGGGCATCGTCGTCGTGTTCGGCGGCGCCACGCTCATGCTGCACGACGAAACCTTCATCAAGTGGAAACCCACGGTGCTCTACTGGGCGTTCTCCATCGTGCTGCTGGTCTCGCAGGTCGCGTTCGGCAAGAACCTCATCGAAGCGATGATGGGCAAGCAGATCACGCTGCCCACGCGCATCTGGACGCAACTGAACTTCGTCTGGTCGGTCTTCTTCGCGCTGCTCGGCATCCTGAACCTGTTCGTCGCGTTCCACTTCTCGACCGACGCCTGGGTCGATTTCAAACTGTTCGGCGCGACCGGCATTCTGGTGGTGTTCATCGTCGGCCAGAGCCTGTGGCTGTCGCGTCACATGAAGGAAGAAGAATGAGCGACGAGTTCCTCAACGCCACGCCGGCGCAACGCATGGCGCTGATCGAAACGCGCGTCAGCGCGGCGCTCGCGCCGGTCGATTCGATCGTCGTGCGCGACGACAGCGCACAGCACGCCGGTCACGCCGGTGCCTCGGCGGGCGGGCATTATCACGTCACGATCGTTGCGTCCGCATTCGCCGGGAAAGCCCGCGTGGCAAGGCACCGCATGGTGTATGATGCGCTGGCCGAGGCCATGCAGCGCGGCATCCATGCACTCGCGATCACGGCGCTCACGCCCGAAGAAGCCGCGGCGCTGCCCCGCTAAGCCCCACTTTATTTGGTTCGCCCTTTTGGTTCGCCCTGTTAGGACTTACAGATGACCTTGAAGAAAACCCGTCTCTGGGTGTTGCTGGCTGCGTTCGCTGCGGCTCCCGCTTTTGCGCAGAACATCGCCGTCGTGAACGGCACGCCGATTCCGAAGTCGCGCGCCGACGCGCTCGTCGCCCAGGTCGTGGCCCAGGGCCAGCAAGACACGCCGGATCTGCAAAAGGCCGTGCGTGAAGAGCTGATCAACCGCGAAGTGCTGATGCAGGAAGCGGCGCGTCTGGGCATTCCGAATCGTCCGGACGTGAAGGCGCAACTGGCGATGGCCCAGCAACAGGTCATCCTGCACGCGTGGATCGAGGACTTCCTCAAGACCAACCAGCCGACGGACGCCGACGTCAAGGCCATGTACGACAAGCTCACGCAAGGCGCGGGCGGCAAGGAATATCACCTGCATCACATCCTCGTCGACAACGAGCAGCAGGCCAAGGACCTGATCGCGAAGATCAAGGGCGGCGCGAGCTTCGAAGACCTCGCGAAGCAATACTCGAAGGATCCGGGTTCGGCGAAGAACGGCGGCGATCTCGACTGGTCGGACCCGAAGGCCTACGTGCCTGAGTTCGCCGCGGCCGCTACGTCGCTGCAGAAAGGCCAGGTCACCGATACGCCGGTGCACACGCAGTTCGGCTGGCACATCATCCGCGTGGACGACATCCGCGCGATCGCCCCGCCGCCGCTCGAGCAGGTTCGCCCGCAGATCGTGCAGCAGCTCCAGCAGGAAAAGCTGCTCGCGTTCGAGAAGCAACTGCGCGCGCAAGCGAAGATCCAGTAAATCCGCACCGCGGTTTTGCTGTGGAAAAAACCCCGCGACCTTTCGAGGCGCGGGGTTTTTTTCATGCTGGCGGATTCAGTTCGTAGCTCGTGCTGCGCCCGCCGCTCTCGTTCTTGCGCAGCACGCCGCGCGCGAGCAGGTCGTTGATGTCGCGCAGCGCCGTATCCGACGAGCACTTGGCCAGCGCGGCCCATTTGCTGCTGGTGAGCTTGCCGTCGAAACCGTCGAGCAGACGATTGACGACCTTGGCCTGGCGCTCGTTGAACGGCGCGTCCGCCCATTGACGCCAGAAGCGCGCCTTGACGAGCACCGAGTCGAGCGTGATCTGCGCGTGATCGACCGCGCGATGCAAGGTGTCGAGAAACCAGCGCAGCCACTCGGTCACATCCATGGAACGCCGCTGCGTGCGTTCGAGAATCTCGTAGTACGCCTTGCGCTCGCGCTGGATTTGCGCCGACAGACTGTAGAAGCGCTGCGGACTGCCGTCCGCGCGCGCGAGCAGCAGATCGCCGATTGCGCGCGCGACACGGCCGTTGCCGTCGTCGAACGGATGCAGCGTGACGAACCAGAGATGGCCGAGTCCGGCCTTGATCAGCGGCGGCATCTGCGCGGGCGCGTTGACCCAGGCGAGAAAGCGCGCCAGCTCCGCTTCGAGACGCGGCGCGGGCGGCGCTTCGAAGTGCACATGCTGACGCCCGATCGGCCCCGACACGACCTGCATCGGACCGGTGGCATCGTCACGCCAGGCGCCGACGCGAATCGGCGTGAGGCCCGCATAACCGGTCGGGAACAACGCGGCGTGCCAGCCGAACAAGCGTTCGCGCGTGACCGGAAAACGGCTGGCGGCCGTCGCGTCGAGCACCATTTCCACGACGCCTTCCACATGCCGATCGACGGGCGCGAGCGCGCCGATGTCCACGCCCAGACGCCGTGCGATCGACGAACGCACCGAGACCACGCTCAGACGCTCGCCCTCGATTTCGCTGGTCTTCAGCACGTCCTCGGTGAGCGCCGCGAGGCTCGCCTGGTCACGCAGGCGCATGCCGACATCCGCGAGACGGCCCATCAGCACGCCCTGAGCGCGGCTCGCCTCGGCCATGGGCTCGGCGAGCGCCGCCATGTCGAAGCGCCACTCGGGCCAGTCGCCAGCCTGCCAGATATAGGTGTATTCGCCGCTATTCATGCGGTGATTATGGCGCGGATTCGCCGCACGCACAATTTATTCGCCGCACATTATGCGGCGAATAAACCCGCTATTCACCGCACACCCAAACAAAAACCCCGGTCACGCCCGCCGTAGCGGACCTGACCGGGATTCCGGGATGCGAACGGGGGGGCTGGCCTCAATCCAACATCAGCCAGCCCTGGTGCGCCTTAACCCACCCACTTGCGCGCGTTCTGGAACGCACGCTGCCACGGGCTCGCCTCGCCCCAGCTTTCCGGATGCCAGCTCATCGTCACGGTGCGCTGCACGCGTTCCGTGTGCGGCATCAGGACGGTGAAGCGGCCGTCGGCGGTCGTAACCGAGGTGATGCCTTGCGGCGAACCGTTCGGGTTGAACGGATAGCCCTCGGTCGCCTGACCGCGGTGATCGACGTAACGCATCGCCACCGCAACCTTCGAGATGTCGCCCTGCTGCGAGAAGTCCGCGAAACCTTCGCCGTGCGCGACCGCGACCGGAATGCGCGACCCTTCCATGCCGTTGAAGAAGATCGACGGCGAGCTCTGCACTTCGACCAGCGAGAAGCGCGCTTCGAACTGCTCCGACTTGTTGCGCGTGAATTTCGGCCAGGCTTCGGCGCCCGGAATCATCGAGGCGAGGCTCGACAGCATCTGGCAACCATTGCAGATACCGAGCGCAAACGTGTCCTGGCGCGCGAAGAAGGCTGCGAACATGTCCGCGAGCTGCGCGTTGAAGCGGATCGTCTTGGCCCAGCCTTCGCCCGCGCCCAGCACGTCGCCGTACGAGAAGCCGCCGCAGGCCACCGCGCCCGCGAAATCGGCGAGCGTGGCGCGCCCTGCGAGCAGGTCGCTCATGTGGACGTCGTGCGCATCGAAACCGGCGCGATCGAACGCGTAGGCGGTTTCGAGGTGCGAGTTCACGCCCTGCTCGCGCAGGATCGCGACGCGCGGACGCGCGCCCTTGCCGATGAACGGCGCGGCGACGTCTTCGGCCGGATCGAACGTGAGTTGCGGCTGCATGCCCGGATCGGCGGCGTCGAGCAGCGCGTCGTATTCGGCGTCGGCGCAGGCCGGGTTATCGCGCAGACGCGCGATGCGCCAGCTCACTTCGCTCCACACGCGTTGCAGCTCGGCGCGCGGCGCTTCGTAGATGCGCTTGGCGTCGCGGTAGATCTCGATCGAGTCGCGGTTGTTGAGCGTGCCGATCACGTTCGAGCACACCGACAGGTTGTGCTCGCGCAGCACGGCCAGCACGGCGTCGCGCTGCGTCGCCGGCACCTGGATCACGGCGCCCAGTTCTTCCGAGAACAGCGCGCGCAGCGTGCGGTCGTCGCGGCGGCCGCTGGTCTGCTTCGCCCAGTCCTTGGCGTCGCCGAAGTCCGTGCCGTGCTCGCCGTCGAGCGTGAGCATGTCGACGTTCAGCGACACGCCCGTGTGACCCGCGAACGCCATTTCGCAGACCGTCGCCCACAGGCCGCCGTCCGAGCGGTCGTGGTACGCGAGCAACTGGTCGTTCGCGTTGAGCTTCTGGATCGCGTTGAAGAACTGCTTGAGGTCTTCGGCGCTGTCGACGTCCGGCGCGGCATCGCCGACCTGTTGCGTGACCTGCGCGAAAATCGAGCCGCCCATGCGGTTCTTGCCGCGGCCCAGATCGATCGCGATCAGCACCGACTCGCCCGCTTCGTCGACACGGCGCAGTTGCGGCGTGAGGTGACGGCGCACGTCCTCGACCGGCGCGAACGCCGAGATGATCAGCGAAACCGGCGCGACCACTTCCTTCGCCACGCCTTCGTCGTTCCACTTCGTGCGCATCGAGAGCGAATCCTTGCCCACCGGAATGCCGATGCCGAGCGCCGGGCACAGTTCCATGCCGATCGCCTTGACCGTGTCGTAGAGCGCGGCGTCTTCGCCCGGCGCGCCGCACGCGGCCATCCAGTTCGCCGACAGCTTCAGCTTGTCGAGCGACGCGATGGGCGCGCTGGCGATGTTCGTGACGGCCTCGCCGATAGCCATGCGGCCCGACGCCGGCGCGTCGATCACGGCGAGCGGCGTGCGCTCGCCCATCGTCATCGCTTCGCCCTTGTAGCCGGCGTAGTCGAGCGTGGTGATCGCGCAGTCGGCGACCGGCACCTGCCACGGGCCGACCATCTGGTCGCGCACGTTCGTGCCGCCCACCGAGCGGTCGCCGATGGTGATCAGGAACGACTTGCTGCCGACGGTCGGATGGCGCAGCACGCTCTTCGCGACTTCGTCGAGCGCAATGCCCGTGACGTCGACCGGCACGAGAGGCGTGCTCGCGTGCTCGACGTTGCGGTGCATGCGCGGCGGCTTGCCGAGCAGGATGTCCATCGGCATGTCGACGGGCTGGTGGCCGCCGTTCGCGGCGAGCGCCTGCGCGTCGGTGTCGATCAGCTTCAGTTCGCGTTCGGCCGTCGCCACGCCCACCACGGCGAACGGGCAGCGCTCGCGCGCGCAGATCGCTTCGAAGTTCGGCAGATCGGCGGGCGCAATCGCCAGAACGTAACGTTCCTGCGATTCGTTCGACCAGATTTCGCGCGGCGAAAGGCCCGATTCTTCGAGCTGGACCTTGCGCAGCTCGAAGCGCGCGCCTTTATCCGCGCCGTCGACGAGTTCGGGGAACGCGTTCGACAGACCGCCCGCGCCCACATCGTGAATGCTCAGGATCGGATTGTGTTCGCCGAGCTGCCAGCAGGAGTTGATGACTTCCTGCGCGCGGCGCTCGATTTCCGGGTTGCCGCGCTGGACCGAGTCGAAGTCGAGTTCGGCGGTGTTCGTGCCGGTCGCCATCGAGCTGGCCGCGCCGCCGCCCATGCCGATGCGCATGCCGGGGCCGCCGATCTGGATCAGCAGCGAGCCCGCGGGCAGATCGTGCTTGTGCGTGTGCTGCGCGCTGATGTTGCCGATGCCGCCCGCGATCATGATCGGCTTGTGATAGCCGCGCACGGTGCCCGCGACGTTCTGCTCGTAGACGCGGAAGTAGCCGCCGAGGTTCGGACGGCCGAATTCGTTGTTGAACGCGGCGCCGCCGAGCGGGCCGTCGATCATGATCTGCAGCGGCGAGGCGATGCGGTCCGGACGGCCATAAACAGCATGAGCGCCCTGCGCGTCGGCCGGATTGCGGTGCGTGAGCGGCGTGGCGGCGTCGCGGGCGTTTTCCCACGTTTCGCGCGCTTCCGGCAGATCGAGGTTCGAGACCGTGAAGCCCGTGAGACCGGCCTTCGGACGCGCGCCGCGGCCCGTTGCGCCTTCGTCGCGGATTTCGCCGCCCGAACCCGTGGCCGCGCCGGCGAACGGCGAGATCGCGGTCGGGTGGTTGTGCGTCTCCACCTTCATCAGCGTGTGCGTGAGTTCGGTGTGGCGGCCGTACTGCTCGCCCGGCGCGCCGTCCGCGCCGGTCTTGCGCGGGAACCAGCGCTCGGCCACCGCGCCTTCCATGATCGACGAGTTGTCCGAGTACGCGACGATCGTGCCTTGCGGGCTGATCTTCTCGGTGTTGCGGATCATCGCGAACAGCGACAGATCCTGCTCCTGGCCGTCGATCGTCCAGCTCGCGTTGAAGATCTTGTGGCGGCAGTGCTCGCTGTTGGCCTGCGCGAACATCATCAGTTCGACGTCGGTCGGGTTGCGGCCCAGCTTCGTGAAGTTCTCGACGAGGTAGTCGATTTCGTCGTCGGCGAGCGCGAGGCCCAGTTCGCCGTTCGCCGTTTCCAGCGCCTTGCGGCCGTGGCCGAGCACGTCGACGGTCTGCATCGGGCGCGCCGGCAGTTCGTCGAACAGATGCAGCGCCTGGTCGCGCGAGGCCGCGACGTTCTCGGTCATGCGGTCGTGCAGCGCCGCGGCGACGGCCGCGTGCGCGTCGTCCGACAGCGTTTTCTTGCCGCCGAGCAAGCCGCTCTTGAGGATCACCGTGTATTCGACGGCGCGCTCGATGCGGCGCACGTGTTCGAGGCCGCAGTGATGCGCGATGTCGGTGGCCTTGCTCGCCCACGGCGACACCGTGCCGAAACGCGGCACCACGAGGAACGTCACCGTGCTGCCGCGCTCCTGCGGGGCCGCGAACGGCTCGCCGTAGTGCATCAGCGCTTCGATCTTCGCGCTGTCGTCAGCGGAAAGCGGCGTGGCCGAGTTGACGAAATGCAGGAACTGGCCGCGCACGCCGACGATGTTGGCATCGATACGCTGAAGCGTCTCGAGCAGGCGGGTCTGACGGAAGTCGGAGAGGGCCGAAGCACCGGGGAAACACGAGAAGTGGGCCATGGACTGGGGCGTTGCGTCGAGGTTACGTCGCGCCTGGCCTCGCACGGGTGCGTCGCGGGGGGGCGATGCGTCGCGCGCAGGCGACGACGTCGGGCCGACGTCGGGCGATGAAAGGAGACCGCGATTATAACCCGGAAGACCCCGTCCGATCGCCCCCGAGGCCGATCCGCACGCATCCCGAGGCGCACGCCCGTGCGCGTTTTCGCGATGTCGCCGCGGCAGACGGTGACGCGGCGTCCGGCACAGCCGCTTTTTTCGCGATACGGGACGGCGCAGCGGCAGCCGGCGGCCCGGCACGAACGGCGGGTGAATGGCAATAAAACGGGGCCGCCTGAGCAGTCGCCCTGCCCGTGCCCACGCGCGTTGCGGCCCGCAATCGATGCGCGCGCCACCTTGCGCCGGGCGGGTCAAGCGACGCACGCGCATGGCGAGACGGGCGATTTCGCTGCTATGATTGCGCGTTTCACCGATCGGCGCGCAGCTTGCGCGCCGCATGCCACACCCTCTTCGGCACGGCGCCCTCGTTCGACGGCACGCCGCCTGCCAGCAGATCGAATCGTCATGGATGTCATCGTCATTGGCGGCGGAATCGCCGGCGTCGCCACCGCCTACCAGCTGCGCGCGGCGGGCCATCGCGTCTGCGTGGTCGAGCGCCACGCCACCGTTGCGCAAGGCGCGACCTACGGTCATAGCGGCATCGTGCTGCCGACCCCGCTCGACGTCTGGTTCGGCCCCACCTTCCTGCGCAACGGCCGGCAGTCCTCGGGCGGCGTGATCTGCAAGACCGGTTTCACCGGTCAGGCGCGCGCCTTCGTCAAACGCCTCGCCACGCTGCACGGCTCCGAAGCCTTCGAGGCGCGCTACGCGCTGCTGCGTCCGCTGATCGAATCGGCGCAAAGCGTGCTGGAAGACGCCGAAGGCCGCTTCCAGCTCGAGTACGAACAGCGCGAAGGCCTGCTCTATCTCGTGCGCGGCAGCGATGAATGGTCGCTCACGCAGCCCGCGCTCGAACTGCTGCGCCGTTTCGAGACGCCGCATCACGTGCTCACGCCGCACGAGTGCGTGGCCGCCGAACACACCATTCCCGCCGATCCGCCGTTCGCGGGCGCCGTGCGCTTCGACCAGGGCCGGGTGGCGAACTGCCCGCTCTTCGTCAAGCAGCTCAAACAGGTGCTCGATACGCTCGGCGGCGTGCAGTTCCAGACCGGCCGCGAAGTGAGCGCGGTGCGCATCGAGAGCCAGCGCGCGGCCGTCGAGCTCGCGCCGCGTCCCGACGACGCCTCGCGCACGCGCGAAGTCGAAGTGATTTCCGCCGATGCCGTGGTCGTCGCAGCCGGCGCGCAGACCGTGAATCTGCTCGCGCCGCTGGGCATCAAGCTGCCGGTTTATCCGCTGCGCATGCACACGCTGAATTCGCCGGTCGCGCACGAGGAATGCGTGCCGCACTCGACGCTGATCGACGCCGCGCGGCGCATCGCCATCACACGCATGAACCATCGCCTGCGCATTTCGGGCGGCGCGGTGCTCCAGCACGCCAAGCAGCTCGACGAACCGCTGCCCGAATCGCTCACCGAGGAAGCGCTCGCGCTGCTCGGCGAAGCTTCGCGCGACTGGGCGCCGGGCGCCGCGCGCATTTCCGCCGCGCTCGCGTGGGAAGGCATGAAGCTGCTGTCGGCCGACGGCCTGCCGCTGGTGGGCAGCGTGGGCAACCCGCGCCTTTACGTCAACGCGGCGCATGGCCCGGCGGGCTGGGCGCTCGCGCTCGGCTCCGCGCGCCTGATCGCGCAGCAGATCTCGAACACCCGTCCGGACCTGCCCGCCGAGACGATCGAGGCGCTCTGGCCTGGGCGTAGCTAAGCGTCGGCTGGTCAGCATGATCGACGCTTTGTCGACCAAGCGGGCGCACCCGACTCAGGGCGCGTCTGACTTCCCTCCTGCTTGATCTTCCACGCGACGAACGCAAGCGCGCACGCCAAGGTCTGACGGCTCGGGTATCGTTGCGGTATCGATGCCTTCACCGCACGCGCCGCCGGCCCCTCCGGCGACGCTCGCCACCATGACCGACGCCACGCCCGCCGCTTCTTTAGCCGCTTCTTCAGCCGCTTCCACCGCCACGCTCGTCAACCCGCACGATCGCGCCGTGCCGCTCCTCACCGTCGCGCAACTGCGCGTGAGCGAGACCGCCGCGCAATCCGCCGTGCCCGCGCACACGCTGATGGCGCGCGCGGGCGCCGCGGCGGCCCACTTCCTGCTCGAACAGATCGCCCACGCGCCCGCGCCGCTCGGCGCGCAGCCCGTGTGGATCGTCGCGGGACCCGGCAACAACGGCGGCGATGCGCTCGTCGTCGCGGCGCAGCTCAAGCGCGCGGGTATCGCGGTCGAAGTCTGCATGCCCGTGGAAGTGAAGCCCGACGACGCGCGCTGGGCGCTGGGCGTCGCGCGCGACGCCGGCGTGAAGATCGTCGATGCGCCGCCCGCGTCGTTCGACGCCTGGGGCTGGCTCGTCGACGGCATGTTCGGAATTGGGCTCGCGCGCGCGCTCGACGGCGTCTTCGCCGATCTCGCCACACGGCTCACGGCGCGCGCCCGGCAACGCGGGCACGTGCTCGCGCTCGACGTGCCGAGCGGTCTCGACAGCGACACCGGCAACGTGGTCGGCGGCGGCGTTGCCGTTCGCGCGACCCATACCGTGACGTTCATCGCCGCGAAACCCGGGCTCTATACCGGCGCGGGCCGCGATTACGCGGGCACGGTCAGCGTCGCGCCGATCGGGCTGGCCGACGGCATCGACTTCAGCAACGACACGGCGCCTCAAGCGCCTGCACCCGCCGACGCGCCGGCGCGCCTCAACGCCCCCGCGCTATTCGCCGATGCCCTGCCCGCGCGCGACAACGCCACGCACAAAGGCACCTTCGGCACGCTCGCGGTAATCGGCGGCGACACCGGCATGTGCGGCGCGCCGATCCTCGCCGCGCGCGCGGCGCTGCTCACGGGCGCGGGCAAGGTCCACGCGGGCTTTCTCGGCAACGACGCCCCGCCCTACGACGCACCGCATCCCGAGCTGATGCTGCACGCGGCGGCCAAGCTCTCGCTCGACGCGATGGACGCCGTCGCGGCCGGTTGCGGCATGGGCGGCAGCGCATCGGCGCGGCAGCTCGTCGATCAGATCCTGCGTCTGAACGTGCCGGTGCTGCTCGATGCCGACGCGCTCAATCTCGTCGCGCGCGACGAAGCGCTCGCGGCGCGCGTCACCGAACGCGCGCAGGTCGGCGATGCGCCTTGCGTGCTCACCCCGCATCCGCTCGAAGCGGCGCGTCTGCTCGCCGTCGATACGGCCACGGTGCAACGCGACCGCCTCGCTGCGGCGCGCGCGCTCGCGCAGCGTTTCGCGGCCGTGGCGGTGCTCAAGGGCAGCGGCACGGTGATCGCCGCGCCCGACGGCCGCGTGGCCGTCAACCCGACCGGCAACGCGGGCCTCGCGAGCGGCGGCACCGGCGACGTGCTCGGCGGCCTGATCGGCGCGCTGCTCGCGCAACGTCTGCCACCGTTCGAAGCGGCGCTCGCGGGCGTCTATCTGCACGGTCTCGCCGCCGACACGCTGGTCGAGCAAGGCGACGGTCCCGCCGGGCTCACGGCAGGCGAACTCGCGCCGATGGTGCGCAAGCTGTTGAACCGCCGCTTCTATTCGCGCAATCTCGCATCGGCTTGAACGGCGATGGGTTCTATCCGCCGACTTCTCCGCCACGCACTCGACGAAAATCGCCAACCGCCCGTTCAACCACGCGTCGAAAGATGGCTGCAAGCTTCGCGCACGCGTTCACGGCGCGCGTAGCCGTCCCAAGCGGCACGCCGTTTGCTAACCTCAGCCGTCGATCGCCATAGCGCCACGCAGCTTTGCTCGGCCCGCTATACTGATCCTCCGCGCGTGCCGCTTCCACAGAAGCCGCGCGCCTCCCCGCAGTGCGTGATGCGCGCGTCGGCCCGACCGGTCGATGCCGCCCGCCGCCTTCCATTCGTTTTTCCTCGCTCGACGAACATGACGAATCCGCTCCCCGCCTGGTCCGCGCTACAGACGCACTACGAACAGATCCGCAACGACAAGCTGCGCGACTGGTTCGCGCCCGCCAACGATCCCGCGCCGACCCGCGCCGAACGCTTCACGTATTCGGGCGGCGGTCTCGCCGCCGACTTCTCGAAGAACCGCATCACCGACGCCACGCTGAAGCTGCTCGTGCAGCTCGCGCACGAAGCCGGCGTCGAGCAGCGCCGCGACGCGATGTTCGCGGGCGAGATCGTCAACCCGACCGAAGGCCGCGCCGCCCTGCACACCGCGCTGCGCGCCACCGAGCCGAACGCGCCGTTCCACGCGCAGATCGTCGCCGAGAAAGCGAAGATGGCGAAGTTCGCCGACGCCGTGCGCAGCGGCGCCTGGACCGGCTACACCGGCAAGCGCATCCGCCATATCGTGAACATCGGCATCGGCGGCTCGGATCTCGGGCCGAAGATGGTCGTGCATGCGCTCCAGCATCTCGAATCGCCGGAGATCAGCTCACACTTCGTCTCGAACGTCGACGGCGCCGATCTGTGGCGCACGATCGAACACATCGATCCGGAAGAGACGCTCGCGATCATCGTCTCGAAGACCTTCACGACGCTCGAAACCATGACCAACGCGCGCTCGATGCGCGACTGGTTCATCAAGCACGGCTGCCCGGAAAGCGCGCTCGCGAAGCATTTCGTCGGCGTCTCCGCGAATCCGGCCGAAGTCGTGAAGTTCGGCATCGCCGAGGAAAACGTCTTCGAAATGTGGGACTGGGTTGGCGGCCGCTACTCGCTGTGGTCGGCGGTCGGGCTCTCGATCATGATCGCGATCGGGCCGCAACAGTTCGACGAACTGCTCGCCGGCGCGCACGATATGGACGAGCATTTCCGCACCGCGCCGCTCGACAAGAACCTGCCCGTGCTGCTCGGCATGATCGGCGTCTGGTATCGCAACTTCTTTGGTTCGCAGAGCTATCTCGTCGCTCCGTACTCCGAAGCATTGCACTACCTGCCGTCGTATCTGCAGCAGCTCGAAATGGAGAGCAACGGCAAGCAGGCGCGTCTGGACGGCCAGTTCGTCGATTACGCGACCTCGGCCATCACGTGGGGCGAGCCGGGAACGAACGGCCAGCACGCGTTCTTCCAGATGCTGCATCAGGGCACGACGATCGTGCCGATCGACTTTATCGCCGTGCTCACGCCCGAGCATCCGCTCGCCGATCATCATCCGAAACTGCTAGCGAACTGCTTCGCGCAGAGCGAGGCGCTGATGCTCGGCCGCACCGAGGAAGAAGCGCGCAAGATCGCCGGTCCGGACAAGCCCGAACTCGTGCCGCACATCATGTTCCCCGGCAATCGCCCGACCACGACGCTGCTCGTCGACGCGCTCACGGCGCGCTCGCTCGGCGCGCTGATCGCGCTCTACGAGCACAAGGTGCTGGTGCAGGCCTCGGTGTGGGACATCAATCCGTTCGACCAGTGGGGCGTGGAACTCGGCAAGATTCTCGGCAAGGTGGTCGAGGCCGACCTCACCGCATCGACCGGCGACGTGAAGGCGCACGATTCGTCGACGTCGGCGCTGATCGCGAAGGCGCGTGCCGCGCTGAAGCGCTAACAGGCGTTAGCGCTGGCTGCACAGGTTGAGTTGATGTCAGGAAAAAGGCGTGCACGGTGCAAACCGGCACGCCTTTTCGTTTCAGCGCCCGGCTTCGACGCGGCTCGCTGCGTGCGCGGCCTGCGCGCCGTCGATCACGCGATGCCCGGCCTCGATCGTGACGATCGCATCGCAACGCTTCGCCAGCTCGATGTCGTGCGTGACGAGCACGAGCGTCGCGCCATTCGCACGGTTCAGTTCGAACATCAGGTCGATGACGGCGTGGCCCGTGGCGGCGTCGAGGCTGCCGGTGGGTTCGTCGGCAAACAGCACGGCCGGATGCGTGACGAACGCGCGCGCCAGCGCCACGCGCTGCTGCTCGCCGCCCGACAGCAGCTTCGGATAATGCGAGGTGCGCTGACCGAGGCCCACGCGTTCGAGCAAGGTCCGCGCACGCGCAAAGGCTTCGCGCGTGCTCAGGCCGCCCTGCAGCTCAAGCGGCAGCGCGACGTTTTCGAGCGCTGTGAGATGCGGCATCAATTGAAACGACTGAAACACGAAACCGACCGCGCCGTTGCGCAGCGCCGCGCGCTGATCTTCCGCCATGCCGGTAAGCTCATGTCCTAGCAGACGAACCGAGCCCGCGCTCGCGCTGTCCAACCCGGCCAGCAAGCCGAGCAAGGTGGACTTGCCCGAACCCGAGGCGCCGACGATCGCCACGCTGCCGCCCGCGTGCACCGTGAGGTCGATGCCGTCGAGGATCGTGAGTTCGCCGGTTGCGTCGGTGACGCGTTTGCACAGGCCCCGTACTTCGATGACTGGATCGCTATTCATTCGCACATGATGAAGCCAAGATTAGCTGTCAAAACAAAGCGCGCCGCGGCGCGCGCCGCCCGCACCCTGCTTCCCGCGCCCGGCGCCTGCGCCGTGGCGCTGGCTGTGTCGTTCGGCGTTGCGCTGGGCACGGTCGCGCTGCCTGGCGGCGTGCGCGACGCCCATGCGGCCACCGTGCCTGCCGCACCTGCGACCCAACCCACGACGGCCAAACCCGTGATCGCCGTGCTCGGCGACAGCCTGTCCGCCGAATACGGGTTACCGCGCGACACCGGCTGGGTCGCGCTGCTGCGTCAACGCATCGCGACCGAGCGAATCGATTATAGCGTCGCGAATGCCAGCATCAGCGGCGACACGACCAGCGGCGGCCTCGCCCGTCTGCCGCTCGTGCTCCAACGCATGAAGCCGGCGATCGTGGTGATCGAACTCGGCGCCAACGACGCGCTGCGCGGCGTGCCGCTCGCCACCACCGAGAGCAATCTGCGCGCCATCATTGCCGCAGTGCGCAAGGCCAACGCGAAGCCCGTGCTGGTGGGCATGTTCGTGCCACCGAATTACGGTCCCGACTACACTCAGAAATTCCATGGTCTCTATGGCCAGCTTTCGAAGGAGCTGAAGGTGCCGCTGGTGCCGTTTCTGCTCGCCGGACTCGCCGACAAACCCGAGCTGTTCCAGTCCGACCAGCTGCATCCGACCCAGCAGGCACAGCCTTTGCTCCTCGACAACGTGTGGCCGACGCTCAAGCCGCTGCTCGGCGGCGGCGCGCAGCGCTGACGTGCGCTGCGCGCCGCGTCTTTGCGGCATGCGCGTCGCGTACCGGGTCACATCTTTGCGCCAGACGAGCGACGCTCGTCTACATTCCGAATGACCCTGACTGGAGGGATAAAACGTGAAATATTTACCTCTTATTGTCGTAACGGCAGCCCTTGCTGCCTGCGCCAATCAGCCGGTGCCGAGCGGCTCGCAATCGGTTGGCACCAGCCAGCAACCGCCTCAGGCCGTCGCGCAGTGCATCGCGCAAAAGTGGGCCAACAAATCGCAGCAGCAGGTCGTCTCGCAGAGCGTGCTCGCGAACGACCAGGCGATCGACGTCTACGTGCCGGGCCAGCAGCCGCCTAACGGTGCCGCGGCGACGGTGCGTCCGGCGTGGAACGCCAACGCCAAGACCTGGGTGGGATTCCGTGCCGGCGGCGGTGCGGGCGGCGACGCCACGGGCGATATCAGCGCCTGCCTCTAACGGGCAGCGCACGCGGCGCGGCGCTTCACGCCTCGCGCCACGTAAGCAGCAAAGAAAAAGCCCCGCGAATTTCGCGGGGCTTTTTTGTGTCTCGGCGCCTGGAAACGGCGCTGGCGAACTTACTGGCCGTCGCCGTCGCCGTCGCTCTGCTGGCTCGACGAACCGAGCGTGCCGTAGAGCTTGACCTTCGAACGGTCGCGCAGCGCGTCGAGGTAAGCCTGAGTCTGCGACTGGCCGGCCACCTGCGCCAGTTGCTGCTGCGCTGCGGCAAGACGGTTGCCGTCGGCGGCCGCGCCGTTCGTCACGCTGTTCACGCGATAGATCGCGTAGCCCTGGTCGCCGAGATCGACGCCCACGTAGGCGGGCAGTTTCTGCGCATCGGCCTTGAACACCGCCGACAGCGCGGCGGGCGGCAGCCCTTGTGCGTCGTTGCGCGACACCTTGAGCGCCGACGAGAAACCATCGGTCGACTTCGACTTCTGCAGGTCCGCGAGCTTCGCCTCGCCTTGCTTGCGCGCCATGTCGGCGGCCAGTTGCGCAACCACCTTCTGGCGCACGGCGTCCTTGACCGCGGCGAATGCCGGCACGGCAGCCGCCTTGAAGTCGGTCACGCGCGCCGAGATCAGCGTGTTGTTGCCCACGTCGACCGCCTGCGTGTTGTTGTGCTGGCTGACCGAGTCGGTCGCGAACACCGCGTCGAGGAACTTCTTGTTGTTCAGCGGGCTGTCCGGCGGCAGCGTGGCGTTCGGCTGCGGCGTAACCGTGGCGGTCTGGATCGTCAGCTTGTACTTGTCGGCGGCCGGCTGGAGGCTCTTCGACTTTTCGTACACCATCGACGTAAAGCCGTCGCTCGCATCGGCCAGCAGCTTGGCGGCCTGTTGCGCCTTCACTTCGGTCGCGATCTGCGCCTTCACGTCGTCGAACGGCTTCGTAACCGACGGCTTGATGTCCGTGACCTTGACGATGTGATAGCCGAAGTCCGACTGGATCACGTCGCTGATTTCGTCTTTCTTGAGCTTGAAGACCGCGTCGTCGAACGCCTGGCCGCCCGCGATCATGCCCGGGCCGAAGTAGCCGAGGTCGCCGCCCTTCGAGGCAGAACCCGGATCCTGCGAATCCTTCTGCGCGAGCTGCGCGAACTGGTCCGGATGCGCCTTCACTTCGGCGAGGATCTGGTCGGCCTTCTGCTTCGCCGCGGCGCGGTCAGCCGCGCTCGCGTCCTTCGCCACCGTGATCAGGATGTGGCTCGCGCGCACTTCTTCCTGAGTCTTGTAGCGGGCGATGTTGTCGTCGTAATACTTCTTGAGGTCGGCGTCGCTCGGGTTGACCGAAGCCGCGACCGTAGCCGCCGACAGCACCAGATACTGAATCTGCGCCGTCGCCGGCGTGGCGAAGTCGTTCTTGTGCGCGTCGTAATACGCCTGCAGTTGCGCGTCGGTCGGCTGGACCTTCGCGGCGAAATCGCCGGCGCGGAACGCGAGACCTTGCACGTCGCGCTGCTGCTCCGACAGTTCGGTCAGTTGTTGCGCGAGCGACTTCGGCGTGAACGCGCTGTTGATCAGCGAAGCGGGAATCTGCTGCAGCGCCATGCTGTAGCGCACGCGCTCGTCGTACTGCTCGGGCGTCATGCCCTGCATGGCGAGCAGTTGCTTGTACTTGTCGAGATCGATCGAGCCGTCGGGGTTCTTCAGCGACGAGATGATCGGGTCGGCGAGCAGCGTGCGGCGCACGGCGTCGTCGGAAGCGGTGAGATGCAGACGCTGGACTTCGTCCTGCAGCACGCGTTGCTGGATCAGGCCGTCGAGAATGTCTTTGCGATGCTGCGGCGTATCGAAAGCGCTCGCGTCGAATTGCGCACCCATGACCTGGCGCGCCTGGTCGAGTTGCTGACGCGACGCGTTGTCGAATTCGACGCGCGTGATCTTGTGACCGTTGACGCTCGCGACATTCGCGCTTTCGTCAAAAAAGCCGCGGAAACCTTGAATACCGACGAAGCCGAGCCCTGGCAGGATCACCAGGAGCAGCATGAACATCATCAGCCGTTTGTGATTGCGGAAAAAGTCGAGCATGCGTGACCAAGCGTTGGAGAGCGCCAAAAAACAGAACGCCCGATATTACAACAGCGGCCAACAAAAAAGGCGAACCGGAGTTCGCCTTCTTGCTGAGATGTCTGGCGGAGCGGACGGGACTCGAACCCGCGACCCCCGGCGTGACAGGCCGGTATTCTAACCAACTGAACTACCGCTCCATGCGGTTTGCTGCGTGCGCTGCGTCGCTAGCGATGTTTTCGCGCATTCAGTCTGCTTTAGCCTGCGTTCAGGCTGATGCACGACTGCTCGGCTCGACCGAGGTTCATCTGAAGCTGTGGTGGGTGCTGAGAGGCTCGAACTCCCGACCTACGCCTTGTAAGGGCGCCGCTCTACCAACTGAGCTAAGCACCCAGCTTCATGCTGATGACCGCCGAAAACCTGCTGAAAACTGCTGCGGCACTGCGACTTCTGCTGCGCTGCCTCATCAAGCAGCGAGCCCGCTAGTTTAGCGCATCTTTGAGCGCTTTGCCAGGCCTGAATTTCGGGACTTTGGCTGCCTTGATCTTGATAGCGTCGCCGGTGCGCGGATTGCGACCCGTGCGCGCCGTGCGCTTGCTGACCGCGAACGTGCCAAAGCCGACCAGCGTGACCGACCCGCCCTTCTTCAACGTTCCCTTGACGCCGCCGATCACGGCGTCGAGTGCGCGCCCTGCCGCCGCTTTCGAGATGTCCGCTTGCTGCGCGATATGGTCGATCAATTCCGTCTTGTTCATTCCAGCCCCCGAGAATGTGTTGGGCAATCGTGATGGCACGCGCCATGAGACACGCCGGCGCGGCGCCGGGAAGGACATCAACTTATTGGCAAAACGACTTCGGTCTGCGCCGAAGCCCGCTCATTTAACGAGGCCGAAAGACCCATGTCAAGCTGGGTTCCGCCCGATTTCTCCCGCGTGCATTCGATCTCGCGCGGCCATGTGAAAGCAACTTCCAAACGCCTTTCGACCTTGAAGACGCCAAGCTCGCACGCCGCGCGCACAAGCGGTTGCAAGCCCAACGATCTTCGCGGCGCGCGCAATAAAAAACCCGCGGACGAGGCCGCGGGTTCTTCGAGGGTGCTACGAAATGACGCTAGTTGAATAGCGCCAAGTGTTTCAGCTTAGTGCTTCACCACTTCGCTTGCCGCGTCTTTCGACTCGGCCACGGGCGTCTTGGCCTCTTCGGTCTTGGCCTCTTCTTCCGGCAGTGCCTGCGGCACACGTTCGAGCGCCAGTTCGAGCACCTTGTCGATCCAGCGGACCGGCACGATTTCAATGGCGTTCTTCACGTTGTCCGGGATCTCCGAGAGATCCTTGACGTTCTCTTCCGGAATCAGCACGAGCTTGATGCCGCCGCGATGCGCCGCAAGCAGCTTCTCCTTCAGCCCGCCGATCGGCAGCACTTCGCCGCGCAGCGTGATCTCGCCCGTCATCGCAACGTCGGCGCGCACCGGAATGCCCGTGAGCACGGACACCAGCGCGGTCGTCATTGCGATACCGGCGGACGGACCGTCCTTCGGCGTCGCGCCTTCCGGCACGTGGATGTGGATGTCCTGCTTCTCGAACGCTTCGTCCTTGATGCCAAGACGACGCGAACGCGAGCGCACCACCGAGCGTGCTGCTTCGACCGATTCCTTCATGACGTCGCCGAGCGAACCCGTGCGGATCACGTTGCCCTTGCCGGGCATGACCGCCGCTTCGATCGTCAGCAGGTCGCCGCCCACTTCCGTCCATGCGAGGCCTGTGACCTGACCGATCTGGTTTTCCTTCGCGGCCAGACCGAAGTCGTACTTGCGCACGCCGAGGAAGGTGTCCAGATTCGCGCTGTCCACCGTGACGGCCTTGTCGGCCTTCTTCAGCAGCAGCATCTTCACGACCTTGCGGCAGATCTTCGACACTTCGCGCTCGAGCGAACGCACGCCCGCTTCACGCGTGTAGTAGCGAATGATGTCGCGGATCGCACCTTCGGTCACGTCGATCTCGCCCGGCTTCAGCCCGTTGTTCTTCTTCTGCTTCGGCAGGAGATAACGCTGGGCGATGCTGACCTTCTCGTCTTCCGTGTAACCCGAAAGGCGGATGACTTCCATCCGGTCGAGCAGCGGCGGCGGAATGTTGAGCGAGTTCGACGTTGCCACGAACATCACATCGGAGAGATCGAAATCGACTTCGATGTAGTGGTCGGCGAACGTGTGGTTCTGTTCCGGATCGAGCACTTCGAGCAGCGCCGACGACGGATCGCCGCGGAAATCCATACCCATCTTGTCGACTTCGTCGAGCAGGAAGAGCGGATTGCGCACGCCGACCTTGGTCAGGCTCTGCAGGATCTTGCCCGGCATCGAGCCGATGTACGTACGACGATGGCCGCGGATTTCGGCTTCGTCACGCACACCGCCCAGCGCCATGCGCACGAACTTGCGGTTCGTTGCACGCGCAATCGACTGCCCGAGCGAGGTCTTGCCGACGCCCGGAGGCCCGACGAGGCACAGGATCGGCGCCTTGACCTTGTCCACGCGCTGTTGCACCGCGAGATACTCGAGAATGCGTTCCTTCACCTTCTCGAGACCGTAGTGGTCTTCGTCGAGCACCGATTCGGCGTTGGTCAGGTCGTTGTTGACCTTGCTCTTCTTACGCCACGGCAGGCCAATCAGCGTGTCGATGTAGTTGCGCACGACGGTGGCTTCCGCCGACATCGGCGACATCAGCTTGAGCTTCTTCAGCTCGGCGTCGGCCTTCTTCTTGGCTTCCTTGGGCATGCGCGCGGCGGTGATGCGCTTCTCGAGTTCCTCGAGATCCGCGCCTTCTTCGCCTTCGCCCAGTTCCTTCTGGATGGCCTTGACCTGCTCGTTCAGGTAGTACTCGCGCTGGCTCTTTTCCATCTGGCGCTTGACGCGGCCACGGATGCGCTTCTCGACCTGGAGGATGTCGATTTCGGCTTCGAGCTGGGCAAGCAGATGCTCAAGACGTTCCACGACCGGGAACATTTCGAGGATGTGCTGCTTCTGGTCGAGCTTGAGCGGCAGATGCGCGGCGATGGTGTCCGCAAGACGACCGGCCTCGTCGATACCCGACAGCGAGGTCAGGATCTCAGGCGGGATCTTCTTGTTGAGCTTCACGTACTGATCGAACTGCGAGACGATCGCACGGCGCAGCGCTTCGGTTTCGGCGCCGTCCGCGTGGTCGGGCTCGAGCGGCATGACCTCGCACGAAAACTGCGTTTCCTGCTCTTCGATCGAGAGCGTTTTCGCGCGCTGCAGGCCTTCCACGAGCACCTTCACGGTGCCGTCGGGCAGCTTGAGCATTTGCAGGATGTTCGCGATACATCCCACTTCGTACATGTCCTTTTCGGTCGGCTCATCCTTGGCGGCAGTTTTCTGGGCGACGAGCATGATGTGCTTGCCGCCTTCCATTGCCGCCTCGAGGGCCTTGATCGACTTCGGCCGGCCCACGAAAAGGGGAATCACCATATGCGGGAAGACTACGACGTCTCGCAGCGGGAGCAGCGGGAGCGTGGTGCGTTCCGGCGGGAGGAGTTGGGTTCCTGACATTTCATTTCCCCATGAGTGGAATCAATTCGTTCGGTAAGTGAGGCCTGAAAAGTCGATTACAAGCCTCTCGCGTGTGGGAAAAGTTCAGTGACTCCAAAAAAGTGCGCCATCGACCACAAGTGAAACGAAAAAGCCGTTCATCCCATTGTATGAACGGCTTTTTCCAGGAACTCTTTAGCCGATCACCACCATCAGTTCGACCCTGAAACCTTCGGAGCGTCTTCGTAGATCAAAAGCGGCTTGCCGTCGCCATCGATCACGTTGTCGTCGATGATCACCTTGCTCACGCCCTTCATGGTCGGCAGCTCGTACATGACGTCGAGCAATGCCTGTTCCAGGATGGAGCGCAAGCCCCGCGCCCCGGTCTTGCGGCGGATCGCCTTGCGGGCGACGGCCTGCAGCGCAGCCGGGCGAATCTCCAGTTCCACGCGCTCCATGTTGAAGAGCTTGTGATACTGCTTGACGAGCGCGTTCTTCGGCTCGACGAGGATCTTCATGAGCGCCGCTTCGTCGAGCTTGCCGAGCGTGGCGACCACCGGCAGACGGCCGATCAGTTCGGGAATCAGGCCGAACTTGATCAGATCTTCCGGTTCCGTCTCGCGCAGCACTTCGCCCGCGTCGCGCTCCTGCTTGCTCTTCACGCTCGCGCCGAAACCGATGCCGGTTTTCTCGGTGCGGTCCGTGATGACTTTTTCCAGACCGTCGAACGCGCCGCCGCAGATGAACAGGATGTTGGTCGTGTCGACCTGGATGAAGTCCTGATTCGGGTGCTTGCGGCCGCCCTGCGGGGGCACCGACGCCATCGTGCCTTCGATGAGCTTGAGCAGCGCCTGCTGCACGCCCTCGCCCGACACGTCGCGCGTGATCGACGGGTTGTCCGACTTGCGGCTGATCTTGTCGATTTCGTCGATGTAGACGATGCCGCGCTGGGCCTTGTCGACCTCGTAATTGCAGTTCTGCAGCAGCTTCTGGATGATGTTCTCGACGTCTTCGCCCACGTAACCGGCTTCGGTCAGCGTGGTGGCGTCGGCGATCACGAACGGCACGTTCAGAAGGCGCGCGAGCGTCTGCGCGAGCAGCGTCTTGCCCGAACCCGTGGGGCCGATCAGCAGGATGTTGCTCTTCGAGAGTTCGACTTCGTCTTTCTTGTCGAGATGTTTGAGACGCTTGTAGTGGTTGTACACCGCCACCGCAAGGATCTTCTTCGCGCGTTCCTGCCCGATCACGTACTGGTCGAGGATGTCGCGGATTTCCTGCGGGCTCGGCAGGTCCGAGCGCGACAGCGCCGCGTCGACGCCCGCACCGGCGGCCTCGTCGCGAATGATCTCGTTGCACAGGTCGATACATTCATCGCAGATGAACACCGACGGGCCAGCGATCAGTTTCTTGACCTCGTGCTGGCTTTTGCCGCAAAACGAGCAATACAACAGCTTTTCGCTGTTAGAACCTTTTTTGTCCGCCATGGATAGATGAGCCTCCGGACACTCTGTTACATGATACGCCGTTTCCCCCGGCGTGCCGGGGGACGCGTGAACCGCTTGCTGTGACGGCGTTGGGGCCGCAGGCCGCGAAGCGCGTTTGCCGATTATTTCACAGGCTCCGGGCGGCTGTGCCTATCCCCTTTTTCACGGGGGTGGCACGCCGCCCGGGCGCCCGATTTGCACCATTCAGGCGCCTGAACCGGCGCCCGCGAGGGGCGCCGAAACGCGTTCCGGATCAGGGACGCTTGTGCAGGACCTGATCGACCAGACCATAGGCTTGCGCGTCGTCGCCGGACATGAAGTTGTCGCGGTCGGTGTCGCGCGCGATACGCTCGACCGGCTGACCCGTATGGTGCGCGAGCAACTGGTTCAGGCGCTCCTTCAGGTACAGGATTTCCCGCGCCTGGATTTCGATGTCCGATGCCTGGCCGCGCGCGCCGCCGAGCGGCTGGTGAATCATCACGCGCGAGTTCGGCAGCGCGAAGCGCTTGCCCTTCTCGCCGGCTGCCAGCAGGAACGCGCCCATGCTGGCCGCGAGGCCCATGCAAAGGGTCGAAACGTTCGGCTTGATGAACTGCATCGTGTCGTAGATCGCCATGCCGGCCGACACCGAACCGCCCGGGCTGTTGATGTACAGGCTGATGTCCTTGTCCGGATTTTCGCTTTCGAGAAACAGCAGCTGGGCGACCACGAGATTGGCCGTCTGGTCGTTCACTTCACCGACCAGGAACACCACGCGCTCCTTCAGCAGACGCGAGTAGATGTCGTACGAACGCTCGCCGCGGCCGCTCGTCTCCACGACGATCGGCACGAGCCCGAGCGCCTGCGGATCGAAATCCCGCGAAGCCTGGGAGGTCAGCGTGTCCAGCGATTGAGCGCGAAAAGTCATGCGGTGCATCCTTGTCTGGAAGAGAGTTGTTCTGGTATGGCGACGGACCCCGCATAAATCAACCACACGGACAGCATGGCTAAATTCAGCGGATACAAAAACGGCGTGCTGGCCGTCGGTCGCTCCGACAGCCGGCACGCCGTGGCGGGCAGACTTAAGCCTGCGCCGTCGCGCTTGCCAGTTCTTCGAAGCTGACTTGCTTGTCCGTTACCTTGGCCTTGCCGAGCACGAAGTCCACGACGTTCGATTCAACGACGTAGGCTTCCATTTCGGCCAGACGCTGCTGGTTCGAATAATACCAGCGCACGACTTCCTTCGGGTCTTCGTAGCTTTTCGCGAATTCGTCGACTTCAGCGCGGATCTGTTCCGGCTTTGCTTCGAG
This sequence comes from Paraburkholderia sp. SIMBA_027, assembly GCF_046535315.1. NCBI lineage: Bacteria > Pseudomonadati > Pseudomonadota > Betaproteobacteria > Burkholderiales > Burkholderiaceae > Paraburkholderia > Paraburkholderia sp. SIMBA_027. Next base: position 151,003 of record NZ_JAWRWY010000017.1, read on the forward strand.
ACCGTTGGCCTTCACCAGCTCGGCCAGCACGAGGCCCAGCTTGACGCGACGCTCGGCTTGTTCCTTGAACATTTCGGCCGGGATCGGTGCGTCCTTGGCGTTCGGCACGCCGCGTTGCGCGAGGTCGGCACGCGCCATTTCGACGAGGCGTTCCTGGTCCTGTTCGATCAGTGCGTTCGGCACGTCGAGTTCGGCGATCTTCAGCAGCGCGTCCATCACCTGGTTCTTGACGATCGACTGCGTGCGACGCTTCGCTTCACGCTCAAGGTTGTCCTTGATTTCAGCGCGCATCTTCACGAGGTCGCCGTCGGCGATGCCGAGCGACTTGGCGAATTCGCCGTCGATTTCCGGCAGGTGCGGCCACTCGATCTGCTGCATCGTGATCGTGAACTTCGCGGTCTTGCCGGCGACTTCCTTGCCGTGATAGTCCTCGGGGAACGCGAGGTCGAATTCACGCGACTCGCCGTTCTTCAGGCCGATGGCGGCCTTTTCGAATTCCGGCAGCATGCGGCCTTCGCCGAGCACGAACGCGAAACCTTCCGCGCTGCCGCCCGGGAATGCGACGTCGTCGATCTTGCCGACGAAGTCGACCGTCACGCGATCGCCTTCCTTGGCTGCGGTGTCGGCGCCGCCGTCACCGTGCTCGCCGGCTTCGCCGCGTGCGTGGAAGTGCACGCGCTGCTTGCGCAGGATGTCGAGCGTGCGGTCGATTTCCGCGTCGCTGATGGTCGTGGTCGTGCGCTCGATTTCGGCCGTGCCGACGTCGCCGAGCTTGACTTCCGGGTAGACCTCGAAGGTCGCGTCGAATGCGTAGTCGCCTTCAGCGGCGTCCGCCTTCGGGGCGAAGCTCGGCTGGCCGGCGACGCGCAGGTTTTCAGCGCGGCTGATGTCGAAGAATTCCTTGCCGACCTTGTCGCTCAGAACTTCGGCTTCCACCTGGCCCGAGTACTGCTGCGTGACCATCTTCAGCGGCACCTTGCCCGGGCGGAAACCCGGCATGCGCACGTTCTTTGCCAGTTGGCGGATGCGCGAATCGACTTCTTTCTGCACGGCGTCCTTCGGCAGGGAAATCGTCACGCGGCGTTCGAGCTTGCCGAGGTTTTCAACAGCGTTAGCCATGGCTTCAATCGTCCTAAAATTGTTCGAGCGTATCAGTAATCTTTGCTGCCGCAGTTCGATGGGAAAGCCCGCATCGCCTGCGTCTCGCTAGTGCCTCGTCGGCGCCGCCTGCCGGCTTCGATCGCGACCATTCGGTCGCGCCCAAGGCCGGCGGGCGCATCCCATGGCGCCTCTCGCCGCAGACCGCCGCGCTGGCCGCGCACCACGCAACGGCGTGGAACGGGCGCTTCGCGGACGCTGCCGGCTGGGCGGCGCCCTTTCCGGAAGCCGCGAGACCCGGCCCGGCCGACATCGGCCGGTGAAGGCCGAAACGGACGGCTTGCCGTGCGGTTCCGTCAAAAGAGCCAAGTATTTTAGCAAACTATTTCCCCACTCAAATGGAATTGCCGTTCGGGACGCCAAAACGGCGCCTTTCCATGTGAATTTGGTGGGTTTTCAGGCCCGAATCGCCCTTCGGCCTTCGCTCGGGTGCCGACTTCGTCGCGTCCGCATCGACTCGTTGATGCGACGCCGGAGCGCCACGCTCCGCGGCGCTTTCGTACTGTAAGCACGTTAGCGGCACGGCCTTGCGCGATGCACGCTATCGCAGCGCGCTTATCCAGCGCCCGGCCCCGCGCTGTTAAGCTAGTGCTCGCGCCGGACGCCCCGCCGGATGCAGCCGCCATCCCAACTCTTTCCGTCGAGGCACCATGTCCAACCCGTCGTTCGAGGCACCCGTCGTCGTCATTGCTCCCGATTCATTCAAAGGCTCGCTGAGCGCGGACGGGGTCGCCGCCGCCATCGCCGAAGGCATTCGCCGCGCGCGCGCCGACGCCGAAATCCGCATCTGCCCGATGGCCGACGGCGGCGAAGGCACGCTCGATGCCATGCTCAGCGTGGGCGGCGAACGCCGCATCCTCAATGTGGAAGGCGCCGCGCTCGCGCGCCGCGACGCCACGGTCGGCCTGCTGCACGACGGCAGCGCGATCGTCGAAACCGCCGAGATCGTCGGCATCACCGACCCCGTCGGCATGGGCGTGCCGGTCGCCGCGCGCAGCACGCGCGGCATGGGCGAAGCGATCAGCGCGCTACTCGACGAAGGCGTGCGGCGCTTCTATGTGGCGCTCGGCGGCAGCAGCACCAACGACGGCGGCGCGGGCCTGCTCGCGGGCCTCGGCCTGCAACTCTTCGATGCGGCGGACAATGCGCTCGCGCCCACGCCCGAAGCGCTCACGCGCGTCGCGCGCGTGGACATATCGGGGCTCGATGCGCGTCTTTCCGAGGCCAGCTTCGTGGCGATGTCCGATGTCGACAATCCGCTGACCGGCGATCACGGCGCGACGGCCGTGTTCGGTCCGCAAAAAGGTGTGACGCCCGGCGAAGTCGCGCCGATCGACGCCGCGCTCGGCCGTTTCGCCGATCTGCTCGAAGCCGCACTCGGACGCACCGCGCGTGACGAAGCGGGCGCCGGCGCGGCGGGCGGCCTCGGTTTCGCGCTGCGCATGCTGGGCGCGAGCTTCGAGCCGGGGGCGGAAGTCGTCGCGCGCACCATCGGCCTCGATCAGGCGCTCGCGGGCGCGCAATGGCTCATCACCGGCGAGGGACGCTCGGACGTGCAGACCCTGCACGGCAAGGCGCCTTTCATCGCCTGCCGCCACGCGCAGGCCGCGGGCGTGCCGGCGACGCTGCTCTCGGGCGCCGTCGACTCCGCCGCGCTGCCGCGGCTGGCCGAGCACTTCAGCGGCTGCTTCTCGCCCGCGCCCGGCCCGATCACGCTCGAAACCGCCATTCGCGACGCCGCCGCGCTGCTCGCGAACGAAGCGGAACAGCTCACGCGTCTCAAGTACGGTGCCGCGCGCCCTTGAGCGCCGCCCGGAGCACAGGACATTTCGCGCGCAACGAATCGCATTTGCTGCTGGCGCTCGTTGCGCGCGAAGCGTTAAACCGCTCCTTGAATCGTGCGAATAGTCAGACGTTTTGGTCCGCGAACGCGCTTGCGTTCGCAGTAAGCGATTAATAGATTCGTACGCTCATTGAAGATGCGCTTACGAGGGTTCATGCGCGTTGACCCCGGCGCTCGTTGAGGCAACAATCATGATCATCGCGACACGATCGCGCATACCTCACGCGACCAGACCAGGACGACCATGAAGGCAAGCAAAGCCGGACTCGAACAATTTTTGACCTATCGGCTCCATGTCCTGAACAAGCTCTCCGAACGCGGCGCAAGCGAGCGCTACCAGGCGAAGCTCGGCGTTACCCTGCCCGAAGCACGTCTCATCGCCGCGGTCGGCGCATTCGGCCCGTTTTCAGTGATGGAGCTCGCGCGCCACGCGAATCTCGACAAGAGCCAGGCCAGCCGCGCCGCGGAAGCGCTGATGCGCCGCGGCCTCATGCAACGCGACGCCAGCGAGGAAGACGGCCGGCTCGTGCTCGTCTCGCTCACGGCCGAAGGCCGCGCGCTTTATCGCAAGGTCATGCCCATCGCCCGCAAGTGGAATGTGGACCTGTTCGCCTGCCTCGAAGAGAAGGAGCGCGAACTGCTGAACCGCGCGCTGGAGAAAGTCATCGCGGCAGCCCAGGAAGATCTGTAACCGCGCCTTCGCGATAAACGAAACAGATGGTTAATACGGGCTGATCGGCGGGCCGATTCACCGCGCGCCCGGCGTAATCGGCACAAGAAAAAAGGCCACGTACCGTTGAGGTACGTGGCCTTTGTCTTTGGTGCGTGAGGCCGGACTCGAACCGGCACACCCTTGCGGGCGTCAGGACCTAAACCTGGTGCGTCTACCAATTTCGCCACTCACGCGAATGCTGCTGGCGAGACCGCTGCGAGTGGAAACGACTGAGAACCATCGCGTGCATCGAATGCAATACGGACCTGCCTGGGCGCGCTGCTCGGTCGGATAAAACCGCCGCGAACGCGCAAGCGCGAGATTCTAACCGATTGAATTGCGCTTGTCTGCAACTTGCAGCGCGGCGTGGATTGCGCCCTTTCCTCGCTCGACGGGCGGCGGACGGGCGGCGACCGGTGCGCCCGCGGCCCGAAAAACAGGCCGGTGCTAGAATCGCCGCTCCGCGGCTCTATGCCCCACCGCCGACCTCGCTGAACGATTCAGCCGGGCAGCGACAGCGCCGCGCCTCCCCACGCCCCGAACGCCGTGAATTTCGACGATTACTGCCTGCAAAAGGCGGCCCCACCCGGATCGAGCACGTACTACGCGCTGCGCCAGGCGAGCGCCGCGCGCCAGCCGCTCCTTGCCGCCCTGTTCGCCCTGCGCCGCGAACTCGAGGAAACCGCCAAGGAAACGAGCGACCCGACCGTGGGCCGCACGAAGCTCGCCTGGTGGCAGAAGGAACTCGCCGCGCTGGCCGCCGGCAATCCCTCGCATCCGGTCACGAAAGCGCTCGCCGCGCATCTCGACGATCCCGCAAATCTCTATCCCCTGTTACAGCAATTGCTCGCGGGCTTCGAGATGGATTTCGAGCAGGCCCGCTATCTCGACATGCCGAATCTGCGCCGTTATATCGACGGCGTGGGCGGCACGTTCGCCACGCTCGTCGCGCAGGCCTGCGTGCGCACGCCGCAGGAACACGAGTCGGCCGCACGCTGGGCCGCCCCGCTCGGCAATGCGCTGACGCTCGCTCAGTTCGTGCCGGAGATCGGCAACGACGCGCGTCATGGCCGCATCTACCTGCCGATCGACGAATTGCAGCGCTACAACGTCACCGCCGCCGATCTGATCAACCGCCGCTACAGCGCCGAATTCACCGAGCTGATGCAGTTCCAGACGGCGCGTGCGCGCGAAGCGCTGACTGCCGCGCTCGACGCGATTCCCGCCGCCGAGCGCAAACCGCAGCGAGCGCTGCGCGCGCTCGCCGCGCTCGAACTCGCGCTGCTGGACGAAGTGGAACGCGAAGGCTTTCAGGTGCTGCATCAGCACATCGCGCTCACGCCAATCCGCAAGCTCTGGATCGCGTGGCGCGCGGCACGACGTAACTGAGACCGGCGCAAAGCGCGCCGCTTTCAATATCGCGCGACGTCGAGCAACTTCAAGCGCGCAACAACGGCAACGGCTCGAAGCGCTGCTGCAAGACCGAGGCGGCGTCGAGTCCCCACCATCCGTTCAACACTGTCGCGTAGATCTGCCGGAAATCGATGGCCACGGGCAGATTGCCGTTGCCATCCAGACGCGCAAGCGCCGGCGCCTCGCCATACAGACCGCCCGCCACGCGCCCGCCCGCCACGAAATGCGCCGATGCCGTGCCGTGATCGGTGCCGCGACTCTGGTTCTCGCGCACGCGCCGTCCGAACTCGGCATACGTGGCGATCAGCGTGCGATCCCAACGCCCCATTTCGACCAGCGCCGAACGCATCGCGACCATGCCCGCCGCGAACTGGCGCAACAGCTCCGCGTGACGTTCGGGCTGGTTCTCGTGCGTATCGAAGCCATTGAGCGTGAGGCGGATGACCGCGACGCCGTCGCCTTGCACCGGCGCGCCTTGTGCCGTTTCGCCGGACGCCAGCGCCTGCATCGCCGTCTTCACCGAGGCGCCGAATGCGCCCGCCGGAAACGCCGTCTTCAACGCATATTCACCGGGCTGCGGCCGCAACTGATCGGCCGCATGCACGATGTCGTTCTCCACATCGAGCAGGTGCGCGAGCGCCGGATTGCGCTCCTGAAGCGCGACCGGCGTCACGAGCCGCGAAGCGCGCGCGAACTGCGCCGGATTGACGAGCGCGATGGCGCGCGCGCCGTTCGCGAGCGGCCCCATCTCGGCGCTGCCGAGCACCAGACCATCGGCGGCAAAACCCTTCGGCACGGGCGTGGTCGCGAACGCACGCGTGAGCCAGCCTTCGCGCAGATATTGATCGGAGCGCGACGCCGTATCCCAGATCTCGATCGAGCGAAAATGCGAGAGGTTCGGCTGCGCGTAGCTCACGCCCTGCACGATCGCGAGTTCGTGCGCGCGCCACATCGGCAGCAGAGGCGCGAGCGCCGGATGCAGCGCGGTGCGTTCGTCGAGCTGGATCGCGTCGCCGCGACGCACGCCAATGGTGCTGCGATAACGCGCATAGAGCGGATCGGCGTACGGCACGACGGTGTTCAAGCCGTCATTGCCGCCCTTCAACTCGACGAGGATCAGCAGATTCTCGTAGCCGCTCGCTCGCGCTTGCGCAGTCGCGGCGAGCGTTTGCGCGTGGACGCTCTCAGGCAGCCACGACGCCGCGCCTGCCGCCGTCGCCGCGGCCGCCGCAGCCAGAAAATCGCGTCGCTTCATGCCATGCCTCGCTCGTCGATGCGCCGCTGCGCGGCGGTGTTGTTGCTGTGCGTGCTGCGGTGAATGGCTTCGTTCGTGGATATCATCGTCCGTCTTCGTTTCGAGGCGCGCTCAAGTGAGCTGATACACGGGATCCATCAGGAGTGCCTGGAGATACGCCTGCGCACTGCTGCCCGCCGCAATGGCGTCGACGGGCGCGAGCGGCAGCACGGCATGCTGCATCTGCAACTGCTGCGAGAGATCGGGCTTGTCGCTCGCGCTCAGGCCGTAACGCGCGAGCCAGCCGTCGAGATCGAAACGCATGCCGCCTTGCGTGCGCAGCGGCGCTTTTTCGGTCGTCTTCGTCATCGCTGCGCCCATACGTGGACGCCCCGCCTCGGTCGCGCGAAACAGCTGCTCGACGAACTGCTTGCGTGCGAGCAGCGTCGAACTGTTGATCCACGCCACGCCGCCGGGCCAGCCTTTCACATTGGGCGGATAAAACAGATTCTCGCCGAGCGCCGCCGAGGTCCGCGCGAACGGCGCGGTGTCGCCATACGTCACGCCGAAGCGCCGAATCGTACCGACGATGAACGTCACCGGCGAACTGACCAGCACGCCGCGATTGCGCTCGTCCCAGAACGCAGGCATAAGCAGCAAGGCGCGCAACGCAGTGGAAATATCGTAACGACTCGCGCGAAAATGCGCGGCGACGTGGTCGAGCTGCGCGGTATCGGGCGTGTCGGACACGAACTCGCGCCACATTTTCGCCGCCACGAAATGCGCCGTCTGTGGCTCGCCGAGCAGAATGTCGAGCATCGCGTCGCCATCGAACGGGCCGCTGTGGCCGAGCACGGTCTTCACGCCGTCGTCGTGCTGCGCCGGCCGCGAGACGAATTGCCCGGTATCGGGGTCGACGGCCCAGCCCGTGTAGGCGCGCGCCGCCTCGCCGACGTCCTGCTGCGTGTACTGCCCTTCGCCGAGCGTGAACAGCTCCATGACCTCGCGCGCGAAGTTCTCGTTCGGCTTGCCCTTGCGATTGCTCGCGCCGTCGAGATAGAGCAGCATCGCCGGATCTTTCGCCACCTCGTGCAGCATTGTCGCGAAATTGCCGAGCGCGTGGCGCCTCAGGAGCGAATTTTGCTGGGCCATCATCTGGGGCTCCGGCACCTTGTCCTGACCCGACGTGAAATGGTTATGCCAGAACAACGTCATGCGCTCCGTGACCGGCGACGGCGTGACCAGCATCTCGCCCATCCACCACGCGCGCAATTCGTCGTAATGCCTGCCGCGCGTACGTTGCGCGTCGCGGCGCTGATCGGGCGTCCAGGCGTTGCGCTCGGCGCGCGTCGGCAGCGGCTCGGCGCACCAGGCGGGCAGCGGCGTGACGGCCTCGGTGCGGGCGGTGGCCAGCACGCGGTCGACGGCTTCGGCGCGCGTGAGGCCGACGTAAGGCGCGAGGTCGGCGCCGGCCGGTGCGAAGCCCGTGCGGATCAGCAGATGCCTCGCGTCGTCGGCGTCGAGCAGTTCGGTTTCGACGGACGAAGGCATCGCCGCAGATGCCGCCGGCGCATGGCGATGCACGTGAGAAAGATGCGACGCGCGGCGCGGCGGTTCGGGCTTCGTCTCGCTACTCGCATCTGCGGTGGATTGCGCGCAAGCGCGTCGGGACCACGCGCCGAGCGCCGACGCTAACGGCAGCGTGGACAGCGTGAAGAACGCGGCGCGCGTGACGGCTGGCTGATCCAGTGATGCTCGCACGGATGCGCCGGCGTCGGCTGCATCGCTCGCGTCGCTCACATGGCTGGCCGCGCGGCGCGGCGGGAACACCGGCAAGAAGCTTTTCATGGCGCCTGGGTTTCAAGGAGCGCGCAACGACCGGCCAGACGACCGCTGCCGTTCACGCGCGAACCTGGTGAATGTACCGGCATAACGAGTGGAGCGGGCGCGCTGTTGACTCCGCGGGCCACTCGGGCGCAAAGGATTTTGAAACTGATTTTTTCAGCGACGGGCGCCGCGCGAAGCGGTCCGAACGGACAAGAGCAGGGACACAGCGGGAAACAACGGGAAACAGCGAGAAACGCCTGGAAACAACGCGTAACAGCAGAAAGGCAGCGAATGACGAAAGATGCGATCAGCGCGACGGCGAAAGATGACCTGGCAGGCAATACAACGCAACACGCGACGCAACACACGCGACGTGGCGAGATGCGTCTAGCGCTTGTAGAGTTCGCGCACGGCGTCTTCGATGTGCTGGCGCAGCAGGCGCCGCTCGTCGGGCGTCATGTGGCCGTCGCGGCGGCGTTGGTCGAGATCGGGAGGAACGGCGTTGCGCTGATTGATGTCCGAAGCGGGACGAGGCGGCATGTCGTTGCGCACCCGACGAATGGGCGGCCTGCCGCCGTAGCGGGCCGCACCGGGCCCGTCACCGAAGGGCTGGGCGTGTGCCGGCGCCGCATCCAATGCAGCCACGACGCCGCTGGCCAACGCCAGAGCAATCATGGTGTGGCGCATTGTCGGCCTGACCCCTCCCATCGTTTTGTTCCCTTCTTGACGCGGCAAACGGCTACCTCGATTGCATTGTTCGGACCCAGTTCAACACGGGCACTGGTTCAAAATCGAATGAAGTATCTACCGAATGGCCGCTCAACGTAAAGAAGTCTATCTGTCAGTGCTTGATGCCGTAGCACAGCACGGGTAAATTTTGTAACTGACTGTAACCCGTTAATCGGTGCAATCTCGCACTGCAACCCAATCGCGCTAAGATGCCAGGCATGGAAACCAAGAACCCGTCCAAAATTCTCGTGGTCGACGACGACCCCCGACTGCGTGACCTGCTGCGCCGCTACCTCGGCGAGCAGGGTTTCAACGTATATGTTGCGGAAAACGCCCCTGCCATGAACAAGCTGTGGGTGCGTGAACGCTTCGACCTGCTCGTGCTCGACCTGATGCTGCCGGGCGAAGACGGCCTGTCGATCTGCCGCCGCCTGCGTGGCAGCAACGACCGCACGCCCATCATCATGCTCACGGCCAAGGGCGAAGACGTCGACCGTATCGTCGGTCTCGAAATGGGCGCCGACGACTATCTGCCGAAGCCCTTCAATCCGCGCGAGCTGGTCGCCCGCATTCACGCCGTGCTGCGCCGTCAGGCGCCGTCCGAACTGCCGGGCGCGCCGTCGGAAACCACTGAAGTATTCGAGTTCGGCGAATTCGCGCTGAACCTCGCCACCCGCACGCTCACCAAGGCCGGCCAGGAAATTCCGCTCACCACGGGCGAATTCTCCGTGCTCAAGGTGTTCGCGCGTCATCCGCGCCAGCCGCTCTCGCGCGAAAAGCTCATGGAGCTCGCACGCGGCCGCGAATACGAAGTGTTCGACCGCAGCCTCGACGTGCAGATCTCGCGTCTGCGCAAGCTGATCGAGCCCGATCCGGGCAGCCCGCGCTTCATCCAGACGGTCTGGGGCCTCGGCTACGTGTTCATCCCCGACGGCGCTGCCTGATACAGGATGGATGGCGTCTCATTGCCTGCACGACCTCTGTTGACGGGAAGGGTTCATGCGGATTGACCGGCGTCTGCTGACGCTCGCGTTCGGCGACCTGTTCTGGCGCACCTTCCTGCTGATCGCGCTGCTCATTGCGGTCAGTCTTGCGGCATGGTTCCAGAGCTTTCGCGTGATCGAGCGGGAGCCACGCGCCCAGCGCGTGGCGCTTCAGCTCGTCGCCGTGGTCAAGCTCACGCGCACTGCGCTCCTCTACTCCGATCCCGATCTGCGCCGCGCGCTGCTGCAGGATCTGGAGAGTAACGAGGGCGTGCGCGTGTATCCGCGCGAGACCACGGACAAATACAAGCTGCAGCCAGACGAATCGCTCAATCGTCTGATCGAGCACGACATCCGCGGCCGTCTCGGCGACGACACGGTAATTGCCCAGTCGGTCAACGACATCCCGGGCGTGTGGATCAGCTTCAAGATCGACGACGACGACTACTGGGTGGCGCTCGACCGCGATCAGCTCGACAACGTCACCGGCCTGCAGTGGGTCGGCTGGGGCATTTCCGCGCTTGCGCTGTCGCTGTTCGGCGCGGCGTTCATCACGAGTCTCGTGAACCGCCCGTTCGCGCGGCTCGCAATGTCCGCCCGCATGGTCGGCTCCGGCCAGTCGCCCTCGCCCTTGCCCGAAAGCGGCATGGGCGTGGCGGCGGAAACCAATCGCTCGTTCAACCAGATGGTGCGCGACCTCGAACAGCTCGAGGCCGATCGGGCGCTGATGCTCGCGGGCATCTCGCACGATCTGCGCACGCCGCTCGCGCGATTACGGCTGGAGACGGAGATGAGCCCGTCCGATCAGGCGACCAAGGACGCGATGATCGACGACATCGAGCAGATGGACATGATCATCGGGCGCTTCCTCGACTATGCGCGGCCGGTGCAGCGCATGACCGAGCGCGTCGATCTGTCCGTGATCGCGAGCGAGATGGCGGCGCGCCTGGCGACCGAGGACGGCGTGCGCCTGATCACGCGTCTCGCGCCCACGGCCATGGTCGAAGCCGACGACACCGATATGCGCCGCATTGTCGGCAACCTGATCGAGAATGCGCGCAAATATGGTGCAAGCGATTCCGACGGCATTCCTCACATCATGCTGGAAACGCGCGTTTCGCACTCGCGCGTGGAGCTTTCGGTGGTCGACGAAGGCCCCGGCATTCCCGAGGATCAGCTCGCGCTTGTCACGCGGCCGTTCTATCGCGTCGACAGTGCCCGCACGCAGGCCAACGGCACCGGCCTCGGCATGGCGATCGTCCAGCGCCTCGTGAGCCGTTATCGCGGCGCGCTGCGTCTGCGCAACCGCGCGCCCGGCCCGGGCCTCGAAGTCACGATCGAGTTTCCGCTCGCCAAGGGCGCCTGAGGCGCTTTCTCCACTTTTCTTCCGGTCGATTCACGCTCGTTGATTCGCGCCTGCACGGGCGCGGATCAACGCACGCGCGCGTCGAGGCGCACCGTCGCGGCACGCGCCGGCTTCCCCTGCCACAATCTGACGATGGGCCGCGCGCGTCATGCGCGCAGGCGTTCTTGCCCGTCTCGATCCAGGGGAGCAGCGACATGAAAACCATCGGCGACAAACTCGAAGCCTTCACCGTCACGGCCGCCAAACCCGGCTTTAATTTTCCGGAAGAAAACGGCGAATCGGCGTTTCAGGAAATCACCGAGCAAAGTTTTTCGGACAAGTGGAAGGTCATCTATTTCTATCCGAAGGATTTCACCGTGATCTGCCCGACCGAGATCGTCGCGTTCGCGCGGCTTCAAAAGGAATTCGAGGATCGCGAAACCGTGCTGCTCGGCGGCAGTTGCGACAACGAATACGTGAAGCTCGCGTGGCGGCGCGAGAACAAGGATCTCGACCGCCTGAACCACTACGCGTTCGGCGACGTGAAAGGCGAGCTGATCGATCAGCTCGGCATCCGCGACAAGGAAGCGGGCGTGGCGCTGCGTGCGACGTTCATCGTCGATCCGGACAACACGATCCAGTACGTGAGCGTCAACACGCTCAGCGTCGGGCGCAGCGCCGCCGAAGTGCTGCGCGTGCTCGACGCGCTGCAAACCGGCGAGCTGTGCCCGAGCGGTCGCGAGGTGGGCGGCGCGACGCTCTGAGCGGCGTCGTCGGTTAGCCCGGGGTGGTCTCCTGCACTGAATCAGGTCGGGCCGGCGGCCGCGCGCGCCGGCAGGCGTTCGCGGATCGCTCCGGCCAGCGGCTCCTTCCATTCGAGCACGCGCTTTTCCAGCAGACGCCACGACAGATGCGCGAGCAGCACGGATAGCGCGAACTGCACGCCGAGCGCCAGCGCGTCCTGCGCGAGCGGCGGCAGGCCGAGCCGCGTATAGAACACGGGCGCGTCGCCCAGACGCGAGGGCACGAGGTTGTGAAACAGGTAGAAGCCGTAGCTGATCGTGCCGAGATACGCGAGCGGCTTCGTTTCGAGCGCGGCCACCAGCACGCTGTCCTGCGCGCGCACGATCCACAGGAACACCGCGCCGAGCGACATCGCCAGCCCGATATCGAACAAGCCCGGCAGCACCGCGCGCTGCGTCGCTTCGCAGGTCTCGCAGTCGGCGCGCGCGAATGCGAACACCGCGAGGCTCGCGAACGCCAGCGCGAACCATGCCGCGCGCGGCACCGGTCCGTCGATCTGCACACGCTCGCCGCCGATCGCCAGCGAGCCGCCCAGCGCGAGCAGTGCGAAATTCCACGGCGAAAACGCGTAGACCAGCGGCTCGATCGCGCCCGTCGCGTAAAGCGCCAGATGCGCGAGCGCCGCCGCCCCGATCATGCCGATGCAGATTCCCAGATGCCGCGACGCGCGCGTGAACAGCAGCACGAACGGCGCGATCAGATAGAACTGCTGCTCGACCGCGAGACTCCAGAAATGCGACACCGTGCCAGGCCAGCCATCGCGCACCACGCCGATCCATAAATTAGACAGGAATACGAAATGCCACGCGAGGCCGAGTTCGACATCGCGCTGATAAAACCATGCGTGCGCGATCGTCAACGCGATCAGCAGCAGGTAATAAACCGGAAAAATCCGCAGCGCGCGCTTCACGAAAAAGACATACAGCACGGCGTCGCGGCGCGCGCCCTGCCCTTCGACGCGCAGCCGGTTGCGATGCAACTCACCGATGATGAGATAGCCGCTGATCAGAAAGAAAAGCCACACACCGATCTTGCCCGCGTCGATCGCATCGAGATGCGCCTTGTGCGAGAGGAACACCAGCATCACGGCCAGCGCCCGGAGACCGTCGAGGCCTTTCACGCGTCTTTCGAGTACCGTCATTGCCCTTTCCGTTTCCGGTTACGCCATCAGCATAAGGCGACAAAAACGAAAAGTAATCGGCAAGAAAAGCACGGGGCGATGATTGCAGATGCAACCATCGCCCCGAATGTCGAACAGGCACGCGACCTGCTCATGCTGTTGAACGCTTTTGCGGCACGACGCTTGCGCAGCGTGACTCCAGCGTGTGCGCCGTTCAGAAAAGCCCTTGTTTCAAGGGCTCAAACAGCGACTCACCCGATTGAAGCGCGCGTGAGCAACACCGCCGCTTGCGCTTCAATGCCTTCGCTGCGACCGAGATAGCCAAGCTTCTCGTTGGTTTTCGCCTTCACGTTCACGCGATCGAGCGGCAGATTGAGATCTTCCGCGATGCACGCGCGCATGGCGTCGATATGCGGCGAAAGCTTGGGCGCCTGGGCGATCACCGTGCTGTCGACGTTCACGAGCTTGAAACCCGCTTCTTCCACGCGGCGCAGGCATTCGCGCAGCAGCACGCGGCTGTTCGCACCGTAGAACTGCTTGTCGGTGTCGGGGAAATGACGGCCGATGTCGCCGAGCGCGGCGGCGCCGAACAGCGCATCGGTGATGGCGTGCAGCAGCACGTCGGCGTCCGAGTGGCCGAGCAGGCCGCGGTCGTACGGCACGGTCACGCCGCCGATCACGAGCGGGCGTCCCGGGACCAGTGCGTGCACGTCGTAGCCTTGTCCGATTCTGATATCCATGTGTGTTTCCGTGTGGTGAGGCGCGGCGCGCGGTCAGGCGCCGGCAGGCCGGTTGCTGCTGTGACTGAGGATGGCTTCGGCAAGCGCGAAGTCTTCGGGGTACGTCACCTTGAAGTTGCGCAGGCTGCCCTGCACGAGGCGCGGTGAATGGCCGAGCCATTCGATCGCACTGGCTTCGTCGGTGAGATCGTGGCCGTCCTGCTGCGCGCGCTCGATGGCGGTACGCAGCATGCCGATGCGGAACATCTGCGGCGTTTGCGCCTGCCAGAGCCCGTCGCGCGATTCGGTGCGCTCGATGCGCGGGCCGCCCGGCACGTGATGGGGCGCGACGCGTTTGAGCGTGTCGGCGACCGGCAGCGCCATGATGCCGCCGACCGGATCGTCCTTGAGCGCCTCGACAAGCGAGCGGATCAGCGCGGGCGTGATGCCGGGGCGCGCGGCGTCGTGCACGAGCACCCAGTCGTCGTCGGTGGCGCCGAACTCTTCGAGCGCGGCGAGTCCGTTGAACACCGACGCCTGGCGCGACGCCCCGCCGTTACGGCGCACGGCGAAGCGCAGGCCGCTGAAGCGGCGAGCGTCGAAATGAGTATCGTCAGGGGAAATCACCACCAGCGTCTGGGTGAACTCGGAGCAGGCATCGAAGGCGGCCAGCGTATAGTGCAGGAGTTCGCGTCCGGCGACCATTCGATATTGTTTGGGCATGGCCGATCCCGAACGGCTGCCGGTTCCGGCGCAGGGGATCAAGGCAAAAAGGCGTGAGGTCACGGTGTCGCGAGCCGCATGAGTCAAAGTAAAGGACGGATTTTATAATAGGTCCTTTGCCCGCACGGCCATCGCCCGCAATCTGCACGCGGGCGGCGGCCTGGCGGGCACGACGGCAGCCCTTCGAAAGCGACGTGCAGACGACGTTCGGGCCGCGCCGGCGCCCGCTGGGAAGCCGCTCGCACGCGGCCCGCAGCGGGTTTGGGCGCGCGCGCAAACCTTACGCTAACGTTACGATTAACTGTCAACCCCGGATCGCATGCTCTCCGCCTCGCGCGCGCCCGCGACTTTTTTGGAGTCCGGCCCGCATCGCGAAGCCAACCTGTTGCCTCTATGTCCGATATCGCCGCATCCTCGCAGTCACCGTCCACGTCTTCGTCACCGGTTGCCGTCGTCAAGCCCGGGCAGCGCTTCTCGTTCGACGGCACGCACGGTTCGTCCGACGCGCTGCTGATCGCCCGCTACCGCGAAGCCTCGCGCGCCGGCGCGCCGCTCCTCGCCGTGATCTGCGCGAGCGCCGTCGACGCACAGCGCCTCGCGCAGGAAATCCCGTTCTTCGCGCCCGAGGCGCGCGTGCGCCTGCTGCCCGACTGGGAAACGCTGCCGTACGACACCTTCTCGCCGCACCAGGATCTCGTCTCCGAGCGCCTCGCGACGCTGCACGATCTCGGCGAAGGCCGTTGCGACATCCTGCTCGTGCCGGCCACGACGGCGCTCTACCGCATGCCGCCCGCCTCGTTCCTCGCGGCCTACACGTTTTCGTTCACCCAGGGCGAGCGGCTCGACGAAGCGAAGCTCAAGTCGCAACTGACGCTGGCGGGCTACGAGCACGTGAGCCAGGTCGTGCGGCCCGGCGAATACTGCGTGCGCGGCTCGCTGATCGACCTGTTCCCGATGGGCTCGCCGCTGCCCTACCGCATTGACTTGTTCGACGATCAGGTGGATTCGATCCGCGCGTTCGACCCGGACAGCCAGCGCAGCCTCTATCCGGTCAAGGACGTGCGCCTGCTGCCCGGCCGAGAGTTTCCGTTCGACGAAGCCTCGCGCACGGCGTTTCGCAGCCGCTGGCGCGAAGTGTTCGAAGGCGATCCGAGCCGCGCGACGATCTACAAGGACATCGGCAACGGCGTGCCTTCGGCGGGCATCGAATACTATCTGCCGCTCTTTTTCGAAGAGACGGCCACGCTGTTCCACTATCTGCCGTCGAACGCGCAACTGGTGTTTTCCGGCGATCTGGAAGCCTCGATCCGCCGCTTCACCGCCGACACGAAGCAACGCCACAACTTCCTGTCGCACGATCGCGAGCGGCCGATTCTCGAACCGCAGCGCCTGTTTCTGAGCGACGAGGACTTCTTCACGCTCGCCAAGCCGTTCAGCCGCCTCGTGCTGCCCGCCGCGAGCGCGGGCGGCTGGGCCGTGCCGCTGCCGACGCTGGCGATCGACCGTCACGCCGACGACCCGCTCGCGACGCTGCGCAGCTATCTCGACACCACGAAGAACCGCGTGCTGTTCGCGGTGGAATCGGCGGGCCGCCGCGAAACCATCGCGCAACTGCTCGCCGACAACCACCTGCGCCCCACCTCGGCGGACAGCTACGCGAGCTGGCTCGAAAGCGACGAACGCTTCGTGCTCGGCGTCGCGCCGCTGTCGACCGGCTTCGCGCTGCCCGGCGAGCAACTCGCCGTCATCACCGAAACGGAGCTGTACGGCCCGCTCGCGCGCCGCGCCGGACGCCGCCGCCAGGAACAGGCGAGCAACGTCGATTCGATGGTGCGCGACCTCTCCGAGCTGAAAGTGGGCGATCCGGTCGTGCACGCGCAGCACGGCATCGGCCGCTATCACGGCCTCGTGACGATGGACCTCGGCGAAGGCGACACCGAATTCCTGCACCTTGAATACGCGAACGCGAGCAAGCTCTACGTGCCGGTGTCGCAACTGCACGTGATCTCGCGTTACAGCGGCGCCGATCCGGACAGCGCGCCGCTGCACGCGCTTGGGTCGGGTCAGTGGGAAAAGGCGCGCCGCAAGGCCGCGCAGCAGATCCGCGACACCGCCGCCGAACTGCTCAACCTCTACGCGCGCCGCGCCGCGCGCGAGGGCCACGCATTCGCGCTCGAACCGCGCGACTACGTGAAGTTCGCGGAAAGCTTCGGCTTCGAGGAAACGCCCGACCAGGCCGCCGCCATCGCCGCCGTGATCGGCGACATGACGAGCGGCAAGCCGATGGACCGCCTCGTCTGCGGCGACGTCGGTTTCGGCAAGACCGAAGTCGCACTGCGCGCCGCCTTCATCGCCGTGATGGGCGGCAAGCAGGTGGCGATCCTCTCGCCCACCACGCTGCTCGCGGAACAGCACACGCAAACCTTCACCGACCGCTTTTCAGAATGGCCCGTGCGCATCGCCGAACTCTCGCGTTTCAAGAGCGCGAAGGAAGTGTCGAGCGCGATCCAGCAGATCAACGACGGCAGCGTCGACATCGTGATCGGCACGCACAAGCTGCTCTCGTCGGACGTGCAATTCAAGCGGCTCGGGCTCGTCATCATCGACGAGGAACACCGTTTCGGCGTGCGCCAGAAGGAAGCGCTCAAGGCGCTGCGCGCCGAAGTCGACGTGCTCACGCTAACCGCCACGCCGATTCCGCGTACGCTCGGCATGGCGCTCGAAGGCCTGCGCGACTTCTCCGTGATCGCGACGGCGCCGCAAAAACGTCTGGCGATCAAGACCTTCGTGCGCCGCGAGGAAGACAGCGTGATTCGCGAGGCGATGCTGCGCGAACTCAAGCGCGGCGGCCAGGTGTACTTCCTGCACAACGAAGTCGAGACCATCGAAAACCGCCGCGCGATGCTCGAAGCGCTGGTGCCCGAAGCGCGCATCGCCGTGGCGCACGGTCAGATGCACGAGCGCGAACTCGAAACCGTGATGCGCGATTTCGTGGCGCAGCGCGCGAACGTGCTGCTTTGCACGACCATCATCGAGACCGGCATCGACGTGCCGAGCGCGAACACGATCCTGATCCACCGCTCCGACAAATTCGGCCTCGCGCAGCTTCACCAGTTGCGCGGCCGCGTCGGGCGCTCGCATCACCAGGCGTATGCGTATCTGCTCGTGCACGATCCGCAGGGCCTCACGAAGCAGGCGCAGCGCCGTCTCGAAGCGATCCAGCAGATGGAAGAACTCGGCTCGGGCTTCTATCTGGCGATGCACGATCTGGAGATTCGCGGCACCGGCGAAGTGCTCGGCGACAAGCAATCGGGCGAGATTCAGGAGATCGGTTTCCAGCTTTACACCGACATGCTCAACGACGCCGTGAAGGCGCTCAAGGACGGCCGCGAGCCCGATCTCAACGCGCCGCTCGCGGCGACCACCGAGATCAATCTGCACGCGCCCGCGATCCTGCCCGCCGATTATTGCGGCGACGTGCAGGAGCGTCTGTCGCTCTACAAGCGCCTCGCGAACTGCGAGCACGACGATTCGATCGACGGCATTCAGGAAGAGCTGATCGACCGTTTCGGCAAGATGCCGCCGCAGGCGCACGCGCTGATCGAGACGCATCGACTGCGACTCGCTGCCAAGCCGCTCGGCATTACGAAGATCGACGCGGGCGAGGCCGTGATCGGCCTGCAATTCGTGCCGAATCCGCCGGTGGACGCGATGCGAATCATCGAGATGGTGCAGAAGCACAAGCACGTGAAGCTCGCGGGTCAGGACAAGCTGCGCATCGAAACGCGCAGCCCCGACCTCGCGGTGCGCGTGGCGACGGTGAAGGAAACACTGCGCGCGCTCGGCGCGCCGTCGCGGGCCTGAGCGGCGCGGCGCGCGCAAACGCGCCTGGACGCGTGATGTTTTTTTGGCGGCGCCCGCGCTCACGACGAGCGCGGGCGCGCCATGCTGCGCTGCGCCATCCGTTCTCTTGATCGGCCCGGCAGCGCGCTGCCCGTGCGCCGTCGGGCCTCGCCGTGCTCTTTAGCTTGCGGGATTCTTTTTGGGTAAGATGGAATCCACAGCAAGCCGGAGCCCACCATGACCATCGCCGCTGAATCAGCGCAGTCTTCCTCATCGTCTGCAACGTCCGCGGCAACGTCCGCCGATCTTCCCGCCTCGCTTCCCTGGGTCACCCGCCTCGTGTCGATGGACACGGTCAGCCGCCATCCGAATCTCGGCCTGATCGAGACCGTGCGTGACGATCTGCGCGCGCGCGGCATCGAATCGACGCTCACCTACGGCCGCGACGGCAAATGGGCGAATCTGTTCGCCACGCTGCCCGCGCACGACGGCTCGACGAACGGCGGCATCGTGCTGTCCGGCCACACCGACGTGGTCCCCGTCGACGGCCAGAAGTGGGACAGCGATCCGTTCAAGCCCGAGATTCGCGACGGCCTGCTTTACGGACGCGGCACCTGCGACATGAAAGGCTTTATCGGCGCGGCGCTCGCGCTCGTGCCCGAGATCCAGCAGACGAAGCTCGCCAAACCGCTGCACCTCGCGCTCTCGTTCGACGAGGAAGTGGGCTGCGTGGGCGCGCCGCTGATGATCGAGGAACTCGTGAAGCGCGGCGTGAAGCCCGAAGGCTGCATCGTCGGCGAACCCACCAGCATGCGGCCGATCGTGGCGCACAAGGGCATCAACGCGTATCAGTGCTGCGTGCGCGGTCATGCGGCGCATTCGTCGCTGACGCCGCGCGGTCTCAATGCGATCGAGTACGCGGCGCGCCTGATCTGCTACATCCGCGACATGGCCGACGCGTTCCGCGCCAACGGTCCGTTCGACGAGCTCTACGACGTGCCCTTCACGACCGCGCAGACCAGCACGATCGAAGGCGGCAACGCGATCAACACGGTGCCCGCCGAATGCCGCTTCGCGTTCGAGTTCCGCAATCTGCCGACGCTCGACCCCGACGCGATTTTCGCGCGCATCGAGCAATACGCGCGCGAAACCCTGGTGCCGAAAATGCAGCGCGAAAACCCGGCGGGCGCGATCGAGTTCATGAAGATCGCCGCTGCGCCCGGTCTCGACGACACCGAGCAGGCCGCCGTCACGCAACTCGTGCGCGCCCTCACCGCCGACCAGTCGCGCCGCAAGGTGGCCTACGGCACCGAGGCGGGCCTGTTCGCGCGCGCGGGCATTCCGAGCGTGGTGTGCGGTCCCGGCGACATCGAGCAGGCGCACAAGCCGAACGAGTACGTCTCGCTCGCGCAACTGGCGGCGTGCGAAGGTTTCCTGCGCAAGCTGGTGCGCGGCCTCTCCGTCGACGCGCACGTGCAATAACGGGCGCGCCCGCCGCTTACGCGAGAGAGCCGAGACGAGAGACGAGACGAGAAGCGCGCCCATGTCCACCGCCACGCCGCTGCCGACCGACCGCACCATCGACGGTGAAGCCATTCCCTCGCTCGACGAGATCGCCTCGCAGCACTTCGCGCTCACACCATGGGTGCTGCGCACGCCCGTGTTCGATCGCCACGATCTGCCGTCGCTCGACGGCACTTTCGTCAACTTCAAGTTCGAACTACTGCAGGAAAGCGGCAGTTTCAAGGTGCGCGGCGCGTTCACGCATCTGCTCGCGCTCGACACCGCGCAACGCAGCGCGGGCGTGACCTGCGTGTCGGGCGGCAATCATGCGATCGCCGTGGCATACGCGGCGAAGCGTCTGGGCATCAGTGCGAAGGTCGTGCTGTTTCGCACCGCGAGCGAGGCGCGCGTGGCGCAGTGCCGGGACCTCGGCGCGGAAATCGTGCGCGCGAACGACAGCAACGAGGCGTTCGACATCGTGCGCCGCGTCGAAGCCGAGGAAGGCCGCTATTTCGTGCATCCGTTCAACGGTTTTCGCACGGTGCTCGGCACCGCGACGCTCGGCTACGAATGGGCGACGCAGGCGCCGGACCTCGACGCCGTGATCGTGCCGATCGGCGGCGGCGGACTCGCGGCGGGCGTGGCCACGGCGCTGCGGCTCGCGAATCCGCGCGTGCGCGTGTACGGCGTGGAGCCGGAAGGCGCCGACGTGATGAGCCGCAGCTTCGCCGCCAATCACACGGTGCGCATGAGCCAGATGCATTCGATCGCCGATTCGCTGATGTCGCCGCATACGGAGGACTACAGCTACACGCTGTGCCGGCGTCACCTCGAACGCATCGTCACGGTCTCCGACGACGCCTTGCGCGCCGCCATGCGCCGTCTCTTCGACGAATTGAAGCTCGCGGTCGAACCGGCCGGCGCGACGGCGCTCGCGGGCCTCTACGGCCCGTTGCGCGAGACGCTGCAAGGCAGGCGCGTGGGCGTTCTGCTGTGCGGCACCAACACCGATCCGCAGCGTTTTCACGAGCAGATCGCCCTCGCACGCTGAGTCCGCCGGGCGAAAACGGTCCGGGCACGCTGCGTGCATTACCGCAATCCGCGTGACACCCGCAAGCGGACGAATGTCAGGAACTGTCAAATTGCTACCGCACAGCGGGACCGTTCGCTATCATTGCGCCAACGCGTCGTTATATCGCCAGGCCTGTGCCGCCCCGTCCAGAGGAGAGCCCGCTCATGAGCATGATTAAGGAATTCAAGGAATTTGCCGTCAAAGGCAACGTGATGGATCTCGCCGTCGGCGTGATCATCGGCGGTGCGTTTTCGAGCATCGTCAATTCGGTCGTGAAAGACCTCATCATGCCGGTGATCGGCGTCGTCACCGGCGGCCTCGATTTCTCGAACATGTTCGTGCGTCTCGGGCATATTCCCGCGACCTACAAGGGCAATCCCGATTCGTACAAAGATCTGCAAACCGCGGGCGTCGCCGTGTTCGGTTACGGCTCCTTCATCACGGTGCTGATCAACTTCATCATTCTGGCTTTCATCATCTTTCTGATGGTGAAGTTCATCAACAAGCTGCGCCAGCCGGAAGCGGCCGCGCCGGCCGAACCGCCGCCCACGCCGGAAGACGTGCTGCTGCTGCGCGAGATCCGCGATTCGCTGAAGAATACGCCGCGCTGAACGCCCGCCGCTTGAGGCCGCCACACGCGACTTCTAGCGGCTTCACGCCGCTCCACGCTCACACAACCCGCGTCGCCGTCATGGCACGCGGGTTGTGTCTTTATTGGCCGATATTTGTGTTGTTCGCGCCGGTCGAGCGTTGCGCGACGGCCTCCTCGATCAGCCGTTCGAGCTGTTCGAAGTTGACCGGTTTCGTGAGATGCGCGGTAAAGCCCGCGTCGAGACTGCGGCGCACGTCGTCGTCGGTGCCGAAGCCGGTCAGCGCAATCGCGGGCGCCGCCGACTCCTTGCGGAACGCGCGGATGAAGTCGATGCCCGAGCCGTCCGGCAAGCCGATATCGCTGACCACCAGATCGAAACGCCGCGTGGCCGTGAGCGCGAGCGCGCCCGCCACGCTGACCGCCACCGCTACTTCGTGACCGAGCGCGCGGATCAATTGCGACATGACCTCCGCCGTGTCCTCGTGATCCTCGATCAGCAGGATGTCGAGCGCGCCCGCATGATGCGCGTCGCCGCGCTCCGCCTGACGCGCCGCGCCCTCGCCCGGCGCCGCCGTGGGCAGCACGATCGTGAAGGTCGCGCCGCAATGCGTGCCCGGACTCTTCGCGCAGACCGTGCCGCCATGCGCCTCGGTCAGCGCCTTCGTGACGGCCAGCCCGAGACCGAGGCCGCCGAACTGCCGCGTCATGTTGTGGCTGCCCTGCTCGAACGCGTGAAAGAGCTTGCCGATCTGCTCGGGCGCGATGCCGATGCCGGTGTCCTCCACCTCGATCACCACATGCATGCGCTCGTCGCGCGTGCGCACGAAAATGTGGCCGCCGTCGGGCGTGAACTTCGCCGCGTTGCGCACGAGATTCCAGAGCATCTGCTGCATGCGCGCGCGGTCGCCGCTCACGTAATGATGCTGCGCGCGCAATTCCACGTGCACGTCCTGCTGCTTGATCTGGATTTCGCTGTGGAACAGATCGAGCACGGCGTCGATCACGTCATGCACATCGACGACATCGAGCGCGAGGCTCAGCTTGCCGTTCGCCACGCGCGTGAGATCGAGCAGATCGTCGATCAGACGCGCCTCGAGTTCGATGTTGCGGCGGATCATCAGCACGCCCGTGCGCGCGGCGTCGGGCAAGCCCGGAATCTGTTCGAGCAGACGCGTGCCGGCCAGCACCGGCGTGAGCGGCGTGCGCAATTCGTGCGACAGCATCGCCAGAAAACGATCCTTCGCGCGATTGGCCTCTTCGGCCGCCTGACGCGCCGCCTGCTCCGAAGCCAGCAACTGGTCGCGCTCCTCGTTGTATTCGCGCTGCGCGTGAATGTCCGTGCAACTGCCGAACCATTTGTTGATGCCGCCGCGCGGATCGCGCATCGCGACGATGCGCACATCGAACCAGCGATACGCGCCGTCGTGGCGGCGAATGCGCAGTTCGTGCCGATATTCGCCGTTGTCGCTGCGGATCGCCTTGAGCCAGGCGTTGCCGATCGCTTCGCGGTCGTCGGGATGCACGGCGTCGAGCCAGCCGAGCGCATGCGTGGCGCTCGCGTCGAGGCCCGTGTAATCGCACCACTGCTTCGAGAGGAAATCGCAATCGCCGTTGGCATCGCAAGTGAAGACGAGGTGCGGCAATGCTTCGGAGAGCGTACGGTAATGCGCTTCGCGGTCGCGCAGCAGCAGCGCCTGGTCGGAGTCGCGCTGCAGCGCGACCTGCGAAAGCACGCGCGCGACGGCTTCGGGCAGATAGTCGAGATAGTCGCCGGATTTCGGCACCACGTCGGAGACGCCCGCGCGCAAAGCCGCGATCACGCGCGATTCGTCGGTGAAACCGGTCACGAGGATGGCGGGCACGCGCACGTCGTCGGCGCGCAGACGGCGGAAGAAGTCGAGCCCGGTTTCCGCGCCGTCGAGCTGATAGTCGAGCACGAGCACATCGGGCGTACGCGCCGCGAGCACGTCGCGCGCGTCGCCGACACTCGTGCAGGTATCGACGCGCGCGCCGGCGCGCACCAGCGATTTGCGCGCGAGGCGCAGTATGCCTTCGTCATCGTCGACGACGAGCACGTGCGCACCCGTCAATATGGTTGCTTCGTCATTCATGCGCGTCGCGGTCCTTGGAACAGTCTCCAGCTCGTCATCTCCCAACCCCCATCAGGCGCGCGCAAACCGATGCCCCGGCGGCAGCTTCACGACCTGCAGGAAAAACCCGAGCCGGCGCACCGCCTCGATAAAGGCGTCGTACTCGACGGGCTTCGTGATGTAGACGTTGCAGCCCAGCTCGTAGCAGCGCTCGATCTCGCGCGGATCGTCGGTGGTCGTGAGCACGATCACGGGCACCGACGCCGTGGACGGATCGGCCTTCAGCCGCCGCAGCACCTCGAAGCCGTCGACGCGCGGCATCCGCAGATCGAGCAGCACGACGAAATTCGCCAGCGCCTCGCGCGACGGATAGCCCGCCGCTTCGCCCTCGGGCGTGCCGAAGAAATAATCGATCGCTTCCTGGCCGTCGCGAAACCGCAGAAAGTCGTTCGACACGCCCGAGCGACGCAGGTTGCGCTCGACGAGCGTGGCGTGGCCGTCGTCGTCCTCGACCAGCACGATGCTCACGCGCTCGCCCGGCAAGGTCACGCGCGGTTGCGCGCGCGACGGCCGCGGCTCGGTTTGTGCGCCCTGCGCGGCGGATGACGCGGATGCCGCGGCCGCATCCGAAGCCGGCGCGGCGGCCGGATTGTCCGCCGACGATGTTGCCGATGTTGCCGTCGATGCCGATGGTGTCGCTGCCGTCGACGATGCCGCCGACGCTCCCGCCCCCGTCTGATCCCCGCGTGCCATCCCGCTCTCCAACGTGTTCTGATGCGTTTTCGATTGAAACGTCTGTTGAAACATCGATTTTTTGCAGTTTTTTCCTGTGCGGCGGCGGGACCTCGTATCGCCCGAGGCCTGGCACTCAAACCTGCACAAACCTCTACATGCCCGCACCAAGCGGCTCATGCCTGCCGCATTGGCGCGTCGGGCAGCGCGATGAAGAAGGTCGAACCCGCGCCTTCTTTCGACTCGACCCACAAGCGCCCGCCATGCCGTTCGGCGATGCGGCGCGCGAGCGCGAGCCCGGTCCCCTGACCCGCCGATTCGCCACCGTGCAGACGCTGAAAGGCGCGAAAAAGCTTCGGCAGATACGCGGCCGGAATGCCGATGCCATTGTCGCGCACATAGTAGGTTCGCGTGTGCGCGCCCGGCATGCGCGACGCATCGCGCGCGCTGTCCACGCTGGCTTCGGCCCATTTTTCCGCGTTATTTTCGAACATCGGCGCGAGCGCGCCGTCGCCCTCATCCACCGCGTCGACCGCGCCAATTTCCACCTGACCGGGCCGCGCCGGATCGAGATGCCGCAATGCGTTATCGATCAGGTTGCCGAAGATTTCCTCGAGCGCCGCCGGATCGCCCCACGCAGGCGGCAGATCGAGCACGTCGATCTGCGCGCGCTGCGCGAGCCCCGCGCTCAGCCCGGCGAGCGCCCGCTCGACGATGCGCCGCACGTTCACGCGCTGCCAGCGATATTCGAGGCGCCCGGCGCGGGACATGCGCAGCAGCGCGTCGATGATCGCCGCCGCGCGCCCCACCGCCTGGCGCAGGAATTGCAGCGATTCGTCCACGTCGCCGTCGAGCACTTCGACCATGCTCGCGTGTTCGTCAGCGGGCAGCCCCGCTGCGTCGATGCGCGTGCGCAGTTCCTCGCACGACACCTGCAATTCCTTCGAAAAACCCTGCAAATTGACGAGCGGCGAGCGCAGGTCGTGCGAGACGCTGTAGATGAACATCTCGTTGTCCTGACTCTCCTGGCGCAGATTGTCGTTCGCGGTCGCGAGGTCGGCGGCGCGCGCCTGCAACTGCAGCTTGAGCGCCGCCTGCTCGCGCTCGGCGGCGCGCAAACGTCGGCTCGTCTGATTGAGCACCGTGTCGAGCGCGGCGATTTCGTCGTCGCCCGCGAGCGGCTGCGCGAGCGGCGCGCCCGCGCCGAGCCGCTCCACGTTTGCGCCGAGCGCCGCGAGCCGCTGGCCGACGTTGCGCGCGAACAGCCACGCCGTCGCGCCCCAGATCAGCATCGAGCCGACCACCGCGACGATCAGCGCATCCTGCTGGCGCTCTCGCGTCTCGCGCAGCGACGCGCTACGCGCTTCGTCGAGGCGGGTTTCGTCGGCGATAAAGGCGGCCAGTTCGTTGCGCACCGCGTCGATTTCGGGCGGCATGCCGTCGCCGGCCGCGCGCACCAACGACGTGGCGCGGCCCTCGCGCAAGGCATCGGCGACCTGGGCACACCGCGCGCGCCACGCCCGCCCGTACGCGTGGATGCGCTCGACGCGCGCGTGCTGCTCGGGGTTGTCGTTCACCATGTGCGCGAGCAGCGATACGCGATCGGAGAATTCGGTCCAGACGGCGCGGCGGTCGATGAACGAGGGATCTTCGAGCACGATTGCGGTGCGCACGCGCGCGGCTTCGCGCAGGAGCGGATCGACGAGACTGGTCGCCTGCCAGAGAATCTGCTTGCTGTTGTCGGCGCTGCGCGCGGCCTGCGCGGTCTTGCCTTGCGTGTCGAACACGACGCCGAGCAGCGCCAGTTCGATGGCGCTGGGAATCGCGATCAGCAGGAGCCCCTTCGTGAAGAGTTTCATGACGGTCTGGTCCGGTGGCGGTCTGGGCGACATGCCTTTTGATTAACCGCGGGCGCCAGAGCCAAAACATTATCTGCGCGAATTTAAGAGATGACAACGTGTGTGGCGGCTCGCACCAGGCGATGCGAAAAGCCCGATTTTTCCCGAGAAATCGCCACACCGCGCGCGCATGCAGGTCTATTATTGAGACCGGAGACGAACAAAAGTAAGCGAAGGAGCGCCGGGATACCTACATGAGCGCGACGTGCGGTCCGGCATGGCGATTGCCTGTGACAGGTCGGCATGCTACGAAGGATCGACGTGCGGCGCACCAAGCCGGGAGTGGTCGCATGGGAACGCTGCGTGTTTTGCAATCCACCTTTTTCAGGCGAATTTTTATGTCCTTCCCGAAAAAGCGGAAACGCGTCAAGTCGGATGGCGACGAGTCGTTTCTCGCCGTGCTGAATCACTTCAAACCGTTCGGTCAACTCGACACCAAGATCGCGCGTGCGCGCGCCCAGGACGAGCCGGTGCTCTACGCACACGTGCTGCCCGGGCTCGACGTGCTGCTGTGCTGCGTGCGCGGCGCGCAGCCGCCCTATCCGGCGACGAGCGAATTGCGCAGACGCTGCATCGAATCCATCGCGCATGCGCTCGAGCAGCCGATCGAAGGACTCGAAAACGGCGGCTACTGGTACGAGGCGGACGGCTTCGGCTTCCTGATTTTCGCGAGCCGCGCGCGCGCTCGCATCCTGCCCGAGTTCGGCGCGGCGAAACCCGGCGCGGCCTCGCGCAGCGTGACCCGCCGGCAGGACCCGGCCGGCGACCCGATCCCGCGTCAGTTGCGCTGAGTTTGATCAGAAAAAAACGCCCGGCTTTCTCGCCGGGCGTTTTCGCATGGGCGCTCGTCTGTGCGAGCGCCCGAGTGCTTTCCGTTCAGCTCCCCTTGTAGAGCGACTGCATGCCGGGTTGCGTGGTGGGTTGT
The DNA here is from genome assembly GCF_046535315.1 of Paraburkholderia sp. SIMBA_027. NCBI lineage: Bacteria > Pseudomonadati > Pseudomonadota > Betaproteobacteria > Burkholderiales > Burkholderiaceae > Paraburkholderia > Paraburkholderia sp. SIMBA_027. The sequence continues at coordinate 178,268 of NZ_JAWRWY010000017.1, forward strand.
GAAGATTCCTCGCGCTTCGACGGCGCCGCCGCACCGCCCTTCGCGCCATTCGAACCCGAACCGGAGCTGGACCCGCTCGCCCCCTTCGCGGCCGCCGGCGCGCGCATCTTCTGCCCCGGCGGCGGCGCAACCGGATGCTGGCGAATCTGCGAAAACAACTGCGCGCACGGCAAGGGCTTGTTGTTGCTCGGCGCGATCAGCGGAATCAGCGCCGCGAACGGGTTGAGCAGACCGAGGCCGACCATCGCGCCGCCGCGCAGCGCAAGCGCCGCCGCATCCACGCCCACATGCGGATTCTTGAACGTGCCCTTCACGTAAAGCGGCGAGCGCAGCGAGAAGATCCGGAAACCCTTTGTGTGCGGATGCACCTTCATATCCATCGATTCGTCGCGCAGATCGATCGGACCGTCGATGTCGATCACGGCGTCGTCGGTGTCGAGCGCGAACACGCGCGGATTCACCACGCCGTTGGTCGCCACGAAATCGGCGGCCGCGCAGTTGATGTTGACGTCGCGATTGCCGAACAGCTTTTCGTAGACCACGTTCGCCACGTTCAGCCCGGCCGCTTCCATCAGCAGACGGCTGACCGTGCCTTGCGTGACGAGCGCCTTGACCTCGCCGTTCGACGTCGCGGCGAGCGCCGCCGGCGAGTTGCCGGTCGCGGAGAGCGAGGCGTCGCCGTTGACTTCGCCGAGCGCCTGCTGCATCGACTTCACGCCCGGGAACAGCTGCTTGAGCTTCAGATGGCGCGCTTCCACGGTGCCGCGCGCCTTGAGCGGCGCGCCGCTGCCGTCGAGCGACAGCCGCGTGGCGAAGGTGCCGCCCGCGACGCCGAACTGCAGCGGCTCGAAGTCGAGCACGCCGTTGGTCATCGTGACGTGCGTGTAGAGGTCCTGAATCGGCAGGCTGCCTTGCTTGATGATGCGGCGGCCCGTGAACTTCACGTCGGCGTCGATGGCTTTCCAGCGGTCGGTCTTGAAAGGCTCGACCGGAATCACGCGGTCGGCGGGCTGCTGCACCGTGTCGCCGCGCTTGGCCTTGCTCGCCTTGCTGTCGGCACCGATGATCGGCGCCAGATCGGAGAATTGCAGCAGGTTCGACACGAGTTCGCCGGAGAGTAGCGGGCGCGGATCGCGCTGCGTGTAGACGAGCGTGCCGTTCAGGTCGCTGCCGCCCACGCGGCCCGTGAAATTCTCGTAGCGGAACACGCTCGCGCCTTTGCGGAACTGGCCGACGAAACGGCCTTCGGTTGCGTACGGCGGCGTTTCCGGCAGCGTCACGCCGGTCAGGTTGTAAAGATGCGCCATGCTTTGGCCCTGGAGCCACAGGCGCAGGTCGACGGCGGCCAGATGCGCCGGGTCCGTCACGGTGCCGACCAGCGCGATATGCATGTCGCCGACACGCACGTCGGCCTGTACCGGGAACGGACGCCTGGCGTTTTGCAGCGCGAGCACGCCGCCGAGCTTGCCCTCGCCCGACAGCGCGGTCTTGTTGTAGGTGCCCTTGATGGTCCAGCCGATCGCGTAGAACGGCTCGTTGGTCTGACCGCCCGCCGCCGCGTTCGCGTTGCTCGCGGCGCTCGCGCCGACCGCGGCCAGCTTCGAGCCGATGCCTTGCGAAGCGGCCCCGCCGTCCGACGCCGCCGATGACGCCGACGCGCTCAAAGCCGCGCCCGATGCCGGTCCGGCCGCGCTCGCTGCGCTGGCCTCGCTCGCCGCCGCCGCACTCGCGGCCGCCGCTTCCGACGCCTGCTGCTTCTCGGCCTGCTGGGCGAGCCGGTTCGCGCCCGCCTTGCCGATCACCTGCGCCGAGCCCTGGCGCGAAGCCGCTTCCTGCTGCTCCATCACCTTGCCGATCGGAATGCCCTGGCCGAGCAGGCTCACGACCATCTTCACGTCGGTTTTCGTCTGCTTGTCGTCGACCGCGATGTTGCCGCTGCCGAACGTGATGTCATGCAGATTGAGTTTCCACGTCGACGGCCCGCTCGACGCGGGCAGCTTGAAGGTCCAGTTGTTGCGGCCATCGGCGAGCCGTTCGATGTCGACGGACGGATTCACGAGATTGATGGCCGGAATCACGATGTCGTGCGCGAGCAGCGGCAGCACGGCCACTTCGAAGTCGATCTCGTCGAGCGTCGCGAAATGCGGCGACTTCGCCCAGTCGGGATTGGCCACCTCGATCTGCGCCGCGGAAAAACGCGGCCAGGGCACCCAGGCGCGCCAGCCCGTTTCGCCGGGCGGACGACGCCAGCCGACCTTCAGATCGCCGACGATGGCGAACGGACGCCCGATCGCTTCGGTCACTTTCTCGTTGACGTAAGGCTTGGCGCGGTTCCAGTCGAAGGTGTAGATAAAGACGGCGAGCGCGGCGATCAGCACGACTACAATCGCGACGAGCCATGCGAAGATCCTGGCGAGTGTGCGGCCGGGGCCGCGGGGCTTGGGTTGCGGTGACGTCATGCGCACTCCGGTTTTTGCATTGTTGTTTCGCCAGCGATACGACAGCAGAAGACGTGCCTGGTTTCTTGCCCGAATGTGCGAATGTGCGAATCTGCAATCTGCGCTCGCCCGTCTTGTTTGCCATCTTTCAATGAACCATCAAAACGATTCGAAACGTCCCCCCGTTGACGTGAGCGCGCCGCTCGTCGAAGCGCTTGGCCTCGCGCGACGCGACGCACAGCGCGATCAGGTGCTGCTGCAACCCGCCGATTTCGCGCTGCACGGCGGCGAACGCGTCGTGCTCACGGGTCCGTCAGGCTCGGGAAAGAGCGTGTTTCTGCGCGCGCTCGCGCTGCTCGATCCGCTCGACGGCGGCACGGTGCGCTGGCACGGCGAAGCGGTTGCGCGCGCGCAGATCCCGTCGTATCGGCGTCATATTGCGTACCTGCGTCAGCGGCCCGCGCTGATCGACGGCAGCGTCGAAGACAACCTGCGCTATCCCTATTCGCTCGCGGTCTATCGCGACAGCCGCTTCGACGCCGCGCGCGTGCACGCGCTCTTCGACGCCACCGGACGCGGCGCCGATTTCCTCACGCGCGCGGCGTCCGAACTCTCGGGCGGCGAAGCGCAGATCGTCGCGCTGGTACGCGTGCTGCAACTCGATCCCGAGGCGCTGCTGCTCGACGAACCGACGGCCTCGCTCGATCCCGAGTCGGCGCGCGAAGTCGAAGCGCTCGTCGAGCAATGGTTCGAGCTTCGGCGCGAAACGCGCGCCACGGTGTGGATTTCGCACGATCCGGCGCAGGCCGCGCGCGTCGGCACCCGGCACATCACGATGCGCGCGGGTGTGCTCGATGCATCGCCGGCGCCATCCGCTGAAAAACCTTCCGCTGCTCAACCTTCCGTCGCGCCAGCCGCCACCCGGCAAGCGGCTTCCGGAGAGGCGCAATGAATCCTGGCGTGCTGCAAGACCTCAGTCTCGTCGATGTCGGCATCGCGGCCCTGCTCGTGTTCGTGAACGGCGCGGTCTCGGTGCTGCTCAAGCTCGATCTCGAACGCAAGCTCGCGTGGGCCGCGGTGCGAACCGTCGTGCAACTGCTCGCGATCGGCTACGTGCTCGGCTGGGTGTTCGCGTTCAATCGCTGGTACGCGGTGCTGCCGCTCATGGCGTTGATGACGCTGATCGCGGGCATCGCCGGTTCGCAGCGCGGCGCGCGCACTTACGGCGGCCAGCGCGCGGACAGCATCGTGTCGATCTGGGTCAGCGCGTGGCTCGTGGCCGCCGTGGGTCTGTTCGCGGTGATCCGCATTCGCCCGTGGTACGAGCCGCAATATGCGATTCCGATTCTCGGCATGATTCTCGGCAATACGCTAACGGGCGTGTCGCTCGGCGTCGAGCGGATGATGCAGGAACTCACGGCGCGGCGCGACCGCGTGGAAAGCGCGCTTGCGCTCGGCGCGACGCGTTGGGAAGCGGCTCAGACGAGCGCGCGCGAGGCGGTGCGCGCGGGCATGATCCCGACGCTCAACCAGATGGCGGTCGTGGGCGTGGTGAGCCTGCCCGGCATGATGACGGGCCAGGTGCTCGCAGGCCAGTCGCCGTTGCAGGCGGTGCGCTATCAGATCGTGATCATGTTCCTGATCGCGGCGTCTTCGGCGCTCGGCACCGTCGGCTCGGTGCTGCTCGCGTACCGGCGGCTGTTCTCGCCCGAGCATCGTTTTCTCGCGGCGAAGCTCATTGCGCGCGATGCGCGTGCCAAAGGTGCGAAGGCACGCGTCTAGCGCCGCGCTCGCCGCGTACCGCCCGCACGCTGCACCGCTCGCTGCACGCCTTGCCGCGCGCACGCGCGATTCAGCGCTGCGCCGAAATCGCCAGTTGCGTGCCGTCGCTGAGCGTGACCGTTTTCACGGTGCCGTTGGTCGGCATCGAGAAATGCAGCACTTCGCTATGCGCCACGACTTCCGGACACGACCCGCCGCTCGCGGGCTTGCCGCGCGGCGCCTGCGCGCGGAAGCTCACCTGCACGTTCGCGGTCCCGTCGGCGGCGACGATCGGCGCGAGCCGCACCTGGGTCTGGCGCACCATCGCGCCATTCGCGTCGAGCGGCAGCGAACCGTAATCGGGACAACTCTGCGCGACCGGCACCGCGCCGCCGGGCGGCTGGGTGCGCCAGGTGAAGTCATCGGTGTCGCCGGAACGCAGCGTGCGCGTTTCCTGCGAGTTGCCGTAGAGTTTGGACGTGACCTTCACCGTGTAGCGGATCGGGCCATCGGGCGCGGCCTTCGAGGTCACCTTGATCGGCGTGGTGGCGAACGCCGGCAGCGCGATCGCGCAGGACAACACCACGGCGGCACGGACGAGCACCGCGCGAGCGCGGCGGGAGTGGCTGGAGCTGCTGCAAGACATGCGTCACCTCCTGGCTGGCGCTGCCGTCGCCGCGAAAAACGCGGGCACGGCAGCGTGTGGCGAACTTGCTTTCTTCTGTCAGTCTAGCTTGCCGCGCGTCCGCGTGCGCCCGGCAATGCCATTGCGCGGCCCAGGTTTTATCCCGCTTGCTTTCTCCCACTCGCCAGGCGCGGGATCGGTCGGCGCGCCAGGGCAACCATGCGCCGCGCATGGCTGCCCCGGCGTCGCCGCGTGCGGATCGCCCGATCAGAATCCGCTCAGCACGAGCTTGCCGATCGCACGCCCTTCTTCGAGCATCTTGTGCGCGCGCCGCACGTTCGCCGCGTTGATCGGCCCGAGCACTTCGCCGACCGTCGTGCGCAGCGTGCCCGCATCGACGAGCCGCGCCACTTCGGTCAGCAGCTTGTGCTGCTCGATCATGTCGGGCGTGCCGAACATCGAGCGCGTGAACATGAATTCCCAGTGCAGCGCGGCGCTTTTCGCCTTGAGCAGCTCGACCGGAATCGGCTTGTCGTTTTCGACGATGGTCGCGATACCACCCTGCGGCGCGACGATCTCGGCGGCGGCGGGGAAATTCGCATCGGTGTCGTTGAAGATCAGCACGTAATCGACGTTCTGGAAACCGAGCGCGCGGATCTGCGCAGGCATGTCGCCGTGATGATCGACGATGTGGTCCGCGCCGAGCGAGCGCGCCCATTCGGCCGATTCGGGCCGCGACGCCGTGGCGATCACGGTGAGTTTCGCGAGCTGTTTCGCCAGTTGAATGCCGATCGAGCCGACCCCGCCCGCGCCGCCGATGATCAGCACGCGCTTGCCCGCGTCGGCGCCTTGCGGCGAGACGCGCAGGCGCTCGAACAGCGCTTCCCAAGCGGTGATCGCGGTCAGCGGCAATGCCGCGGCGTGCGCGAAATCGAGCGATGCGGGCTTGTGCCCGACGATGCGTTCGTCGACGAGCTGGAACTCGCTGTTCGAGCCGCTGCGCGTGATGTCGCCGGCGTAGAAGACCGGGTCGCCGACCTTGAACAGCGTGACCTCGGGGCCGACGGCCGCGACCGTGCCCGCGGCGTCGTAGCCGAGCACCTTCGCGTCGGTCTCGACCTTGTCCTTCGGTGCGCGCACCTTGTAGTCGACGGGATTCACGGACACCGCTTCCACCTTCACGAGCACGTCGCGGCCGCTGGGCGCGGGCGTCGGCAGATCGAGATCGAGCAAGGCTTCGGGGGCGTCGATCGGGAGATAGCGGTAGAGGCCAACGGCTTTCATTTCGGGCTCCTTGGGAGGGCGAATCATCAATTCGACGGGATGTCGCTTCGGGCGCCGCGCAATCTTGCGAGTGTCGCGCGCCGTTGACTGACATCCTAGGCGCCGCCTCGATGGCCGAAAAGCCTCATAATTGCTGAAACATTCTTCGGTTATTTTTGATAATGAGCGAAAAAGCGAGCGCGATACCACCCGACCTGCCCCTCGCCGCCGACCCGCGTGAGCGCCTCGATCTGCTCGACGTCGCGCTGTTCGTGCGCGCGGCGCAACTCGCGAACGTCTCCGCCGCGGGCCGCGAATTCGGGCTTTCCGCCGCCGTGGCGAGCGCGCGGCTCGCGAATCTCGAACGCACGCTCGGCACGCGTCTGCTGCATCGCACCACGCGGCGCGTGAGCCCGACCGAGGACGGCGAGGTGTTCATGGCGCGCGCGCTCGCGCTGCTCGACGCCGCCGAGGCCGCGCGCGCCGCCGTCGGACGCGCGCACGCCGCGCCGCAAGGCCGGCTGCGCGTGTCGATGCCCTCGTCGTTCGGGCGTCAGCATGTCTCGCCCGTGATCGCCGCGTTCTTGCGCCGCTATCCGGGCGTCAGCGTCGATCTGCGTCTGACCGATCAGATCGTCGATCTCGTCGACGCGGGCATCGACGTCGCGATCCGCATCGGCGCGCTCAAGGATTCGACGCTGGTGGCCCGGCGGCTCGCGGTGAACCGGCGCGTGATCTGCGCGTCGCCCGCCTATCTCGCGGAGCGCGGCACGCCGCATCATCCGTCCGATCTGGCGCGCCACGAGTGCGTGATACTCGGCGATCAGCGCGACTGGGCGTTCGTCACGCCTGCCGGGCCGCTCACGGTGCGCGTGGACGGGCGATTCGTCACCGACAACGGCGAAACGATCCGCGACGCGCTGCTGGCGGGCTTCGGCATTGCGCTCAAATCGACGTGGGATGTCGCACCGCATTTGCGCAGCGGCGCGCTCGTGAGCGTGCTCGACAGCTACCCGCTCGCCGACGCCACGGCGATCTGGGCCGTCTATCCGAGCCGCGCGTTCGTGCCGCCGAAAACCCGCGCGTTCGTGGAGTTTCTCGGCGAGCATTTCGGCGATCCGCCGTATTGGGATGCCGGCGCGGAAGTGGAAAAAAGCGTGCGGTAGCGTAAGCACGTGAACAGCGCGCCCAGCCGCGTTCGACAGCACACGGCCGGGCGCGCGGGCGCACGCTACGCGCCGCCTTCTTCGAGCCGCAGCGTCAGTTCGCTCGTTACCGCCTGGCGCAAGCCGGCATAAGCGGCCCACGGATCCGCGCGGCTAACCTGCGCCATTCGCGCACGCAGCGCGTCGAGATCGGCGAGCGACCAGTGCGCGCCGCCCGTCGTCTGCGTCAGCTCATCCCAGCCGATCGGCACCGACACGCCCATGCCGGGCCGCGCGCGCACGCCCCACGCGACCGCCGTGCTGGCGCCGCGCGCATTGCGCAGATAGTCGACATAGATTTTTTTCTTGCGATGCGCCGGGCCCATCGTCGCGGTGAACTGCGTCGGCCAGCCGGACGCAAGACGCTGGGAGACCGCGCGCGCGAACGCCTTCGACTCGTCCCAGCTCGTGCCCGGGACAACAGGCACGATCACGTGCAGCCCTTTACCGCCGCTCGTCTTGCAGAACGATTCGAGCCCGAGATCGGCCAGCACGCCGCGCGTGAGCTGCGCGGCCTCGATCACGCGGTCCCAGCCGAGCGCCGGATCGGGATCGAGATCGAACACCACGCGGTCGGGGTGCTCGACGTCGCTCGCCAGCGCGTTCCAGGTATGCAGTTCGATCGTGTCCATCTGCGCAACCTGCACGAGCGCCTCGAGCGTATCGATACTGAGAATCGCCGGCTGACCGGGATCGAGACCGTCGTGCTGGGTAACGCCGTCGATCGGCGCGCGTGCGCTGTGACGCTGGAAAAACGTCTCGCCGGCGAGGCCTTGCGGCGCGCGCACGAGCGAAACGGGACGGTCGCGCAGATGCGGCAGCAACAAGGGCGCGACGCGCGCGTAATAGCGTACGAGGTCGAGCTTGCGGATGCCGCTTTGCACGTCGATCACGCGACGTGCGCTGGTGACGCGGATGCCGGCGACTTCGCCGGTGGTGGAAGCTCGCCCGGAGCGCGTGCGCGGCGCGGTGGCACGCGGTGCGCGGGGCGTGGACGCGGGATGCGAGGCCAGTGCACTGGCGTCCGGAGCCTGGGCCCGGACGCCGATCGGCGTTCGGGTGGGTGTCGACGATGTCGACGAAGCCGATTCGGCCTTGAGAGCGTCCTGCATACCGGGTCCCCTTGCGCGGTGGCGCATGCGACGCATCGCGCGACGCGAGTCGCGACACGTACGGTTGACGGCACGCGGCGGCCGCCCCCGTCGGACGCCGCACGTGCAGTCATTGTGCCTCGAAAGCTCGCTTTCGTCGCTGAAAGCTGTGCGCCAGGCCACATTGCGCCGCCGCATCGGGCGTTCGGGCCTGCCGTCGCGCCTCGACGCTTACACGCGAGGCGGCCGCTCGCACGCGCCGAAACGGTACAATCCGGCTTTCATTCGCCGCGCGCGGCAGCCGCCAGGCCCGCCTTCGCGCCCTTTTTCGATTTCCGCCGTCTTCGGGCATCCGGCGCCCTTGCATGGTCCGCGCCGCTCACGTCATGAACCTCGTCATCCAGAGTCCCGCCCCGCTGCAAGCCGAACACCACAAGCCGCTCCTCGCGCTCGCGCGCGGCAGCCGCCTCACGCCGATCGACGCCTGCGCGCTGCGCATCGACAACGCCGATCCCGCGCAGCGTCCCGATCTCGACGTCTACTGCGGCACGCACCAGCTCGACTACGCGTTCGTGGAAGCGGGCCGCACGCTGGCCGATTTCGGCCTCGTCGCGATGGACATGGATTCGACGCTCATCACGATCGAATGTATCGACGAAATCGCGGACTTCTGCGGTCTGAAAGCCGAAGTCGCGGCGATCACCGAAGCGTCGATGCGCGGCGAGATCAAGGATTTCAACGAGAGCCTCACGCGCCGCGTGGCGCTGCTCAAGGGCCTCGACGCGAGCGCGCTCGAACGCGTCTACGAAGAGCGTCTGCAACTCTCGCCGGGCGCGGAAACCATGCTCGCGGGCGCGCGTGCGGCGGGCCTGAAAACGCTGCTCGTCTCGGGCGGCTTCACGTTCTTCACCGAGCGCCTCAAGGCGCGTCTGGGTCTCGATTTCACGCGCGCGAATACGCTGGAAATCGTCGATGGAAAGCTCACGGGCCGCGTGGTCGGCGAGATCGTCAATGCCGACGTGAAGGCGCGCACGCTGGTCGAAACCTGCGCGCAACTGGGTATCGAGCCGCGCCGCGCGATCGCGATGGGCGACGGGTCGAACGACCTCAAGATGATGGCCGAAGCCGGTTTGTCGGTGGCGTTCCGCGCCAAGCCGGTGGTGCGCGAAGCGGCGAGCGTCGCGTTCAACTTCGTCGGGCTCGACGGGTTGTTGAAGCTGCACTGAGTCGCACGAACGCTGCGCTGAGTTTCACCGGCACGGCTCAAACTGAAACGGCCGCTCGCGTCCCACGGGACGGCGAGCGGCCGTTTTGCTTTTGGCGCGAGTCTTGTGCCGGGCGCGTGCCCGGTACTCACGCGCCCGTCAAGCCAGCGTCGCGAGCGCGCGTTCGAGATCGGCGCGTAGATCCGCTTCGTCTTCGAGGCCGATATAGAAGCGCACCAGCGTGCCGCGATGCGGCCACTGCGCCGCGCTGCGCATCGACGCGATGTCGTATGGCATCACGAGGCTGTTCGCCCCGCCCCAGCTCCAGCCCAGTGCGAACAGGTCGAGCGCTTCGCAGAACGTGTCGATCTGCGAAGCGCTATAGCGTTCGTCGAACACCACCGAGAACAGGCCGCCCGCGCCCGTGAAATCGCGACGGAAGAACGCATGGCCGGGGCAGTCCTCGAAGGCCGGATGCAGCATTGCCGCGATTTCGCCGCGCGACTTGAGCCACGTCGCGAGCGCGAACGCGCTGCGGTCATGCGCTTCGAAACGCGCCTTCATGCTCGGCAAGCCGCGCAGCACGAGCGAACAATCATCCGACGACACGCCGATGCCCAGGCGCATGCGCGCCGATTTGAGCTTCAGATACAGATCGCGGTCGCGCGTGATGGTCGCGCCCATCAGCACGTCGCTGCCGCCCGACTGGTACTTCGTGAGCGCCTGCACCGAAATGTCGATGCCGTGATCGAAGGGCTTGAAAGCGAGACCCGCCGACCACGTATTGTCGATCGCCGTGATGACGTTGCGCGCGCGCGCCGCCGCCGTAATGGCTTGCACGTCGGGCACTTCCATCGTCACCGAACCGGGCGCTTCGATCCAGATGAGCTTCGTGTTCGGCTGGATCAGATCGGCCATGCCCGCGCCGATCATCGGGTCGTAATAACGCGCGGTGATGCCGAAGTCGCGTGCGAGCCAGTCGCCGTGATCGCGGTTCGGCGAATAGACGTTGTCGGGAATCAGCACGTCGTCGCCACTCCTCAGGAGGCCGAAATAGACGTTCGAGATCGCCGAGAGACCGGAAGGCTGCAGCAGCGTGTGCTCGCCGCCTTCGATCACGGCCAGCCGGTGCTGGAGCATCGTGGACGTGGGCGTGGCGTGCAGCCCGTAGCGCCATTGCGCGTCGTTGCGCCAGTCGAGCGCGCGCACGGACGCGAGGTCCGGAAAGACCACGGTCGAGGCGCGCGTGACGGGCGCCGCGAACGATTCGAAGCCGGGAGTGAGATCGTCTTGCGGATGCAGGATCTGCGTCTGCACCGTGCGGCTGGAGTCGGATTTCGTCATATCGGGAGCAATGCGTTGGTGCGTCGTTGATGCGTCGTTGTTGCGTCAAAAAGAAGCGAGACGCGCGGCCGGACCTGCTGGCGGCGCGCGCGACGTATCCCGAAGATTAACACCGGCGTGCGGCGGTCTCATCGGGCGATGTCGCCTGGCGGCATATTCGGGGCGGCGGTGGTGCGCTCGTGGCGCGCGTCGTCGTCGGCGTGCAGATAGAGGCCGGTGGTTTCGATCGACGCGTGACGCAGATTTTTCTGGATGTAGCGCAGATCGGTGCCGGCGTCGGCCTGATGGGTCGCCGCGGTGTGGCGCAGCCAGTGCGTGGAGGCGCGGCGCAGCGTGTCGGCGCCGGCCGGATCGTCGGCTTCGAGGCGGTCCGCGACGCGGCGGAACACCGTCTTCACGATCAGATAGACCGCCGTGGACGTCAACGGCCGCTCGTCCTTGCCCGCGACGCCCAGCACCACGGGACGCGTTTCGCCCGGCGCGGGCATACCCGGCAAACCGTGAAAGGCGCGGTAGCGCGCGAAATCGGCCATCAGTTCGTCGCTCGCGGGCACGTCGCCCTCGACGCCGCCCTTGCCCACCACGCGCAGCCACCAGCGTCCGCGCCGACGCTCGAAGTCGCCCGCGCGCGCCTGCGCCGCTTCGCTCGCGCGCAGCGCCGTGCGGTAGAGAAAGCGGATCAGCCAGCGGCAGCGCTCGTAATGCTGGCGCTCGCGCGGCGTGTCTTGCGGGAAGGCGTCGATGCCGTCGAGCACCTGCTGCCAGAGCGCCTGATCGAGATAGCGTTCGACGCGGCGGCTGCGCGCGGCCTGCGGCATGCGCGAGCGCCGCAGCGCGAGCGGATTGCCCGCGAGATAGCCTGCCGCAACGAGGTAATTGAACAGGCCGCCGAGGATGCCGAGCGACTGGCGACGGCTGCGCGGCGCGAGCGGGCCGTCGAACAGGCGGCGCTCACGCCCTCTTCGCGGCCGCTCGGGATCGGCCCAGTCGGCGCTGGGCGCGGCGAGGAATTGCTCGTAGAGCACGAAATCCTCGCGCGTGAGGCTCGACAGCGGCTTGCCCAGCGTATTGGTGCTCCAGAGCATCAGGCGCACCGCTTCCTTGCGATAGCTGCGCAGCGTGTGCGGCGAAGCGACGTATTCCGCGAGCCAAAGGCGCACGGCTTCGATGTCGTTACGCGCGGACGTCTGCGCGATGCCGCCCCGCGCCCGGTTCGCGCCGTCGCGGCCATCGAGCGCGGGCGGCAAGGCGGGCAAAGGGAGAAAAGCGGCGGCAGTGGCGTGATCTGCGGGTTCTACGAGTTCTTCCTGCATCGACGGCGCAAGCGGATTCGGGTGATGTCGTGAGCGTACAGCATCGATACTTTCGATTATAGGAGTTATCGTAAATTTCTTTGCTTGATCGTTATATGTATAACGTTATACGACGATATACATTAAAATTCAGACCTGTTCCCCGCTCTCCTGCTGAAAACACCATGTCCCGTATCAGCGATACCCGTTTGCGCACGCGTGAAACCGCGTCTCGCCTCGTCGCCGCCGGAAAACGGCCGCATGAGCTGACCGTCGACCTGATTTACGCGGAAATCCGTCAAGGCAGCCGCACGACGATCAACGACGAACTCAAACAATGGAAAGACGAGAAAACGCGCGGCGACGCCCTCGCCTCGCAGTTGCCGCCCGCCGTCGCGGACGCGATGCTGGCCGCGTGGGCCGTCGCCGTGGAGCATGGGGAAAAGGTGTACGACGCGCGCGTCGGGGAACTGGAGCAAGCTGGCGCGCAAGCCGAAGCGCGTGCTGCGCAGGCTGAGGAAACGCGCGATGAAGCGCTGGAGCAACTGCGTCTGCGCGACGTGGAATTCGCCGCGAGCAACGAGCAGATCGCGGCGCTCAAGGCGCAACTCGACGCCGCCAATGCGCGTGCGAACGAAGCGAGCACGCGCGCGGCAACGCTCGAAACCCTGCGCGACGCCGAGCGCATGTTGGCAGAAACGCGTGCGCAAGAACAACGGACCGCGCACGAACACGCCATTGCGGCCATGCGTGCGGGACAGGAAGCGCGCGACGCCGCCTTTCAGTCCGAGCTCGACAAGGCGACACAGCGCATGGAAGGCGTGCAGAAGCACATGATGCAGCAGATCAGCGAGGCGCGCGAAGAGCGCAGGCGTGCGGATGCGCTGGCCGCGAGCGCGCAGCAACGCAACGAACAACTGGTGAGTGAATTGGGCGCGGCGCGCGTGCAGGAAGCACAGCAGACGAATGCGCTGCGCGACGCGCAGGGCCGTCTCGACGCCCTGCTCGCGCAGGAAGCGCAATGGCAACGCGAACGCGCAGCGCTGGAAAGCGAACTGACGCGGCTGGCCACCTTGCGCGGACAGCCTGTTGCTTCATCGAAACGAACGGGCGCGCGCAAGAAGCCGCGCACGGCGCTCGACGCGCCTCGTGTCACTCGCGTCACGCGCGTGGCGCGCACACGTTCCGTTCAGGTCGAGACGCACGATCGAGCAAAGGGCGACTGAAACCGCCCGCTGACGCGGCTTACTCGCCCGTCACCACATTGCCGACGCCGTTGACCGCCTGAGCGCCCTTCGCCGCCGGGCTCGCCGCGGACGGCGCCGCCGCGCCTGCCGCCACCAGCTTGAGTTCGAACGGCTGCGGATTCGAATCGTCGACTTCCATGCGATCGCCGGAAATCGAGTCGTCGGCAGCAAACGTGCCGACCCAGTTGCCGACGATGCGCGTGCCGTCGTCCGACTCTTCCGCTTCGAGCGTCTGGCCGGTGCGGTCGCCCGCGATCAGGATCACTTCGCCCGTGTCGGTGAACTGATACTCGCCGTGAATGCCGCCGGGATCGTCGGGATCGGTCTTCTTGCCCAAACGCATCACGATCGCGCGCTTGCCGAGCGTGCCGGTGTACTGCGGATAGTGCGCGAATTCGGGATTCGGCTTGAGCGTCGAATGCACCTTGATGACCGCCGCACCCGATGCGCCTTTCGCGCCGCCATCGCCCACGGCGCACGCCGCGAGCGGCAAGGCGATCACGCAGGCCGCGAACAGGCTCCACGCGCGCGGCGCGTTCGACGAGCGGCGCGCGCCGCTCGGGTCTTTCGAAATCGATACTTCCATCACACTCCCTGATTCGTGTGCCGCCTGCCTGACAAGCGCGCGAAGAACGCGCTCAGGCGTCGGCCAGCGTGCGCTCGACGTCTTCGCGGCGCGGAATCGGCGCGACGGCGCCATAGCCGAGCGTCGACAGCGCGGCCGCCGCATTGGCGTAGCGCGCGGCCGCGAACGGATCGTCGCCGGCCACGATGCGCGCAATGAAGGCGCCGCCGAAGCAATCGCCCGCGCCGGTTGCATCGACGGCGGCGACCACGCGGCCCGGCACCAGGCGGCGCTCGTCGGGCGTCGCCACATACGCGCCCGCCTTGCCGAGCTTGAGCGCGACGACACGCGAACCCAGCGACAGCAGCCGGTCCACAATAGCGTCGCGGTCGTCCAGTCCGGTCAGCACGGCGACGTCGTCCCAACTCGGCAGGCAGATGTCGGTCGCGCGCAGCACTTCGGTCATCACCGCGCGGGCGCGCGCGAGCGGCCACAGCTTGAGCCGCAGATTGGTGTCGAAGCTCACCTGCACGCCGCTTGCGCGCGCGTGCTCGATGGCCGCGAACGCCGCGTCACAAGCCACATCGCCGATCGCGACGCTGATACCCGACAGATGCAGCACGCGCGCGGCGGCCAGCGCCTCGCACGGCAGATCGCCGGGCGCGTAGCGGCTCGCCGCCGAGCCCTTGCGCAGATAGTCGAACGCGTGGCCGCTCGGGCCGTGCGAGACAAAGTAGACGCCGGTGGGCGCGTCGGCGTTCACGCGCACGTTCGCCGTATCGACGCCCTCGCGCGTCCACAGATCGAGCAGCAGACGCCCGAACTGATCGTCGCCGACCGCCGAAACGAAACCGGTGTGCGCGCCCTGGCGCGCCGCCGCGATCGCGAAATTCGAGGTGTCGCCGCCGAAGCCTTGCAGATACTGCGGCTGGCCCGGCGTCGCCTGATTGAACTCGACCATCGCCTCGCCGTACGCGAGGATCTGCGGCGCGGTTTGCGTCATGCCGCTCAGACCTCGCCCCAGAGATCGTGGCCGTCGGCGCCCGTGATCTTCACCGAGACGAAGTCGCCAACCTTGTAACGCTTCGACGCCTTCGTCGCCGGCGCAACGTAGACCACGCCGTCGATCTCGGGCGCGTCCGCCGCCGTGCGGCCGATGCCGCCGTCGGCGTTCACTTCGTCGATCAGCACCTTGAGCGTCTTGCCAACCTTGCGCTGGATGCGCTTCGCCGACACTTCCTCGGCGACTTCCATGAAGCGCGCGCGGCGTGCCTCGCGCACTTCGTCGGGCAGCGCGCCTTCGAGTTCGTTGGCCGTCGCGCCTTCGACCGGCGAGTAGGCGAAACAGCCCACGCGGTCGAGTTCGGCTTCGCGGATGAAGTCGAGCAGCGTTTCGAACTGCTCTTCCGTCTCACCGGGGAAACCGGCGATGAACGTGCTGCGGATCGTGAGATCCGGGCACATTTCACGCCACGCCTTCACGCGCTCCATGACCTTTTCGGCGTTCGCGGGACGCTTCATGCGCTTGAGCACCTCGGGGTGCGCGTGCTGGAACGGCACGTCGAGATACGGCAGCACGTGACCCTTGAACGGACCTTCGGCCATCAGCGGAATGACTTCGTCCACGCTCGGATACGGATACACGTAATGCAGGCGGACCCACGCGTTGTACTGCGCGGCGAGTTCGCCGAGCGCCGTGACCAGATCGGTCATGCGCGTCTTGATCGGCTTGCCGTTCCAGAAACCCGTGCGGTACTTGACGTCGACACCGTACGCGCTCGTGTCCTGCGAGATCACGAGCAGTTCCTTCACACCCGACTTGAAGAGGTTTTCCGCTTCGAGCATCACTTCCGCAACCGGACGCGAGACCAGATCGCCGCGCATCGACGGGATGATGCAGAACGTGCAGCGGTGATTGCAGCCTTCCGAAATCTTCAGATAGGCGTAATGACGCGGCGTGAGCTTGATGCCCGCGGCCGGCACGAGGTCGACGAACGGATCGTGCGGCTTCGGCAGATGGCTGTGGACCGCCTGCATCACTTCGCCGACGGCGTGCGGGCCGGTCACGGCCAGCACCTTCGGATGCACTTCTTCGATCAGGTTCGAACCGCTCGCGCTGGCCTTCTTGCCCAGACACCCCGTGACGATGACCTTGCCGTTCTCGCTCAGCGCTTCGCCGATGGCGTCGAGGCTTTCCTGCACGGCTTCGTCGATGAAGCCGCAGGTATTGACCACGACGAGGTCGGCGCCGTCGTATGAACCCGAGATCTCGTAACCTTCGGCGCGCAGTTGGGTAATGATCTGCTCGGAGTCGACAAGCGCTTTTGGACAGCCGAGGGATACCATCCCGACGCGCGGCGCGGGATTGCGGGAGGTCGTTGATTCAACAGGGTTTTTCACGTGTACGTCCGGAGGTGGGGCGCAGGGCGTTCGTTGCGCCGCGCGATGTTCAGGCCAATCCACCATTTTACCTGTTTGGCACAGGCAGCGGCGGGCCAGGGAAGGCGGCGGACACGGCTAGCGGGGTCAGATGAGACACGGGGCGTCAAGCCGCGCGAACACGCAACGCGGATGAGCAAAGAAAAATGACAAGCGGAACGCGCGCCGCGCGCGTCGAGTGCGCCTCGACCGCGCGCGCCGAATCCGGAGCGCCGGACGCACTTGCGGCGCCCGCTGCGCGAGCCGAACGCTGCGTGACGCCGGGCTGCGCGTCGTCACGCGCGAGCCGGGTCAATCACGCTCACTGCCACATTCGATACGCTTACTTCTTCTCGTCGTCGCTGCCGCCTTCGGTCGCGCCGTGCGCGGGCGCAGCCGGGGATGGCGCACCCGTGGGCGCCGCGGGCTTGAACGGGAAGCTGCTGAACATGTTCTTCGCCTGGTTCTGCATCTGCTCCTGCATCTGCACGAACATGTTCTTCGACTGCTCGATGTAGCTGGTCATCATGCCCTGCATCATCGGCGCCTGCATGTTCATGAACTGCGACCAGACCTCGGGATTCATCGCGTTGCCTTCGTAAAGGTTCTTCGACTGATCGGCGAGCTTGTTCTGGATGTCGATGAACGCCTGGATGTTCTTTTCCAGGTAAGTGCCCATCATGCCCTGCATCGCATGCCCGTAGAAACGGATGATCTGCGACAGCATCGACGACGAGAACATCGGCAGGCCGCCGCTTTCCTCTTCGAGAATGATCTGCAGCAGAATGCTGCGCGTCAGATCCTCGTTGGTCTTCGCGTCGATGACCTTGAATTCCTCCTGCTCGAGCACGAGTTGCTTCACGTCCGTCAACGTGATGTAGGTGCTCGTCTCCGTGTCGTACAGCCGACGGTTCGGATATTTTTTGATCAGTCGTTCGGCGGTTTTCTTTGTAGTCGTCATGTGTCGCCCTTGTATGCGCCAACGCGCGACGGCCGATGCCATCGCGCGTCGTCTAGCCCGGCGGCGAGCCTGCCCCGGCGTGCAAACAGGCGCGCCGCCGCCATCGATCCCCTGTGCCGCCGCGCGTCCCCTGCCAGGCGCGCGGCGCGCGGGATCAGCCCATGTGCAACCCGCCGTTCAGCGAGAAGTCAGCACCGGTTGCGAAGCCCGACTCTTCCGAGGCGAGCCACGCGACGATCGAGGCGATTTCCTCCGGCGCGCCGAGGCGGCGCACCGGAATGGTCGCGACGATCTTTTCCAGCACGTCGGGACGGATCGACTTCACCATGTCCGTGCCGATGTAGCCCGGCGAAACGGTGTTGACCGTCACGCCCTTGGTGGCCACTTCCTGCGCGAGCGCCATCGTGAAACCGTGAATCCCGGCCTTGGCCGTCGAGTAGTTGGTCTGCCCGAACTGGCCCTTCTGGCCATTCACCGACGAAATATTGATGATGCGCCCGAAGCCGCGTTCAACCATGCCGTCGATCACCTGCTTCGTGACGTTGAAGAGGCTCGTCAGGTTCGTGTCGATAACCGCGGTCCAGTCTTCGCGCGTCATCTTGCGGAACACGACGTCGCGCGTGATGCCCGCGTTATTGACGAGCACGTCGACCTCGCCCACCTCGGCCTTGACCTTGTCGAAGGCCTGCGCCGTCGAATCCCAGTCGCCCACGTTGCCTTCCGAGGCGATGAAGTTGAAGCCGAGCGCCTTCTGGTCCTCGAGCCACTTCACGCGACGCGGCGAGTTCGGGCCGCAACCGGCAACCACCTTGAAGCCCTGCTTTTCGAGGCGCTGGCAGATGCCCGTTCCGATGCCGCCCATACCGCCCGTTACATACGCAATACGCTGTGACATAAACCACACTCCATTATCGTTATCCGGAGCGCCGATCGACGGCCCCGGCCTCGCCTCTGTCTGCTGTTGCTGGTCCTGCTGCTAATCGTTGCCTGCTTACCGCATTCGAGCGCGAAAGCGTACCGCGAAGCGGCCGCCTTCGCAGCGTATTGCGTGCTTACGGACGTTCGAGCGCGAGCGCCACGCCCATGCCGCCGCCAATGCACAGCGATGCCAGACCGCGCTTGGCGTCGCGGCGCTGCATTTCGTGCAGCAGCGTCACCAGAATCCGGCAACCCGACGCGCCGATCGGATGGCCGATCGCAATCGCGCCACCGTTCACGTT